>NZ_JCAXEP010000003.1:0-473788 GCF_059758455.1 Cellulosimicrobium sp. GQ32 | reverse complement strand
CCCGGTCGAGGGCACCGCGACCCTCACCGTCGTCGCCTCCACCCGACCCCTCGCGCGCGCCAACCAGGACACCGTCGACGACGCCCACCAGGGCAAGCCGACCACCGTCCCCGTGCTCGCCAACGACTCCAACCCCTTCCCCGACACCCCGCTGAAGCTCGTCGACGCGGTCGTCGAGACCGGGCAGGGCACACCGAGCGTCGCGGGTGACCAGGTCACCGTGACACCTCGTGACGACTTCATCGGCGTCATGGTCGTGCGGTACCGGGTGCAGGACGCCACGAAGGATCCCGACCGTGAGGTCGAGGGCCGCATCCAGCTCACGGTGCTCGGCAAGCCGGACGCTCCGGCGACGCCGCAGGTCGAGGAGGTCCGCTCGAAGACGGTCGTGCTGTCCTGGGACCCGCCGAACAACAACGGCGCCGAGATCACCGGCTACACCGTGCGCTCCCAGAACGGCTACGAGAAGGCCTGCGGCACCACCACGTGCACGCTCGACGGCCTGACCAACAATGTCGAGTACACCTTCACCGTCTTCGCGACCAACGCCGTCGGCGACGGCCCCGCCTCCCCGGCCTCCGCCGTCGCGCGCCCGGACGAGAAGCCCGACCCGCCCGCTGCGCCCACCCTCGACTTCGGCGACCAGTCGCTCACCGTCACGTGGACCAACCAGGCCTACACCGACCGCTCTCCCATCCAGACGGTCGACCTCGAGATCTCGCCGGCGCCGCCGGCCGGGGCCGTCCAGAAGACCGCGCTCACCGGCACGTCCGTGACCTGGGACGGGCTGCAGAACGGCGTGGCGTACAAGGTGCGCGTCCGGGCGAACAACCTCGCCCCGGACCCGTCGGACTGGGGGGAGTACTCGGCGGCGGAGACGCCCGCGGGCAAGCCCGCGGCGCCGGGGAAGCCCTCCGCGAAGCGCACCTCCATCGGCGACACGTCGCAGATGCAGGTCTCGTGGGCGGCGCCGGACGACAACGGTGCGGCGATCACCTCCTACACCGTCGAGGCCGTGCAGGGCGGCTCTGTGGTCAGGACCGCGACCGCTGCCGGAGGCGCCACGTCGGCCACCCTCGGCGTGCCCGCCGACACCACCGGCTACACGTTCCGCGTCAAGGCGCACAACAAGGCCACCGACAAGTTCGGTGACGCGGAGTTCTCGCCGGCGTCCGACCCGGTCCGTGCGTTCGCGACCCCGGGGACGGTGTCCAACCTCAGCGCCGACGCGAACGGGACGAACGGCCAGATCCAGCTCTCGTTCGGCGCGGCGTCGGGCAACGGCGTCCGGGCGGAGGAGATCTCCTACCAGTACGAAGCGGGCAGCGGCTGGCAGGCGCTCGGCGGCAACAAGATCGTCGGGGGCCTCACGAACGGCTCGCCGTACTCGATCAAGGTGCGCGCGGTCGCGGACGTCGACGGCGCACTCGAGCCCGGGGCGGCGGCGACCGCCAACCGGGAGTCGCCGTACGGCCCGATCCCGGCGCCGGACGTGACCATGACCGGCGGCGACCAGAGCATCTCCTACCGCTGGTCCACCTCGGACAACGGCCGCGACTACAGCGTGTCGGTCCGCGGCGCGGTGCAGTCCAGCGCGAAGTCGGGCTCGGGCACGCTGAGCGTCGGCTACTCGGCGACGCGCGAGATCTGCGTCACGGTCACGCCCACGGAGGGTGCGGCGAAGGAGACCTGCCGGTCCGCGACGTCCGACAAGAAGCCCGAGCCGGTGTTCACGGTGAGCAAGGGCAGCAACCACAAGCTCCCGGACGGGAACTGGCCCGGCTACTGCTCGCACTCCTCGTGCGCCGAGCTGTACCTGACGATCAAGGACGGGCCGCCGAACACGGCGTTCCGCAGCACCTGCTACGCCGGCGGCAACCGGATCGGCTCGGGCAACTACAGCTACGACGCCCAGGGGCGCGCCCTGCGCACGGACGGGAACGGGAACTACTCCGGCGGCCAGCAGTGCGTGTGGGGTGGGCCGGGGACCGCGGTCCGGATCGACACGACCATCGGGAACACGAACTCCATGACCTGGTACTAGCGGCTCGACGACCTCCGAGAACGCCTCCAGCACAGCGAACGGAAAGCGACGAATGACCACCATGACCCCCGAGCAGGCCACCTGGTTCGCTCAGACCTTCGACCGCCTCGTCGGCAACGTGGGCCAGGCCGTCCTGGGCAAGGCGCACGTGGTGCGCCTGACCCTGACGTGCATGCTCTCCGAGGGCCACATCCTCCTCGAGGACGCGCCGGGCACCGGCAAGACGTCGCTCGCCCGCGCCCTCGCGGCGAGCGTCCAGGGCACGAACAACCGCATCCAGTTCACGCCGGACCTGCTCCCGTCGGACGTCACCGGCGTGACGATCTACGACCAGAAGACCGGGAAGTTCGAGTTCCACCAGGGCCCGATCTTCGCGTCGATCGTGCTGGCGGACGAGATCAACCGCGCGTCGCCCAAGACGCAGTCCGCGCTCCTCGAGGTCATGGAGGAGGGGCGGGTCACCGTCGACGGCGTGGGCCACGAGGTCGGTCGCCCGTTCATGGTCATCGCGACGCAGAACCCCATCGAGCAGGCCGGCACCTACCGGCTGCCCGAGGCCCAGCTCGACCGCTTCCTCATGAAGGCGTCGATCGGGTACCCGGACCACGCGTCGACCGTGGAGATCCTCTCGGGTGCCGCCGTGCGCGACCGGAGCAAGGCGCTCCAGCCGCTCATCACCACGCAGGCCGTGACGGAGATGGCCGAGCTCGCGGCGCGCGTGCACGTCGACGGTGCGGTGCTCGAGTACGTCTCCCGCCTCGCGGAGGAGACGCGCAACGCGCCCGAGGTCCGGGTCGGCGTCTCCGTCCGTGGCTCGCTCGCGCTCGTGCGCTGCGCGAAGGTCTGGGCCGCGGCCCACGGCCGCAACTACGTGCTGCCGGACGACATCAAGGAGCTCGCGCAGCCGGCCTGGGCGCACCGCCTGGTGCTCGACCCGGAGGCCGAGTTCGCCGGCGCCACGAACGAGGCCGTGCTCGGCCGCCTCCTCGCCGACGTCGCGGCGCCGCAGGAGCGACGCTCCGCCTGACCGGACGCGCGGCGCTTCCCACGCCGCCCGCCCACCCCGCCCGTCCGCGCTGCCGTGCGGACCACGACCGGCGGAACGTCCTCCCCCGTACCGATCGAGAGCACACCGCATGAACGCCTCACACGGCCCCTCGACCGGCCGCCCGAGCCCCCGCTCCGGCCGCCCGAGCGGCAGGACCGGCACGCCACCCGCGTCGTCGGCCCTCGCCGGCCTGCTCCGTCCCCTCGCGGCGCCCCTCGCCCGGGTCGCCGCGCCGATCGGTCGCGCGCTGGCGCCGGTGACGCGCGCGGTCGAGCCGGTGACGTCGGCGGTCAGCCCGTTCGGCTGGGCCGCGCTCGTCGTCACGGTCGGCGCGTGGTGGGCCGGGCTGGCCCTCTCGTGGCTCGAGCTGCTCGTGGTGGCGATCCTGCTCACGGTGTCGCTGCTCGCCGCGGTCGCGTTCGTGCTGGGCCGCTTCCGCTACGCCGTCGTGCTCGACCTCGCGCAGCAGCGCGTCACGGTCGGCGACCGCGCCGTGGGGCGGCTCGACGTGCGCAACGACTCGGGGCGGCCGCTGCTCCCGTCGGTCATGGAGCTCCCGGTGGGTCAGGGCATGGCGACGTTCCCCGTGCCGCGCCTGCGTCCCCAGGCGAGCCACGAGGAGATCTTCACGGTGCCGACGCACCGGCGCTCGGTGATCTCCGTGGGACCCGTCCGCTCGGTGCGGGCGGACCCGCTCGGCCTGCTGCGCCGCGAGGTCGTCTGGACCGAGCCCGAGGAGCTCTTCGTCCACCCGCGCGTGAAGAACCTGTCGGGCTCGTCCACCGGCTTCCTCAAGGACCTCGAGGGCCGCGTCACGACGGACATCTCCAACTCGGACGTCTCGTTCCACGCGCTGCGCGACTACGTCCCGGGGGACGACCGCCGGCACATCCACTGGAAGACGACGGCCCGCACGGGGCAGCTCATGGTCCGCCAGTTCGAGGAGACGCGCCGGTCGCACCTCGCCGTCCTCCTCTCCACGCGCGCGGAGGACTACGCGCACGACGACGAGTTCGAGCTCGCCGTGAGCGCGTGCGGGTCGCTCGGGCTCCAGGCGATCAAGGAGGACCGCGGCGTCACGGTCCTCGTCAACGACGGCAACCTGCGCGGCGACCACCGCACGCGCCTGCTCGACGACCTCGCGCGCGTCGAGACGCGCGCGCAGCGCACGTCGCTCGTCGACGTCGCCCGCGTCGCGGGCCTGACGATCAGCGACGCGTCGGTCGTGGCGTTCATCGTCGGCAGCAAGGTGACGCCCACCGAGCTGCGGGCGGCGTCCGCCCGGCTTCCCCAGGACGTCCGCGTCATGGCGATCCAGTGCGTCCCCGGGGCCTCGCTCAGCCGGCACGCGATCGCGGAGCTCGTCGTCCTCACCATCGGCGAGCTCGGCGAGCTCCCCCTCGCCCTGCGGAGGCTGAACGACTGATGAGCGCGCCCAGCACCACGACGCGCGGCTCGCGCCGCGCCACCCCGGTCGGCACGCCGGCCCCGTCCTCCGGCACCTCCCAGCGCAACACGACCCGGCTGCGCGGCGCCGACGCTCCGCGGGCGCTCACGGCCCTCGGCGCCGTCGACGCGCTCGCGCTGGTCCTCGTCCTCGGCGCGGTCGCGGTCGGGTTCGGGCCCGTGTGGGGGTCGACCGGATACCTCGTCCCGGCCGCCGGCGGTGCCGTCGTCGGGCTCCTGGTCGCCTGGCTCGGGGCCTGGCGCCGGTGGTCGGCCGCCGCGGTCCTCGTGGTCGCGGTCGTCGCCTACCTGCTCCTCGGCGGCGCGCTCGCGCTCCCGGCCGACGCGATCGGCGGGGTCGTCCCGTCGCTCCAGACGATCACCGACCTGCTCCGTGGCGCCGTCACGGGCTGGAAGGAGTTCGTCACCACGGTCCCGCCCCTGCACTCCTTCCCGGAGCTCGCGGTCGTCCCGTACCTCCTCATGCTCGCCACCGCGCTCCTCGCAGGGACGATCGCGTGGCGTGCGCGCCGCGCCGAGTGGGCCCTCGTGCCCGTCGTGGTCGCGTTCGTCGGGGTCATCCTGCTCGGGACCGTCATCGCGGCGTTCCCGGTGGCGCAGGGTCTCGTCGTCGGCGGCGTGGGCCTGCTGTGGGCCGGTTGGCGGGTCACCGCCTCCCGGCTCGGCGCGCACCAGATCACGACCGAGGCGAGCAAGGCCGCGACGCGGCGGCTCTGGTGGCACCGCGTGCGCACGGGCGCCGCGATGCTCGTCGTCGGCGGGGTCGCGGCGGCGTTCGCCGCGCCCGTGCTGCTCCCGGACGAGCCGCGCACGGTGCTGCGCGAGACGGTCGTGCCGCCGCTCGACCTGCACGAGTACGTGAGCCCGCTCACGGCGTTCCGCAAGTACGCCAAGGACATGCGTGAGGACGAGCTGTTCACCGTGCGGGGGCTCCCGGCGGGCGCCAAGGTGCGCCTCGCCGGTCTCGACACCTACAACGGCGTCGTCTACGACGTCTCCAGCGGGCTGCCCGGCTCGGGCGTCTACACCCGCGCGGGCGAGGAGATCGCCACGGTCGCGTCCGGGACGCCGACGCGCGTCGACGTCCAGGTCGGCGACTACACCGGCGTGTGGGTGCCCGACGTCGGCACGCTCGAGGGCATCACCTACGCGGGCGACCGCGCGCGCGAGCTCGGCGAGACGACGTACTACAACTCGACGACGGGCACCGCGCTGACGACCGCCGGGCTGCGCCCCGGCGACTCGTACACGCTCGACACGCTCGTCACGGTCGAGCCCACCGAGGACGACCTCCGGGCGGGCGCGATCGACCAGTCGATCGAGGTCCCCACCCCGCCGAAGGACGCGCTGCCCGCGTCGCTCGCGGGCAAGGCCGCGCAGTTCATGGGGGAGGAGACCGAGCCCGTCGACCAGCTCTTCGCGCTCCGCGACGGCCTCGTGGCGAGCGGTGTGTTCTCCAGCGGTCTCGACACCCAGCCGCCCTCGCGGCCGGGCCACTCGGCGGAGCGCATCGACACCCTCCTCGCGGACGAGGAGATGGTGGGCGACGACGAGCAGTTCGCCGTCGCGCTCGCGCTCATGGCGAACCAGGCCGGCATCCCGGCGCGCGTCGTCATGGGCTTCTACCCCGACCTGGAGAAGAACCCGCTCGAGCCGGGCGAGCCGTTCACGGCGACCGGGACCGACGTGCACGCCTGGGCGGAGGTGCCGTTCGTCGGCTACGGGTGGGTGCCGGTCACGGCGATCCCCGACGAGGACAACAAGATCCAGCCGGAGCCCAAGAGCCTCCAGGTGCCCAAGCCCCCGATCCTCGAGGACCCGGAGCCGCCGGAGGAGCCTGCCGAGGCCGAGGCGGGGAAGGTCGACGACGAGGAGAAGGAGAAGGCCGAGAGCGACGGCTTCGACTGGGGCCAGGCCGCCCTCGTCGCGGTCGCCGTGGTCGTGCCCCTGGCGCTCCTCGCCCTGCCCGTGATCCTCGTGCTCGCCTACAAGGCGCGCCGTCGGGCCCGACGCCGCGCGGCGGCGCGTCCGGTGGACCGGGTGAGCGGCGGCTGGCGCGAGGTCCTCGACACCGCGACGGACCTCGGGACGCCCGTTCCCCCGGGCTCCACGCGCCGCGAGGGCGCCGGCCTCCTCACCCAGGCCTACGGCGCGACCGCGACGATCCCGCTCGCGCACCGGGCCGACGCGACCGTCTTCGGCGAGGGCGAGCCGACGGAGCAGGAGATCGACGCCTTCTGGGCGGACGTGGACACGGTCGTCGGGGGGCTACGCTCCTCCGTGAACCGCCGCGCCCGCGTCCGTGCCGCACTCTCGTTGCGGTCCGTGCGCTCGGCCTCCGGTTCCTCGGGTCTGCGTCGGTGGCTGCCCGGCCGCCGCGCCGGCACGAAGGGTGGCGCCGTGCCCCCGGCGGCAGGGTCGTCGTCGGAGCCGACGAGACGACAGGGAGACGAGTCATGAGCGACGTGACGTGCGCCGCCTGCGGGTCCGCGCAGTCCTCGGGGTCCGCGTTCTGCGCGGTGTGCGGACAGCCGTTCCCCCGGACGGGGCGCCCGGTCGCCGAGCCCGCCGCTGGCCCGGTCGGGAGCGTCCAGGCCGTCGCCGCGCGCGCGGGGTCGGACCTCCCGTACGCGGTGGCCCCGCACTCGGCGCCCGACACCACGACGGAGCCCGAGGTGTACGCCGCGACGCAGAAGGCGTTCGGCCAGCCCGCACCCGCGCCGTCGTCGTCGCTGGCCTCCGCCCCGTTCGCCGGGCGAGGCCGACGCTTCCTCGCCTACGTGGTCGACGTCGCCGTCCCGGGCCTCGTCGCGCTGGTGGTCGTCGTCGCGGGTCTCGCGATCGTCGGAGCGCCGCTCGGCAGCGTCCAGGTCGTGACGCAGGACGAGGCCGCCGCGCTGATCGGCAAGATGCTCGTCGTCTACGTGGTCGCCGGCGTCCTGGCCCTCGCATGGTGGGTCGGTGTGTGGTTCTGGGAGGGCTCGACGGGCAAGACGCTCGGCAACCTCCTCACGGGCATCCGCACGGTCGACGCGGGGACGCGCCAGCCGATCGGCTTCGGCCGGGCCGCGCTGCGCTGGATCATCGTCGGCGTCGTGCCGGCCGGCGGGATCCTCGTGGTCCTGCTCAGCCCGGGCTTCGACTCCTCGGGCCGGTCGCAGGGTTGGCACGACAAGGCCGGCCGCTCCCTCGTCCTCGACGTGCGCGGCGTCGCTCCCGCGTCCTCGTCGGTCGCGGGCTACGAGGGGGTCGCCTCGCTCGTGAGCGGTGCGTCCTCGAGCCCCGGGCACGGCACGGCCGGGGGGTACGCACCGGCGCCTCAGCCCGGGTACGCACCCGCACCGGCCCAGGCCGGCTACGCGCCCTACCCACCCGCACCGCTCGGCGGCCAGGGCGCCGCGACGCCCGCCCCGGGCGCGTTCGCCCCGCCGGCGCCGGCGGCTGCCGCCCCCGTCCCGGACCCCTGGGCGTTCCCGTCGTCCGCCGCACCCGTGGGCGACGGCCTGATCACCGGCGTCCCCGGCGTCGGGGGAGGCCCCGCGCCCGTCGGTGCCGCCGCGCCGTCGGCCCCCGCCGCGCCCGTGCAGCCCACGCCCGCGCCCGCCGCGAGGCCCACCGCCACCGCACCCGCAGCCGCCTCCACGCCCGAGCCCGCTGAGGCGGAGTGGGACAGCACGCGCATGACGGCGCGGGACGTCCGCGCCATGGAGCCCGCGCCCGACGTGTCGGTCGTCATCGAGCTCGAGTCGGGCGAGCGCCGCGCCGTCGACCGTCCGACGCTGCTCGGTCGCAACCCGCAGGCGCCCGACGACGGGCCGTGGAACCTCGTCGCGGTGGACGACCCCACGCGGTCCGTGTCCAAGACCCACGCCGAGCTCCGGGTGGACCCGAGCGGCCTGTGGCTCACGGACCGTGGCTCCACCAACGGCACCGTCGTCTCGGTGCCGGGCGCCCCGCCACGCGTCGCCGAGCCCGGGACCCGCGTGCGTGTCCCCGTCGGCGCGACGATCCACGTCGGCGACCGCCGCATCGTCGTCCACCCCGGTGCCGCATGACGACCGAGCTGCCGGCCGAGGTCCACCTGGCCTGGGGCGCGGCCTCGCACCGCGGCGCGCGCCGGCTCCTCAACGAGGACCGGTTCCTCGTCTCGCGCTCCGTCTTCTTCGTCGCCGACGGCATGGGCGGCCACGAGGCGGGCGAGGTCGCGAGCGCGACGGCCGTCGAGGCGCTCCGGCCCCTCGCCGACCTCGACGTCGTCACCCCGGACGAGGTCCGCGACCGGATCGCGGTCGCGCAGCAGAACGTGCAGGCCATCGTCACCGAGCCCGGCCGGGGGGCGGGCACCACCGTCACCGGCGTGGTGGTCTCGGAGCAGGACGGGAACCCGTACTGGCTCGTCGTCAACGTGGGTGACTCGCGGACCTACCACCTCGCCGGCGGGCAGCTCGAGCAGGTGAGCGTCGACCACTCGGAGGTCCAGGAGATGGTCGACGCCGGGCTGCTGACGCCCGCAGAGGCGCTCACCCACCCGCGGCGGCACGTCGTGACGCGCGCGCTCGGCTCGCGCAACGCCCCGCAGGTGGACTTCTGGTACCTGCCGATCGAGCGGCACGACCGCGTCCTCGTCTGCTCGGACGGGCTGACGGGCGAGCTCACGGACGAGCGGATCACGGAGGTCCTGCTGTCCACGCCCGACCCGCAGGCCGCCGCCGAGCGCCTGGTCCACGAGGCCATCGCGGCCGGCGGCCGGGATAACATCACAGTCGTCGTCGTCGACGCGACGGGCGTGTCCGACGACACGAGCGGCGGGAGCACGACGCCGCGCGACCACGCCGCGGCACCGGGTCCGGTCGTCGACGAGGACACGCTGCCCAGGGATGTTCGTCTTCAGATCGGGGGTCTGACGTGACGCTGCGCTACGTCACGGGAACCGCACGCGCCGTCGTGCGAGGCGGCACGGTCGTCGTGCTGCCGGGTCCGGTGGATGCCTCGCTCGTCGAGCAGGTCTGGGACCAGCTCGGCACCGACGCGGGGGTCGTCGAGGTCCTCCAGGTCCTCACCGGCGCCTTCGGCTCGAGCCTGCGGACGGTGCCGCCGTTCGTGGTGGCGGTCGTGGCGGACCGTCGCGTCCACGTCGCCGCGCGCGGCCGGGTCACGGTGACCCTCGAGCTCGGCGGCGGTGACCGCGTGCGGGTCGAGGGCGAGGGCGTCACGACCTGGTCCGAGCGTGTCCTGGACGACGTCGTCGAGCTCCTCGTCCGCGCCGACACCGGCGCCGTCGGCGGCTTCGACGAGGCGCCGGCCGGCGAGCCCCTGCTCGGGGACGCGGCCACGCTGCCGCTCGTCTCCGGCGTGGTCCTCGCGGGCGCCGTCGCGTGGCCCCTCGCCGAGCGCCCCGCCCGGCCCGCCGTCGCGGACCCCCTGGACGAGGCGCCCGCCGTCGACCTCGCGCGCAAGGACCGACCCTCCTGGGGGAAGACGGCCGAGCCGGTGGCCGAGGAGGCCGTGCCCGCCGTGGTGACCGCGGCGCCGCTCGGCGCGACGCTCCGCCTGCCCGAGGAGACCATCGCGCCCGAGCCGGAGTCCGACCCCCCGGTCCCGCCCGTGCTCGGGGACGAGCCCGCGGCGGCGACGGAGGCCCCCGAGCCGGCCGCGTCGCCGGAGGAGGAGGCCGACGACGACTACGCCCACCTGTGGGGGTCGACCATCCTGCGGACGGTCGAGGACGCGGCCGTGCGCACGGAGGACGACGAGGAGCACGACGAGCCCGCACCGGCGAGCCCCGTGATGCCGCCCGTCCCCCCGGCCCCCGGCGCGGAGGAGCCGCCCCTGCCGCCGCCCGCACCGTCCAGCGACGGGCTCATCGCGGGCGTCCCGCGGGAGTGGACGGGTGCGACGCCCGCCGCGGCGCACCGCGCCGCGACCGTCGTCGACCCCGACGGCGAGCCGACCGAGGCCGAGGGCGAGCCCGCCCCCGGTCTCGACCACGACGGCCACACGGTGCACTCGTCCGCCATCGCGGACCTGCGCGCGGCCGCTCAGGACGCCGGTGCCGCCGCCCCGGTGCCGCCGCCGCCGTCGTTCAGCGCTCCGCCCGGGCCCGGCCAGCAGCAGATCCTCGCGCGTACCTGCGCCCAGGGGCACGCGAACCCGCCGTCGCGGGACGCGTGCGCGCTCTGCGGCGGGCCCCTCGAGGGCGACGCCGAGCTCGCGATCCGTCCGCCGCTCGGGCGGGTCCTCGTCTCGACGGGGCAGACGGTCGAGCTCGACCGTCCCGTCGTCGTGGGCCGGCGCCCGCGCACGCCCCGGTCGCAGGCGGCCGACCTGCCCCGTCTGGTGACGGTGCCCAGCCCGCAGCAGGACATCTCGCGCTCGCACCTCGAGATCACGCTCGAGGGGTGGCACGTCCTCGTGAGCGACATGGCGACGACCAACGGGACCACGCTCCTGCGCGCCGGCCAGCCGCCGCGGCGCCTGCACCCGTCGGAGCCGGTCCTGGTCGTCGACGGCGACGTGGCCGACCTCGGTGACGGCGTGACCCTCGTCTTCGAGGGGATCCGGTGAGCACCAAGCGCGCGCCGTCCCCGCCGCCGGAGATCACGGGCTTCGAGTACGTCTCGCTGGTCGGCTCGGGCGGGTTCTCCGACGTCTTCCTCTACCAGCAGCAGCGCCCCCGCCGACGGGTCGCCGTCAAGGTCCTGCTGCACGAGTGGTCGAGCCACTCGCAGCGGGCGGCGTTCGACGCCGAGGCCGACCTCATGGCGACGCTCTCGACGCACCCGTCGATCGTCACGATGTACGAGGCGGACATCGCCGACGACGGGCGCCCGTACCTCGCCATGGAGTACTGCTCTCGGCCCAACCTGGGCGCGCGGTACCGCACCGAGCGGCTCTCGGTCGCCGAGGCGCTGCGCACCGCGGTCCAGATCGCCGGTGCCGTCGAGACGGCGCACCGCGCGGGCATCCTGCACCGCGACATCAAGCCGGCGAACATCCTCGTCACCGAGTACGGCCACCCGGCGCTCACGGACTTCGGCATCTCCTCGACGGTCGACGATGCGGCGCGCGCCGAGGGCATGTCGATCCCGTGGTCCCCGCCCGAGTCGTTCGCCGAGCCGCCGCGCAGCGGCATCGCGACGGACGTGTGGGCCCTCGCCGCGACGACGTACACGCTGCTCGCGGGCCGGACGCCGTTCGAGGTGCCCGGCGGCTCGAACTCGAGCGCCAACCTCATCTCGCGCATCGAGACCTCGCCGCTGCCCCCGACGGGCCGCACGGACGTGCCGGCCTCGCTCGAGCGCGTGCTCGCGACGGCGATGGCGAAGAACCCCGGGTCGCGCTACCCGACGGTCCTCGCGTTCGCGCGCGCCCTCCAGCAGGTGCAGAACGAGCTGTCGTACGCGGTCACCCCGATCGACCTGCTCGACGACTCGGGCCACGTGCAGGAGGAGGAGCCGGACGACGACGCCGGGACCCGCCTGCGCCAGGTCGTGTCGATCGACCCCTCGGGCCCGGGCGGGACGTCGTCGGGGCCCGTCGCCCCGAGCCGGCCGACCCAGCCCACGACGCCGCTGCGCCCGGGTCAGCCGGGCGCCCCGTGGCCCGGTCAGACCGTCGCGCCCGGACCGGCCGCCCCGCCGCAGCAGCCCGGACCGCGCGCCCCGCAGCAGCCCTACGCGCCCGCGGCCTGGAGCCAGGGCGCGCCGGCGCACACCGCGGGCACCACGCCGACGTCCGCCGTCGGCCCGGGCGGGCACGCGCCCGTCGCGGAGCTCACGGACCCGTCGCGGATGTACCCCGGCGCCCGGCGCCCGGGCGCCTGGGGCCAGCCCCCGGTGGAGGACACGGTCCACCGGCCCGCCGGGCCGGAGGACGGCGGAGCGGCGGCCGCACCGACGGAGGAGCGATCCGGTCGCGGTGCGCTCTGGGCGACGCTCGCCGGCGTCGTCGGGGTCGCGGTCGCTGTCGGCGGGTTCTTCCTGCTGCGCCCGGACGCCACCGTGGACGACACGGACCCCGGCGGGGGTGGCGAGGAGACGGCCGCCACGGACGACGACTTCGTGCCGTCGGACAACCTGGGCGACCTCGTGCCGCCCGTGAACGACCTGGTCGGCACGTACGACCCGGCGCGCGAGGTCGCGACGTTCACCTGGGCGTACGACTCGGACAAGGCGCAGGAGGGCGACATGTTCGCCTGGAAGAAGCTCGACCCGATCGAGGACTCGCCGTACAAGGACGCGTTCGACGAGACGACCGTCGAGCTGCGGGCCAAGCCGGGCGAGCAGGTCTGCATCGAGGTCATCGTGGACCGGGACGGCAAGTTCTCCGCGGCGCCCCAGAAGGCCTGCGTGACGGGGGAGGCGGCGTGAGCGAGCTCGCGGTCGAGTTCTGCGGGGAGTGGTTCCGCCCGTCCGTGGACGGCGACCCGTTCGACATCGGACGGGACGGCGACCTCGCGATCGAGGACAACCCGTACCTGCACCGCCGCTTCCTGCGCATCTCGCACGAGGGCGGCATCTGGTGGCTCGCCAACGTCGGGTCGCTCATCTCCGCGACGGTGTGCGACTCGGGCGGCGGGGTGCAGTCCTGGCTCTCGCCGGGCAACCGCCTTCCGATCGTGTTCCCGACGACGTCGATCGTCTTCACCGCCGGGCCGACGACCTACGAGCTCACCGCGCAGCTCCATGGCGCGCCGTACCAGGAGATCCGCTCCGAGGACGCGGAGTCCGGAGGCGCGACGACCATCGGCATGATCACCTTCACCACGAGCCAGAAGCAGCTCATCGTGGCGCTGGCGGAGCCGATGCTGCGCCGCGACGGCACGGGACTGTCGGAGATCCCGTCGTCGGCCGCGGCCGCGGCCCGGCTGGGCTGGGCGACGACGCGCTTCAACCGCAAGCTCGACAACGTGTGCGACAAGCTCGACCGGATCGGGGTCAAGGGCCTGCGCGGCGGGCCCGGCGCGCTCGCGACGAACCGTCGTGCGCGTCTCGTCGAGTACGCCGTCGCGTCGCGCCTCGTGACCTCGGCCGACCTGCCCCTGCTCGACCTCACCGACGACGGCGGCTGACGGCGTCGGCCGCGACGGGCGCGCTCGACGCGTGCCCCGACCGGTCGTGCCCTCGGCACCGCCGTCGGCCCGTCGGAGCCCCCGGCCTGCCCGTCCCTCTCCCCGGACCTGAACAGGAACCTTCGTGCGAATCAAGCTCACGCTGCACCGCCCGGACGCCAGCACGACCAACGTCGCCGTCACGGCCGACGCGACGGCCACCGTGCGCGACGTCGCCGAGGCGCTGTTCGCGGGCGACCCCACCCGGTCCGGCACGGCGGTCCCGGACCGGCTCACGCTCCAGGTCGGCACCGCGCCGTCGGGGTCGGGGCAGGGGCGCGTGCTGTCGCCGACGAGCGACCTCACGGAGGCGGGGCTGCGCTCCGGGTCGACGGTGTCGATCGTGCGCGTCTCCGAGCAGTTCGACGCCCCCGGGCAGGACCGCGGCGCGGCCGTCGCCGTCCTGCGCGTGCTCGAGGGGCCGGACGCGGGCCGCGAGTTCCCGCTGCCCGTCGGGACGAGCTACCTCGGCCGCGACCGCAACATGGACATCCGGCTGAGCGACCCGCAGATCTCCAAGCGGCACGCCCGCCTCACGGTCGGCGAGACGATCGAGATCACGGACACGAACTCGGCGAACGGCCTCGTCATGGGCGGCCAGCGCATGATGCGCTCGACGCTCACGTCGTCGGACACGGTGACGATCGGCAGCACGGTCGTGTCGGTCGTCGCGCTGCACCGCACGACGAGCCTCGCGCCGACGAGCCCGGTCGTGGAGTTCAACCGCTCCCCGCGCGTCGTCGCCCGCTTCCCCGAGCGCAAGCTCAAGGCGCCCAAGCCGCCGCAGCCCCCGGAGCCGCAGCGCTTCCCCTACCTGGCGATGGTCGCGCCGCTGCTCATGGGCGCGATCCTGTACTCGGTCACGCAGAACATCCTGTCGATCGTGTTCGTCGGGCTGAGCCCGATCCTCATGCTCGGCAACTACCTCGACCAGAAGGTCCAGGCCAAGCGCAAGCTCAAGGCGCAGCGCGAGCAGTTCGAGGCGGGGGTCGTCGCGATGCGCGAGACGATCGACCGCACGCACGCCGTCGAGCGCGCGGTGCGCCTCTCGGAGGCTCCGTCCGTGGGCGACACGGTCGACGCGGTCCGGCGGCTCGGCGGGCTGATGTGGACGCACCGCCCGGAGCACGACGCGTTCCTGACGGTGCGGATCGGGCTCGGCGCCGCGCCGTCGCGCACCCAGCTCGACCAGCCGAGCGAGAACAACACGCTGCCGGAGTACTGGAACGAGCTGGAGAAGCTGCACGCCCAGTGCACGACGATCTCCGGCGTCCCGGTCGTCGCGCGCCTGCGCACGGACGGAGCGCTCGGCGTCGCCGGGGCGGGGGCCGCGGTCGACGCCGTCGCGCGCGGGATCCTCGTCCAGCTCGCGGGCCTGCACTCGCCGTCGGAGCTCGTGCTCGCGGCCGTGACGTCGCAGCGCTCGCGCGCCGACTGGGAGTGGCTCGAGTGGCTGCCGCACACCGGCTCGCCCCACAGCCCGCTGGGCGGCGACCACCTGGCCGACAACCCCGGCGCCGCGCAGGCCCTGCTGTCGCAGCTCGAGGACCTCGTCGAGGCGCGCGGGGCCGACCTCGACACGCACGCCGAGCTGCGCGGGCCGATCGACCCCGAGGAGGGCGAGGACACGCCCAAGCCGGTGCTGCCGACGGTCGTCGTGCTCGTCGAGGACGACGCACCCGTGGACCGCTCGCGCCTCACGCGCCTCGTGGAGCGCGGCGCGGACGCGGGCGTGCACGTCGTGTGGGTCGCACCGTCGGTCGAGCAGCTCCCGGCCGCGTGCCGCACGTTCGTCCTCGTGGACACGGTCGACGCCGCGGGCGCCCCCGGAGCCACCGCGGGCGCCACGAGCGGCGAGGTCCGGGTGGGCCGGCTGTCGTTCCCGGTGGCCTGCGAGACGGTGGACCTCACGACCGCCCACGAGGTGGCGCGCATCCTGGCCCCCGTCGTCGACGTCGGCGCGCCCGTCGACGACGACTCCGACCTCCCGCGCTCGGTCTCCTACCTCACCCTCGCCGGGACCGCGCTGGCCGAGGACCCGTCCCGCCTCATCGACGCGTGGCGCGAGAACGGCTCCCTGACGCCGCGCGACGGCTCGCCGCCCGTGCGGCGCAAGGCGCCGACGAACCTGCGCGGGCTGGTCGGGCACTCGGGCACCGAGCCGCTCTACCTGGACCTGCGCACGCAGGGCCCGCACGCGCTCGTGGGCGGGACGACGGGCGCGGGCAAGTCCGAGTTCCTCCAGTCCTGGGTGCTCGGCATGGCCGCGGCGCACAGCCCGGACCGCGTGACGTTCCTCTTCGTCGACTACAAGGGCGGCGCCGCGTTCGCGGACTGCGTGAACCTGCCGCACACGGTGGGGCTCGTCACGGACCTCTCGCCCCACCTCGTGCGCCGCGCGCTCACGTCGCTGCGCGCCGAGCTGCGCTACCGCGAGCACCTGCTCAACCGGAAGAAGGCCAAGGACCTCGCGTCCCTCGAGCGCACGGGAGACCCGGACGCGCCGCCGAGCCTGCTCATCGTGGTCGACGAGTTCGCGGCGCTGGTCAACGAGGTCCCCGAGTTCGTGGACGGCGTCGTGGACGTCGCGCAGCGCGGCCGCTCGCTCGGTCTGCACCTCATCCTCGCGACCCAGCGTCCCGCGGGCGTCATCAAGGACAACCTGCGCGCCAACACGAACCTGCGCGTCGCGCTGCGCATGGCGGACGAGGACGACTCGACCGACATCCTCGGCATCCCGATGGCCGCGCACTTCGACCCCTCGATCCCGGGTCGCGGTGCGGTGAAGACCGGTCCCGGTCGTATCACGCCGTTCCAGACCGGCTACGCCGGCGGCTGGACGACGGCGCAGCCCGAGCGGTCGCGCATCGACATCCAGGAGATGGCGTTCGGCTCCGACATCCGCTGGGAGCTGCCGGAGCCCGAGGTCGAGGAGGTCACCGACCCGGGCCCCAACGACATCGCGCGCGTGGTCGCGACGATCTCGCGGGCCGCGACGGAGGCCGCGGTCCCGGTGCCGCGCAAGCCGTGGCTGGCCGAGCTCGCCCCGACCTACGACCTCGCCCGCCTGCCCAACCCCCGCACCGACACGATGCTGCTGCTCGGCGTGGAGGACGACCCGACGACCCAGGCGCAGCCCACCGTCTTCTACGAGCCCGACCGCGACGGCAACATGGCGATCTACGGCACGGGTGGTTCGGGCAAGAGCGCGACCCTGCGCACGATCGCCGTCTCCGCGGCGATCACGGCGCGCGGCGGCCCCGTCCAGGTCTACGCGATCGACGCCGGTGCGAGCGGCCTGCGCATGCTCGAGGACCTGCCGCACGTCGGCGCCGTCATCTCGGGCGACGACGAGGAGCGCGTCCAGCGCGTGCTGCGCACGCTGCGCGACCTCGTCGACGAGCGCTCGGCCCGCTACGCGGCGGTCCGGGCCGGCAGCCTCGACGAGTACCGGCGCCTCGCGAACGCGCCCGCCGAGCCGCGCATCCTGCTGCTGGTCGACGGCATCGGCGCGTTCCGCGAGTCCTACGAGTTCCGGCCTGCGCACGCGTTCCCCGTGTGGGGCGCGTTCACCGCGATCGCGACGGACGGGCGCCAGGTCGGCGTGCACGTCGTCGTCGCGGGCGACCGCGCGGCGTCGGTCCCGACGTCGCTCGGCTCGACGATCCAGAAGCGGCTCGTGCTGCGCCTCGCGAGCGAGGACGACTACCTGACGCTCGGCGTCCCCAAGGACGTCCTCTCGCTCACGTCCCCGCCGGGACGCGGCGTGCTCGACGAGAACGAGGTCCAGATCGCCGTCCTGGGCGGCGACCCGAACGTCGCGCTCCAGGCGCGCGAGCTGGGCAAGCTGCGCGACGCGATGACGCGCCTCGGCATCCAGCAGGCGCCGGGCGTCGAGCGGCTCCCGGACAGCTTCGCGCTGGACTCGCTGCCCGAGGTGACGGGCGGCCGGCCGACCATCGGCCTCGACGACCTGGACATCGCCCCGGTCGCGCTGCCGGCCCGGGGGACGTTCATGCTCTCGGGCCCGCCCGGGGGCGGTCGCACGACGGCGCTCGTCACCATCGCCCAGGCCGTGCGCCGGGCGCGCGCGGGCCGGGTCGTGTACCTCTCGCCGCGCCGCACGAGCATCTCGGCGCTCGACGCCTGGGACACGGCGGCGACGTCGCCCGAGGAGGTCGTGACGCTCCTCGAGTCGCTCACGCAGGCGCTCGACGGGGGCTCGCTGCGCCCGGGAACGCTCACTGTGCTCGTCGAGTCGGTGACGGAGTTCACGGGGACGCCGGCGGAGCAGCCGCTCGTCGCGTTCGTCCGGGCCGCCACGCGTGCCGAGCAGCTCGTCGTGGGCGAGGCCGAGTCGTCGACCTGGGGGCAGGCGTGGGCGATCGCGCAGCCGTTCAAGGCCGGTCGCAGCGGTCTGCTCCTCACCCCCGGCGACCTCGACGGCGACACCTTGCTCGGGACCGGTCTCGGCCGGATCCGGCGCGCGGACTTCCCGCCGGGACGCGGCTTCCTCGTGGTCTCCGGGAGGGCGCGCAAGCTGC
The DNA here is from genome assembly GCF_059758455.1 of Cellulosimicrobium sp. GQ32. Taxonomy (NCBI): domain Bacteria; kingdom Bacillati; phylum Actinomycetota; class Actinomycetes; order Micrococcales; family Promicromonosporaceae; genus Cellulosimicrobium; species Cellulosimicrobium sp. GQ32. Next base: position 455,576 of record NZ_JCAXEP010000003.1, on the reverse strand, counting down.
ACGTCGCGCTGCCGCGGTAGCGACGTGACGCCCGCGGGGACCTCATGGGGACACCTCCCCATCGACGGGGCACGCGGGCCGATGGTTGAGTGAGGCCATCGACAACGGGACGACGTCCACGCAGGGTGGGGGTCGAGACACAGAAGGAGAACACCATGGCTGGTGGCATGTGGGGCGCGAACGTCGAGGAGCTGCGTGGGCTCGGTCAGACGCTGCAGCAGAAGGCGGACGAGATCCGCACGACCATGCAGAACCTGAACTCGCAGATCCAGAGCGTGCCGTGGGAGGGCCCCGACGCCCAGCAGTTCAAGGGCAGCGACTGGCCGGCCGCGCAGACGCAGCTCAACAACGTCGCGCAGACGCTGACGGACGCGGGCCAGAAGGCCACGCAGAACGCGCAGCAGCAGGAGCAGGCTTCGAACAGCTGATCCGCTGAGCTCCACCGAGGGCGCGGGACCCGGGACGGGTCCCGCGCCCTCGGCGTGCCCGGGGTCGGGCGTGGCCCGCCGACGGGCCGGCCGGGCGGTCGGGGCTCCGCCGGTCTGCGAGACTGCTGGCGCGCCCCGCGCCGCCGGAGCGCGACGAGAACGACCGAGAGGACCTGACGCATGGCCGAGCTGCGCTACCCGAGCGACGACTTCCCCGCGCCCGTGGGGGTGCGGCTCGACGCGCCCGACCGCTGGGTCCCGCTGCCCCACGTCGCACTGCCGCTCGCGGTCGGGCGCGAGGTGGAGGAGGGGGAGTTCAACCCGAACGTCATCGTCGTGGTCTCGCGCATCCGCGCCGAGCAGACGTTGGACGACGCGCACGCCGAGGTGCTGCGCAAGCTCAAGCCGCTGCCGCGGCTGCGCCAGCTCGACGGCGGTGACGTGGACGTGGACGGTCTGCCGGGGCGGTGGGTCGAGGCGTCCTTCAAGGGCGGCGGGGGAGCGGTGCTGGTGCAGTCGGTGCGGACGGTCGTCGTCCCGCGCGGGCCGGTGGCCGACCTCGTCCAGACGACGGGGACGTGCACGCTCGTCCAGCACCCGTGGGCCGCCGCGGAGATCCGCGCGGTGCAGGAGAGCCTCCGCGTCGACCGTTGACCCACGGCGTTACATTCGCCCGGATCACAAGACGAGGTATCCACCAGGCGAGACCGGTGAGACCCTGGTCATGGAGGAGAGGGCCCGAGTGAGGCAACCCTCACCCCAGTCGTACAATCGAGAGGTCTCCTGCGGCCGGTACCCACCGGTCGACGCGGAACGGCCCGTCGGCCGCGCGGGAGAGACCCCCGTCCTCGACCGGAAGGCGCCCTGTCCTGTGAGCAGCATCCGTCCACTGCGCGTCGCGATCGTCGGCGCTGGTCCCGCCGGGATCTACGCCGCGGACATCCTGTCCAAGACCGACCTCGACGTGAGCATCGACCTGTTCGAGCGCCTGCCCGCGCCGTTCGGCCTCGTGCGCTACGGCGTCGCGCCGGACCACCCGCGCATCAAGCAGATCATCGTGGCGCTCCACAAGGTGCTGAGCCGTGGTGACATCCGCCTCCTCGCGAACGTGGACTACGGCGTCGACCTCAAGCTGGACGACCTGCGCCAGTACTACGACGCCGTGATCTTCTCGACCGGTTCGATCCGCGACGCGGCCCTGCCGATCGAGGGCATCGACCTGCCGGGCTCGTACGGCGCGGCCGACTTCGTGTCCTGGTACGACGGCCACCCCGACGTCCCCCGCACGTGGCCGCTCGAGGCGCAGCAGGTCGCGGTCCTCGGCGCGGGCAACGTCGCGCTCGACGTGGCGCGCGTGCTCGCCAAGCACGCGGACGACCTGCTGCCGACCGAGGTCCCGCAGAACGTCTACGAGATCCTCAAGTCGTCGCCCGTCACCGACGTGCACGTCTTCGCCCGCCGCGGGCCCGCGCAGGCCAAGTTCTCGCCGCTCGAGCTGCGCGAGCTCGGACACGTCCCCGACGTCGACGTCATCGTCTACCCGGAGGACTTCGAGTTCGACGAGGGCTCGATGGCGGCCATCAGCTCCTCGAACCAGACCAAGCAGGTCGTCAAGACGCTCACGGACTGGACGCTCAAGGACCCCAGCGAGAACACGGCGTCGCGTCGTCTGCACCTCCACTTCCTGCACGCCCCGGCTGCGGTCCTCGGCGACGGCAAGGTCGAGGCGCTGCGGACCGAGCGCACGCAGCTCAACGGCGACGGCACCGTCTCCGGCACGGGCGAGTTCCACGAGTGGCCCGTCCAGGCCGTGTACCGCGCGGTCGGCTACTTCGGGTCGCCGCTGCCCGAGATCCCGTTCGACGAGCTCAAGGGCGTCATCCCGAACCGCGAGGGCCGGGTCATCGACATCGACGGCGAGCACATCCCCGGCGTGTACGCGACCGGCTGGATCAAGCGCGGCCCGGTCGGCCTCATCGGGCACACCAAGTCGGACGCCTCGGAGACGATCCGCCACCTCGTCGAGGACGTCACGGGGGCCGGTGACGGCGGCGACGTCGCGGCGGCCGACCTGGCCGCAGGGCGCGTCGCGCCGCTCGGCGACCCCGAGGCCGTCGTGGACTTCCTCCGCGAGCGTGGGGTCGACCACATCGAGTGGTCCGGGTGGGAGCTGCTCGACGCGTACGAGCGCTCGCTCGGCGAGCCGCACGGCCGCGAGCGCATCAAGGTCGTGCCGCGCGAGGACATGATCCGCGTGGCGCGCGGCGAGTCGCAGGTCGGCTGACCCGGCGGCTGCGCTTGAGCACCTGAGCCACGTCCGACGGCGCCCCACCCTCCGCGGGTGGGGCGCCGTCGTCGTCCCCGGGAACGGGACGGTCGCCTCGGGCGTTCATCAGGTGGGCGCCGACGGGGTCGGCGCCCGTCGGGCGCCCGGTGGACCACGCGGGTGCCCGCGGCGCGGAAGGGAGCACAGCGTGGGGCGTCAGCACTTCAACGGTCTCAAGACGGCCGGCCTGTTCGGCGTCATGTGGGCCATCGTCCTGGGTCTCTGGGCGCTGTTCGGCGCCCGGGCGAACCTGCTGTGGCTGTTCGTCGGCATCGGCCTCGTGACGACGTTCTACGGGTACTGGAACTCGGACAAGATCGCGATCCGCGCGATGCACGCGCGCCCCGTGAGCGAGCTCGAGCAGCCCGCCATGTACCGGATCGTGCGCGAGCTCTCGACCGAGGCGCGCCAGCCGATGCCCCGCCTCTACGTCTCGCCGACGCAGGCGCCCAACGCGTTCGCGACGGGCCGCAACCCCAAGAACGCGGCCGTGTGCTGCACGGAGGGCATCCTGCGCCTCCTCGACGAGCGCGAGCTGCGCGGGGTGCTCGGGCACGAGCTCATGCACGTGTACAACCGCGACATCCTCACGTCGTCGGTCGCGGGCGCGCTCGCGGGCGTCATCACGTCGCTCGCGCAGTTCCTGCTGATCTTCGGCGGCGACCGCGACCGCGGCGGCAACCCGCTCGCGGCGATCGCGATGGTCGTCCTCGCGCCCGTCGCGGCGATGCTCATCCAGCTCGCCATCTCCCGCACGCGCGAGTACGACGCCGACGAGGACGGCGCCAAGCTCACCGGCGACCCGCTCGCGCTCGCGTCCGCGCTGCGCAAGCTCGACGCCGGCACGCAGCGGGCCCCGCTCCCGCAGAACCGCGACCTCGTGGACGTCTCCCACCTCATGATCGCCAACCCGTTCCGCGGCGCGGGCGTCGGCAAGATGTTCGCGACCCACCCCCCGATGGCGGAGCGCATCAAGCGGCTCGAGGCGATGGCCGGCCACGGCCCGGGCTACGGCGGCATCACCTACCACTGACCGGCGCTGCACCGGCTCCGACGCCCGCACCGTCGGCGCGGCGCGTGCCCGGATCAGGCACCGAGGACGACACCGGCGACGAGCGTCAGCCCTCCGAGGACGGCGACGACGGCGTCACGGCTCGGTCGGCGCCGGGACTCGGTGCCCGTCGAGGTCGAGACCGCGCGCGCTGCCAGGAGGGTGTCCCGTGCGACGAGCGGGTCGACCACCCCGCGCAGGTACCCGCCGAGCGGGCATTCGCTGATCACGAGCGCCTCCTCGGCGTCCAGCATCGACGGCGCGAGACGCACGACGAGCGCTCCCTGGCGGGCGCTCACGCTCGTCACGCGCGACCAGGGCACGAACGTGTCCCGCAGAGGACCGCGGACGACGAGCGCGACCGCCGTCGTGGACAGCGCGGGGTGCGCGGCGGACGACCACGCGTGCAGCGCCCCGCCGACACCCACCGACCCGGCCAGCGCGGCGAACCACGAGGCCTCGGGTGCGGCCCACAGCGCGAAGGCCAGCACCACGGGGAGGGCGGCCCACGGACCGACCACCCCGGTGGAGCGCGCGAGCGACGCCCATCGGCCGGGCCGTGCGTCCTGTGGCGGGAGCGCGTCTGCGGCCAGGTCGTCCCCGTCGGCCGTGCTCAGGCTGCTCTCCGAGAGGGGCGCGTGACGGCGCGCCCGGGGTGGGGCCGACACCTCCGTGTCGGTGACGTACCAGCGGTCGTCGGGCCCGCGGACGGCGACGGGCCAGCCGTCCGCGCGGAGCCCGACGACGAGCAGCCGGGTGCCGTGCCAGGTCGGCGGGGACCCCTCCCACGAGGGCTCGTCGCGGGACTCGTCGCCCGTGCCCTCCTCGGCGCGCGCCCGGGCCACGAGCTCGTCGTCGGACAGCACGCTCACGTCCCGGTCGAGGTGGTCGTCGTCGTGCCAGGCCTCCTCCGGAGGCTCCGACAGCAGCAGGAGGTCCCGCGCGACGGCGATCGGTGCGGCGTGCACCGAGGGCAGGATCAGCGCGCCGTGCTCGTGCCACGTCGCGTACGCCGTCGTCGCAGGGCCGCCGTGGAGCAGCAGCCGGCGCACGCGCCGACGCCGGGCCGCCTCGTGCGCCAGGAGCGCGGTGCCCGTCAGAGCCCCGGCGCCGGCGGGGAGGAGGAGGAGCGACGGGTCGGCGACGTCGTCGACGAGCTCGGCCCGGCCGCTGCCGTCGTACCGCACCCCGACGACGTCACCGACCTCGACGGACGCGAGCTCGAGCGGGACGTCGAACCGCAGCCCGTCGACCTCGACGACCGCGTCCAGGCCGTCCTCCTCGACCACCGTCCCGGGCGCCTCGAGCGCCCCGCTGCGGAACGCGTGCGCCGCGGCGAGGTCCCGCGCGAACCACGCGCCGCACACGACGGCCGCGACGAGGCAGGCGACCGCCGCCACCGTCCGGCCTCCGCGCCACCGCGCGGCGTAGGCGCGCGCCTCGGGCAGCCCGTCCGGCACCACGGGTCCCGCGGAACCTCCCCACGTGGCGGACGCCTCCCGCTGCCGGACGCGGGCCCGCGACTGCGAGAGCGCGAGGAGCGCCAGGACCGCGGCGCCGCCCAGGGCCGTGGCCGCGGCGGGCAGCGGGGTACCGACGGCCGCGACGGCCGTCACCACGGCGCCGGCCCACATGCCGACGCGCGGGCAGAGCCACACGAGGAGGAGTGCGCCGACCGCGACGCCCGCCAGCAGGCCGGTCGACCAGTACTCCGGGTCCGCCGCCTCCTCGGCCGTGAGCACGTCCGGGTCGGCGGACAGGACGATGCTCAGCGCGACGTACGCCGTCCACGTCGCGACGAGTACCACGGTGCCCGTCGCGGAGAGGGCGCGCCGTGAGGGACGGCGACCCCACGCGGTCAGGTCCGCCTCGGCCAGGGGAGGATGCACGTCGGGAGGTGTAGGGGCTGGGGCGCGGTGGCCGCGCTCAGCCGCGCGTCGACGTCCTCCCGGGCTCCCGGTGCAGGGACTCGACGGCGTCGAGCAGCACCCGTGCGACGCCGTCGTCGTCGTTCGAGGCCGTGCGGTCGGTCGCCGCCGCGAGCACGTCGGGGTGCGCGTTCGCGACGGCGAACGAGCGCCCCGCCCAGCGCAGCATGGGCAGGTCGTTGGGCATGTCGCCGAACGCCCAGACGTCGCGCGGTTCGACGCCGAGGCGCGCGCACCAGCGCGCGAGCGCGGCGTCCTTGGTGACCGTGGGGGCGAGCAGCTCGGCGAGCCCCGCCGCGCCGGAGTAGGCGAGGTGGGCCCGGTCGCCGACGGCGTCGCGCACGCGTGCGAAGAACGACTCCTGCGCCGTCGTCTGCCCGTCCGCGACGACGACGGGCTGCGTCGCTGGGGCGTCCTCGACCGGCGCCCCGGGGTCCCGCGCGAGGATCTTGCCGACCGGCTGTCGCGCCGCGTCGTCCGGCACGGCGCCGTGACCGAGCGTCGACTCGACCACGGCGACGACGTCGGCGTCGTCGTCCGGGGTGGAGCGGAAGCCCGGGTCGAACGTCGGCCCGTCGACGCGCTCGAACGCGAGCGCGACGCCCGGCACCGCGGCACGCAGGTCGGCGACCAGCGCCGAGGCCTGGTCCGCGGTGAAGCCGCACACGTCGAGCGCGCTCGCGGTGGCCAGGTCCCACACGGCCGCGCCGCCGAGGCAGATCACGTGCCCGTGGCCGCCCACCACGTCCGCGAGCTGGTCGAGCCAGCGCGGCGGTCGCGCGGTGACGAACACCACCTCGACCCCGGTGTCCTCGGCGGCTCGCAGCGCGGCGCGCGTGCGCTCCGAGACGGTCCCGTCGGACCGCAGGAGCGTGCCGTCGAGGTCGGTCGCGACGACGCGCGGGAGCGCGCTCGACGACGCGGCAGGACGGCCCGGCGCGACCGGGCGCGGGCCGCCGTCGGGCAGGGCCACGGCGGGGGTTACCGGTAGTTGGTGAACTGCAGCGCGACGTCGAGGTCGGCGCTCTTGAGCAGCGCGATGACGGTCTGGAGGTCGTCGCGCGACTTGCTCGTCACCCGGACCTCGTCGCCCGTGATCTGCGTCTTGACGGCCTTGGGCGCCTCGTCACGGATGATCTTGGTGATCTTCTTCGCGTTCTCGCTCGACAGGCCCTCCTTGAGGGTGGCCGCGAGGCGGTACTCCTTGCCCGACGCCTTGGGCTCCTTGTCACCCGTGTCGAGCGACTTCAGCGAGATGCCGCGCTTGACGAGCTTGGTCTCGAGGACGTCGAGGATGGCGAGCACGCGCTCGGCCGAGTTCGCGACCATGAGGATGCTCTCGCCGCTCCACGCGATCGAGGCGCCGACGTTGCGGAAGTCGTAGCGCTGCGCGACCTCCTTGGCCGCCTGGTTGAGCGCGTTGTCGACCTCCTGGCGGTCGACCTTGCTGACGATGTCGAACGAGGAGTCGGCCATGGGTAGGTCCTCTCTGGGCCGGGAAGGGGTGCTGGGTCCCACCGTAGTCGAGCGGGCTCAGGGACGGCTCGCGAGGCGCGTCGCGCGGGCCGCGCGCAGCCCGTCGACCGAGAGCACGACGAGCGCGAGCCAGACGAGCCCGAAGCCGGCCCAGCGGGTCGGCGACATGGGCTCGTGGAAGACGAGGAGGCCGAAGAGGAACTGGAGCGCGGGGCCGAGGTACTGGAGCAGGCCGACGACGCTCAGCGGGAGGCGCCGCGCGGCGGCGCTGAACAGGAGCAGCGGCAGGGCCGTGACGATCCCGGCGGACGCCAGCAGGAGCGCGTGGCCGACGCCCTCGGCGCCGAACGTGCCGACTCCCGTGGCGGCGAGCCACACCAGGTACGCGAGGGCCAGCGGCGTGAGCACGGCGGTCTCCACGGCGAGGCCGGGGAGCGCCTCGACCGTGCGCCCGACGCGGTTCTTCACGAGGCCGTACAGGCCGAACGACGCCGCGAGGACGAGCGCGATCCACGGCAGGCCGCCCGAGCCCGTGCTGATGACGACGACGGCGGCGGCGCCGATCCCGACGGCCGCCCACTGCGCGGGGCGCAGCCGCTCGCGCAGCACGGCCACGGCGAGCAGGACCGTGACGAGGGGGTTGATGAAGTACCCGAGCGCGGCGTCGAGCACGTGACCGCTGAGCACGCCGTACACGTACACGGTCCAGTTGGTGACGATGAGGACGGCCGCCACGGCGAGGACGCCGAGCGTGCGCGGGGTGCGCAGCGCGGTGACGAACCCGCCGAGCTGGCGCGTCGCGGCGAGGAGCACGAGGCAGAAGAGCAGGCTCCACACGACGCGGTGCGCGATGATCTCGAGCGGCGCCGCCGGTTCCAGGAGCGGGAAGTAGAGGGGCATCGCGCCCCACAGGAAGAACGCTCCGGCACCGAGCAGCAGCCCCCAGCGGTCGGTCGGGGCGGGTGCGCCGCGCGGGCTGCCCGACGGCGCAGCCGGGGCGGGCGAGGACGGTGCGTCGGTGGGCGCGGGGCCGGGGTTCCCGGTGCCGGGGAGGTGGTCCGGCGCGGGGGAGGGGTGGGTCACCGGACCACTGTACGGAGGGACGCGCGGACGGTCGTCGGGACCTGGATTTCGCACCTGGTCCGGCGGGGTTGTATCGTTGGCTCGCCCGCACGGCAGGGGCTGCACCCCGTGCAGTCCGTCCGGCGAGCGACAACTCCACACGGCAGGTTGCCCGAGCGGCCAAAGGGATCTGACTGTAAATCAGACGGCTCAGCCTTCGGGGGTTCGAATCCCTCACCTGCCACCGGAGCGACGGGGCGTCACCTGCGGGTGGCGCCCCGTCGTCGTCTGCCCCGGAGCCCGGAGCCCGGAGCCCGGAGCCCGGAGCCCGGCGCCCGGCGCTCGTCACGAGGTCTCCCGGCGCACGGCGCGGCCCGTGCCGTCGGGCGGTGCGCGACCCGGCGTGGGCGGTGCCGAAGGGCTCAGGAACGGCGGAACGGCGCCGATTTCGTTCGACGCCGTGTTCCGTGTAGAGTTTTCCGCGCTGCCCCGATAGCTCAGTCGGCAGAGCGTCTCCATGGTAAGGAGAAGGTCAAGGGTTCGATTCCCTTTCGGGGCTCTGTGGTGACGCGGGGTCGTCTTGCTGGAATACTGGCGAGACGGCCTCGCGTTCAGTCACGCGGCGGGGTAGCTCAGATGGTTAGAGCGCACGACTCATAATCGTGAGGTCGCGGGTTCGATCCCCGCCTCCGCTACCACTTTCGACAACCTCGTACGGCGGCCGGCGTCGTGCGACCTGCACAGCACATGCGCCCTCCGGAGGCGCGAGAGGTGGCTCACAACCGTGGCAAGCAAGAGCGCTGACGTTCGCCCCAAGATCACGCTGGCCTGCGTGGACTGCAAGGAGCGCAACTACATCACGAAGAAGAACCGTCGCAACGACCCGGACCGCCTGGAGCTCGCGAAGTTCTGCCCGCGCTGCGGCAAGCACACCGCGCACCGCGAGACCCGCTGAGCCTCCGGCTCCGCGCCCGCGCACCGCAGTGAGCGTCAACCTGGCCTACGTCGGCCGCGAGTACCCCGCCAACGCGCCGTACTCGGTGGGACGCGAGAAGCTGCGGGAGTTCTCCGGCGCCGTCGGCGCCACCCACCCCGTGCACCACGACCTCGTGGCTGCGCGGGGTGCGGGCTATCCGGACCTCGTCGCACCTCCGACCTTCGCGGTCGTCGTCGCCCAGCGCGCGGAGGGGCAGCTCATCGAGGACCCCGAGGCGGGCATCGACTTCTCGCGCGTCGTCCACGCCGACGAGCGCTTCACGCACCACCGGCCGATCGTCGCGGGCGACGAGCTCGTGACCGTGCTGCACGTGGACTCGATCGTCGAGCGGGCCGGCCTCGCGATGGTCACCACGCGCTGCGAGATCGCCGCGGTCCTGCCCGACGGAGGCACCGAGCCGGTCTCGACCGTCACCTCCACCCTCGCCGTCCGCGGGGAGGGCGCATGAGCACCGACGTCACCCGCCCCGTCCTCGCGGACCTCTCCGTCGGCGACGTGATCGGGACGCGCACGGTCGAGGTCGACCGCGCACGCCTCGTCCGCTACGCCGGCGCGAGCGGCGACTTCAACCCGATCCACTGGAACGACGCCTTCGCGGCCGAGGTCGGCCTGCCGGGCGTCATCGCGCACGGCATGTTCACCATGGGCGCCGCCGTCGCGTTGATCGAGGACTGGGCCGGCGACCCCGGCGCCGTCGTCGACTACCAGACGCGCTTCACGCGCCCCGTGCCCGTGCCGAACCCCGGCGTCGCGACGCTCGAGGTCACCGGGACCGTCGGCGTGGTCGACGCCGACGCCGGCACGGTCCGCATCGACCTCACGGTCACGTTCGAGGGCGCGCGCGTGCTCGGCAAGACCCAGGCGGTCGTCCGCCTCTGAGCGTGGTCGCCCTGGGCGACCACGCGCTCCTGACGCCACGAGGGCGCCGCACCCGGCCGGGTGCGGCGCCCTCGTCGTCCCGCGGGGACTCAGCAGGTCTTCCAGCAGTCGGGGCCGCCGCTCTCGGGGGGCGGCCCGTCGACCTCCCCCTCGTCGAGGTACGTGGTGCGGTCCACGACGTGCTGGAGCGCAGCGGCACCCTCGTCGCCCGACCCGGTGGTCGGGGCGTCGGCGGTGGGCTCGGAGCCGGACGTGCCGAGGTCGACGTCGAAGGTGAGCTCGAGGAGCCGGTGCTCGGCGGTGTCGTAGACGAGGCGCACGATCCGGTTGCTCTGGTCCTCGCCGACCCACTCGAGGCCCTCCCCGGCGCGACCCTGCGTGTCCTGGACGGTGCCGAGCGGGGTGCTGGCACTCAGCCCGGTCAGCGTCGCCCAGAGCCCGTCGCGCACGGCGGGCGACGTGGGCCCGTTCTGCAGGAGGTTCCACGTCTTCTGGGCGAGTGCGTCCTCGTTCACCGACCCGACCTCCGCCTCGATGCTGTCGCGCAGGAGCGCGTCGAGCGCCGCGGGGTCCGTCGGGAGCGCGGCGAGCGCGTCCCAGCCGAGCCGGACGAACTCGCCGTCGACGACGAGCGACCCGAACGTCGAGCCGGGCGCGGGCTCCACGGACTCGTCCCCCTCGAAGGCTCGGTACGAGTCGCCCTCGGGGTCGCGCGCGGTCCAGTACGTGATGCCCTGCGAGCGCTCCTCGGTCCGTCCGTCGCTGGTCGTCTCCGTGCTCGTCGTCAGGGTCCGGACGCGCCAGTACGGCCCGTCGGCCGGGCCGTTGCCCTGCGGCCTCCCGTCGGTGCCCGGGGCCGCGGCGTCGCCGCCGCTCGCCGGGGCGATCTGCGACGGGTGGGTGGGAGTGGGCTCCGCCCAGTAGGACGCCGCACCCACCCCGCCGGCGACGACCGCGAGCGCGCACAGGCCCGAGACGACGGTGCGGCGCCGTCGTCGCTCGCGACGGGCCGTCGGGAGCACGCGGTCGGTGTCGACGTCGATGCGGGGGGCGAGCGTGTCGACCCGCGCGCGCAGCGCGCGGACGAACGTCTCGTCGTCGGTCGGAAGGGTGCCGGTCATGGCTGCCTCCTGTCGGTCCGGTCGGTGGAGGAGTGGCGCGGCGCGCGGGCGAGCCCCGGCGTGCCGCCCTGTGCGTCGACGGGTTCGGCCGCGCCGAGGACCGCGCGGAGCTGCGCCAGACCCCGGGACGCCGTGGACTTCACGGTGCCGACGGAGACGCCGAGGTCGTCGGCGACCTCCTTCTCGCTCAGCCCGACGAGGTGGCGCAGCACGACGATCCGGCGCTGACGGGCCGTGAGCGCCGCCAGTGCGCGGACGAGGAGGTCCCGCTCGGCGTGCTGGTCGGCCCGGGCGTCGCTCGCTGTCTCGGGGAGGTCGGGCGGGGCGACGAGCACCTCGCGGCGTCGTCGCCGCCACGTGTCGACCCGGAGGTTCGCGAGCGTGCGGCGGGCGTAGGCGTACGGGTCGCGCTCGCGTGCCGTGCGCCAGTGCAGGTACGTGCGGGTCAGGGCCTGCTGGACGAGCTCGTCGGCCAGGTGCTCGTCGCCGCACAGCAGCCACGCGGTGCGCGCGAGCCGGGGGGCGGCGCTCGCCATGAAGTCGCTGAACTCCTGCTCCTGCGACGTGACCACCCGCACCACGGGGAGGAGGGTGTCGGGTGGTGGGCTCTCGTCGGGTTCGTCGTCGGCCGAGAGGGCGATCGCGTTCACGGTCATGACTGTCACACGCGCTCGGGCCCCGGAAGGTTGAGTCTCGAACGGGCGAGCGGCGCGCACGATTCGACATCGTTCGCCACGGCCCGCCCTCTTTCGCCATGGGAACGCTCCCACTACCGTGGGTCGCGCACCTCACGACGTCGAAGGAGACGCTCATGACCCAGCACGGTGGACGACCCGCACCCCACGACCCTCGCGACCACAGCCCTGCGCCCGTGCCCCCGCGGGGGCTCGACCGACGCACCGTCCTCGCGCTCGGCGGGGCGCTCGCGCTCGCCGGGCTCACGGCGACCCCGGCCGCAGCACGTCCGGGCGTGGCCCTGCCCGCGGCGACGGGCGCCGTCGGGCGGACGGCCGGTGGCCCGGCGCGGGGCCGCGCGGCGTCGGTCCAGCGCGCCCACGGCTTCCTCGCCGCGGCGACCGACGCCTACCCCGACGTCAACCCCGGCCCGCGGCTCGCCCAGTCGTACGCCGACCAGCTCGGCCTGTTCTCCACCGCGTTCGTCTACGACAACGCCCTCGCGATCCTCGCGACGCTCACCGCCGGCCGGCGCTACCTCGACCGCGCGCGGGCGCTCGGCGACGGGCTCGTGTTCGCCCTCGAGAACGACCCCGCCCACGACGACGGCCGGCTGCGCCAGGCGTACAACGTCGGGCCGTACACCTTCTACGACGGCACGCCGCAGGAGCACGGGCTCGTGCTGCCGGACGGCACGGCGAACGTCGGGTGGCAGTTCGGCTTCCTCGGGACGGCGGTGGGAGACATGGCCTGGCCGGGCATCGCGCTGCTGCACCTGCACGCGGTGACGCGCGAGCGCCGCTACCTGGACGCCGCCCGGCGGATCGGCGAGTGGATCGTCGCGAACACGTGGTCGCAGGCTCCCCTCGGCGGGTTCTCGTTCGGCGTGGACGGCGCGAACACCCCGATCCCCAACGGCTCGACCGAGCACAACGTCGACTGCGTCGCGTTCTTCCGCCAGCTCGGGTCCGTGACCCGTGACCGCCGCTGGAGCCGTGCCGCCGAGCACGCGCGCGCGTTCGTCGACCGCATGTGGGAGCCCGACGGCAGCTACCTGTACACCGGCACGAACGACGGCACCGAGATCAACCGGGACCCGCTCCCGCTCGACCCGCAGACGTGGGGGTGGCTGGCGCTGCGCGAGCGGCGCTACGCCCGCGCGCTCGACTGGGCGGACGACGCGCTGGCCGCGCGCGACGTCGCGGGCGAGGGGGTGTCGCAGCTCCCCGCGGGCACGGTGGTCGAGGGCGTGACGTTCTCGAGCGCGAGCCTGACGTCGACCGCGTCGTACAACGGGCTGCCGGTGCACCAGCAGGGGGTGTGGCTCGAGGGGACGGCGCAGCTCGCGTCGGCGCTCGCGGACCGCGGGGCACGAGGGCGCGGGAACCGCGACGACCGGCGGCGGGGGCGCCGCGGCTGCGAGCGGGACGACGACCGGGTCCGCGCCGAGGGCCTGCTGCGGGAGGTGCAGGGCGCGCAGGAGGGCGTCGGGGCCGGTCAGACGATCGGCGGCGCCGCCCTGCCGGACCGCGGTGGCGTCGTCGCCGCGTCGAGCCTGCTCGACTCGGGGTTCGGGTTCGGGTACTTCCAGGTGCAGCACGTCGGGGCGACGTCCTGGTATCTCCTGGCGGCCGCGCGGGCGAACCCGCTCCAGCCGGGCCGGCTCGGCTGACCCTGTCCGAGCGGCCGGTGTCAGGCGGTGGGGGCGGGGCCCGTCGTCGTCCCCACCACCAGCTCGACGTCGAGCTCGACCGTCGTCGGGGCGTCGCCCGCGAGCTGCCGGATCACGGCGAGGCCCAGCTCGGAGCCCTTGCGGGCGAGCGGCTGGTGGACGCTCGTGAGGACGTCCGGGGCGAGCCACGGCAGGTCCAGCCCGTCGAACCCGGCGACCGAGACGTCGTCGGGCACGCGCAGGCCGAGCTCGCGCGCGGCGAGCAGCGCACCCGCGGCGAGCAGGTCGGAGTGGGCGATCACGGCGGTCGGGCGCGTCGCGGGGTCGGCGGCCTGAGTCGTCCCGTCCGCGGCGGTGCTGCCCAGCAGGGCGAGCGTGGCGGAGCGGCCGTGCTCGACGAGCGACGCCTCGGTCTCCCAGCTCGCGACGGGTTCGACGACGTCGCGCACGCCCGCGAGCCGGTTGGCCGTCGGCGTGCGGTCCACCTGGGCGAGCCGCCGTGCGTCGATCGGCCCGCTGCGGTCGGAGCTGTCGAGGGGCAGCGAGACCTCCGCGACGCGCGTGTGGCCGAGGTCGACGAGGTGGCGCACGGCGTCGGCCGTCCCGACCCGGTCGCGGATGGCGACCAGCGGGGTGCCCTCGACCGCGCGTCCCTCCCCGATGACCACCGGCACGCCGCGGCGCTGGAGCGCGGCGAGCGTCGCGTCGTCGGACCCGACGCCCCACACGAGGACGGCGACGTCCATGGCTGCGCTCTCGACGAGCGGGTCGACGGCGCGGGCCGGGTCGTCGGACGGGATGCCGGGGATGAGGAGGACGCCGAGGCCGTTCTCGCCGAGCGTCGAGACGAGCCCGTCGAGCACCTGGACGGCGACGGGGTCGCGGAAGGCGCGGCGGAGCTGGTCGCCGACGACCACGCCGACGACGCCCGACCGGCCCGACCGGAGCTGCCGGCCGAGCGGGTTGGGGCCGGTGTACCCGAGCTCCTTCGCGGCGTCGAGCACGCGCGCCCGCGTCTCCGGGGTGATCGGGCCCGCGCCGGAGAAGGCGAGCGACGCCGTCGAGACGGAGACTCCGGCTCGCTCGGCGACCTTCGCGAGCGTGGGGCGGTGGGCCGACGGCCCGGCCGCGGGCTCCCGGTTCCCGGGGGTGTCGCTCATCACGCTCCCTGCCTCCCGCGCGCGCGGGATTCTCGATTGACGCGCGGCCAGCGTACCCGCACACTGGTGACCATGCCTCGAATCGATTCGAAGCGCACTCTCGTCCGTCGGATCGAATCGATTCGAGGAGGTGCTGCGCAGTCGCCGTCCGACCTCCTGTCCGACCCTCGCGCCCTGGCCCGGGCACGCTGGGTCCTCCTCGGCGTGTTCGCGCTCAACGGCGTCATGATGTCGAGCTGGCTCGCGCGCATCCCCTCGGTGCGCGACGCGCTCGGCCTCACCCCCGCGGACCTCGGCGTCGTGCTCCTCGCCGGAGCCGTCGGCGCGCTCCTCACCGTCACCGCCGCCGGCCCCTTCGTCACGCGATTCGGCGGCCGGGTCGCGTTCGGCGTCTCCGCGGTCCTGTTCGGCGTCGCGTTCGTCCTGCTCGGCCTCGGCCCCGCGACGGGCTCCGTCCCCCTGCTCGCGGCGGGCATCTTCGTCAACGGGATGGCGTTCTCGCTCGGCAACGTCCCGATGAACGTCGAGAGCGCGGGCATCGAGCGGCGGGTCGGGCGCACGATCCTGCCCCAGTTCCACGCGGCGTTCTCGATCGGTGCCGTCGTCGGCTCGCTCGTCGGTGCCGCGTGCGCCCACGCGCAGGTGCCGGTCCTCGTCCAGTTCGTCGCGACCGGCGCCGTCGCGACCGTCTGGCGCCTCGCCGCGATCCCCGCGACGGTCCACGACACGCTCCCGTCGCGGGCTCCCGCGACGTCCGAGGCGCCCGCCGCGGCTCCGGCCCCGGTCGAGGCGCTCGGCGACGCGGTCGTCGACGTCGAGACGGCCGGGCTCCGCGCCCGTCTCGCGCGCCGCGGCGCCCGGCTCGGGGCGGCGCTCTCGGCGTGGCGCGAGCCGCGCACGCTGCTCATCGGCCTCGTCATCCTCTCCGCCGCGCTGTCCGAGGGGTCGGCCAACGACTGGCTCTCGCTCGCCGTCGTCGACGGGTTCGCGCAGACCGAGGCCGTCGGCGCCGTCGTGTTCGGCACGTTCGTCGCGGCCATGACGGTCATGCGCCTCGCGGGCACCCGACTCATCGACCGCTTCGGGCGCGTCACCGTGCTCCGCGCCTCGGGCGTCGCGTCGATCGTCGGGCTGCTGCTCTTCGGGTTCGCGCCGACGCTCCAGCTCGCCGGCGTCGGGGTCGTGCTCTGGGGCTTCGGCGCGGCGCTCGCGGTGCCCGTCGGCATCGCCGCCGCGTCCGACGAGCCGCTGCGTGCCGCGAGCCGCGTGTCCGTCGTGTCAGCGTTCGCGTCCATGGCGTCGCTCGCCGCGCCGCCGCTGCTCGGCCTCGCCGCCGAGGCCATGGGCGCGCGTCACGCGCTCGTGCTCATCGTCGCCGCGATGGTCCTCAGCGTCCTCCTCGCGCGCCAGGTCACGCCCCTGCGGACCCCGGCCGCGCTCGCCGCCCGGGCGCCGCGTCCCCCGGTGGGTGCGGACGACGGCGTGCCCCCCGGGGTGGAGGATGGTCCCGAGACCGACGTGGCGGTCGTCGCGGACGCCACCGGCCGGTCGGGCGGTACCGACCAGGACAGCTCGATCGGCGCCGTCCCCGACGAGGCCGTCGACGCGCGACGTCCCCGCCGCTCGCGCCGGCCCCGCGCGACGACCCGCACCGGGACGTCCGCCACCGCCCACCGTGCCTCCGCACGCCGTCCCCGAACCCGCCCGTCGCACCGCCGCGAGGAGACCTCCGCATGACCACCGCCCGCACCGACCGCCGCGTCGTCGCGCTCGCCACCTGGGCCGTCTTCGCGGTCTTCTTCCTCAACGGGTTCAACTTCGCGACCTGGGCGTCGCGGCTGCCCGCGGTCCGTGACTCGCTCGGGTTCACCGAGGCGCAGATGGGACTGCTGCTGCTCTTCATGGCCGTCGGGTCGCTGCTCGCGCTGCCGCTGTCCGGCATGGTCGTCCAGCGGCTCGGCGCCTCGAAGGCCGTCACGCTGTTCGCGGTGACGAACGTCGTCGGCCTCGTCACCGCCGTGACCGGAGTGGCGACGGGGGAGGACGTCGTCGTGCGCGTCGGGCTCTTCCTCGCCGGCATCGGCACCGGCGTCTGGGACGCCGCCATGAACCTCGAGGGCGCCGCCGTCGAGCAGCGGCTCGGCAAGGCGATCATGCCCCGCTTCCATGCCGGCTTCTCGTTCGGCACCATGGCGGGCGCGGGCGTCGGGGCGCTCATGGCCGCCCTGCACGTCCCGGTCCAGGTGCACCTCACGGCCGCCGTCGTGCTGAGCCTCCTCGGCGTCCTGTGGTGCGTGCGGTTCTTCCTGCCGGCCGGGCAGGTGGAGCACGTCGTCGACGCGGCCGAGGACGCCGCCGGGTCCGACCCCGCCGCCGCGGCGGGCAGCGGCGCACCCCTCACCGCGTCGGAGAACGCGCGCGGCGCGCTCAGCGCGTGGACCGAGCCCCGCACCCTCCTCATCGGGCTCGTCGTCCTCGCCGCCGCGCTCACCGAGGGCGCCGCGAACGACTGGGTGAGCCTCGCGGTCGTCGACGGCTTCGAGACGTCCGATGCCATGGGCGCCGTCGGCCTCGCCGTGTTCCTCACGGCCATGACCGGCATGCGCCTGCTCGGCACGGGCCTGCTCGACCGGTACGGTCGCGTCACCGTGCTGCGGCTCGGTGCGGCGCTCGCGCTCGTCGGCCTGCTCCTCTTCACGCTCTCGCCGAGCATCTGGCTCGCGCTGCTCGGTGTGGTCGCGTGGGGCATGGGTGCGGCGCTCGGGTTCCCTGTCGGGATGAGCGCGGCTTCCGACGACCCCGCACGCGCCGCCGTGCGCGTGAGCGTCGTCGCGACCATCGGCTACTCCGCGTTCTTCATGGGCCCGCCGCTCATCGGGTTCCTCGCCGAGCACGTCGGCTACCGCGCCGCGCTCCTGGTGATCGCGGTCCCGGTCGTCGTCGGCCTGCTCGTCGTCGGCGCCACCCGCCCCCTGCCGACCGCGGCCGGCTCCGCAGGCCAGCAGGCCGCCCAGCGCTCGGAGGAGACCCCCAACCGCTGACCCGCACCCACCGCGCGAGGTAGAGCCCTGGTCGCGCGAGGTAGAGCCCTGGTCGCGCGAGGTAGAGCCGTGGTTCTTGTGCTCGACGGCGCGTGGTCGCCCTGGGTGGCCGGGGTGGCACCACCACCCACCCCGCCCGGCGTCGTCTCGCCTCGGTCTACGCGCACCCAGGTGCGACTGCCCGCGGGGTCGGTTTCGTCAGCCCCGTTCCCCTTCGCCGCGTGCGGTCGCCGCACGACACCGCCCCACGCGCCGACGCCCCGCGCCCCGACCCCGGGGCCCGAGTCCGACCGCGCGAACGTCGGCGGCGGCGAGCCCGGGCTGGGGCGAACTACGCTGGGGCGGTGACGTGCGAACCCGCTGCCCCCGTCGACCGTGACCTGCCCGAGATCGTCCGGACCGCCCCGGGCCTGCGCCCGGACGCCGTCGGCGCGCCGTCCCTGGCAGAGCTGACGACGCTGCGCGTGGGCGGCCCCGCGGACCGGTACGTCGAGGCGCACAGCGAGGCCGAGCTCGTCGACACCGTGCGCGCGGCGGACGAGGTCGGCGAGCCGCTGCTCGTGATCGGTGGCGGGTCGAACCTGCTCGTCGGGGACGAGGGCTTCGGTGGCGTCGTCGTGCGCGACCTGCGGCGCGGGATCACGGTGGACGCCGAGGACTCGTGCGGCGGCGCGAGCTTCCACGCACCGGCCGGGCAGGACTGGGACGAGCTCGTGGCGCGCGCGGTCGCGGAGGAGTGGGTGGGCGTCGAGGCGCTCTCCGGCATCCCCGGCACGGTCGGAGCCGCGCCCGTCCAGAACATCGGCGCGTACGGGCAGGAGGTCGCGGGCGTGATCTCGACCGTGCGCGTCTGGGACCGTCGGCGGTCGCGCGTGCGCACGCTCGCGCTGGGCGAGCTCGCGTTCGGGTACCGCACGTCTTTGCTCAAGCGCAGCATGCACGCCGGAGCGGGCGAGCCGAGCGGTGAGACGGACGGCCCGTGGTACCCGTCGCCGCGCTACGTCGTGCTCGACGTCGGCTTCCAGTCCCGTCTCGGCTCGCTGTCCGCCCCGGTCGGCTACCCGGAGCTCGCCCGGACGCTCGGCGTGCAGGTCGGTGACCGGGCACCGAGCGCGGACGTGCGTGACGCCGTCCTCGCGCTCCGGGCCGGCAAGGGCATGCTGCTCGACGGCGTCGGCCCGGGCGTCGCGCCCGTGGCGACGGGGGACGCCGCGCCGGGGGAGACGGGACCGGACCACGACCGCTGGAGCGCCGGGTCGTTCTTCACGAACCCCGTCGTCCCGGCCGACCAGGCCGACCTGCTCCCGGCGCAGGCCCCGCGCTACCCGGTGCGCTCCGCGACGCCGTCCCGCACGACCGGCCCGAGCCTGGGCGAGATCGACCCGACGCTCGTCAAGACGTCCGCGGCATGGCTCATCGAGCACGCGGGCTTCACCAAGGGCTTCGGTGTCCACGGCCCCTCAAGCCTTGCGCGGCTGTCGACCAAGCACACCCTGGCGCTCACCAACCGGGGCGGGGCGAGCGCGGAGGACCTGGTGGAGCTCGCGCGCGCGGTCCGCGACGGAGTCCTCGACGCGTTCGGTGTCGAGCTCGTCCCCGAGCCGGTCCTCGTCGGCGTCTCCCTCTGACGACCCACCGGTTGTGGGCATGGAATGGGCCCGGTTCCAGCCTCGGAACCGGGCCCATCCCATGCCCACAACCCGTGGGGTCAGTAGACGAGGACCGTCGTGCCCGGGTCGGCGTGCCAGGAGTCCCAGAGCCAGTTCATCGCGGAGTTCGCGACGCGCACGCAGCCGTGGGACGCGGGCCACGGCGGGATCGAGCCCGAGCCGTGCACCGCGATGCCGCCCGTGAAGAACTTGGGACGCCACATGTCGCCGAGCTCGAGGCTCGACGAGTGGTTGCCGTCGACCTGCCGGCCCACGTGGAAATCGCCGCGCGGCGTGCTGGCGCGGTAGGTGCGGCCCTTCGCCTCGTACGACTCCCCGTTGCCCGACGACGCGTTGATCACCGTGACGACCCGGCCGTCCTCGACCGCGAGCAGGAGCTGGCGGTCCAGGTCGATCTCGATGACCTTGCCCGACCCGCTGCGCGGCTGCGGGGTGACGCCCTCGTCGAGCGCAGCCTGCGTCGCGGGGCCCACGACGCCGTCGCGAGAGAGCCCCGCGGCCTTCTGGAGAGCCCACACGGCCTGCTGCGTCCCGCCGCCGAAGTCGCCGTCGGGCGCGCCGATGAAGTAGCCGAGGTCGGCGAGGCGCTGCTGGAGCGCGACGACGCGCTCGCCGGTCGCGCCGCGTGCCAGCTCGACGGGCGCGGGCGGCGGCTCGGGGGTCGGCTCCGGCGCGGGCGGGGGCGTGCTCGGCGCGGGCGCCTCGGTCGGCGCCGGGTCCGGGGTCGGCTCGGGCTCCGGCGTCTCGGCCGGCTCCGGAGCGGTCTCCGTCGGGCTGGGGCTGGGGCTCGGGCTCACGGGCTCCGTCGTCGCGGGTCCGTCCGCGGTGGCCGACGGCGTCCGGCCCGGCTCGAGGTCGGGAAGCCCGGCGTGGCAGCCCGCGAGCACGAGCGTCGCGACCAGCACGGTCACGGCGGCGCGCGCCGCTGCCCGCGCACCGCGACGGTGCCCGTCCTGACCCGGCGGCCGGGCCGCCGCGGTGCCGCCCGACGCGCTCGCGCTCGTCGCTCCGGTCGCGTACGTCCCCGTCGTCGCGCGAGTCCGCGCACCGGTCCCCGTAGCCGCGTCCTTCACCTGTTCCCCCTTCGCACCTCCGCGGCCTCCGCCGCGGAGACCATCATGCGCCCCGACCTGGCCGCGGAGGGCCCGGGTCGGCGCCTGTCGACGGATCGTGACCCGGTCGTGACACGACCGCACCCCCTCGTCACCTCGTCGTCGGTCAGGACGCTCCGCCCCCACGGAGCGGTGCGCACCGGGGCGCCAGCACGGTCACGACCCGGGCGCCGGCTGCGAGCCCCGGTCGCGCGGACGCGGTCCTCAGTGCGGGGCCGGACCGGTACCCGGCGGCTCGTCGAGCAGCGCCCCGCGCACGACGTCGAGGATCTCGTCGTCGGACAGCCCTGCCTCACGGCCGGCGCGGACCAGCTCGTGCGCCGCGTGGCGCGCGGCGACGTCGGTGGGGGAGACGCCGTCGGACACGACGGTCCCGGCACGGCGCCGCGTCGTGACGACGCCGGCCGCCTCGAGCTCGCGGTACGCGCGGGCCACGGTCCCGGGCGCGAGCCCGAGGTCGGTGGCGAGGGCGCGGATCGTCGGGAGCCGGTCTCCGACGCGGAGGCGCCCCGCGGCGACGTGCGCGACGACCTGGCGCCGGATCTGCTCGTACGGCGCGAGACCCGACCCCAGGTCGATCTCGACACGTAGCTCAGCCGGCGGCATGGCCGCGTCCCGCCGCGGTCGGCGCGCCCGCGTGCTCGTCCGCCCAGGCGTCAGGGTCCGGGGCGGGCCGCACGACGACCGCGATCGCCGCCAGCGCCAGACAGACCGCGACGACCACCAGGACGACCGCCCCCGGGTAGCCCGCCCGCGCCGCGGCGTTCGCGCCGACGCCGAGCATCCCCGCAGCCGTCAGCCCGAGCGCGAGCTGCGCGCCCCGCAGGACGCGGTGCGCAGAGGCGCGGCGCAGGGCGACGTCCCACGCCTCGTCGACCTGCGCGACCGCCGGGCGGCGCGCGACGAGGCGCAGCACGCCCTCGGCACCCGCGACCACCAGCACGGCCGCGAGCGCGAGCCACACGCCGTAGAACGCGCCGGGGTAGGGGCTCGCGGTCGAGGTCGAGGCGCCCGCGACGCGCGTCACCGACCGGCCGTCGTCGCCCGCCGTGAGCGCGCCGACCACCGCGAGCAGCACGACGAGCACCCCGAGCGACCAGGCGAGGCGACGCAGACCCCGGGGTGCGACGTCGTCGACGGTCCGCGGCCGCAGCGTGGCCGCGCGGACCGCGGTCCGCTGGCGCGGCCAGGTCCGCTCGCCGACGGCGTGCGCGCCGAGGAACGTGAGCCCGACGACCGCGGGGGAGAGCCCCACGAGCACGCCCTCGGCGAGACCGTCGACGGCGCTCGCGGCGGCCTGGGCGACGACCACGCCGACGAGGAGCGCCGCCACCACCGCGGCAGCGCTCACGGTCGTCGCGTGCCGCCGGGCGGCGCGGCGCACGGGGTCCTCCTGGGCGAGCCCGTGGAGCGAGGGCTCGGGCGCGCGCGTCGCCGCCCGGACGACCAGCACGACGGCGACGCCGAGCCCCACGAGCACGGCCAGCACGGCAGCGCTCCACAGCAGGTCGTAGCCCGCCGGGAGGAAGAGGTCGACGCCCTGCGGCTCCTCGGGCGAATTTTGTATCAACACATCAGTACATTCCCACGGCGACCCGGGTCGGTCAAGACCGCCGGGCGCCGCGCCGTCCGGCGCCGCGCATGAGAGGTCTCTCATGCACGTCTCACGGCCGACCCACGCGCCTACGGTGCGCTGGGCTCATGACGCTCGCCCCTCCCGCGCCCGACCAGCGCGCCTGGCTCGACCTGCTCACCGCCCCCGAGGCGGGGGAGCTGCTGGCCGTGGCGCTCGGCGCCGACGGCGCGAGCCTCGACACGTGGCGCGTCCACCAGGTGCACGCACGTCCCGGCGCGGAGGTCACCGTCGGGTACGACGTCGTCGCGCGCCGGGCGCTCGCTGCACGCCCGGACTCGGCGGCCGCCACGGTCGACGCCGCCGAGTACCTGCTCGCGACGACGGCGCCCCTCTCCCCGGACGCGGCCGGACCCGGCGTGGTCCGCCTCGCGGACGGGCCGCGCGTCGTGCACGTGTGGCGGCACCCCGCCGACCCGATGCTGCCCGGCCTCGCGGCGGCGTGCGACGCGGGCGAGCTCACGCGCCGGCTCGCGGTCTCGGGTGCGCTCGTGCCAGGCGAGGCCGTCGAGTCGGTGACGATGGTCGCCTACCGCCCCCTGCGGCGCGCGGTGCTGCGCGCGCGGACGTCCTCGCGCACGGTCTACGTCAAGGTGGTCCGGCCGGACCGGGCGCGCGCGCTCGTCCGTCGGCACGACCTCTTCCGGTCCACCACCGTGAGCGCCCCGCGCTGCCTCGCGTGGGACGACGACGGCGTGGTCGTCCTCGAGGAGGCGCGCGGCCCGTCGCTCGCGCAGCACCTCGCGGCGCTCGGCCCGGACGACCAGCCCGGCGCGATCGACCCGCGCGAGCTCCTCCGCGCGCTCGACGCCCTCCCGGCGCGCGCGACGACCCTGCGCCGCCGCCCGGCATGGGCAGAGCGCGTCGAGCACTACGCGGCGTCGGCGCTCGCGGTGCACGGGCTCGACGCCGACCGGGTGGACCGCGTCGCGCGCGGGGTCCGGACGGCCGTCGCGTCGCACGACCCCGGGCCGGTCGTCGCGACCCACGGCGACTTCTACGAGGCGAACGTCCGCCTCGACGTCCCGCCGGCACCCGGCGACCCGGCCTCGCGGGGACGAGCCCGCGTCGGCGCCCTGCTCGACGTCGACACGCTCGGCCCGGGGCACCGCGTGGACGACCTCGCGTGCCTCGTCGCGCACCTCGCCGTGCTCCCGACGCTCGCCCCCGCGACGTACGGCGGCGTGGGGGCGCTGGTCGACCGCTGCCTGGCCGTGTTCGACGAGCGCGTCGACCCCGCGGCGCTGCGGGCGCGCGCGGCAGGCGTCGTGCTGTCCCTCACGACGGGCGCGGTGTCGCGCGACCTCGCGGACGCGTGGCTGCGGGTCGCGGAGGGGCTGCTGGACGCGACCCCCGGGACGCTCGTCGACGATCTCGCCCCCGTTCCTGAGAGCACTCTCATCGGCGCCTCCTCGGCATCTCACGCGTGACCGAGAGGCTCGGGGCATGCGCGGCCGAGGGGTCGTGCGCACCATCGGACGAAGGAGAAGGATCATGAAGGCACGCAGCGCATGGATCGTCACCGGGGCGCTCGGCGCGGTCGGTCTCGGGGCCACGGTGGCCACCGCCCAGGGCGCGTTCGACGCCCCGCAGCCGGCGACCGTCTCGCCGTCGGTCCAGGTCAGCACGTCGAGCACGCCGACCAGCTCGCCGACCGATGCCCCCGCGACGTCCGCGACGCCCAGCCCGACCGACGTGCAGAACGGGACGTCGATCACGACGGTCACGGCGAACACCTCCGCCTCCCCGAACACCGCGGGCTCGGCGAACACGTCCGGCTCGGCCGTGACGAGCCAGACCCCGAACACGCCGAACACCCCGCCGACGGCGAACACGGCGAACACGCCGCAGACGCCGAACACCCCGCCCAGCCCGGTCACGCCGCCGTCGCCGCAGTCGGCCGACTGACCTCGGCGCCCGACGGATCGACCGGACCGCGCGAACGCCCGAACCCGGGTCTGCGGGTCACGAGGAGCCACCTCGCGACCTGCAGGCCCGGGTTCGGCGCGTCAGCGGGTGGCGTCAGCCAGGCGATAGCCCATGCCGCGCACGGTGACGAAGTGCTCGGCCCCCAGCTTGTTGCGCAGGTAGCGCACGTACACGTCGACGACGTTCGAGCCGGGGTCGAAGTCGTACCCCCACACGCGCGACAGGAGCTGCTCGCGGCTGAGCACCTGGCCCGGGTTGCGCAGGAAGGCCTCGGCGAGGGCGAACTCGCGCGCGGAGAGGTCGACCTCGCGGTCGGCGGTGCGTGCGCGGCGCGTGCGCAGGTCGAGGCTCAGGGCGCCGTGCGTGAGCACCGTGACCTCGCCCGCGGGTTCGGTACGCAGGCGCAGCCGGATGCGCGCGAGCAGCTCCTCGAACCGGAACGGCTTGGCCATGTAGTCGTCCGCGCCGCCCTCGAGCCCGGCGACGGTGTCCGTGACCGACGTGCGCGCGGTGAGGATGATGACGGGGATCGGGTTGCCCGTCTCCCGCAGGCGGCGCAGGACGGTGAACCCGTCCTGGTCGGGCAGACCCAGGTCGAGCACGAGCAGCGCGAAGTCGCCGGTGCTGGCGAGGTCGAACGCCTCCCGCCCCGTCCCGACGGTCGTGCTGGCGTAGCCCGCGGAGCGCAGGCCCTTCGCCACGAACGACGCGATGCGGGTCTCGTCCTCCGCGACGAGGATCTGGCTCACCGGGTGGTCCTTCCGTCGGGGGCGGGGTGCGCGGGTGGGTGCTGGTCGTCCGGCCCGACGGCGTGCGGCGCGCCCGGCGCGGGCCCGGAGGCCGACGGGGGCAGGGAGGGGGTGGCGGCCGACGGCGCGCTCGGCACGGTCGGCGCAGCGAGCGCACCCGGTGCCTGCACGTGCCGCCCGTCGAGCGCGGGAGCGTGCGGGCCGACGGCGTCCGCACGCCCCTGGGAGGACGGGCCCGCGGCCGGGACGAGCGGGAGGTCGAGCGTGAACGTCGACCCGACGCCCGGCGTCGACGCGACGAGCACCCGGCCACCGTGCCCCTCGGCGATCGCCGCGACGATCGCGAGCCCCAGCCCCGCGCCCTCCGGGTGGGTCGCGCCGGGCGTGGTGGCCTGGGCGAAGCGCTCGAAGATCCGCTCCTGCTGCTCGGGCGCGATCCCGACGCCCTCGTCGCGGACCCACACGCGCACGCGCGCGCCGTCGTCGGACACCGCCGAGCCGAGCGCGACGACCGAGCCGGGCGCCGAGAACTTCACCGCGTTCGCCGCGAGCTGGAGGAGCGCCTGGGTGAGGCGCTGACCGTCCGCGAGGAGCGCGACGTCGGCGCGCGCGTCGACGAGCCAACGGCGGTCGCCGAGCGTGCGGACCTTGTCGTGCACGTCGTCGAGGAGGCGACCGAGGTCGGTGTCGCCGGGGCGGACGAAGTCGGGCCGGCCGGCGGTCGCGAGCGTCACGAGGTCGTCCACGAGGCGGTTCATGCGGTCGAGCTCGTCGAGCGCGAGGTCGCGCGTCTCGGCCGCGTCGGCGGCGTCGCGCGGGTCCATGAGCTCGAGGTGCCCACGCACCACGGTGAGCGGAGTGCGCAGCTCGTGCCCGACGTCGTCGATGAGGCGCCGCTGCGACTCGAACGACCCCTCGAGCCGGTCGAGCATGCCGTTCACGGTGCGTGACAGGTCCGAGAGGTCGTCGTTGCCGGTCACGGGGATGCGGGCGGACAGGTCCGTCTCGCCGATGCGCTGCGCGGTCCGCGAGAGCGTCCGGATCGGCTCGAGCAGGCGCCCCGCGACGACCCAGCCCACGACGCCGATGAGCACGAGCGCGCCGAGCGCGACGACGGCGTAGGTCCGGAAGACCTGCGCGAACTCGGCGTGCTCGGCCGAGCGGTCGTAGGCGAGCACGAGCGCCGCGGGCGCCTGGCCGGGCGACGTCCCCACCCCGCCGATCGCCTGGACGGGGGCGACGAGGGCGCGATAGTCGGCCGTCGCGGTCCGCGGGGAGCGCAGCACGACGTCGTCTCCCGCGACGAGCGGCGCGAGCGCGGCGACGAGCTCCGGGTCGTCCTCGAGCCGCAGCCGCACGTCCTGCTGCGAGACGAGCGGCGTGCGACCCTCGCGGAGCCCGAGGATGCCCTCGTTGTGCGCGGGCACCGTGAGCTGGATCGAGGCGACGACGACGTCCTCGGCGGACGTGAACGGCTCGCCGGTGACCGGGTTGACGCCCGAGGCCGCGAGCGTCTCGAGCTCGTTGGCACTCCGGGTGAGGCTCTCGTCGATGCGCGCGTCGATCTGCCCGCGCTGGAGGAACCAGGCGGCGCCGCCCGCGAGCAGCAGCGCCAGGGCAGAGAGGCCGAGGAACGCCGCGAGCATGCGGGTGCGGACGGTCAGGCCGGCGCGGCGCGTCCCGGTGCTCATCCGTCGCCCTGGTCGGAGCCGCTGCGGTCGTCCCCGTCGTCGTCGGACCCGCCGTCGTCGCCCGACCCGTCGTCGTGGTCGTCGTCGTCGCTCGACGGCGGGGCGGGCGTCACACGGTCGTCGTCGTCATCGTCGTCGTCATCGTCGTCGTCCGGCGAGGTGGACGGTGACGGGTCGCCGGTGGTCGTCGGGGCGGGGGTCGTGGGCGCGGGCGTCACGATCACCGCGCCTCCGACCTCGCGGTCCTGCGGGCGCGAGGCCAGCGCGCCGGCGGCAGCCGCGCCCCCGAGCACGAGCACGAGCGCCCCCACGAGCCACGCGACGGTCCGACGAGTCATGGGCCCAGTATCCGAGAGCAGGATGAGACGCACATGAGAAGGCGGCGGCCGTCAGCCCCCCGCGAGCCAGTCGTCGACGCCGGTCAGCAGACGCTGCTTCGTGCCGCTCGACGCCCGGCTCGCCCGGATCGACGACCGGGCGAGCGCGGCCAGCTCGTCGTCGGAGAACCCGTGCTCGTGGCGCGCCGTCTCGTACTGCGCGACGAGCCGCGAGCCGAAGAGCAGGGGGTCGTCCGCGCCGAGCGCGACGCGGGCACCGGCGTCGACGAGCGCCCCGAGGGGGACCTGCCCGGCGTCCTCGTAGACCCCGAGGGAGACGTTGGACGCGGGGCAGACCTCGAGCGCGATCCCGCGGTCCACGACGTCGTCCAGCACGTGCCGGTCCTCCGCCGACCGCACGCCGTGGCCGAGGCGGTCCGGGACGAGCTCGCGCACCACCTCGTGCACGTGCGCCGGCCCCAGCAGCTCGCCCCCGTGCGGCACGGACGCGAGCCCTGCCCGCCGCGCGATGGCGAACGCGCGCGCGAACTCCGCCGTGTCCCCGCGGCGCTCGTCGTTGCTCAGGCCGAACCCCACGACCTCGCCCGCGCCCTCGCCCGCGTACTGCGCCGCGAGGCGCGCGAGCGTGCGCGCGTCCAGCGGGTGCCGCATGCGCGACGCCGCGACGACCACCGCGACCTCCGTCCCCGTCGCGGCGCTCGCGGACCGTGCCGCGTCGAGCACGATCTCCACGGCCGGGGTGATGCCGCCGACGAACGGCGCGTACGACGTCGGGTCCACCTGGATCTCGAGCCGGCCCGACCCTTCCGCGGCGTCGTCCTGCGCGGCCTCCAGCACGATGCGGCGCATGTCGGCCTCGGAGCGCACGCACGCGCGCGCGGCGTCGTACAAGCGCTGGAACCGGAACCAGCCCCGCTCCGTCGGCGGCAGCCGCAGCGGGTCGCCGTCCACGAGCGCGTGGGGGAGCCGCACGCCGTACTGCGCGGCGAGGTCGCGCAGCGTCTCGGGGCGCATCGACCCGGTGAAGTGCAGGTGCAGGTGGGCCTTGGGAAGCGTCGCCAGGTCTCGCACACGGGGAGTCTGTCACGCGGACCCGGCCCGCGCGTCGCGCACGGGGCCGGGTCCCGAGGGCGGCCGCCCCCGCACAGGCCCGTCACCCCGGACGCCGGTCAGGTCCCGGTGAGGAACCCGCGTCGCATGGCGACCGTGACCGCGGCGGTCCGGTCGTCCACGCCGAGCTTGGCGAACGCGCGGAGCAGGTGGGTCTTCACCGTCGCCTCCGTGATGAACAGCTCGCTCCCGACGGCCGCGTTCGACAGCCCGCGCGCGACGAGGCGCAGCACCTCGGTCTCCCGGTCCGTGAGCCGGTCCGCGCCGCGGACCGACGTGACCAGGCGGGTCGCGACGCTCGGCGCGAGCACGGTCTGCCCGCGCGCCGCGGCGCGCACCCCCGCGACGAGCTCGTCGCGCGGCGTGTCCTTGAGCAGGTAGCCGGTCGCCCCGGCCTCGACCGCGCGCAGGATGTCCGCGTCGGTCTCGTACGTCGTGAGCACGACGACGCGCGGGTGGCCCGCCGCGCCGCCGCGCCCCGCGCCCCGGCCCGGCGCACCGACGATGGCGGCCGTCGCGCCGACGCCGTCGAGCACGGGCATGCGCAGGTCCATGAGCACGACGTCGGGCGCCAGCTCGCCCGCGAGCGCGACCGCCTGCTCGCCGTCACCCGCCTCGCCCACGACCTCCAGGTCGGGCTCGGCGGCCAGCATGCCGATGATGCCCGAGCGCACGACCGGGTGGTCGTCCACGACGAGCAACCGGACGACGCCGTTCCCGGGCGCGCTCATCGGGCGTCTCCCGCCCGCGTCGTCGCGCGCGCGCCCGTGGTCGGTCCGTCCGGCGACGCACCGGCGGGCAGGCGGACCACGACGCGCGTGCCGCCGCCGGGGGCCGGACCCACCTCGAGGCTCCCGCCCTCCGCGGCCACGCGCTCCCGCATGCCCCGCAGGCCGTACCCCTCGGTGAAGCCGGACGCGTCGGCAGGCAGGCCGCGCCCGTCGTCGGTCACCTCGAGCACCGTCCCCGCCCGGTCCTGCCGGAGGTCGACGCGCACGGCCGACGCGTCCGCGTGGCGGCGGACGTTCGTGAGCGCCTCCTGGGCGGACCGCAGGAGGACGACGTCGTCGGCGCTCGACAGTCGCAGGGCCCCCGGCGCCGTGAGCTCGACGCGCGTCCCGGTCTCCTCCGCGAACCGGTCCGCGAGCCGGCTCAGCGCCTCGCCGAGCGTGCCGCCCTGGAGCGGGGCGGGGGCGGAGGCGGCGACGAGGGCGCGGGCCTCCGCGAGGTTGTCGCGCGCCGTCGACTCCACGAGGGCCAGGCGTTCGCGCGCCGCGTCCGGGGCGTCCCGGTCGAGGTCGGCGCTCGCGGCCTGGGCGAGCATCACGACGCTCGTGAACCCCTGGGCGAGCGTGTCGTGGATCTCCTGGGCGACGCGCTCGCGCTCGGCGAGCACCCCCGCCTCGTGCGAGGCCCGACCGAGCTCGGCCTGCGTGGCGCGCAGCTCGTCGACGAGCCGCGCGTGGCGCTCCGCCTGGCGCATCGTGTGGGCCGTCCACAGACCGAGGCTCAGCGCGAACGCGAGCGCGACGCCCATCTGCGGTGCCGAGCTCGCGAGCTCGTCGGGCTCGACCCGACCCGTCGCCGGGTCGAACGCGAGCGCGAGCGC
This sequence comes from Cellulosimicrobium sp. GQ32, assembly GCF_059758455.1. NCBI lineage: Bacteria > Bacillati > Actinomycetota > Actinomycetes > Micrococcales > Promicromonosporaceae > Cellulosimicrobium > Cellulosimicrobium sp. GQ32. The sequence continues at coordinate 425,919 of NZ_JCAXEP010000003.1, read as the reverse complement.
GGTGCCTGCGGCGAGCGCGACGCACAGCACCACCTGGGCCCACAGGTGCTCCGACAGCATCCAGATCTGCGTGAACACGGCGAACAGGAGGAGCGTGCCGAGCGCGTCCTGCCCGACGACGACCAGCGTGCACGCGACCGCGACGACGAGGTACGCGTGCGCCGTCACCTGGTCCCGTGTCCGCGCGGCCCGTCGTCCCCAGCCGAGGTACCCGACGAGGATCACGGCGACCGCCGCGAGCGAGACCGCGAGCGACGGTCCGCGGACCCCTGCCGTGAGCAGCGCGAGCGCGCTGAGCACGACGATGACGTAGAACGCCACGTCCCACCAGCGCACGTCGCGGGCCCAGGTGCCGTCGAGCTGGGCGGTCGCGGCGTCGGCGGCGTCGACCACCCCCGCGACCGCCCCGCCCGGCGACGGCGTCTCAGCCGTCGTCACGGCGCCGCCACCGGAACGAGCGTGCACCGACCACGAGCCCCACGACCAGCCATGCGACCAGTACAGCAGCGGTCGCGCCGTGCTGCCACGACCCCGACGGCTCGAGCGCCGCCGCCTGCTCGGGGAGGAACACCGAGCGCATGCCCTGCGCCATCCACTTGAGGGGGAACAGCGACGCGACGGTCTGCATCCAGGACGGCAGCGCGAAGAACGCGAAGAACACACCGGAGATGAACTGGAGCACGAGCACGACGGGCGTGACGACCGCCGTCGCGGACTTGCCGGACCGCGGCAGCGACGAGAACGCCACGCCGCACACCGCGCCGGTGGCGCACCCGAGCACGAACACCCACGCGAACGTCGCGAGGCGCGCGCCGCCGTCGGGCATCTCCCACGGCATGGGGACGTCGTAGACCGTCGCGGCGAGCGCGAGGAGCAGACCGGTCTGCACGACCGACGTCAGCAGGACGAGCCCGATCTTGCCGTAGAAGTACGCGGACGGCGGCAGCGGGGTGGAGCGCAGGCGCTTGAGCGAGCCGTCGTCGCGCTCGACCGCGATCGAGATCGCGAGGGACTGGAAGCTCGTGAGCATGACGCCGGTCGCAATCATGCCGGGAAGGAAGTACTGCGCGAACGGCACGGAGTAGGCGGCCGTGCCCTGGTCCTGCCCGTCGAACACCGTCGCGAAGATCGCGAGCATGATGAGCGGGTACGTGAAGATGAAGATCACGGCGTCGCGCTCGCGGAAGAACGCGCGCAGCTCGGCGCGGGTGCGCTCGATCCCCAGCCGGCCGGCGCCGGGAAGGGCCGCGGCGCGGGGCGGTCGCGTCGTCCGGGCAGCGGTCGGGGCGGTGGTCACGGTCGGGCCTCCTCGGGGACGACGGCGGTCGTGCCGTCGGGCGTGTGATCCTCGGCGGGCGCGTCGAGGGAACCGGGTGCGGTCGTGGGGGCAGGCGCGGCGCCGGGCGCCGTGGCCGGCTCGCCGATGAGCTCGAGGTAGACGTCCTCCAGGCTCGGGCGGGTGACCGCGAGGCCAGGGACCTCGCCGTCGGGTCCCGCGTACCGCGCGGCGAGGGCCGCGACGAGAGCGGTGGGGGAGTCGGTGCGCTCCGACCGCCAGGCGCCGTCGTCGAGCCAACGGACCTCCGGACGGCGCGCGTCCGGGCCGCCGAGGCGGTCGGGCGCGTCGAGAGCGACGACCCGGCCCGCACGCACGACGGCGGCACGGTCGGCCAGGTGCGCGGCCTCGTCCAGGTAGTGCGTCGTGAGCAGGATCGTCGTGCCGTCCTCGCGCAGCGAGCGGACCAGCGCCCAGAACGCGCGGCGCGCCTGCGGGTCGAACCCGGTCGTCGGCTCGTCGAGGAACAGCAGCTCCGGGCGCCCCACGATGCCGAGCGCGACGTCCAGCCGCCGCCGCTGGCCGCCGGAGAGCTGGCGCGTGCGGGTCCGGGCCTTCTCCCGCAGCCCGACGGCGTCGATCACCTCGTCGGGGTCGCGCGACGCCGGGTAGAACGTCGCGAAGTGGCGGACGATCTCCGCGACCGTGAGCTCGGCCTGGTCGCGCGAGTCCTGGAGCACGACCCCGATGCGCGAGCGCCACGCGCGGCCCGCGGTCTGCGGGTCCTCGCCGAGCACGCGGACCTCGCCGGCGTCGCGCCGCCGGAAGCCCTCGAGGATCTCGACGGTCGTCGTCTTGCCGGCACCGTTGGGCCCGAGGACGGCGAAGATCTCGCCGCGCTCGACCCGCAGGTCGATGCCGTCGACGGCCTGCTTGGCGCCGTAGCGCTTGCGCAGGCCGCGCACGTCCACGGCCGGGCCGCTCGACCCGGGACCGGCGGTGCGGGAGCCGGTGGGGAGGGGTGTCGTCGTCATGGGACCAGCCTGTCGGCGGGGTCCCGTCGCCCGCGACGGCCGTTCGTCCGGACCTCGTGTCCACCGTTCGGTGGACGGCGGTTCGACCAGGGGCCTTGCGTCGCGTACAGTGATCCCTCGGTGGTTGACGCCCGCCACGCTGGTCCGCGCCCGTGAGACGTGTTTCGTCTCGGGGTCGGGGCTCGTACGGCGTCGTCGAGCACGAAGGGTAGTGGCGCAATTGGTAGCGCAGCGGTCTCCAAAACCGCAGGTTGCAGGTTCGAGTCCTGTCTACCCTGCACGGCGTGGCTCTCGTGGGACCTTCCCCGGAACCGCGCGCGGCCCGGCACCGGGTCGCACCGAGGGTTCGAGCAGGTCCCGTACGTGAGCGATGGGGAAGAACGAGTGAGCGAATCGCCGTCAGAGGCCGTGGGTGCAGGCGGCGCACGCGCCGACGAGGTGAAGAAGAAGGGCGGTCCGTCCGCGGACAAGAAGCCCAACATCTTCGCGCGCATCGCCCTTTTCGTGCGCCAGGTGGTCGCCGAGCTCCGCAAGGTCGTCACGCCGACGCGCTCGGAGCTCATCACCTACACGACGGTGGTCCTGGTCTTCGTGGTCGTGGTCATGGCCTTCGTGACCGTGCTCGACCTCGGGATCGGCAAGGCCGTCATGTGGGTCTTCGGCTAGCGAGCGCACCTCCGCCCGGTCACGCCGGGCCTCATCACGGCAGCCGGCGCCCCTCGGGGCGCCGTCGGCGCTTCCAGAAGAAGTCATCGAGCAGTTCGTCAGAAAGCAGGTTCGTTCGTGTCCCAGGAGTCGCTGGACCAGACGGAGAACGTCGACCCGACGCAGCCCGAGGGTGCCCAGGACGACGTCGAGGAGACCACGGACGCCCCGGCGGTCGACGAGGCTGACGAGACGGTCGACGAGAACGCCTCGGAGGACGAGGCGGACGAGGACGCGTCGGACGACGAGGTGTCGGAGGACGACCGCCCGGTCGACGAGGACGGCGACGTCATCGAGGACCCGGTCGCGGAGTTCAAGCGCACGCTGCGCACGCAGCTCGGCGACTGGTACGTCATCCACTCGTACGCCGGCTACGAGAACCGTGTGAAGGCCAACCTGGAGAACCGCATCCAGAGCCTGAACATGGAGGACTACATCTTCCAGATCGAGGTCCCCATGGAGGAGGTGGCCGAGATCAAGAACGCGCAGAAGAAGATCGTCCGACGCGTGCGTATCCCCGGCTACGTCCTCGTCCGCATGGACCTCACCGACGAGTCGTGGGGCGCCGTGCGCCACACTCCCGGTGTCACCGGCTTCGTCGGCCACACCCACCAGCCCGTGCCGCTGACGCTCGACGAGGTCTTCTCGATGCTCGCGCCGATGCTTGCCCCCGCGCCGGAGCCCGGCAAGCCCGCCCAGGCCACCGCGAAGGCTCCCGTCGAGGTCGACTTCACGGTCGGCGAGTCGGTCACCGTCACGGACGGCCCGTTCGACACGCTGCCGGCCACGATCTCCGAGATCAACGTCGAGAACCAGAAGCTCAAGGTCCTCGTCTCCATCTTCGGCCGGGAGACCCCGGTCGAGCTGTCGTTCAACCAGGTCGCCAAGATCTGACGCGCCGCACGGCACCGGCCGTGCGCGCGTGAGCGCAGTACTGCAACCGGGTCATCGCCCACGGCGTCGGCCCACGAGAAGAAAGTCAGGGAAGAGTCATGCCTCCCAAGAAGAAGGTCTCCGGCCTCATCAAGCTCCAGATCCAGGCCGGTGCGGCGACGCCCGCCCCGCCGATCGGCCCCGCGCTCGGTCAGCACGGCGTCAACATCATGGAGTTCTGCAAGGCGTACAACGCGGCGACCGAGTCGCAGCGCGGCAACGTCATCCCCGTGGAGATCACGGTCTACGAGGACCGTTCGTTCACGTTCGTGACGAAGACCCCGCCGGCCGCGGAGCTCATCAAGAAGGCCGCGGGCGTGCAGAAGGGCTCGGCCACGCCGCACACCGTCAAGGTCGCGAAGATCACCGCCGACCAGGTGCGCGAGATCGCCCAGACCAAGCTCGAGGACCTCAACGCGAACGACCTCGACGCCGCGTCGAAGATCATCGCCGGCACGGCCCGCTCGATGGGCATCACCGTCGAGGGCTGAACAGCCCACGAATGACCTCGTCCTCGGCGCGCCGCACGGTCGCCCGGGGACGGACTGAGGCCGGCACGCACCGCGTGCCGGCCTCGGGCACGACGTCGATCCGCACCTCGCGGACGACGGTGGCAGGGTCCGCGCGGACCCGCAGACCACGACTGCAGAAGGAGAAGCAGATGGCAACGCGCAGCAAGGCGTACCGCAACGCCGAGGAGAAGATCGACCGCGAGCGTCTCTACGCGCCGCTCGAGGCGATCCGTCTCGCCAAGGAGACGTCGACCGTGAAGTACGACGCGACCGTCGAGGTCGCGTTCCGCCTCGGTGTCGACCCGCGCAAGGCGGACCAGATGGTCCGTGGCACGGTCAACCTGCCCCACGGCACGGGCAAGACGGCCCGGGTCATCGTCTTCGCGAACGCCGCGAAGGCGGAGGAGGCCCGTGCGGCCGGTGCCGACGAGGTCGGCGGCGACGACCTCATCGAGAAGGTCGCCGGTGGCTACACCGACTTCGACGCCGCCGTGGCGACGCCGGACCTCATGGGCAAGGTCGGTCGTCTGGGCAAGGTGCTGGGCCCCCGTGGTCTCATGCCGAACCCGAAGACCGGCACCGTGACGATGGACGTGGCGAAGGCCGTGTCCGACATCAAGGGCGGCAAGATCGAGTTCCGTGTCGACAAGCACGGCAACCTGCACTTCATCATCGGCAAGGTCTCGTTCGACGAGAAGGCGCTCGTGGAGAACTACGCGGCGGCCCTCGAAGAGGTCCTGCGTCTCAAGCCGTCGTCCTCGAAGGGCCGGTACATCACCAAGGCCACGCTGACGACGACGATGGGCCCCGGCATCCCGCTGGACCAGTCCAAGACGACGAAGCTGCTCGAGGACGACGCCGCCTGACGGCAGTCCTCCCGCGGGTGGTCCACACCCGCACCACGCACGACGGCGCGGCACCCTGGGAGGGTGCCGCGCCGTCGTCGTCTCAGGAGGAGGACCGGGTCAGCAGGCGCCGAGGTCCTTCCAGACGCCCCACTGCCCGCTCTGGGTCGGGTTCTCGTTCGTCGTCCACCACTTCGCCTCGTAGGTGTGGCCCTGGAGCGAGACGCGGTTGCCGCCCGTGTACACGGCCGAGGCGGACCACGCCGGGGCGGTGCAGGTGCCCGGGTCGGTGGGGTCCGTGGGGTCGGTTGGGTCCGTGGGGTCGGTGGGGTCGGTCGGCGTGGTCGGGCCGCTGGCGAGGCGCGAGCCGATGACGGACGCGACCTGGTAGCTGTTCGTCTTGTCCCAGTTGATCGACCAGGTCATGACCCCGCCGATCTTGCCGTACGGCTTCGCGGGCTTGAACGCGCCGCAGCCGGTGCCGACCTCGAGGCAGTCGACGGCCTTCACCACGTTGGCGAGCGGCTGGTACCCACCCCCGGCGGCCTTCTGGACGGCGGGCACGCCGATGCCGACCTGGTCGGTGCGCAGCCCCATCTCGAGCTGGATGCAGGTCAGTGCGGTGAGGAAGTCGACGGTGCCCTGCGAGTAGACCTGCTGGTTGCAGCCCATCATCGAGCCCGAGTTGTAGTACTGCGTGTTGACGATCGTGAGGATGTCCTTGATCGCCAGGGTGAGCTGGTAGTACCCCATGCTCGTCGCCTGGTAGTCGATCGTCTGCGGCGCCATGGTGAGGATGAGACTCGGGCCGGCCTTCGCGGAGAGCTGGTGCAGGGCGCTCGACATGTACGTCGCGTTGATGCCGTGCTCGAGGTCGATGTCGACGCCGTCGAAGCCGTACTCCTGCATGAGCCCGTAGGCGGTGTCCGCGAAGTTCTTGGCCTCCGTCGCGTTGGAGACGATGACGTTGCCCTTCTCACCGCCGACGGAGAGCACGACCTTGCGGCCCTGCGAGCGGATCGTCGCGACGTCGGCCTTGAACTGCGCCTCCGTGTAGCCGCCCAGCTCGGCGCTGGAGAGGTTGAACGTGATGCCGCCCGGCGTGCCGGTCAGGTTGTCGGCGAAGGCGATCGCGACGAGGTTGTACGCCTGCGGGATCTCCGAGAGGCGCATCGTCACCGAGCCGTTGTCGAAGTTGTGCCAGTAGCCGGTGAGCCACTGCGTGCTGCTCGCCGCCGCGGCGGCGGGTGCAGCGACGGCCGGCGCGGGCGTCGCGGTCGCGGGCGCGGCGGCGAGGGTGCCGCCGGCGGCGACGGTCGCGGCGGCGACGACGGTGGCCAGGGCGCGCAGCGCGCGCCCCGTGCGGCCGCGCGTGCGGCCGGAGAGGACTGTTCTCACGGAAGTGCTCCTCGTGCTCGGGCGGGCCGCGACGTCGCGCCCCGCCGGTCCGCACCCGCGGTGGGTGCAGGGGTCGTCTGCACGCTAGGAGCCCGCGCCGCGCCGCGGCATGAGGGATTCCCCGGCAGTTCCCGGGCCTCGCATACGGGGGAACACCTAGACGACGACCCCGCCGTACGGCGATCCTGAGCCCGTGGGCGGCGTCGCGCAGACCTGTAGGCGACGGATGTATCAGACGAGCGACCCGTCCCTCTTGTCCGGGTGGAGGAGCGTCGGCCCGACGCTCCGACCCGTGTGTCGAAGGAGCGAGATGGGACGCAGCCGCACGAGCCAGGAGGGGTGTGACCAGTGACGATGGTTGTCGACCCCACCGGCCCGGCCCTAGAATCAGGCGCTTCCGGGGACCCCCCGCTGATGCCTGACCGGACGGACGTGCCGAGGACGGTGCCCCCCATGACGAGAACGACCGACGAGGTGACCGACACCGACGAACCGGGCCTGAGCCTGGGGGACCGGGGTGCGCTCGCGCTCCTCGAGTACCGGGACGGTCGCCCCCACGCCCTCGGCGAGTTCGTCCGCGAGGCGACGCCGCTGCTGTGGCACACGGTGCGGGCCCAGGGCGTCGAGCGTGAGCAGGCAGACGACATCGTCCAGACCGTGTGGGTCGCGCTCGTGCGCAACGCGATGACGATCAAGGAGCCCCACGCCGTCCTGAAGTGGCTGCTCATCACGGCCAAGCGTGCCGCGTGGGAGGCCGTGCGCAAGCACCGCGACGAGGCGAGGCGCCGCACCGAGCTCCCCGACGACACGGACGAGGGCGTGCCGGAGCTCCCCTCGGGAGACCCGACGCCGGACGTCGAGGTGCTCCGCAACGAGCGCGACCGCACGCTGTGGGCCGCGCTGGACCAGCTGCCGGACCGGTGCCGGCGGCTCCTGCGGCTCGTGTCGCTCGCCGACCGACCCGACTACAAGGCCATCTCGGCCGCGATCGGCATGCCCGTCGGGAGCATCGGCTCCACGCGCGGCCGCTGCCTCGCCAAGCTGCGCGACATCATCGACGACCAGGGGGAATCGTGGGAAGCATCATGAGCACCGAGCCGACGCACAGCCCCGACGAGCCGCTCGACGCCGTCGACCTCGCGCTGCTCGCGGAGCTGGCGCGCATCGCCGAGGAGATCGACCCCGTGCCCGACGGCCTGGTGGAGCGGTCGCTGTTCGCGATCACCCTCGCGGGCCTCGAGGCCGAGGTCATGGAGCTGGAGTACGTCCAGGTCCCCGAGATGTCCGTGCGGGGCGACGCACCTCCCGTCGAGGCGCGCACCATCACGTTCACGTCCGAGTCCGTCACGGTCATGATCTCGCTCTCGCCGACCGACGACGGCCGCATCCGCATCGACGGCTGGGCCGCCCCGGCGACGGCGCTGCGCGTCGAGCTGCACCGCCCCGGGTCCGTGAGCGAGACGACGAGCGACGACGACGGCCGCTTCGTCTTCGACGCCGTGGACCGCGGCCCGGCGAGCCTCGTCGTGCGCCGCGCCGACGGTGCCGGCGGCGCCGTGAGCACCCCGGTCATCGAGCTGTAGCCGTCGTCGTGCCGCGGGCGATCTCTCGCCCGCGGCGCGACGACGTCCCGACCCCCATTCCTTCCGCGCCCCCGTGCGCGAGCCGCTGTCCGTCGACGACGACGCCCGCGGCACCGACTGAACGTCATCCCTCGAGGAGGAGCACGTGAGCGAGACCCCCGGAACCCCCGCGCCGAGTCCGCAGAGCGGCCGGTACTACGGCGACCGCCCGAGCCGCCTGCAGTGGCGCACGAGGACCATCGACCCCGTCAGCGCACCGCGGCGGTCGGGACAGCAGTCGCCCCATCCGACCTGGTACGTCGGTGACAGGCTGCTCTTTCCCGGGTCGCGGTGCGGTGAGCAGCGCATGCGCCGACTCCGCGACGCCGCGGCGCAGTTCGACCTCGACGTCGAGATCGAGCCGGAGAGCGAGCACGACGCAGCCCTGGTGCGGCGCGCCGACCTGGACACGGAGACGACGGAGGATCTGCTACGTGTGTTCGGAGTCTCGTTGCGGCTCACTCCCCGTGGCGGCTCCGCCCGCTCTCTGCCGGACGCCTGGCAACTCCTAGAGCACCTGGGCGGCGTCGTCGAGGGGGACGATGCCGACCGCGGTCGGGCTCGGATCGGTCTCGACCACATCATCGTCCCTTCGGTCGGCGGATTCATCGGAGGCCAGCCGGCTGCGCAGCCGACAGCCTTCGCCCATGCCCAGCCCTACGGTCAGCCGTTGCCCTACGGTCAGCCTCTTCCCTACGGTCAGCCGTTGCCGTACGGTCAGCCTCTTCCCTACGGTCAGCCGTTGCCGTACGGGCAGCCCCTGCCTTTCTCCGGGACTGCCGAGTACGCCGTTCCTGGGTCAGGGGGCCGAACGCCTGTGAACTGGGTCGGTGCGGAACCGCGACGTGACCACGCGCCTGGAGACGATGCATGGACGGCCTCCGACGGAACACGCCGTCCCGTCGTCGCAGTCCTCGACTCGGGCGTCGGAGAGCACGCCTGGTTCGACGAGACACCTGGGCGTGGCAGGGTCGTGGTTCGGGATCCCGAGCTCCTGGGTGAACCGCTCTCCGTGCTGCCGCGCCCCGAGTACGAGTACGAGGACCCTGAGATCGGAGGCGTCTCGGTCTCCCCGCTCACGGGCCCTCTCGACCCGGTGGCTGGACATGGCACGTTCATCGCAGGCCTCGTGCACCAGAAGTGTCCCGACGCAGTCATCCTCGCGCCGCGCCTGTACGGAGGTTCCGGCGTGATCCCGGAACGCGACATGCTGCGCGCGCTGCGTCGACTTCTCCTGTGGCACGTGCTCGGACTGGTCGGCCGTGGCGGCTACGCACCGGTCGACATTGTCGTGCTCTCCTTCGGGTACTACCACGAGCGGCCGGGTGACGCCGACTTCGATGCCCCGCTGGGTGCCGTGCTCGACGCGCTGCGCCGATACGGGGTGCTCGTCGTCGTCTCGTCGGGAAACGACGGTCAGACCCGTCCGATGTTCCCCGCGGGCTTCGCTCCCCGCGTCCGGCGTGCCGATGGCCGCGCGACGGCGCTCGACCCGCGCGAGGTGCCGCTCGACAAGCCGCCGGTTCTCGCGGTCGGTGCGCAGAATCCCGACGGCACAACCTCGCTCTTCAGCAACGATGGCCCGTGGATCACGTGCGTCCGCCCCGGGGCCGCGCTGGTCTCCACGGCTCCGAAGACAATCGACGGTGCGGTGGCTCCCTCGCGGAGCGTCAAGGAACTGTGGTCCGACGGCCGCCGTGCGACGATCGACCCGGAGGGATTCCAGAGCGGCTTTGCCACGTGGAGCGGGACCTCCTTCGCTGCGCCGGTCCTGGCCGGAGAGCTCGCCGCGCTACTCTTGGCGGATGCGGCGCAGGATCCGACACACCAGGCATCGGTGCAGCCAGGTGTCGGTTCGCCCGAGCGATGTGCCTGGCTGTGGACGGCCGTCAGCGCCGCGACCGGTCTTGAGCCGACGATCGTGTAGTCCACGCAGGCGAGGATGACGCGGGCAACCCGGCCAGGTGCGGCCGCGGCGCATCTCGCTCGGGCCATCGGCGCGTCCCAGCAGGGTCGCTATGCGCTTGCGATCCGCCACTACGAACGCGCTCTGGTTTCGAGCGGGGACCGGTGGACCACCTCGGAGCAGCGCTATGTCGTCGTGCGCAGCACCATCGGCGCCGCCGCCTGCGGGTTCGAGCTCGACGGCGACGTCCGCGCCGCTCGTCAGCGCATCGAGGCGATGCGTGCTGTGCTCGACCAAGAGCCGGAGGAACGAGAACGGCTACGGTTCGCGCTACTGGTCGAGGGTCAGGCAGCCTTCTTGGACTGGCGCACCGGAGATCTCGACCAAGCGCACGAGAAGCTGTCGGTCGCGGTCGCCCTCGCCCGGCGCCTGGGCGACCCGGACACCGCGACGATCCTGCTCAACCGAGGATCGTTGCGCCTCGATCTCGGCGATGTCGACGGCGCGACCGCAGACCTGAGCGAGGCCGTCGGGAGCGGCGACGCTGCGGGCGACGTCCTGCTGGCCTCGAAGGCTCGCCACAACCTGGGGTATGCCGAGTACCTCCGTGGCGATCTCCCGGTCGCGCTGCGTGCGATGGACGAGGCCGCGGAGCAGGCGCCGGACCGGCACGCCGCGGTCGGTCTGATCGATCGCGCGCAGGTCCTGCTCGACGCTGGCCTGCTGACCGAGGCCGACGACGCGCTGCGCGAGGCGCGCGAGCACCTCTCGCGCTACCGCATGCTGCGCGACCTCGCCGAGGTTGAGCTGGTGCGGTCGCGCGTCGTGCTCGGCCTGCGACGCTACGCCGACGCCCGCCGCCTGGCCCGGTCGGCGTCGCGCCGGTTCGACCGGCTCGGGAACACCCCGTGGATGCTGCGAGCCCGCGTCGCCGAGCTGCAGGCGGCGCTCACGGAGCACCGGTCGGACGGTGTGACGCCGACGACGGCACGGCGGCACGCCGGCTGGGCGCTCGCCCTCGCGCGCGAAGGCGAGGCGCTCGGCGGAGCCGCCGGTCTCGGCGTGACGATCCCGGCCCAGCTCCTCGCGGCCGAGTGGCTCGTGACCGCGGGGGACGTTCCCGCCGCGCAGGACGTCCTGGCGCAGGTTCCCGGGCGGCTCGACCGCGCCCCGCTTCCCGTGCGGCTGCAGCACGAGGCCGTGCTCGCTCAGCTCGCGTTCGCGGCCGGGGACCGCCGGGGCGGCGTGCGGGCCGTGCGGCGCGGCCAGTCGGCCCTCGCCGAGCACCGCGCGCGGCTCGGCTCCGTGGACGCGGTGACGGCGTCGGCCGTGCACGGGGTCCGGCTCGGCAACGTGGACGTGGCGGCAGCGCTGCGGACGCGGCGCCCGGGGACGATCTTCGACGCGGTCGAGCGGGGCCGCGCGGCGTTCGCCGGAACCGGCCGTGTGCGGCCTCCGTCGGACCCGGTCCTCGCGGGCCTCCTCGCCGCGGCGCGCCGCGAGGTCGAGGCCGCCCGCGCGCTCGGCGTGCCCTCGGACCCTTCGCACCTCGCCCGTCGCCAGGACCACCTGCGGTCGGCGCGTCGGTTGCAGGACGACGCGCGCCGCCGCGCCTGGCAGCACGGGGGAGAGGCCGCCACCCCGCTAGCCACGACGGAGCGCCGGCTCCGGGCCGCGCTCGCCGCGGCGGGCTCCGACGCCGTGGTCGCCGACCTCGTGGTCGAGGGCGACGACGTCCTCGCCGTCCGCGTGTCCGCGGCGGGGACGCGGCTCGTGCGGCTCGCACCGCGCGCGACAGTTGCGGAGCAGGTTCGCCGGGCCCGGGCCGACTTCGCGGTCCTCTCGAACGTGCTCATCCCCGTCCCGATGCGGGAGGCGGCGGTCGCGTCGCTCACGCGCACCCTGACCGCGCTCGACGACGCGCTCGTCGTTCCCCTGGAGGTCGACGGCGACCTGCACCTCGCCGCGCGCGACCTGCTGCTCGCGCTCCCGTGGGCCTCGCTGCCCTCGCGGCGAGGCCGGAGGACGTGGGCGAACTCGTGGGTGGACCTGCGGGTCGGGGAGCCGACGCGGCGTGCGGACGAGGCGCTCGTCGTCGCGGGCCCCGGGCTGCGGTTCTCGGGCGCGGAGGCCAAGCTCGTCGCGTCGGTCTGGGAGGGCTCCGAGGCCCTCGCAGGCGAGGACGCCACGTGCGAGGCGGTGGCCGAGGGCCTCCGGAGCGCGGGGGTGGTCCACCTCGCGGCGCACGGGACGCACGAGACCGACAACCCGCTCTTCTCCTCGCTGCGGCTGGCCGACGGCCCGCTGTTCGCGCACGAGCTGGACGGGATCGACCTGCACGGTGTGGTCGTGGTCCTCTCGGCGTGCGAGGTGGGGCTCTCGACGCCGCGTATCGGCGGCGAGTCGCTCGGCCTGACGAGCGTCCTCCTGCGGCTCGGCGCGCGCGCCGTGGTCGCGAGCGTGGCCCCGTTGCGCGACGACGTCGCCGCGCGCGTCATGCCGTCGCTCCACGCCGAGCTGCGCGACGGCGCGATGCCCGGCTCGGCGCTCGCCCGTGCGGTCGCCGACGAGCCCGAGCCCGTCCCGCTCGTCTGCTTCGGCCCGCTCGTCGTCTAAGTACCCGTAGGGCGACAACGACGCGCTTTGCCACCGAAGGGTCTTGACCTGCTCCAAGCCGTTCGCCAAGATCGGTCTGCCACCAACAGATGGTGGAAACCGAAGCAACCTGGGGGACCACATGAAGATCCGTTCCGTTCGCCTCGCAGTCACGGCTGCTCTCACGACGGCCTCGGTTATCGCGGGGGCCGTCGTGGCTGCCGCTTCTCCGTACACGCAGGGCCTCTGAGTTCGTTCTCGCTCAGTAGAACACTCTGCCCCGGTTCCCCCCACGGGGGGTCGGGGCAGAGTGTTCTTTCAGAGCCGCGACTCGGCCGCTAAGCGGCCGTCCCCGAGCAGCGGTTTGGAGCACCCGCCGTCGTCCCGTACGATGGGCGTGTACCCAAGACCGCCGGTCGTCCGATGCTGCCCGCAGACTCCGTCTGCAGGACGTGACGGATCGAAGTCCCACCACGAGGTGGAGGCCAGCGCAGGTAGCGAATCGACGACGTCCGCCCGGCCCCGCCGCGCGTGCGACTGCGAGCCCCGCGCCTGCGCGGGGCTCGTTCTCGTTCCGGGACGGACGCCGGTGGTACCACCACCGGAAGGATTGCCATGGCGAGGCCGGACAAGGCAGCCGCAGTCGCCGAGATCTCGGACAAGTTCCGCGACTCGAACGCTGCCGTGCTGACCGAGTACCGCGGGCTCACCGTCGCGCAGCTCAAGCAGCTGCGTCGGTCGCTCAGCGGCAACGCAACCTACGCCGTGGTGAAGAACACGCTGACCGCTATCGCGGCCAAGGAGGCCGGTGTCGAGGGACTCGACGCCGACCTTCAGGGCCCGTCGGCAATCGCCTTCGTCACCGGGGACCCGGTCGAGGCTGCCAAGGGTCTGCGTGACTTCGCCAAGGCGAACCCCGCGCTGGTCATCAAGGGTGGTGTCCTCGACGGGCGCCCCCTGACCGCCGCGGAGGTCACGAAGCTCGCGGACCTCGAGTCCCGCGAGGTCCTGCTGGCCAAGGCGGCCGGCGCGATGAAGGCCAAGCTCTTCCAGGCTGCCTACGTCTTCACCGCGAACACCGCCCAGGCCGCCCGCGTCATCGATGCCCTGCGTCAGAAGCAGGAATCGGAGGGCGCTGCCGCCTGATCCCGCGCCCGGGGCACGCCCCGGTCTCGTGATCCACGCAGCGCAAGCACACACCCCGCTTCTGGCAGGCCCGCACCGGGCCGCTGCCGAGCACCGACCGAAAGGAACGCCATCATGGCGAAGCTCAGCACCGACGAGCTCATCGAGCAGTTCAAGGAGCTCACCCTCATCGAGCTCAACGAGTTCGTGAAGGCCTTCGAGGAGACCTTCGAGGTCACCGCCGCCGCCCCCGCCGCCGTCGCGGTCGCCGCCCCCGCGGGTGGCTCGGGCGACGCCCCGGCCGAGGAGGAGAAGGACGAGTTCGACGTCATCCTCGAGGCTGCCGGCGACAAGAAGATCCAGGTCATCAAGGAGGTGCGCGCGCTCACGTCCCTCGGCCTGAAGGAGGCCAAGGACCTCGTGGACGGTGCCCCGAAGCCGGTCCTGGAGGGCGCGAACAAGGAGACGGCCGAGAAGGCCAAGGCTGCCCTCGAGGGCGCCGGCGCCACGGTCACCCTCAAGTGATCTCGCCGGCCCCGTCCTGACGGGGCCGGTCAGCACGCCGCACGAGGCCCGCACCCCGCCCGGGGTGCGGGCCTCGTCGTCGTTCGTGCCGCCCGACGGCGCGGGCGGGCCGGGGAGCGCGGCGCAGACGTGGGCGTGCACGTCGTCGGGCACCCGGGCGGGCGCACCGGCTTCACGGAACGGCCACGAGTGTGCCACCATGTGCGGGTCGACGACGCAGGACAGCGAGGTCGACGGCAGCAGGTTCGCGACCCGCACGACGGGTCGGAGGCGGGCGACGAGGCCCGCGCGAGTACCGGTGAGACGCGAGGCGTCTGGGTCCGGGCGGGGTCGCACGCCCCGGGGTTGTGTTGCGATGCGTGGTGCGCTATGCTCACGCTTTGCGCTGTCCTGTGCCCCCGATCTCAAATACCCCCGACCCCCTCGTCGACGTACGTGCGCGTCCGCGAGGTGTCGTGGCGGCGGTGATCGTGTCCAGCCCGGCGGTGCAGCGTTCTTTCGATCTGCAGGGAAGGACCCCTCTTGGCTGCCTCGCGCACCCCTTCTGCTCCGACCGCCGACGCCATCGCGAACCGCACCGCATCGCGTCGCCTCTCCTTCGCCAAGATCTACGAGCCCCTCGAGGTCCCTGACCTGCTGGGCCTCCAGACCGAGAGCTTCGACTGGCTCCTCGGCAACGAGGCGTGGCAGGCGCGTGTCGCCGCCGCGGCCGCGGCCGGCCGCCAGGACGTGCCCTCGACGTCGGGCCTCGAGGAGATCTTCGAGGAGATCTCTCCGATCGAGGACTTCGGGTCCTCGATGTCGCTGTCGTTCTCCAACCACCGTTTCGAGCCGCCGAAGTACACGGCCGACGAGTGCAAGGAGAAGGACTTCACGTACGCCGCGCCGCTCTTCGTCACCGCGGAGTTCGTCAACTACAACACCGGTGAGATCAAGAGCCAGACGGTCTTCATGGGCGACTTCCCGCTCATGACCGAGCGCGGCACCTTCATCATCAACGGTACCGAGCGCGTCGTCGTCTCCCAGCTCGTCCGGTCGCCCGGCGTCTACTTCGAGCGCGCGGCCGACAAGACGAGCGACAAGGACATCTTCTCCGCGAAGATCATCCCCTCGCGCGGCGCCTGGCTCGAGTTCGAGATCGACAAGCGCGACGCCGTCGGCGTGCGCGTCGACCGCAAGCGCAAGCAGTCCGTCACGGTGCTGCTCAAGGCGCTCGGCCTGACCGAGTCGGAGATCCGCGAGCAGTTCGCCGACTTCCCGTCGGTGCTCGACACGCTCGAGAAGGACCACGTCCACACCCAGGACGAGGCCCTCGTCGACCTGTACCGCAAGATCCGCCCGGGTGAGCCGCCGACCGTCGAGGCCGGCCGCGCGCTGCTCGAGAACTTCTACTTCAACCCCAAGCGCTACGACATGGCGAAGGTCGGCCGCTACAAGGCGAACAAGAAGCTCGGCATCGACGCGCCGCTCACGGACTCCACGCTCTCCGTCTCGGACGTCGTCGCGACGATCAAGTACCTCGCCGCCCTGCACGCCGACCACGCGTCCATCCCGGGCACCCGGAACGGCGAGGCCGTCGAGGTGCGCGTCGAGACGGACGACATCGACCACTTCGGCAACCGTCGCATCCGTGCGGTCGGCGAGCTCATCCAGAACCAGGTCCGCACGGGCCTGTCCCGGATGGAGCGCGTCGTGCGCGAGCGCATGACGACGCAGGACGTCGAGGCGATCACGCCGCAGACGCTCATCAACATCCGCCCGGTCGTGGCGTCCATCCGCGAGTTCTTCGGCACGTCGCAGCTCTCGCAGTTCATGGACCAGAACAACCCGCTCGCGGGCCTGACGCACAAGCGTCGCCTCTCGGCCCTCGGCCCGGGTGGTCTGTCGCGCGACCGCGCCGGCATGGAGGTCCGCGACGTCCACCCGTCGCACTACGGCCGCATGTGCCCGATCGAGACCCCTGAAGGCCCGAACATCGGTCTGATCGGCTCGCTCGCGTCGTACGGGCGCATCAACCCGTTCGGCTTCATCGAGACGCCGTACCGCAAGGTCGAGGCGGGCAAGGTCACCGACGAGGTCGTCTACCTCACGGCCGACGACGAGGACCGCCACGTCATCGCGCAGGCGAACCAGGTGCTCAACGTCGACGGCTCCTTCGCGGACGAGCGCGTGCTCGTGCGCACCAAGGGCGGCGAGGTCGAGATCGTGCCCGGCGCGCAGGTGGACTACATGGACGTCTCGCCGCGCCAGATGGTGTCGGTCGCGACCGCGCTCATCCCGTTCCTCGAGCACGACGACGCCAACCGCGCCCTCATGGGTGCCAACATGCAGCGCCAGGCCGTGCCGCTGGTCCGCTCCGAGGCCCCGCTCGTCGGGACCGGCATGGAGTGGCGCGCGGCCGTCGACGCGGGCGACGTCGTCGTCGCGTCGAAGCCCGGTGTCGTCACCGAGGTCTCGGCCGACCTCGTGCTCGTCGCGAACGACGACGGCACGACCGGCAGCTACCGCATCGCGAAGTTCCGCCGCTCCAACCAGGGCACGAGCTACAACCAGCGCGTGCTCGTCGACGAGGGCCAGCGCATCGAGCCCGGCTCCGTCCTCGCGGACGGGCCGGCGACGGACGAGGGCGAGCTCGCGCTCGGCCGCAACCTGCTCGTGGCGTTCATGTCGTGGGAGGGCCACAACTACGAGGACGCGATCATCCTCAGCCAGCGTCTCGTGCAGGACGACGTGCTCTCCTCGATCCACATCGAGGAGCACGAGGTCGACGCGCGCGACACCAAGCTCGGCCCCGAGGAGATCACGCGGGACATCCCGAACGTCTCCGAGGACGTCCTCGCGGACCTCGACGAGCGCGGCATCATCCGCATCGGCGCCGAGGTCGGCGCGGGCGACGTCCTGGTCGGCAAGGTCACCCCGAAGGGCGAGACCGAGCTGACCCCGGAGGAGCGCCTGCTCCGCGCGATCTTCGGCGAGAAGGCGCGCGAGGTGCGCGACACCTCCCTCAAGGTGCCCCACGGCGAGTCCGGCACGGTCATCGGCGTGCGCGAGTTCAACCGCGAGGACGGCGACGAGCTGCCCGCGGGCGTGAACCAGCTCGTGCGCGTCTACATCGCGCAGCGCCGCAAGATCACGGACGGCGACAAGCTCGCCGGCCGTCACGGCAACAAGGGCGTCATCTCCAAGATCCTGCCCGTCGAGGACATGCCGTTCCTCGCGGACGGGACGCCGGTCGACGTCGTCCTCAACCCGCTGGGCGTCCCCGGCCGCATGAACGTCGGTCAGGTCCTCGAGACGCACCTCGGGTGGGTCGCGAAGCAGGGCTGGGACATCTCGCTGGCCGAGGGCAAGGACCTCTCCTGGCGGGAGAACGTCCCGGAGATCGCCGCGACGTCCGAGCCGGGTCGCCCCGTGGCGACCCCGGTCTTCGACGGCGTCCACGAGGACGCGCTCACGGGCCTGCTCTCGACGACGATCCCGAACCGCGACGGCGACCGCATGGTCGGCGCCGACGGCAAGGCGCGTCTCTTCGACGGCCGCTCCGGCGAGCCGTTCCCCGAGGCCGTGTCGGTGGGCTACATGTACATCCTCAAGCTCCACCACCTGGTCGACGACAAGATCCACGCGCGCTCGACCGGCCCGTACTCGATGATCACGCAGCAGCCGCTGGGTGGTAAGGCGCAGTTCGGCGGACAGCGCTTCGGCGAGATGGAGGTGTGGGCCCTCGAGGCGTACGGCGCGGCCTACACGCTCCAGGAGCTCCTCACCATCAAGTCGGACGACGTCCCCGGTCGCGTCAAGGTCTACGAGGCGATCGTCAAGGGCGAGAACATCCCCGACTCGGGCATCCCGGAGTCCTTCAAGGTCCTCCTCAAGGAGATGCAGTCGCTGTGCCTGAACGTCGAGGTGCTCTCGAGCGACGGCGTCTCCATCGAGATGCGGGAGTCGGACGACGACGTGTACCGCGCAGCAGAAGAGCTCGGCATCGACCTGTCGCGCCGCCCGAACGCGGCGTCCAGCGTCGACGAGATCTGATCTCGGGCAGGCGGGAGCGGGTCTCCCCGCTCCCGCCGACGACCCCCACACCAACCGTCTTTATGGCGTCGGCACCGGCCCCGGCCGGTCCCGGCAGACGAAGGAAGTAGGACAACTTGCTCGACGTCAACGTCTTCGACGAGCTGCGCATCGGCCTGGCCACGGCCGACGACATCCGTGCGTGGTCGCACGGAGAGGTGAAGAAGCCCGAGACCATCAACTACCGCACCCTCAAGCCCGAGAAGGACGGCCTCTTCTGCGAGAAGATCTTCGGCCCCACCCGGGACTGGGAGTGCTACTGCGGCAAGTACAAGCGCGTGCGCTTCAAGGGCATCATCTGCGAGCGCTGCGGCGTCGAGGTGACGCGCTCGAAGGTGCGTCGTGAGCGCATGGGCCACATCGAGCTCGCCGCGCCCGTCACGCACATCTGGTTCTTCAAGGGTGTGCCCTCGCGCCTCGGCTACCTGCTCGACCTCGCCCCGAAGGACCTGGAGAAGGTCATCTACTTCGCGGCGTACATGATCACCTCGGTCGACGAGGAGGGCCGCCAGGAGGACCTCCCCAACCTCCAGAACGAGATCGACCTGGAGAAGAAGGAGATCGCGGACGCCCGCGACAACGACATCAACTCCCGTGCCCAGAAGCTCGAGGCCGACCTGGCCGAGCTCGAGGCCGAGGGCGCCAAGGCCGACGCGCGCCGCAAGGTCCGCGACTCGGCCGAGCGCGAGATGGCGCAGATCCGCAAGCGCGCGGACGCCCAGCTCGACCGCCTCGACCAGGTGTGGGACCGCTTCAAGAACCTCAAGGTCGCCGACCTCGAGGGCGACGAGATGCTCTACCGCGCCCTCCAGGACCGTTACGGCACCTACTTCGAGGGCTCGATGGGCGCCGCGGCGATCCAGAAGCGTCTCCAGGACTTCGACCTGGAGGCGGAGGCCGAGTCCCTGCGCGAGACCATCCGCTCGGGCAAGGGGCAGCGCAAGACGCGTGCCCTCAAGCGCCTGAAGGTCGTCAACGCGTTCCTCACCACGACGAACTCGCCCACCGGCATGGTGCTCGACGCCGTCCCGGTCATCCCGCCGGACCTGCGCCCGATGGTGCAGCTCGACGGTGGCCGCTTCGCGACGAGCGACCTGAACGACCTGTACCGCCGCGTGATCAACCGGAACAACCGCCTCAAGCGGCTGCTCGACCTGGGCGCCCCGGAGATCATCGTCAACAACGAGAAGCGGATGCTCCAGGAGGCCGTGGACTCGCTGTTCGACAACGGTCGTCGTGGCCGTCCGGTCACGGGTCCGGGCAACCGTCCGCTGAAGTCCATCTCGGACATGCTCAAGGGCAAGCAGGGTCGTTTCCGTCAGAACCTGCTCGGCAAGCGCGTCGACTACTCGGGCCGTTCGGTCATCGTCGTCGGCCCGCAGCTCAAGCTGCACCAGTGCGGCCTGCCGAAGCAGATGGCGCTCGAGCTGTTCAAGCCGTTCGTCATGAAGCGGCTCGTGGACCTCAACCACGCGCAGAACATCAAGAGTGCCAAGCGCATGGTCGAGCGTGCCCGCCCGGTCGTGTGGGACGTGCTCGAAGAGGTCATCACCGAGCACCCGGTGCTGCTCAACCGTGCGCCGACGCTGCACCGCCTCGGTATCCAGGCGTTCGAGCCGCAGCTCGTCGAGGGCAAGGCGATCCACCTGCACCCGCTCGTGTGCGCCGCGTTCAACGCGGACTTCGACGGCGACCAGATGGCCGTCCACCTGCCCCTGAGCGCCGAGGCGCAGGCCGAGGCCCGCATCCTCATGCTCTCCAGCAACAACATCCTCAAGCCGTCGGACGGTCGTCCGGTGACCATGCCCTCGCAGGACATGATCATCGGTCTGTACCACCTGACGAGCGACCGCAAGGGCGCCGAGGGCGAGGGCCGCGCGTTCGGCTCGGTCGCCGAGGCGATCATGGCGTTCGACCAGGGCACCCTGGACCTGAACGCCGAGGTGAAGATCCGCACGACCGACCTCGTCCCGCCGGTCTCCGGCTTCGAGGCTCCCGAGGGCTGGGAGGAGGGTCAGCCGATCCTCTTCGACACCACGCTCGGTCGCGCGCTGTTCAACGAGACGCTCCCCGTCGACTACCCGTACGTGAACTCGGTCGTCGACAAGAAGCGCCTCTCGGCGATCGTCAACGAGCTCGCGGAGCGCTACCCGAAGGTCGAGGTCGCGGCGTCGCTCGACGCGCTGAAGGCCGCCGGCTTCCGCTGGGCGACCCGCTCGGGCGTCACGATCGCGATCTCCGACGTCGCCACGCCGGCGGCGAAGGCCGAGATCCTCGAGCAGCACGAGGAGCGCGCGCTCAAGGTCCAGCAGCAGTACGACCGTGGTCTCATCACGGACGACGAGCGCCGTCAGGAGCTCATCGAGATCTGGACCCAGGCGACGGACAAGGTCGCCTCCGTCATGCGCGAGAACCTCGAGGCGAACGACCGCAACACCGTGTACCGCATGGTCGGCTCGGGTGCCCGTGGTAACTGGATGCAGGTCCGTCAGATCGCCGGTATGCGCGGTCTCGTGGCGAACCCGAAGGGCGAGATCATCCCGCGCCCGATCAAGTCCAACTACCGCGAGGGCCTGTCCGTCCTCGAGTACTTCATCGCGACGCACGGCGCCCGCAAGGGTCTGGCGGACACCGCTCTGCGGACCGCCGACTCGGGCTACCTCACGCGTCGTCTCGTGGACGTGTCGCAGGACGTCATCGTCCGCGAGGAGGACTGCGGCACCGAGCGCGGCCTGACCCTGCCGATCGCGGAGGAGCTCGCGGGCAAGCTCGTGCGCCACCCGAAGGTGGAGACGAGCGTCTACTCCCGCACCCTCGCGGCCGACCTGGTCGACCCCGACGGGAACGTCGTCGGCAAGGCCGGCGACGACGCGGGCGACGTCCTCATCGACGCCGCGGTGGCCGCGGGCGTGCGCGAGGCCAAGGTCCGCTCGGTCCTCACGTGCGAGTCGCGCGTCGGCACGTGCGCCAAGTGCTACGGGCGCTCGCTCGCCACGGGCAAGCTCGTCGACATCGGCGAGGCGGTCGGCATCATCGCCGCCCAGTCGATCGGTGAGCCGGGCACCCAGCTGACGATGCGTACCTTCCACACCGGTGGTGTGGCCTC
Source organism: Cellulosimicrobium sp. GQ32 (assembly GCF_059758455.1). Classification (NCBI taxonomy): domain Bacteria; kingdom Bacillati; phylum Actinomycetota; class Actinomycetes; order Micrococcales; family Promicromonosporaceae; genus Cellulosimicrobium; species Cellulosimicrobium sp. GQ32. Next base: position 404,263 of record NZ_JCAXEP010000003.1, on the reverse strand, counting down.
CGCGGACGACATCACGCAGGGTCTGCCGCGTGTCACGGAGCTCTTCGAGGCCCGCACCCCCAAGGGTGAGGCGCCCATCGCGGAGTTCTCGGGCCGCATCGCGATCGACGACTCGGAGCGCTCGCGCCGTCTGGTCCTCACGCCGGACGACGGCTCGGAGGAGATCGCGTACCCGGTGACGAAGCGTGCCCGCCTGCTCGTGCAGGACGGCGACCACGTGAACGTCGGCACGCAGCTCGTCCAGGGTGCGGTGGACCCCAAGAAGGTCCTGCGCATCCTCGGCCCGCGCGCTACGCAGAAGCACCTGGTGGACGAGGTCCAGGAGGTCTACCGCTCCCAGGGCGTGGACATCCACGACAAGCACATCGAGGTCATCGTGCGGCAGATGCTGCGTCGCGTGACCGTGCTCGACTCGGGCGACTCGCACCTCCTGCCGGGCGAGCTCGCCGAGCGCGGCCGCTTCGAGGACGCGAACCGTCGCGCGGTGGCGGAGGGTGGCCAGCCGGCCTCCGGCCGTCCCGAGCTGATGGGCATCACGAAGGCGTCGCTCGCGACGGACTCGTGGCTGTCGGCGGCCTCCTTCCAGGAGACGACGCGCGTGCTCACCGAGGCGTCGATGAGCGGTCGTCGCGACCCGCTCCTCGGCCTCAAGGAGAACGTCATCATCGGTAAGCTCATCCCGGCCGGTACCGGTCTGCCCCGGTACACCAAGGTCCAGGTCGAGCCGACCGAGCAGGCCAAGACGGAGCTCTACCCGAGCTTCGGCTACGACGAGATCGACTTCCCGGCGCTCGGCATGGGCTCCGGCGAGGCGATCCCGCTCGAGGACCTGGACTTCGGCGACTACCGCTGACGTCCCCGACGGCCGGACGGGTGCCCGACGGCGTCCCGCACCTCGTGTGCGGGCGCCGCTGGGCACCCGTTCGGCGTCCCGGGGGAGCGCACCACCCGCCGACGGCGGGCCGTGACCTGCTCCTTTGACTACCTGCCGGACGGCAGGTAACCTGGTAAACCGTGCCCGCGCCGTCGGGCCCTCCGTGATGTCCCTGGCGGGGCGGTGTCAGCGAGCGATCGCTCCCACCTCCGCGCAGCGGGCTCCGGACGGGCCGATGTGAGTGCCCGGGCGCTCCGGATCCCGGTCCATGCGGCGCCTTCGTGCCCGCGGGCGGGGGACGGACCATCGAGCCGGTGGTAGGTGGCTGCTGCAGCGTGTCTCGCGCTGCGGGTGCCTCGTGCGATCGGCTCCAGCAGCCAGCACGACCACCATCGGGGATAGCCCCGGTAGCTCGAGAAGACACGGAGACGTAGTGCCTACGATCCAGCAGCTCGTCCGCAAGGGGCGGACCTCGAAGGTGGGGAAGTCGAAGACCCCCGCCCTCAAGGGCTCCCCGCAGCGGCGCGGTGTGTGCACGCGCGTGTACACCACCACCCCGAAGAAGCCGAACTCCGCGCTGCGCAAGGTCGCTCGCGTGAAGCTCTCCTCCCAGGTCGAGGTCACGGCCTACATCCCCGGCGTCGGCCACAACCTCCAGGAGCACTCCATCGTGCTCGTGCGCGGCGGTCGTGTGAAGGACCTCCCGGGTGTGCGCTACAAGATCGTGCGCGGCGCGCTCGACACGCAGGGCGTGAAGAACCGCAAGCAGGCCCGCAGCCGCTACGGCGCCAAGAAGGAGAAGAGCTGATGCCTCGCAAGGGCCCGGCCCCGAAGCGGCCGCTCATCGTCGACCCCGTCTACGGGTCGCCCGTCGTCACGCAGCTCATCAACAAGGTGCTGCTCGACGGCAAGAAGTCCACCGCCGAGTCGATCGTCTACGGCGCCCTCGAGGGCGTCCGTGCGAAGACCGACGGCGACCCGGTCGTCGTCCTCAAGCGCGCGCTCGAGAACGTCCGCCCCGCGCTCGAGGTCCGCTCGCGCCGCGTCGGTGGCGCGACCTACCAGGTCCCCGTCGAGGTGCGTCCCGCGCGTGCCACGACGCTCGCGCTGCGCTGGCTCACGGACTACTCGCGCGCGCGTCGTGAGAAGTCGATGACGGAGCGCCTCATGAACGAGATCCTCGACGCGAGCAACGGCCTCGGCGCCGCGGTCAAGCGTCGCGAGGACATGCACAAGATGGCGGAGTCCAACAAGGCCTTCGCCCACTACCGCTGGTAGTCCGCCCGACCGGCCTCGGGGACCTCACGGTCCCCGGGGCCGTCGGCGGGTCTCCGGCCGGCCACCCCGGTCCGAGCAGCGCCCCCGACTCAACCCACCTAGCGAGGGAAACAGACCGTGGCACTTGACGTGCTGACCGACCTGAACAAGGTCCGCAACATCGGCATCATGGCCCACATCGATGCCGGGAAGACCACGACCACCGAGCGCATCCTGTTCTACACGGGTGTGAACTACAAGATCGGTGAGACGCACGACGGCGCGTCGACGATGGACTGGATGGAGCAGGAGCAGGAGCGCGGCATCACGATCACGTCGGCCGCGACGACCTGCTACTGGAAGAACAACCAGATCAACATCATCGACACGCCCGGCCACGTCGACTTCACGGTCGAGGTCGAGCGCTCCCTGCGCGTGCTCGACGGCGCCGTCGCCGTCTTCGACGGCAAGGAGGGCGTGGAGCCGCAGTCGGAGACGGTGTGGCGCCAGGCGGACAAGTACAACGTGCCGCGCATCTGCTTCGTCAACAAGATGGACAAGCTCGGTGCGGACTTCTACTTCACCGTCGACACCATCATCAACCGCCTCAAGGCGAAGCCGCTGGTCATCCAGCTCCCGATCGGCTCGGAGAACGACTTCACCGGCGTCGTCGACCTGCTCGAGATGAAGGCCCTCGTCTGGCACGGGGAGACCAAGCTCGGCGAGGCGTACGACACCGAGGAGATCCCGGCCGACCTTCTCGAGAAGGCCGAGCAGTACCGCAGCGAGCTCATCGAGGCCGTCGCGGAGGCTGACGAGGAGCTGCTCGAGAAGTACCTCGGTGGCGAGGAGCTGACGATCGCGGAGATCAAGTCCGGGATCCGCAAGCTCGTCATCGCCGGCGAGGCCTTCCCGGTCCTGTGCGGGTCCGCGTTCAAGAACAAGGGCGTGCAGCCCATGCTCGACGCGGTCATCGACTACCTGCCGTCGCCGCTCGACGTCCCCGCGATCGAGGGCCACGACGTCAAGGACGAGGAGAAGATCGTCGAGCGTCACCCCGACGCCACCGAGCCTTTCTCCGCGCTCGCGTTCAAGGTCGCGTCGCACCCGTTCTTCGGCAAGCTCACCTACGTCCGCGTCTACTCGGGCAAGGTCGCGCAGGGCGCCCAGGTGCTCAACTCGACCAAGGGCAAGAAGGAGCGCATCGGGAAGCTCTTCCAGATGCACTCCAACAAGGAGAACCCGGTCGAGGAGGCGAGCGCGGGTCACATCTACGCGTTCATCGGCCTCAAGGACGTCACGACGGGTGACACGCTGAGCGCGCTCGACGCGCCCGTGATCCTCGAGTCGATGACCTTCCCCGAGCCCGTCATCGACGTGGCGATCGAGCCGAAGACGAAGGCCGACCAGGAGAAGCTCTCGACGGCGATCCAGAAGCTCGCCGAGGAGGACCCGACGTTCCGCGTCAAGCTGGACGACGAGACCGGCCAGACCGTCATCGGCGGCATGGGCGAGCTCCACCTCGACATCCTCGTCGACCGCATGCGTCGCGAGTTCAAGGTCGAGGCGAACGTCGGCAAGCCGCAGGTCGCGTACCGCGAGACGATCCGCCGCAAGGCCGAGAAGATCGAGTACACGCACAAGAAGCAGACCGGTGGTTCCGGGCAGTTCGCCAAGGTCCAGGTGACCTTCGAGCCGCTCGACACGGCCGAGGGGGAGCTCTACGAGTTCGCCAACGCCGTCACCGGTGGTCGCATCCCGCGCGAGTACATCCCGAGCGTCGACGCCGGTATCCAGTCCGCGATGGAGCTCGGCGTGCTCGCCGGCTTCCCGCTGGTCGGGGTCAAGGCGACGCTGCTCGACGGCGCCTACCACGAGGTCGACTCCTCGGAGATGGCGTTCAAGATCGCCGGCTCGATGGTCCTCAAGGAGGGCGTCAAGCGGGCGGACCCGGTTCTGCTGGAGCCGGTGATGGCGGTCGAGGTGCGTACGCCCGAGGAGTACATGGGCGACGTCATCGGCGACCTGAACTCACGTCGTGGAATGATCCAGTCCATGGAGGACGCGACGGGTGTGAAGGTCGTCCGGGCCCAAGTACCGTTGTCAGAGATGTTCGGGTACATCGGTGACCTCCGGTCCAAGACCCAGGGTCGTGCCGTGTACTCGATGCAGTTCGACAGCTACGCCGAGGTTCCTCGGAACGTTGCCGAAGAGATCATCAAGAAGACCCGGGGCGAGTGAGTCCCCACAGGTCGAAGACCCGCACAACCATCAACCTGTAGGAAAACCGCAACGCCCCGCGGATGTAGGATCTCTCGGTCGACATTCGCAACGTTCGGCACATCTACCCAAGTCCCAGGAGGACCCCAGTGGCTAAGGCCAAGTTCGAGCGGACCAAGCCGCACGTCAACATCGGCACCATCGGTCACGTCGACCACGGTAAGACGACGCTGACGGCGGCGATCTCGAAGACGCTCGCGGACACGTACCCGGACCTGCCGGCGAACGTCCAGCGCAACTTCGACGAGATCGACGCGGCTCCCGAGGAGAAGCAGCGCGGTATCACGATCAACATCGCGCACATCGAGTACGAGACGCCGAAGCGCCACTACGCGCACGTCGACGCCCCGGGTCACGCCGACTACATCAAGAACATGATCACCGGTGCCGCCCAGATGGACGGCGCGATCCTCGTGGTCGCCGCGACCGACGGTCCGATGGCCCAGACGCGCGAGCACGTCCTGCTCGCCCGTCAGGTCGGCGTTCCCTACCTGCTCGTCGCGCTGAACAAGTCCGACATGGTCGACGACGAGGAGATCCTCGAGCTCGTCGAGATGGAGGTGCGCGAGCTCCTCTCCTCGCAGGAGTTCGACGGCGACAACGCGCCCGTCGTGCGCGTGTCGGGTCTCAAGGCGCTCGAGGGCGACCCCGAGTGGACCTCGAAGATCATCGAGCTCATGGAGGCCGTCGACGAGAACGTGCCCGAGCCCGTCCGCGAGCTCGACAAGCCGTTCCTCATGCCCGTCGAGGACGTCTTCACGATCACCGGTCGTGGCACCGTCGTCACCGGCAAGGTGGAGCGTGGCACGCTCGACCTCAACTCGGACGTCGAGATCGTCGGCATCCGCTCGCCCCAGAAGACCACGGTCACGGGCATCGAGACGTTCCACAAGCAGATGGACCAGGCTCAGGCCGGCGACAACACCGGTCTGCTCCTGCGCGGCATCAAGCGTGAGGACGTCGAGCGCGGCCAGGTCGTTGTGAAGCCGGGTTCGATCACCCCGCACACGCAGTTCGAGGCGCAGGTCTACATCCTGGGCAAGGACGAGGGTGGCCGCCACAACCCGTTCTACTCGAACTACCGTCCGCAGTTCTACTTCCGCACGACGGACGTCACCGGCGTCATCACGCTGCCCGAGGGCACCGAGATGGTCATGCCCGGCGACAACACCGAGATGACGGTCGAGCTCATCCAGCCGATCGCCATGGAGGAGGGCCTCGGTTTCGCCATCCGTGAGGGTGGCCGCACCGTCGGCTCGGGCCGCGTCACCAAGATCCTCAAGTGATCTGACGCTGCCTCCGCAGCACTCGTCGAAGGCCCGGTCCCGTCCGCGGGGCCGGGCCTTCGGCCTGCACCACCGTCCCTGCGGTCACCGTCACAGCGCCCGTCCCGGTCTCGACTTGGCCCGGGCGGCCTTCGTGTGGCAGACTGTTCAGGTTGCCTGTTACGGGTGCGCTCTTTCACGTGTCGAACAGTGTGTTGAACCGGTCCTCTCGAGGAGGACCAGGACCCCGGGACCTCGTCCCGGGTCTGCGGGTTGAGCTCTCTGTCGCCATGGATCGAGTACCCCGCGGAACACACGTTCCGACCAGGCTCGCACAAACGTTGTGGTCCGCTCCGCGGAGCCGTGCGTCAGCACGGTGCGGACGCCGGTCCACATATCCAACGGCCCTGCGCCTCTCGGCGTGTGCGCCCAGGTGCGTCGCGACTACGCGACACGCCCGAGCGCGGGGGTCGGACAGCTAGCGGTTCGAGAGAGAGAGTCAGACGACGCCATGGCGGGACAGAAGATCCGCATCCGGCTCAAGTCCTACGACCACGAGGTCATCGACAGCTCGGCGCGCAAGATCGTCGACACGGTGACGCGCGCTGGTGCAACGGTCGTGGGTCCGGTGCCGCTGCCGACGGAGAAGAACGTCTTCTGCGTCATCCGGTCGCCTCACAAGTACAAGGACAGCCGCGAGCACTTCGAGATGCGCACGCACAAGCGGCTGATCGACATCATCGATCCCACGCCGAAGGCCGTCGACTCGCTCATGCGTCTCGACCTGCCTGCCGACGTGAACATCGAGATCAAGCTCTGAGGCTGGAGGACATCATGACTATTCCCCAGCAGAACGCGCGTCCGGTCACCGCGGTGCTCGGCACGAAGCTCGGGATGACGCAGCTCTGGGACGAGGCCGGTCGCCTCGTGCCCGTGACCGTCGTCGCCGTCGGCACGAACGTCGTGACGCAGGTGCGCACGGCCGACGCCGACGGGTACGCCGCCGTGCAGCTCGCCTACGGGCAGATCGACCCGCGCAAGGTCACGAAGCCGCTCAAGGGCCACTTCGAGAAGGCCGGCGTCACGCCGCGCCGTCACGTCGCCGAGGTCCGCACCACCGACGCCGCCGAGTACTCGCTCGGCCAGGAGATCACCGCGGAGGCCTTCGAGGCCGGCGCCGTGGTCGACGTCGTGGGCACGACCAAGGGCAAGGGCACCGCCGGTGTCATGAAGCGCCACGGCTTCTCCGGCGTGGGCGCCTCGCACGGTGCGCACCGCAACCACCGCAAGCCGGGCTCGATCGGTGGGGCCTCGACCCCGTCGCGCGTGTTCAAGGGCCTGCGCATGGCCGGTCGCATGGGCAACGCCCGCCAGACCACCCAGAACCTGACCGTCCACGCGGTCGACGCCGAGAAGGGTCTGCTGCTCGTCAAGGGCGCGGTTCCCGGCCCCAAGGGCGGCGTCGTCCTCGTGCGCAGCGCCGCGAAGGGAGCGTGAACACCATGTCCGCTCTGACCGTTGACGTGCTGGACCCCAAGGGCAAGAAGGCCGGCACCGCCGAGCTCCCCGCCGAGGTGTTCGACGTCGAGCTCAACGTCCCGCTGATCCACCAGGTCGTCGTCGCCCAGCGTGCCGCTGCACGCCAGGGCACCCACGACACCAAGAGCCGCGGCGAGGTCCGCGGTGGTGGTCGCAAGCCGTACAAGCAGAAGGGCACCGGCCGCGCCCGCCAGGGTTCGACCCGTGCGCCGCAGTTCGCCGGCGGTGGCACCGTCCACGGCCCGACGCCGCGCTCGTACGACCAGCGGACGCCCAAGAAGATGAAGGCCGCCGCGCTCCGCGGTGCCCTCTCGGACCGCGCCCGCAACGGCCGTGTCCACGTCGTGACCGGCTTCGGCGTCGACGGCCTGCCGTCGACCAAGACCGCCGTCTCGACGCTCGCCAAGCTCTCCGAGCGCAAGCACGTCCTCGTCGTCACCGAGCGTGGCGACGAGCTGACGATCAAGTCGCTGCGGAACGTCGAGCAGGTCCACCTCCTGGTGGCCGACCAGCTCAACACCTACGACGTGCTCGTCTCCGACGACGTCGTCTTCACGCAGGGCGCGCTCGACGCGTTCCTGGCGGGCCCGGCCACGGGTCGCTCCGCGAAGGCCGTCGCCACCTCCACCGAGGCGGACGAGACTGCTGCCGAGGAGGCCGCGAAGTGACCACCGTGACCAAGGACCCCCGTGACGTGATCCTCGCGCCGGTCGTCTCCGAGAAGAGCTACGGCCTGCTCGACGAGGGCAAGTACACGTTCGTCGTCGACCCGCGGGCCAACAAGACCGAGATCAAGATCGCCGTTGAGCAGATCTTCTCGGTCAAGGTCGCCTCGGTGAACACGATCAACCGCAAGGGCAAGACGCGTCGCACGCGTTTCGGCCTGGGCAAGCGCAAGGACACCAAGCGTGCGATCGTCACCCTCCGCGAGGGCACGATCGACATCTTCGGCTGAGCCGACGAGAGCAGATTGAGGACAGATCCCCATGGGAATCCGTAAGTACAAGCCGACGACGCCCGGCCGCCGCGGCGCGAGCGTCGCCGACTTCGCCGAGATCACGCGCTCGCAGCCGGAGAAGTCTCTGGTCCGCCCGCTCTCGAAGAGCGGCGGCCGCAACAGCTCCGGCCGGATCACCACCCGTCACAAGGGTGGTGGCCACAAGCGTGCGTACCGCGTGATCGACTTCCGTCGCCACGACAAGGACGGCGTGCCCGCCAAGGTCGCGCACATCGAGTACGACCCCAACCGCACGGCGCGTATCGCGCTCCTGCACTACGCGGACGGCGAGAAGCGCTACATCATCGCGCCGGCGAAGCTCAAGCAGGGCGACGTCGTCGAGAACGGTGCGGGCGCGGACATCAAGCCCGGCAACAACCTGCCGCTGCGCAACATCCCGACCGGTACGGTCATCCACGCCATCGAGCTCAAGCCCGGTGGCGGCGCGAAGATCGCCCGCTCGGCCGGTGCGTCCGTGCAGCTCGTCGCCAAGGACGGGCCGTACGCGCAGCTGCGCATGCCCTCCGGCGAGATCCGCAACGTCGACCTGCGCTGCCGCGCGACGGTCGGCGAGGTGGGCAACGCCGAGCAGTCGAACATCAACTGGGGCAAGGCCGGCCGCATGCGCTGGAAGGGCAAGCGCCCGACCGTCCGTGGTGTCGCCATGAACCCGATCGACCACCCGCACGGTGGTGGTGAGGGCAAGACGTCCGGTGGTCGTCACCCGGTGAGCCCGTGGGGCCAGCCGGAGGGTCGTACCCGCCGTCCGAACAAGCCGAGCGACAAGCTGATCGTGCGTCGTCGCCGTACCGGCAAGAAGCGCTGATAGGAGCCTGGAGACATGCCTCGTAGCCTGAAGAAGGGCCCCTTCGTCGACGGCCACCTGCAGAAGAAGGTGGACGCTCAGAACGAGAAGGGGACCAAGAACGTCATCAAGACCTGGTCCCGTCGGTCGGTCATCACGCCCGACTTCCTCGGTCACACGTTCGCCGTGCACGACGGTCGCAAGCACACGCCGGTGTTCGTCACCGAGTCGATGGTCGGCCACAAGCTCGGCGAGTTCGCTCCCACGCGGACCTTCCGCGGCCACGTGAAGGACGACAAGAAGGGTCGTCGCCGCTGACCCCCGGGTCAGTCTGGTGACGACCTGGACGGTCAAGAGACAAGAAGGCAGGACAGCAATGGAAGCCAAGGCGCAGGCGCGGTTCGTCCGTGTCACGCCCCAGAAGGCCCGGCGCGTCGTGGACCTCATCCGTGGCAAGCAGGCCTCCGAGGCCGTCGCGGTGCTGAAGTTCGCACCGCAGGCGGCGAGCGAGCCCGTCCGCAAGGTCGTGGAGAGCGCGATCGCCAACGCCCGGGTGAAGGCGGACCGTGCGAGCGAGGCGTTCGAGGAGCAGGAGCTCGTCGTGCGTGAGGCGTTCGTCGACGAGGGCCCGACCCTCAAGCGTTTCCGCCCGCGGGCCCAGGGCCGTGCGAACCGCATCCTCAAGCGCACCAGCCACATCACCGTGGTCGTCGCTCCGCGTGAGAACACGAAGGGAAGTGCCCGATAGTGGGACAGAAGGTTCACCCGCACGGGTACCGCCTCGGCATCACCACCGACCACCGGTCGCGCTGGTTCGCCGACAGCACCAAGCCCGGACAGCGGTACCGCGACTACGTCCGCGAGGACGTCCAGATCCGCAAGCTCATGAGCACCGGTCTCGAGCGCGCAGGCATCTCCAAGGTCGAGATCGAGCGCACCCGTGACCGCGTCCGCGTGGACATCCACACGGCACGCCCGGGCATCGTCATCGGCCGCCGTGGCGCCGAGGCCGACCGCATCCGCGGCGAGCTCGAGAAGCTCACGGGCAAGCAGGTGCAGCTCAACATCCTCGAGGTGAAGAACGCCGAGACGGACGCGCAGCTCGTCGCTCAGGGCATCGCCGAGCAGCTCGCGAGCCGCGTCTCGTTCCGCCGTGCGATGCGCAAGGGCATCCAGTCGGCCCAGCGCGCCGGTGCCAAGGGCATCCGCGTGCAGGTCGCCGGCCGCCTCGGCGGCGCCGAGATGAGCCGGTCGGAGTTCTACCGCGAGGGCCGTGTGCCGCTGCACACGCTCCGTGCGTACATCGACTACGGCTTCTTCGAGGCCCGCACGACCTTCGGCCGCATCGGCGTGAAGGTCTGGATCTACAAGGGCGACGTCACCGAGAAGGAGTTCGCCGCGCAGCAGGCCACGGCCGCTCCGCGCCAGGGCCGTGGTGGCCCGCGCGGTGAGCGCGGCGGCGACCGTCGTGGTGGCGGCCGTCGTCCCGAGCGTTCGGCCGAGCGGACCCCCGCGTCCGAGTCGCCGGCGGCGCCCGAGCAGGCTGCTCCCGCCGCAGAGGCGAAGGCCCCTGAGACCGGAACGGAGGCCTGAGTCATGCTGATCCCGCGCAGGCTCAAGCACCGCAAGCAGCACCACCCGTCGCGTTCCGGCGCGGCGAAGGGTGGCACGCAGATCGCGTTCGGCGAGTACGGCATCCAGGCTCTCGAGCCGGCGTACGTGACGAACCGCCAGATCGAGGCTGCTCGTATCGCGATGACCCGCCACATCAAGCGTGGCGGCAAGGTCTGGATCAACATCTACCCGGACCGTCCCCTGACCAAGAAGCCTGCCGAGACCCGCATGGGTTCCGGTAAGGGTTCGCCCGAGTGGTGGGTCGCCAATGTCAAGCCCGGCCGGATCGTCTTCGAGCTGGCCGGTGTCCCGGAGGACCTGGCTCGCGAGGCGATGCGCCGCGCGATCCACAAGCTCCCGATGAAGTGCCGTTTCGTGGTGCGCGAGGGTGGTGGCAACTGATGGCAATCGGAACGAAGGGGCTCGCCCCCGTCGACCTCGACGCCATGGACGACGAGACGCTCGTCGCCGAGCTCAAGAAGGTCAAGGAGGAGCTCTTCAACCTCCGCTTCCAGTCGGCCACCGGCCAGCTGGAGAGCCACGGGCGCCTCAAGGCCGTCCGCCGCGACATCGCGCGGATCTACACGATCCTGCGTGAGCGCGAGCTCGGCATCCGTACCGCGCCGAGTGCCGAGTGAGTGAGGCTGGAATGAGCGAGAACGCAACGAACGCGCCCGAGGCGGCCGAGGAGCGCGCGAACCGCAAGACGCGCCGCGGCTACGTCGTGAGCGACAAGATGGACAAGACCGTGGTGGTCGAGGTCGAGGACCGGGTCAAGCACCCGCTCTACGGCAAGGTCATCCGCCGCACGAGCAAGGTCAAGGCGCACGACGAGCAGAACTCTGCCGGCGTGGGCGACCTGGTGCTCATCATGGAGACCCGCCCGCTGTCCGCGACCAAGCGGTGGCGCCTCGCGGAGATCCTCGAGAAGGCCAAGTGATCCACCGGTCGTGACGGGCGAGCCCGGCTCGCTCGTCACGACCGCTCTCGTGCCGCACCGCGGTGCGGCAACCAGTGAGGACAGGTCGGGCGGGTCCACCGCCCGGTCCTGGCCGGTTCACCCGCGAGGGACCCGGCACTGACAGCTATCCGTTCGGCAAGGCTCGCCTCGCGCGAGAACCGGCTCGACGACAGGAGTTCATTACATGATCCAGCAGGAGTCGCGACTTCGTGTCGCCGACAACACGGGTGCCAAGGAGATTCTCTGCATCCGTGTTCTCGGTGGCTCGGGCCGTCGCTACGCCGGAATCGGCGACGTCATCGTCGCAACCGTCAAGGACGCGATCCCGGGCGGCAACGTGAAGAAGGGCGACGTGGTCAAGGCCGTCGTCGTCCGCACCGCCAAGGAGCGCCGTCGTCCGGACGGTTCCTACATCAAGTTCGACGAGAACGCCGCCGTGATCCTCAAGAACGACGGCGAGCCGCGCGGGACGCGCATCTTCGGCCCGGTCGGGCGCGAGCTGCGCGACAAGCGGTTCATGAAGATCATCTCGCTGGCTCCGGAGGTGCTCTGACCATGGCCAAGATCAAGAAGGGCGACCTCGTCGTCGTCATCGCCGGCAAGGACAAGGGCAAGCAGGGCCGCGTCCTCGAGGTGCTCACCGACCGTGACCGCGTCATCGTCGAGGGCGTCCAGCGCGTCACCAAGCACACCAAGGTCGGCCAGTCGCAGCGCGGCACGCGGACCGGTGGGATCGAGACCGTCGAGGCCCCGATCCACATCAGCAACGTGATGGTCGTCGACCCGGAGACCAAGAAGGGCACCCGCGTCGGGTACCGCACCGAAGAGGTCGAGCGTGACGGCCGCAAGCGCACCGTGCGCGTGCGCGTCGCCAAGCGCTCCGGGAAGGACATCTGATGAGCACCGAGATCGTCGCCCCCGAGGTGCCCCGTCTGAAGCAGCGCTACCGCGAGGAGATCGTCTCCGGTCTGCGCGAGGAGTTCGGGCACGAGAACGTCAACCAGGTCGCCCGCGTCACGAAGATCGTCGTGAACATGGGTGTCGGTGACGCCGCCAAGGACTCGAAGCTCATCGAGGGCGCCATCCGCGACCTGTCCGCGATCACCGGCCAGAAGCCGCAGGTGACCAAGGCCCGCAAGTCCATCGCGCAGTTCAAGCTGCGCGAGGGCATGCCGATCGGTGCGCACGTCACGCTGCGCGGCGACCGCATGTGGGAGTTCCTGGACCGTCTCCTGTCGATCGCCCTGCCGCGTATCCGCGACTTCCGCGGCCTGTCGCCCAAGCAGTTCGACGGGCACGGCAACTACACGTTCGGCCTCACGGAGCAGTCGATGTTCCACGAGATCGACCAGGACAAGATCGACCGTGTCCGCGGTATGGACATCACGATCGTGACCACGGCGACGACCGATGACGAGGGCCGCTCCCTGCTGCGCCGTCTCGGCTTCCCCTTCAAGGAGAACTGACATGGCGAAGAAGGCCCTGATCAACAAGGCGGCCGCCAAGCCCAAGTTCGCGGTCCGCGCCTACACCCGGTGCCAGAAGTGCGGTCGTCCGCACTCGGTGTACCGCAAGTTCGGCCTGTGCCGCATCTGCGTGCGCGAGATGGCCCACCGTGGTGAGCTTCCCGGCGTCACCAAGAGCAGCTGGTAACAACTACGTCGTAGGTCCTGGCGGAGCGCGCCGCACGGCGCGCCTCCGCCCGGATACCACGTCGAGGAAGGGCTAGAGCCCGATGACGATGACCGACCCGATCGCAGACATGCTGACGCGTCTGCGGAACGCGAACTCGGCTTACCACGAGACGGTGACCATGCCGTACTCGAAGCTGAAGTCGCACATTGCCGAGATCCTCCAGGCCGAGGGCTACATCTCCGGCTGGAGCGTCGAGGACGCGACGGTGGGCAAGAACCTCACCATCCAGCTGAAGTTCGGCCCGAACCGTGAGCGCAGCCTCGCCGGCGTGCGCCGCGTGTCCAAGCCGGGCCTGCGCAAGTACGTCAAGTCCACGGAGCTGCCGAAGGTTCTCGGCGGCCTGGGCGTGGCGATCCTGTCCACGTCCTCCGGCCTGCTCACCGACAAGCAGGCCGCCACGAAGGGCGTGGGCGGCGAAGTCCTCGCCTACGTCTGGTAATCGGAAAGGAGATACGCCATGTCTCGAATCGGCAAGATCCCCGTTCCGGTTCCCGCCGGAGTGGACGTCACCATCAGCGGCGCGCTCGTGACCGTGAAGGGCCCCAAGGGCTCGCTCGAGCACCACGTGCCCGCCCCCATCCAGGTCGCCCAGGAGGACGCCACGCTCGTGGTGTCGCGCCCGGACGACGAGCGCGAGTCCCGCGCGCTGCACGGCCTCACGCGCACCCTCCTGGCGAACATCGTCGAGGGCGTGACGCAGGGCTACGAGAAGAAGCTCGAGATCGTCGGCACCGGTTACCGCGTGACGGCCAAGGGCTCGGACCTCGAGTTCGCCCTCGGCTTCAGCCACCCGGTCGTCGTGACGCCGCCCGCGGGCATCACGTTCGCGGTCGAGAGCCCGACGAAGTTCTCGGTCTCCGGCATCGACAAGCAGCAGGTCGGCGAGGTCGCAGCGAACATCCGCAAGATCCGCAAGCCCGAGCCGTACAAGGGCAAGGGTGTGCGTTACGCCGGCGAGGTCGTCCGCCGCAAGGTCGGAAAGGCTGGTAAGTAACGATGGCTCTGAAGGTTCTCGGCAAGGGCAAGGCCGTCGCGCGTCAGCGCCGCCACCTGCGCCTGCGCAAGAAGATCAAGGGGACCGCCGCTCGTCCGCGCCTCGTGGTGACGCGCTCCACGCGCCACATCACGGCCCAGGTCGTGGACGACACGATCGGTCAGACGGTTGCGTCGGCCTCGTCGCTCGAGGCGGACCTGCGTGCGCTCGACGGCGACAAGAGCGCCAAGGCCCGCAAGGTCGGCGAGCTCGTCGCCGAGCGTGCGAAGGCCAAGGGCGTCGACGCGGTCGTCTTCGACCGTGGCGGCAACAAGTACCACGGTCGGGTCGCTGCGGTCGCCGACGGCGCCCGCGAGGGCGGTCTGTCCCTGTGACGACGCCGACCATCCCCACACGGAAGCAAAGGATTCTCTGATGGCTGCAGGGCAGCGCAGCAACACCGGCGCCCCCACGGGTGCCGCCAACGAGTCGAGCGACCAGAACGCGCGCGGGGGGCGCCGCGACGACCGTCGCGGTGACCGTCGCGACGGTCGCCGTGGCGACGCAGCCGAGAAGAACGCCTTCGTCGAGCGCGTCGTCACCATCAACCGCGTCTCCAAGGTCGTCAAGGGCGGCCGCCGCTTCAGCTTCACCGCGCTGGTCGTGGTGGGCGACGGCGACGGCACCGTCGGTGTCGGCTACGGCAAGGCGAAGGAGGTGCCCGCGGCGATCGCCAAGGGTGTCGAGGAGGCCAAGAAGAACTTCTTCAAGGTCCCGCGCATCCAGGGCACCATCCCGCACCCCATCCAGGGTGAGGCCGCCGCCGGCGTCGTGTTCCTCCGCCCGGCCGCTCCCGGTACCGGTGTGATCGCCGGTGGTCCGGTGCGCGCCGTGCTGGAGTGCGCGGGCATCCACGACGTGCTGAGCAAGTCGCTCGGCTCGTCCAACGCGATCAACATCGTGCACGCGACCGTCGAGGCCCTGCGCAACCTGGAGCAGCCTGAGGCTGTCGCCGCGCGCCGTGGTCTCCCGCTCGAGGACGTGGCCCCGGCCGCGCTCCTGCGTGCCCGTGCTGCGGGGGTGAACGCCTGATGGCCAGGCTCAAGGTGACCCAGACGAAGTCCGCCATCGGCGGCAAGCAGAACCAGCGCGACACGCTGCGCACTCTGGGCCTCAAGCGGATCGGCGACACCGCCGTGAAGGAGGACCGCCCGGAGATCCGCGGCATGGTCGCGACGGTGGCGCACCTCGTCACCGTTGAGGAGGTCGAGTGACCATGGCTGAGAAGGCCACCAAGGAGACCGCCGAGGCTCCGAAGAAGAAGGCTGCTGCGAAGGCCCCCGCGAAGGCGGAGTCCGCGGCTGCTGCGAAGCAGTCGGGCAAGCAGACCGAGGGTGCCGGCGGCACGCTCAAGATCCACCACCTGCGTCCGGCTCCCGGCGCCAAGAAGGCCAAGACCCGTGTGGGTCGTGGCGAGGCGTCGAAGGGTAAGACGGCGGGCCGCGGTACCAAGGGTACGAAGGCTCGTTATCAGGTTCCCGAGCGCTTCGAGGGCGGGCAGATGCCTCTGCACATGCGCCTCCCGAAGCTGCGCGGCTTCAAGAACCCGTTCCGCACCGAGTACCAGGTCGTGAACCTGGACAAGCTCGCGGCGCTGTACCCCGAGGGTGGCCAGGTCACCGTCGAGGACCTCGTCGCGAAGGGCGCGGTCCGCAAGGGCCAGCTCGTCAAGGTGCTCGGCACGGGCGAGATCACCGTCAAGCTCGAGGTCGCGGTCGACGCCCTCTCGGGCGCCGCTCGCGAGAAGATCCTCGCGGCCGGCGGTTCGGTCTCGGAGGACTGACACCCCTGGACAGGGCCGGTGGCGCGCTCGCGCCGTCGGCCCTGTCCGTGTCTGGGGAGGGCCCTCCCGTACGACCCGTGGTCCGTCCGGCAGCGCGCCACGGTTAGACTCTCCGACGGTTGTCTCCCCGCACCCCGGGGTGACCGCCGTCACTCGCAGGTCCGCGGTCGGTCCGTCCGGTCGTCGGGACCGACTTGCCGTTCGACGCGGCGCTACGGCTAGGGTGCCTCTTGGCGCCGGTGCCGTGCGTCACACCTCGCCGGGCCTCCCGGCGACACGACATCCCGCCTCGGCGGGCCAGGAGGATAGGTGCTCAGCGCATTCGCCCGGGCTTTCCGGACGCCCGACCTGCGGCGCAAGCTGCTGTTCACGATCGCGATCATGGCGATCTTCCGGGTGGGGTCGTTCATCCCCACGCCGGGTGTGGACTACCCCAACGTGCAGCAGTGCATCGCGGAGACCGCCGACGGCAACGACCTGCTCGGCCTCGTCAACCTCTTCAGCGGTGGTGCACTGCTCCAGCTGTCGATCTTCGCGCTCGGCATCATGCCGTACATCACCGCGAGCATCATCGTCCAGCTGCTGCGCGTCGTGATCCCTCGCTTCGAGGCGCTCCACAAGGAGGGCCAGTCCGGCCAGGCGAAGCTGACGCAGTACACGCGCTACCTGACGATCGCGCTCGCCATCCTCCAGTCGACGACCGTCATCACGACCGCGCGCAACGGCCTGCTCTTCCAGGGCTGCTCCGTGGACGTCATCCCCGACGGCAGCTTCGTGACGATGGCGCTCATGGTCATCACCATGACCGCGGGCACCGGCCTCATCATGTGGCTCGGCGAGCTCATCACCGAGCGCGGCGTCGGCAACGGCATGTCGCTCCTCATCTTCACGTCGATCGCCGCGAGCTTCCCGACCGCGCTGTGGTCGATCGCGGGCGGCGCGAACGGCGCGACGAACTTCATCATCATGATCGCGGTCATCGTGGTCGTCATCGGCCTGGTCGTGTTCGTCGAGCAGTCCCAGCGCCGCGTGCCGGTCCAGTACGCCAAGCGCATGGTCGGGCGCCGCATGTACGGCGGCTCGAGCACCTACATCCCGATCAAGATCAACATGGCCGGCGTCATCCCGGTGATCTTCGCGGCGTCGCTGCTCGCCGTCCCGGGCCTCATCGCGCAGTTCGGCGACCAGAGCGCCGACTGGGTGATCTGGGTGAGCACGAACCTTGCCGACCCGGCCGCGCCGCTGCACATCGTGCTGTACGTGCTGATGATCCTGTTCTTCTGCTTCTTCTACACGTCGATCACGTTCAACCCGGACGAGGTCGCGGACAACATGAAGAAGTACGGCGGCTTCATCCCCGGCATCCGTGCCGGCCGGCCGACCGCCGAGTACCTCGACTACGTCATCACCCGCATCACGTCCGCGGGCTCCATCTACCTCGCGCTCGTCGCCCTGCTGCCGACGCTGGTCCTCATCGGGCTCGGCGTGAGCACGAACATCCCGTTCGGTGGCTCCTCGATCATCATCGTCGTCGGCGTCGGCCTGGAGACGGTCAAGCAGATCAACTCCCAGCTGCAGCAGCGCCACTACGAAGGGTTCCTCCGTTGAGCAACGCCACCGACGGCCAGTCCACCTCGCGTCCCGCGCGCCTCGTCATCATGGGTCCGCAGGGCGCGGGCAAGGGGACGCAGGCCGCCCGGCTCGCCGAGCAGCTCGCCATCCCCGCGATCTCGACCGGAGACATCTTCCGGGCGAACATCAAGGGCGGCACGGAGCTCGGTCGGCTCGCGCAGGAGTACACCGCGAAGGGTGACCTGGTACCCGACTCGGTGACGAACGCGATGGTGCGCGACCGCCTCGCCCAGGACGACGCGGCGCAGGGGTTCATCCTCGACGGCTACCCGCGCAACGCGGCCCAGGTCGTCGAGCTCGACGCGATCCTCGCGGACCTGGGTGTGGCCCTGGACGGCGTCGTGGAGCTCACGGCGGACCGCGACGAGCTCCTCGCCCGCCTGGCGAAGCGCGCGGAGATCGAGGGCCGCGAGGACGACACCGAGGAGGCCATCGCGCGCCGACTCGACATCTACGCCGAGCAGACGGCGCCGCTCACGTCCGCCTACGACGAGCGCGGCCTCCTCGTCCGCGTCGACGGCATCGGCGACGTCGACGAGATCACCGGGCGCATCGTCTCGGCGCTGACCGCGCTGGTCGGCTGAGCGCCGGTCGTCCGTCGGTCAGGTTCTGGGGAGCAGCAGGGTGTTCGGTCGCGAGCGCATCGAGTACAAGACGCACGACCAGGTCCGGTCCATGCGCAGCGCCGGCCTCGTGGTCGCGCGAGCGCTCGAGACGGTCCGTGAGACGGTCCGGCCGGGCATGACGACGGCCGACCTGGACGCGCTCGCCGCGGCGGTGATCGCGGACGCCGGCGCGACGCCGTCGTTCCTCGGCTACGAGGGCTACCCGGCGTCGCTGTGCGTGTCGGTGAACGACGAGGTCGTGCACGGCATCCCCGGTCCCCGCGAGCTCCGCCCGGGTGACATCGTCTCCGTGGACTGCGGGGCGATCGTCGACGGCTGGCACGGCGACTCGGCCGTCTCCTTCGTCCTCGGTGAGGGCGAGCCGCAGGACGAGGCCCTCGTGGAGGCCACGCGGCGTGCGATGTGGGCGGGCATCGCCGCGCTCGCGACGAGCGAGCGGCTCGGCGACGTGGGTGCGGCCATCGAGGACTCGGTCCGGCTCTCGGCCGAGTCCGACGGTGTCGCCTACGGGATCGTCGAGGAGTATGTGGGCCACGGGATCGGCTCCGCGATGCACCAGCCGCCCGACGTCCCGAACTACCGCACGCGCGAGAAGGGTCCGCGGCTGCGCCCGGGCATGTGTCTCGCGATCGAGCCGATGGTGACGCTCGGCGACCGGTTCACCGAGGTGTGCGAGGACGACTGGACGGTCGTGACCGACGACGGCGCTCGTGCCGCGCACTGGGAGCACAGCGTCGCGATCCTCGACGAGGGGATCTGGGTCCTCACCGCGCCCGACGGCGGGGCGGCCGAGCTCGCACCGCTCGGCGTCCGTGTCGCACCTCTCGCTGCCTGAGCCCTCGGTTCGTCCGACGCGTGGGGCCTCCCGGCTCCCGCGGGGGAGTGGCGCGTCGCACGGTTCCCGACGCACGCCCCGGTTTCGCGACTCTTGCCGGATGCCGTAGGATGGTCCGTCGGGTGTAGTCCGTGCACGTCGTTCAACCGGCCCCCGTCCCTCGGGACCCGGGCGACCGACCCCCGCACGCGGCTCCACGCACCTCCCACGAACGGACGACCCGCGGGTCGGGCGTGCGCGGGAGTATCAGCAGTTCAGACGAGAGTTAGCGGAGGACATGGCAAAGAAGGACGGTGTCATCGAGATCGAGGGCAGCGTGGTCGAGGCCCTGCCGAACGCGATGTTCCGCGTGGAGCTGGCCAACGGTCACAAGGTTCTCGCGCACATCTCGGGCAAGATGCGCCAGCACTACATCCGGATCCTCCCCGAGGACCGGGTCGTGGTCGAGCTGAGCCCGTACGACCTGTCCCGCGGCCGGATCGTCTACCGCTACAAGTAGTCGCCACGCGTCCACCCACTCACCCGCCTCGCCACCCGGATCCCGGGACCGCTCGTCGGTCGCGCCCGGAGCAGGGCACCACTGAGGGAACGAAGATGAAGGTCAAGCCCAGCGTCAAGAAGATCTGCGACAAGTGCAAGGTGATCCGCCGGCACGGTCGCGTCATGGTGATCTGCGACAACCTGCGGCACAAGCAGCGCCAGGGCTGAGCCCGCGCCTGCGCCACGGGTGACGGTCCCTCGGGACCGCGGTCACCAGGCCGCCCGTCACGACGACGGCCGGCCACCAGCGCACCACCACGAACCTGCTCGGCACCCCGGACGCGAGTCCGGGAGGAGAACGCCACAGGCAGGGGAACCCCCGGCTCGGAGGCCGGGGCCCACGGAGCTCCCCGTGGGAGGGCGGTGCGACAGACCTCCGACGAAGCACGAGGAGCCGAAAGGCACATGGCACGTCTCATCGGCGTCGACCTCCCCCGCGACAAGCGGCTCGAGGTCGCGCTCACCTACATCTACGGCGTCGGCCGTACCCGCGCCCAGCAGACGCTGGCCGCGACCGGCATCAGCCCGGACGCGCGCGTGAAGGACCTCGGCGACGCCGAGCTCGTCGCGCTCCGCGACTACCTCGAGGGCAACTACAAGCTCGAGGGTGACCTCCGTCGTGAGGTGGCCGCCGACATCCGCCGCAAGGTCGAGATCGGCACCTACCAGGGCCTGCGTCACCGCCGCGGCCTGCCCGTGCGCGGCCAGCGCACCAAGACCAACGCGCGCACGCGCAAGGGACCCAAGCGCACCGTGGCCGGCAAGAAGAAGGCCCGCTGAGCCAGTCCGCAGGGCGGGCCCCGCTCGGGTGCTGACGTCGGCCGTACGGTCCACGTCGTCCCGGTCGGAGATCCCCGCGGTCAGACCACCTCAGACCAGGAGAGAAACGAAAGATGCCTCCCAAGACTCGCGCCGCCGCTGGGCGCAAGCCTCGCCGCAAGGACAAGAAGAACGTCCCCGCCGGCCAGGCGCACATCAAGAGCACGTTCAACAACACGATCGTGTCGATCACGGACCCGTCGGGCGCCGTGATCGCGTGGGCCTCCGGCGGCGACGTCGGCTTCAAGGGCTCGCGCAAGTCGACCCCCTTCGCCGCCGGCCTCGCGGCCGAGGCCGCTGCCCGCAAGGCGCAGGAGCACGGCATGAAGAAGGTCGACGTCTTCGTCAAGGGCCCGGGCTCCGGTCGCGAGACCGCGATCCGCTCGCTGCAGTCGGCCGGCCTCGAGGTCGGCTCGATCCAGGACGTCACGCCGCAGGCGCACAACGGGTGCCGCCCGCCCAAGCGTCGTCGCGTCTGACCCTCGTCGTCGGCGTGTCGTCGACGGGCCGCCCGGTCACCGACCGGCCGAGCCCGTCGACGGCGCCCGTCACGGGGCAGACGCCTCCTGACGGGGTCGACGCACCCTTCCCGGCCGGGTGGACAGAGTCCCGGCCAGGACCGCGTGCCGCAGGCACGCACCTCGCCTTGAACCGTGCAGCGTCATATGGCGGACGCTCACCGAAAGGAAACCACCAGTGCTGATCGCACAGCGCCCCACCTTGACCGAAGAGGTCATCTCGGAGAACCGTTCGCGCTTCTCCATCGAGCCGCTGGAGCCCGGCTTCGGCTACACGCTCGGCAACTCGCTGCGTCGCACGCTGCTGTCGTCCATCCCGGGCGCGGCGGTCACCTCCATCCGCATCGACGGTGTGCTCCACGAGTTCACCACCGTGCCGGGTGTGAAGGAGGACGTGACCGAGGTCATCCTCAACATCAAGAACCTCGTCGTCTCCTCGGAGAACGACGAGCCCGTCGTGATGTACCTGCGCAAGCAGGGTGCTGGTGCGGTCACCGCGGCGGACATCGTCCCGCCCGCGGGTGTGGAGGTCCACAACCCCGAGCTGCACATCGCCACGCTCAACGACAAGGGCAAGCTCGAGATCGAGCTCACCGTCGAGCGCGGCCGTGGGTACGTCTCGGCCTCGCAGAACAAGTCGTTCGACGCCGAGATCGGGCGCATCCCGGTCGACTCGATCTACTCGCCGGTCCTCAAGGTGACCTACAAGGTCGAGGCGACGCGCGTCGAGCAGCGCACGGACTTCGACAAGCTCGTCGTGGACGTCGAGACGAAGCCGGCGATCTCGCCGCGCGACGCGCTCGCGTCGGCCGGCAAGACGCTGGTGGAGCTCTTCGGCCTCGCCCGCGAGCTCAACGTCGAGGCCGAGGGCATCGAGATCGGCCCGTCGCCGACGGACGCGGCCCTGGCCGCGGACCTGGCGCTGCCGATCGAGGAGCTCAACCTCACGATCCGCTCGTACAACTGCCTCAAGCGCGAGGGCATCCACCAGGTGGGCGAGCTCGTCGCACGCAGCGAGGCGGACCTGCTGGACATCCGCAACTTCGGTGCGAAGTCCATCAACGAGGTGAAGGAGAAGCTCGCCGAGCTCGGCCTGTCCCTCAAGGACTCGCCGCTCGACTTCGACCCGTCGGCCGCCGCGTACTACGACGGCGACGACGACGAGGCGACGTTCTCGGACACCGAGCAGCAGTACTGAGCCTGCGGCTCTAGACACCTCAGCGCGTCCGGGTCCGCACCTGCGGCGCGAACACTTCCCAAGGAGCACATCCCATGCCTACCCCCGCCAAGGGCCCCCGGCTCGGCAGCGGACCGGCTCACGAGCGTCTGATGCTCGCGAACCTGTCCACCCAGCTCTTCGAGCACGGCCGCATCACGACCACCGAGACCAAGGCGAAGCGCCTGCGCCCGGTGGCCGAGCGCCTCATCACGTTCGCCAAGCGCGGCGACCTGCACGCGCGTCGTCGCGTCCTGCGCGTCGTGCGCGACAAGTCCGTGGTGCACACGCTGTTCACCGAGATCGCCCCGCAGATGGCGGAGCGTGAGGGCGGCTACACCCGCATCACGAAGGTCGGCACGCGCAAGGGCGACAACGCGCCCCTCGCCGTGATCGAGCTCGTCACCGAGCCCGTCAGCCCCAAGCAGGCCGTCGTCCGCGAGGCGGAGAAGGCCGCGGAGAAGGCGAGCAAGAAGAAGGCTGACAAGCCGGCCAAGAAGGCCGACGCGGTCGAGGACGCTCCCGTCGAGGACGCTCCCGCCGCCGTCGAGGACGCTCCCGCCGAGGACGTCCAGGACGCGCCCGTCGAGGACGCCACCGAGGAGAAGAAGGAGGCCTGAGCCTCCTCGATCGACTCTCGGGGTCCTCCGCGACCCCACGCCGCAGGGCCCGGGACCGTACGGTCCCGGGCCCTGCGGCGTTCTGCCGTCCCGACGGCGTCCGCTTGCGTCCGGCCGTGAGGGCGGCCGCGCGCGTTCGACCCGTACTGCGCGGGATCGACCGGCAGAGGGCCGATCTCGCGACGCACGGGTCGATCTCGCGGCGGGGAGGGCCTACCGTCGAGGGGTGACGGGTGTCGATTCCTCCCTGGCGGCGTGGCCCCCGGTCGTCCTCGTGCACGGCTCGCGCACGTCGCGGTCGATGTGGCGCGACCAGCTCGCGGCCCTGCGCCGTGCGGGGGTCGACGCCCTCGCCGTGGACCTGCCGGGGCACGGGGCGCGGCGCGGCGAGGCGTTCACCCTGGACGGTGCCGTCGAGGCCGTCGCGGCCGGGATCGACGCCGTGGGGGCTCGCGCGCTCGTCGTCGGCCTGTCGCTGGGCGGCTACGTCGCGATCGAGACGCGAGCGCGGCACCCCGAGCGCGTCGTCGGCCTCGTGGCCGCTGCCTGCTCGACCCCGCCTGCCACACGGCTGCGCGGGGGCTGGCTCCTCGTCGCGCGCGGCATCGAGCGGCTGCCCGACGGCGGAGCGGGGCTCAACCAGGCGCTCGTCGACCGTGCGCTCACGCGGCAGGGCGCGGCCGACCTCGCGGCGGGCGGCTTCGCGCTCGACGTGATGAGCGCGATCCTGCGCGAGGTCGAGGCGGTCGACCCCGTGACAGCCCTCGCCGCCACGGACTCGCCCGTGTGGCTGGTCAACGGCCGGTGGGACCACTTCCGGATCGGCGAGCGCGGCTTCGTGGAGGCGGCCCGGCGCGGGGGAGCGCCCGTGCGGCTCGTGGTCGTCCCGGGCGCCCGGCACCTCGTGAGCCTCGACGCACCGGTCGCGTTCAACCGGGTCCTGCTCGACGCCCACCGCGCGGTCGCGACGGGAGGTCCGGCGCCCGGGACGGACGGGGCGGCGCCCGCAGGCGTCGCGCCGCGCCGCGCCGTCGCGCGCTGAGGCGGTCAGGCCGGCGGCAGGTCCCAGGCACGTGCCCCGCCGACGAGCGCCGCGGAGTTGGGCACGACGACGACGTCGTCGCCGAGGCGGTCGAGGACGCTCGGGGTGATCTGGCGCGAGTTCCCGCCGCCCAGGTACAGCCGGTCCCACCAGAAGACGGGCCGCAGGCCCTCGACGACCGCGAGCACGCGGCGTGACCACAGCCCGTTGCCGAGCCGGCGCCGCTCGGGCTCGCCGACGTACTCGTCGTAGGTCGTGCCACGGCGCACCGGGGCGCGCGACCACTCGAGGTGCGGCGCGAGCCGTCCGCCGTGGAACAGCGCCGAACCCAGCCCTGTCCCGAGCGTCAGGACGAGCTCCAGCCCGGACGCCGCGACGACGCCCGCGCCGTGCACCTCGGCGTCGTTGAGCACGAGGGCGGGCACGCCGAGACGTGCGGCCACCGCGGCCTGGACGTCGAAGCTCGTCCATGCCTCGACGAGTGCCGGGTCCACGCGCGAGCGGGGGCCGCTGCGCGTGACGTAGTGCGGCGTGTGCACGACGACGCCGCGCCGGATCATGCCGGGCATGCCCACGGTGACCCGGTCGGCAGCGGGCAGCGTGGCCGCGATATCGGCGATGGTCCGGACGAGCAGCTCGGGCGGCAGCGGGTACGGCGTCGGGACGCGGACGGCGGCGGCGTGCGCGGTGCCCGACGCGTCGAGCACGTTCGCCTTGATCCCGCCGCCGCCGCAGTCCACGGCGAGGGTGCGGACGTCTGCGCGGTCGCCGGTCATGGGCGGCAGCGTAGGCACGACGGCGAGCGCGCCGCACGGCCGGGCGACTACGGTGAACTCCCGTGAGCGACGCCCCTGCCCCCGACGCACGCCCCGACGACCCCGCACCCGACGCGCCGGGTGGGGCCGCGGCCTCCGGGCCGAGGGTGCAGCAGGATCTGCCCGACGGCGTCGTGCGCGTCCGCCTCGACCTCGCCTACCAGGGGACGGAGTTCGCCGGCTGGGCTCGTCAGCCCGCGCTGCGCACCGTGCAGGGCGCGGTCGAGGACGGGCTGGCGACGCTCCTGCGCGGCCCGGCGCCGCGCCTCACCGTCGCGGGCCGCACGGACGCGGGGGTGCACGCGCGCGGGCAGGTCGCGCACGTCGACCTCACGCGGGACCAGTGGGCGGCCCTCCCCGGGCGCTCCGACCGCACACCCGGCGACGCGCTCGTCGCGCGGCTCGGCGGGGTGCTGCCGGGCGACGTCGTCGTGCACCGCGCGGCGCCCGCGCCCGCGGGCTTCGACGCGCGGTTCTCCGCGCTGCACCGCGCCTACACGTACCGGGTCGCGGACGACCCGGCACAGCGCGACCCGCTGCGGCGGGCGTGGGTCCTGTGGAACCGGCGCCCGCTCGACGTCGCCGCGATGGACGCCGCCGTGCGGCCGCTGCTCGGGGTGCGCGACTTCGCCGCGTTCTGCAAGCCCCGGCCCGGGGCGACGACGATCCGCGAGCTCCAGCACCTGTCGTGGTCGCGGCCGGTGGACGGGCCCGACGCGGGCCTCGTCGTCGCGCACGTCCGCGCGGACGCGTTCTGCCACAACATGGTGCGCGCGCTCGTCGGCGCGTCGCTCGCCGTGGGCGAGGGCCGGCGCGGGGTCGACTGGCCTGCGCAGCTCCTCGCGAGCCGACGGCGCGACGCGGGGGCCGGCGTCGTCCCCGCCCACGGGCTCGTGCTCGAGGAGGTCACGTACCCGCCCGACGACGAGCTGGCCGCCCGCGCCGACCGGATCCGCGCCGTCCGGAACGAGGAGGACGTCTGGGACGAGGGCGCGTCGCGCGACCCGGGCTGATCGGCGTGGCGCTACGCCGTCACGGCTCCTCGACGACGTGCACGGCGGCCTCCTCGGCGCCCGCGGCGCCCCCGGAGATGCCCTCGTCGTCGGCGTAGGTGTCGTTCTGACGCCCGTCGAGGGCGTCGGGGTCCGCGACGAGGCGGCCCGAGCGCGTGTCGTCGGGCCGCTCGAGCGGGTCCTGGTCCCACTCCTCGGGCTCCTCCTCGGCGAGGCGCTGGTCGAGCGTCTCGCCGTGCACCTCCTCCCACGGCGTCTCGCCGAAGTGGTTCGTGCGGGGGCGGTCGGGCGGGGAGTAACCCTCGTCGAGGACGTCGTCCACGCCGCGGTCGAGCAGCGTGTCCTCGGCCTGGAGCTGGTCGTTGTCGCCCTCGGCGCCGGTCTCCGGGTCCGGGCTGGTGCCGGTGGTGTCTTCGCTCATGCGTCCACAGTGTCACCTCGTGCGGTCGGACGCAGCATCTGCGCCCCGACCTGCACCGACGTGCCGCCGGCGATACCGTGGGACGGGTCGCGCGCGTCGCGGCCACCCGTGAACGAGCCCGAGAACCGAGGACCACCATGGCCGGCATCGACGACATCCTGTCCACCATCCCGCTCGACCAGCTCGCCGGCCGGCTCGGCGTCGACGAGGCGACGGCGCAGCAGGCCGTGGGCGCGGCGCTCCCCGCGCTGCTCGGCGGGCTCCAGGCGAACGCGCAGGACCCTGCGGGCGCGGCGTCGCTCGGCAAGGCCCTCACGCAGCACGACCCGTCGCTCGTGGAGGGCGGGGTCGACCTCGACGACGTGGACACCGCCGACGGCGAGAAGATCGTCCGCCACGTGTTCGGCTCGAACGAGGAGGCCGTCGTCGCGCAGCTCGCCGACTCGACGGGCACGCAGCAGGGGCTGCTGTCGAAGGTGCTGCCCGCGCTCGCTCCGATCGCGCTGGCGTTCCTCGCGAAGCAGCTCGGGGGCAAGGACTCCGGCGCCGAGTCCTCCCCGACGGCGCAGGAGAGTGCGGGCGGCGGTCTGGGGGATCTGCTCGGCGGACTCCTGGGCGGCGGCTCCAGCGGGTCCGGGGGCGGCCTCGGGGACCTCCTGGGTGGCCTGGGCGGCCTCCTCGGGGGCGGCCGGCGCTGAAGACCGGGGGCGACGACGGTCGTCCCCTCGGGCCGGACCGAAGGTCGAGCCGTCGGGGGTGCGCGGAATCCGCGTGACCCGGCGGGCCCGCCCGGGGGACGATGGCCTCGTGGGACACCTCGACCTCAGCGACGTCACGTATCACCTGCCCGACGGGCGCACGCTCCTCGACGGCGTGAGCCTGCGCGTCGCGGACGGCGCGCGGGTCGCACTCGTCGGGCCGAACGGCGTCGGCAAGTCGACGCTGCTGCGCATCGTCACGGGCGACGTCGCGCCGCACGGCGGAGCGGTCGTGCGCAGCGGCGGCCTCGGCGTCATGCGGCAGGACGTGGGGCGCATCGACGACGACCGCACGGTGCGCGACCTGCTCGTCGAGCTCGCGCCGGCCGCGGTCAAGGAGGCGGCGCTCGAGCTCGCCGCGGCGGAGCACGACATCATGACGGTCGACGACGAGCCCGCCCAGCTCCGGTACGCCCAGGCGCTCGTCGACTGGGCCGACGTCGGGGGCTACGACGCCGAGACGGCGTGGGACGAGGTGACCGACGAGGTCCTCTCCGTCCCGTTCGAGAAGGCGCAGTGGCGTGACGTGCGCACGCTGTCCGGCGGTGAGCAGAAGCGCCTGGCGCTCACGGCGCTGCTCCGCGGGCCCGAGGAGGTGCTGCTGCTCGACGAGCCGGACAACCACCTCGACGTGCCGACCAAGCGCTGGCTCGAGGAGCGGCTCGTCGCGTCGCCCAAGACGGTCCTCTACGTCTCCCACGACCGCGAGCTGCTGTCGCGCACGGCGACGCAGGTGGCGACGCTCGAGCCGACGCCGGGCGGCGGGACGGTCTGGGTGCACGGCGGCGGGTTCGCGACCTACGGGCAGGCGCGCGCCGACCGGCGCGAACGGCTCGCCGAGCTCGCGCGGCGCTGGGACGAGGAGCACGCCAAGCTGCGCGAGCTCGTGCAGACGCTCAAGACGAAGGCCGCCTACAACGACGGGCTCGCGAGCCGGTACCAGGCGGCGAAGACGCGCCTGCGCAAGTTCGAGGAGGCGGGCCCCCCGGAGATGCTCGCGCGCGAGCAGCGCGTCACCGTGCGGCTCGCGGGCGGGCGCACGGCGAAGCGTGCCGTGACGTGCCGGTCGCTCGAGCTCACGGGGCTCATGAAGCCGTTCGACCTCGAGGTGTTCTTCGGCGAGCGCGTCGCGGTGCTGGGCTCCAACGGGTCGGGCAAGTCGCACTTCCTGCGGCTCCTCGCCGCGGGCGGCAGCGACCCCGAGCCCGGGGTGGTGCCCGACCCCACGACGTCCGACGGTGTCCGGCCCGACCCCGTGGCGCACACGGGTCGCGCAGTGCTCGGCTCGCGCGTGCGGCCCGGCTGGTTCGCCCAGAACCACGACCACCCGGAGCTGCGCGGGAGGACCCTCCTGGAGATCCTCCACCGCGGCGACGGGCACCGGGCCGGGATGGGGCGCGAGGGCGCGAGCCGCGCGCTCGACCGGTACGAGCTCGTCGGCCAGGCGGAGCAGCGCTTCGAGACCCTCTCGGGCGGGCAGCAGGCGCGGTTCCAGATCCTCCTGCTCGAGCTCGACGGCGCGACCCTCCTGCTGCTCGACGAGCCGACGGACAACCTCGACCTGCACTCCGCCGAGGCGCTCGAGGCCGGCCTCGCGGCGTTCCAGGGGACGGTGCTCGCCGTGACGCACGACCGGTGGTTCGCGCGCGGGTTCGACCGCTACCTGGTGTTCCGCGGCGACGGGGAGGTCGTCGAGGCCCCGGAGCCGGTCTGGGACGTCGAGCGGGTGCAGCGGGCACGGTAGCCGGGTACGGGGGCAGGCGCCGCCGTCCCTATCCTGGTGGGCATGGCCGTCCACAAGATCGTGCTCTTCTACGCCTTCACGCCGTTGCCGGACCCCCGCGCGGTGCAGCTCTGGCAGCGGGCGCTGGGGGAGCGGTGGAACCTCACGGGGCGCGTGATCGTCGCGGAGCACGGGATCAACGCGACGCTGGGCGGGACGGTCGAGGACCTCAAGCAGTACGTGAAGTCGACCCGGCAGTACCCCGGCTTCGCGGACGTCGACGTCAAGTGGTCCGACGGCACGGGCCGGGACTTCCCGCGCCTGTCCGTGAAGGTGCGTCCCGAGCTCGTGGCGTTCGGCGTCCCCGACGAGGTCGTGGTCGACGAGAGCGGCGTCGTGGGAGGCGGCACGCGGCTGAGCCCGCAGGCCCTGCACGACCTCGTGGCCGAGCGGGGCGACGACGTCGTGATGTTCGACGGCCGGAACGCGTTCGAGGCGGAGATCGGACGGTTCCGCGGGGCGGTGGTGCCCGACGTCGCCACGACGCGCGACTTCGTCGCCGAGATCGACTCGGGCCGCTACGACGACCTCAAGCAGCGGCCGGTCGTCACGTACTGCACCGGCGGCGTGCGGTGCGAGGTGCTGTCCGCGCTCCTGACCGCCCGCGGCTTCGAGGAGGTCTACCAGCTCGACGGCGGCGTCGTGCGGTACGGCGAGGAGTTCGGGTCGCAAGGGTTGTGGGAGGGGTCCCTCTACGTGTTCGACGAGCGCATGCACGTCGACCTCGGCCCGGGGTCGACCCCGCTCGGCGCGTGCACGGGGTGCGGGGCGGCGACGGCGAAGTACGAGAACTGCTCCGACCCGAGCTGCCGGACGCTGCGGCTGTACTGCCCGGACTGCGTGCACGTCGCGCGCTCGACGCGGTGCGAGACGTGCGTGGGTGAGCGCCCGGCCGCTTTGACCGGTGGCCTGCCCCGCGGGTAGTCTGGTGAGTCGTTGTGCTCATCTCACGACGCCCGTGTCGCTAGCGCGCCCACTCGCTGCCGGCCAAGGAGCGGGTGTCGACCGAGCCCGCCGCGCAACGACCTGCCCTCTCGGCCGCACGCTTCAGCGGCCGAAGAAGACATTCTGAGACAGAAACGAAGGCTACGACCGTGCGTACGTACACCCCGAAGCCCGGCGACGTCCAGCGCGACTGGTACGTCATCGACGCGACCGACGTCGTCCTGGGCCGCCTGGCCACCCACGTGGCCACCCTGCTGCGCGGCAAGCACAAGCCGACCTTCGCTCCGCACGTCGACGGCGGTGACTTCGTCATCGTCATCAACGCCGGCAAGGTCGCCCTGAGCGGCAACAAGCGCGAGCAGAAGATGGCCTACAACCACTCCGGGTACCCGGGTGGTCTGCGTGCCGTCGCCTATGGCGACCTGCTCGACAAGCACCCCGAGCGTGCTGTGGAGCGGGCCGTGCGCGGCATGCTCCCCAAGACCACCCTCGGTCGCGCCCAGTTCGGCAAGCTCAAGGTCTACGCGGGTGCCGAGCACCCGCACGCCGCGCAGCAGCCGAAGCCGTTCGAGATCACCCAGGTCGCGCAGTAATCGCCGCCCAGGCGTAGCGCACAGAGAGACGCGAGGACACCACCCGTGGCCGAGACCACCGTCGACACCGACACCCTGGGCGACGAGACGCCCAGCACCTACACCTCTGAGTCCGCCGCCCCCACGGGCCGCGGCCAGAGCATCACCGCCCCCGGCCAGGCCCTGGGCCGCCGCAAGGAGGCCGTGGCGCGCGTGCGCCTCGTCCCCGGGACCGGGCAGTGGAAGATCAACGGGCGCTCGCTCGAGGACTACTTCCCGAACAAGGTTCACCAGCAGCTCGTGAACTCGCCGCTCAAGCTGGTCGACGTCGAGGGTCGCTTCGACGTCGTCGCCCGCATCAGCGGCGGCGGCACCTCCGGCCAGGCCGGTGCGCTGCGCCTCGGTATCGCGCGTGCGCTCAACGCGATCGACGCCGAGCACAACCGCCCCGCGCTGAAGAAGGCCGGCTTCCTCACTCGCGACGCCCGCGTCGTCGAGCGCAAGAAGGCCGGTCTCAAGAAGGCCCGTAAGGCACCGCAGTACTCCAAGCGCTGATCCGCGCTGTGCGCTCGTCGGCCCCGGTGGACCTCGTCCACCGGGGCCGACGTCGTTTGTGAGGGACGGTGACCAAGGCTCGCCGAGGGCGGGCGGGGGCAGGCGGTCGTACGGTCGACGTACGGCCGGTCGAGGAAGGACTTTCCATGGGACGGCTTTTCGGCACCGACGGGGTGCGCGGGCTGGCGAACGGCAACGTGACGGGCGAGCTCGCGCTCGACCTCGGCGTCGCGGCGGCTCGCGTGCTCGCGAGCGGGCAGGAGGAGGGCCACCGTCCACGCGCGGTGGTGGGGCGTGACACGCGCGTCTCGGGCGAGTTCCTGGGCGCGGCGCTCATCGCCGGGCTCGCGAGCGCGGGCGTCGACGTGAAGGACGTGGGCGTGCTGCCGACCCCGGCCGTCGCGTACCTGACGAGCACCATGGACGTCGACTTCGGCGTCGTGATCTCGGCCTCGCACAACCCGATGCAGGACAACGGGATCAAGTTCCTCGCACGCGGCGGCGTCAAGCTCGACGACGCGGTCGAGGACCGGATCGAGAGCCTGCTCGGGCAGGACTGGCAGCGACCGACGCACGGCACGGTCGGCCGCATCTCGCCCGACCGTGGCCGCGCGGGCGGCGCGTACGTCGAGCACCTCATGGCGAGCATCGGCGCCGACGAGGACCACAAGCCGCTCGCCGGCCTGCGCATCGCGGTCGACTGCGCGAACGGCGCGGCGAGCGACGTCGGCCCCGCGGCGCTGCGTGCGGCCGGCGCGGACGTCGTCGTCATCAACGCGAGCCCCGACGGCCGCAACATCAACGCCGCGTGCGGCTCGAACCACCCGGAGCAGCTCCAGGCCGTCGTCGTGGCGTCCGAGGCGGACTTCGGCGTCGCGTTCGACGGCGACGCCGACCGCTGCATCGCGGTCGACCACGGCGGCACCGTCGTCGACGGCGACCAGATCATGGGCGTCCTCGCGCTCGCGCTCAAGGACGAGGGCGAGCTCCCGCACGACACGCTCGTCGTGACGGTGATGAGCAACCTGGGCCTCCTGCTCGCGATGCGCGACGCCGGGATCACCACCGTCCAGACGGCGGTCGGCGACCGGTACGTCCTCGAGGAGATGCGGGCCCACGGGTACGGGCTCGGGGGCGAGCAGTCGGGGCACATCGTGCTGTCGCGCTACGCGACGACGGGCGACGGCGTGCTCACGGCCCTCCAGCTCGCGGCACGCGTCCGGGCGACGGGCCAGAAGCTCGCCGACCTGGCGAGCGTCGTGCAGCGCCTCCCGCAGACGCTCCTCAACGTCTCCGGCGTGGACAAGGCGCGCGCGTCGAGCGACGAGGCGCTGCTCGCCGCCGTCGCGGACGCGGAGCGGACCCTCGGCGAGACGGGTCGCGTGCTGCTCCGGCCGTCGGGTACCGAGCCGCTCGTGCGCGTCATGGTCGAGGCCGCGACGCAGCAGCAGGCCGACGCCGTCGCCGCACGGCTCGCCGGCGTCGTGCGGGACCGGCTCGCGCTGTGAGCGCGACGGGGCGGACGACGGGCGTGCGGCAGGGGGTCGACGAGGCGCTGCGCGAGCACGTCGTCGCGCTCCTCGACGCGTACGACGACGGCGTCCTGCCGATCGTGCAGGCGGGTCAGCCCGTGCTGCGCACGCCGGCGGTGCCGTACGCCGGCCAGCTCGGGGACGTGCTGCCGCGGTTCCTCGACGCGATGCGCGCGACGATGCACGCTGCGCCCGGCGTCGGCCTCGCGGCGCCGCAGGTCGGGGTCGGTCTCGCGGTCGCCGTCGTGGAAGACCCGGGCACCCCCGACGCGGACGACGAGCGTGAGCGCCCGCCGCTCGCGTTCCGGGTGCTCCTCAACCCGCGGTACGAGGCTGTCGGCGACGAGACCAGGACGTTCTTCGAGGGGTGCCTCTCGGTGCACGGCTGGCAGGCGGAGCGGACGCGCGCCCGCTCGGTGCGCCTCACCGGGCAGGACGAGACGGGCGAGCCTTTCGACGACGTGCTCACCGGGTGGGCGGCGCGGATCGTCCAGCACGAGACCGACCACCTGCGAGGCGAGCTGTACGTGGACGGGGCCGACCTGCGCACGCTCTCGTCCACGCTCGGGGTCGCGCGGCTCCCGGGCGCTTCGCGCGAGGCGGGCTGACCGGGTCACGCGGCCCTGAGCGGCGCGGCGCGGTTGCGTCGGCGGGGCAGACTACGGGGGTGGACCCGCTCAGCCGACTCCTCGCCGCGCCGCCCGACCTGCCGGTGGGGAGCCACCTCCCCGAGGTGGTCGGCGCGGTGCGGGCGGTGGGGGCCGTCGTCGTGCAGGCACCGCCCGGCACGGGCAAGACGACACTCGTGCCGCCGGCCCTCGCCGTCGCGCTGGGGGACGCCCCGGACGGGCGCGTCGTCGTGACGCAGCCCCGCCGGCTCGCTGCCCGGGCGGCGGCCCGGCGGCTCGCGACGCTGCTCGGCGAGGACCTCGGCGGCACCGTCGGCTACACCGTGCGGGGCGAGTCGCGGACGTCGCGACGCACCCGGGTCGAGGTCGTCACGACGGGCACGCTCGTCCGCCGGCTCCAGCGCGACCCCGAGCTGCGGGGCGTGGCGGGCGTCGTGCTCGACGAGGTGCACGAGCGCCACCTCGAGGACGACCTCGCGCTCGCGCTCCTGGCGGACGTGCGCGAGAACCTGCGCGACGACCTCGCGCTCGTCGCGATGTCCGCGACGGTCGAGGCCGGGCGGACCGCCCAGGCGCTCGGCACGGGCGCCCGGGCGGTGCCCGTCGTCGAGGTCGAGGGCGGGCTCCACCCGGTCGACGTCGTCTGGTGCCCGGGACGCGGTCCGCGCACCGACGCGCGGGGCACCGCGCCCGCGCTGCTCGACCACGTCGTCGCGACGACGCACCGCGCGCTGCGCGAGCGGCCGGGCGACGTCCTCGTGTTCGTCCCCGGCGCGCGCGAGGTGGACACCGTGGCCGGCCTGCTGGCACGCGGGCGGTCCGACGTGGACGTGCGCCCGCTGCACGGCCGCCTGCCCCCTCGCGAGCAGGACCGGGCGCTCGAGCCCGGGCCACGGCGCCGCGTCGTGGTCTCGACGGCGGTCGCGGAGTCGTCCCTCACCGTGCCGGGCGTGCGCGTGGTCGTGGACGCCGGCCTTGCGCGCGAGCCGCGCACGGACGTGCGGCGGGGACTGCCCGGTCTGGTGACGGTGGCGGTGAGCCGGGCGGGCGCCGAGCAGCGCGCAGGGCGCGCCGGTCGCGAAGGGCCGGGTGCGGTGTACCGGTGCTGGTCGGAGGGCGACCATGCGCGTCTCGCGCGGCACCCGGAGCCGGAGATCCGCACGGCCGACCTCACCGGGTTCGCGCTGGAGCTCGCGTGCTGGGGCAGCCCCGACGGTGCGGGGCTCGCGCTGCTGGACCCGCCGCCCGCGGCGGCCTGGGCCGCCGCGCGCGACGTGCTGCACGGGCTGGGGGCCGTGCGGCCCGACGGGGTGACGCCGCTCGGGCGCCGCATCGCCGCCGTCCCCGCCGACCCGCGGCGCGCCCGGGCGCTGCTCGACGCCGTCCCCGAGGTGGGCGCAGCGCGCGCAGCGGAGGTCGTGGCGCTGCTCTCGGAGGACGTGCGCGTGCCGGGCGCCGACCTGCCGGCGGCGCTGCGCACGCTGCGCCGCGGAGGTCCCCGCTCCGGGGCGTGGGCCGCGCAGCGGGACCGGCTCGAGCAGGTCGCGCGGACCGTCGCGGCGGACGACGGCCCTCGCGCCGAGGCGGGTCCGGCCGCACGGCACAGGCCGACCGACGACGTCGCCGTCGGGCACGTCGTCGCGCTCGCGCACCCCGACCGGTTGGCCCGCCTGCGACCGGGCGGCGAGACGTACCTCCTGGTCTCGGGGGCCGGCGCGCGGCTGCCGCCGGGCTCGCCGTTGCAGGGCGCGCCGTGGCTCGCGGTGGCGGACGTGGACCGCGCAGCGGGCCGCGCCGATGCCGTCGTGCGGTCCGCCGCCCCGGTCGACGAGGCGACGGCGCGGGCCGCTGCGGCGCCAGAGCTGCGGTCGACCGGCGTCGCCGAGTGGTCGGGCGGTCGTGTGCGCGCCGCCCGGGTGACGTCGCTCGGCGCGATCGAGCTCGCGCGCGAGCCGTGGCGGGACCCGCCCGCGGACCTGCTGGCGGCGGCCGTGCGCGACGGGCTGCGCCGGGACGGTCTCGAGAGCCTCCCGTGGTCCGACGCCGCGCGCCGGCTGCGCGACCGACTGCGGTTCCTGCACCGCGTCCTGGGAGACCCGTGGCCCGACGTCGGCGACGAGGCGCTCCTGGAGCGCCTGGACGCGTGGCTGGGCCCCGACGTCCCCGCCGTCGCCCGGGGTGAGCCTCCGGACCTCGGGGGTGCGCTGCGCCGTCTGCTGCCGTGGCCCGAGGCGGCGCGCCTCGACGCGCTCGCGCCCGAGCGGCTCGAGGTCCCGAGCGGGTCGCGCGTCGCGGTGGCCTACGACCAGGACCAGCCGGTGCTCGCGGTCCGGCTCCAGGAGACGTTCGGCTGGGCGAGCACGCCACGCGTCGCGGACGGGCGCGTTCCCGTGCTGCTGCACCTGCTCTCCCCGGCAGGGCGCCCGGCCGCGGTCACCGCGGACCTCGCCTCGTTCTGGGTGCAGGGCTACCCGCAGGTGCGCGCCGAGCTGAGGGGCCGCTACCCCAAGCACGCGTGGCCGCAGGAGCCGGGCACCGCCCAGCCGCTGCGGGGGACGCCGCGCCCGCGCCGGCGAGACGCCTGAGCAGGGCCCTGGTCCTCGCGACGTACGGCCCCGTCACGAGAAGTCGTTCGTCGGGATGACGCGTCGGCGGCCGCGGCACGGAAGACTCGTCCCCGGGCGCGGCGCTGCCGGGCGGGAATCCTCAGGGGCCAACCGGGGGTTTCCCTGATGGTCGACGTCGTCGCGCTCCGTAGGCTTGTCGTGGCGCAGGACGCCCGACCTGCCGCCGCCGCCAGTCTGGCCTCCCCGCCAGCCGACGAACGAGGACGCCGTTGCCCGACGCCGTGTCGACCTTCCTGGAGAATCTGGAGACCTGGATTCTCGCCCTCGCGGCGTCCGCGTGGATCTACCCCGCGCTGTTCGGCTTCGCGACGATCGACGGGTTCTTCCCGCCGATCCCGAGCGAGTCCGTCGTCATCACGCTCGCCGTGTCCGCGCACGCGACCGGCGAGCCGAACCTGCTGCTCGTGCTCCTGGTCGCCGCGGCGGGCGCGTGGACGGGCGACCAGATCGCGTTCTCGATCGGCCGCGCCGTCGGCACCGACCGCGTCCGGTTCTTGCGCTCACCGCGGGGTCGCAAGGCCGTGGCCTGGGCGGAGCGGGCGCTCGCGCACCGCGGGGCGTCGTTCATCCTCGCCGCGCGCTACATCCCCGTCGGCCGCGTCGCGGTGAACATGACGGCCGGGGCCGTCGGGTACCCGCGCCGTCGCTTCATGGCGTTCTCGGGGATCGCCGCCGTCACGTGGGCGGTGTACTCGGTGCTCATCGGTCTCGTCGCCGCCCAGTGGCTGGGACACGAGCCGCTCCTCGCGATGGTCGTCGGCGTGGTCCTCGGCGTGGCCACCGGCTTCGTCATCGACCGCGTGCTCATGATGCGCGCGCGGCACCGGGGCGAGCTCCCGGTGGTGGTCCCCGTGCCGGAGGCGCCGACGAACGGCGACCGGGTCCAGCACGAGGCGAGCGCGCAGGTGACCGGCACGGAGGTGACCGGCACGGAGGTGACCGGCACGGAGGTGACCGGCGCCGACGAGGGCGTGTCGTCCGGTGTGCCGGGGGCGACGCCGTCGGGGAGCACGGGCGGGCCGGGCACGCCGCGCACGCCGGGCGCGGCACCCCGCGGCTGAGCCGACCCGCCGCGGGGGGGGGTCCCGATGACCGGCCTCGCCCGCCACGGCGTCGCGCGGGCTCAAAGCTTGCGCAGCCGCACGCGCTGGACCGAGTGGTCCGACCCCTTGGTGAGGACGAGCGTGGCGCGGCCGCGCGTCGGCAGGATGTTCTGCTCGAGGTTCGGGGCGTTGATCGCGTCCCAGATCGACTTCGCCTTCTCGACCGCCTGCTCGTCCGTGAGGTCGGCGTAGCGGCGGAAGTACGACTCGGGCCGGGCGAACGCCGTGCGACGCAGGGCGAGGAACCGGTCGACGTACCACTGGCGGATGTTGCGCGTGCGGGCGTCGACGTAGATCGAGAAGTCGAAGAAGTCGGAGACCGCGACCGTGGACTCGTCGTGCGCGCTCGGCCGGGCCGGCTGGAGGACGTTCAGCCCCTCGACGACGAGCACGTCGGGCTTGCGCACGACCGCCTCCGCTCCGGGCACGATGTCGTACGTGAGGTGGTCGTACACGGGTGCCTTGACCTCGGCGTGGCCCGCCTTGACCTTGGACAGGAACCGGATGAGCGCGCGGCGGTCGTAGGACTCGGGAAAGCCCTTGCGGTCCATGAGGCCGCGGCGGGCCAGCTCCGCGTTCGGGTACAGGAAGCCGTCGGTCGTGATGAGCTCCACGCGCGGCGTCTCGGGCCAGCGGGCCAGCATCTCGCGCAGGACGCGAGCGGTCGTGGACTTGCCCACCGCGACCGAGCCCGCGACGCCGATGACGTACGGCGTGTTTCCCGTCTCCTCCCGGAGGAACGTCGACGTCGCCTCGTGGAGCCCCGACGTCGCGGTCACGTAGAGGTTGAGCAGGCGCGACAGCGGGCGGTAGACCGCGTCGACCTCCGCGAGGTCGATGGGGTCGCCGAGGCCGCGCAGCCGGGTGACGTCGTCGTCCGTCAGGGGGAGCGGCGTCGACTCCGACAGGCGGCTCCACACCGCGCGGTCGAGATCGACGTACGGCGAGGACGACGGTGCCGCGAGATGAGCCGGCAGGAGGTCGGACGGGTCGTCGACGGGGAAGGACACCCGCCCGATTCTGCCGGATCCGCGGCGGTGCCGGTGCACGAGGGCCGTCGGGCCCGGTTCCGGCCGCACCGGCGCGGCGCAGCCCGTCGGCCTCGGGCGCGTCCGGCGAACCGTCCCTCCCCGCGAACGCGCCGGGGCGGTGCTCACCGCGGAGCGGCCCCGGCGTCGCGCTCCCGGGGCGCGGCACGACGACGACGCGACGCGGGCTCGACGGCCGGGCCGGGGCCGACGAGCGCGAGACCGGGCAGCCGCGCCATGAGGGCGAGCGCGTCGGCAGGGGCGTGCGCGTGGACGTCGTTGTCGAGGTAGACCTCGACGTCGTGACCGGCCTCGCACCAGGTCCGGACGCGCTCGGCCCACGCGTCGAGGACGCGTGGCCGGTAGCCGCTCGTGTACAGCTCCTGGTCGCCGTGGAGCCGCACGTACACGAGGCGGCTCGTGACCGCCTCCACGAGCGGCCAGCGGCCCGCACCGTCCGAGATCGCGAAGGCCACCCGGTGCCGTCGCAGGAGGTCCAGCGCCTCGGCGCTCGCGAAGGACTCGTGGCGCGGCTCGAGCGCGTGGACCAGCGGACGGTCGGCGTCCACGTCGGTCCAGGCGGGTGCGCGCAGGCGGTCGTCGTGGTCGCCGGCGAGGCGGGCGGCCTCGGCCGTCGTCCGGGGCAGGAGGGCGAGGAACTCGTCGAGCAGCGCGGCGTCGAAGGTCGTGCGCGCCGGGAGCTGCCACAGCACAGGCCCGAGCCGGTCGCCGAGGGCGAGGACGCCGCTCGCGAAGAAGTTGGCGAGGGGCGTGCGTACGTCCCGCAGCCGCTTCATGTGGGTGACGAAGCGCGGGCCCTTGACCGCGAAGGTGAACCCCTCGGGCGTCTGCTCGCGCCACGCGACGAACGAGGACGGCCGCTGCAGCGAGTAGAAGGACCCGTTGAGCTCGACCGCGGGGAACACGGACGCGACGTGCTCGAGCTCCCGGCGCTGGGGGAGGCCGACCGGGTAGAACGGGCCACGCCAGTCGGCGTACCGCCATCCTGAGAGACCGATCCGTACGGTGGGCACGAGGTCCACCCTCACCGGGCAGGGCGTCGTTCGCCCGCGGGGGCGGTTTTGGCAGCGGACCTCACGAAAAACCGCGGGATCGTGCGGCTCCGGAGTGGCGCACGTCCGTGGCTAGACTCGATCACCATGTGCGGAATCGTGGGCTACGTAGGCCCTGGAACCATGGTCGGAGAGGCCTCGGGGCGACCCCTCGACGTCGCTCTCGAAGGACTCGGCAGGCTCGAGTACCGCGGCTACGACTCGGCCGGGGTGGCGCTCGTCGCGCCCGGGATCGACGCCGTCGCGTTCGCCAAGAAGTCGGGCAAGCTCGCGAACCTCGTCGAGGAGATCGACCTGCACCCGCTGCCCGCGGCGACCGCGTCGATCGGACACACGCGGTGGGCGACGCACGGCGGCCCGACCGACACGAACGCCCACCCGCACCTCGCGGACGACGACCGCCTCGCGGTCATCCACAACGGGATCGTCGAGAACTTCGCGACGCTCAAGTCCGAGCTGCTCGCCGAGGGCGTGCGGTTCCGGTCGGAGACGGACACCGAGGTCGCGGCGCAGCTCCTGGCCCGCGCGTACCGCGAGACCAAGGACCTCACGCTCGCCATGGGGCAGGTCGCGCGCCGCCTCGAGGGCACGTTCACGCTGCTCGCCGTGCACGCCGACTCCCCGGACACGGTCGTGGGCGCGCGGCACGACTCGCCGCTCGTCGTCGGGCTCGGCGAGGGGGAGAACTTCCTCGGCTCCGACGTCGCGGCGTTCATCTCCCACACCAAGGAGGCGCTCGAGCTCGGGCAGGACCAGATCGTCACGATCACCCCGACGGCCGTCGAGGTGACCGACTTCGACGGCAACCCGGCCGAGGCCAAGCGCTACACGGTCGACTGGGACGCCGCGGCGGCGGAGAAGGGCGGCTACTCGTCCTTCATGGACAAGGAGATCCACGACCAGCCGCACGCCGTCGCGGACACGCTGCTCGGCCGGACGGACCCGTCGGGCAAGCTCGTGCTCGACGACCTGCGCATCGACGAGGCCGTGCTGCGATCGGTCGACAAGATCATCGTGGTCGCGTGCGGCACGGCGGCGTACTCGGGCCACGTCGCGAAGTACGCGATCGAGCACTGGTGCCGCATCCCGGTGGAGGTCGAGCTCGCGCACGAGTTCCGCTACCGCGACCCGATCGTCGACGAGAAGACGCTCGTCGTCGCCGTGACCCAGTCCGGCGAGACCATGGACACGCTCATGGCCGTGCGCCACGCGCGCGAGCAGGGCGCGAAGGTCATCTCGATCGTCAACACGCACGGGTCGACGATCCCGCGCGAGTCCGACGCCGTGCTCTACACGCACGCCGGGCCGGAGATCGCGGTCGCCTCGACGAAGGCGTTCCTGTCGCAGATCACCGCCGCGTACCTGCTGGGCCTCTACCTCGCGCAGCTGCGCGGGAACAAGTTCCCGGACGAGATCTCGGCGATCCTCGAGGACCTGCGCGAGATGCCCCGCAAGATCCAGACGGTCATCGAGCGCGGCGAGTACGTGCGTGCGACCGCCCGGTCGATGAAGGACGCCTCGTCGGTGCTGTTCCTCGGGCGCCACGTCGGCTTCCCCGTCGCGCTCGAGGGCGCGCTCAAGCTCAAGGAGCTCGCGTACATCCACGCGGAGGGCTTCGCGGCGGGCGAGCTCAAGCACGGGCCGATCGCGCTCATCGACGAGGGGCAGCCGGTGTTCGTCGTCGTGCCGTCGCCGAAGGGCCGCGAGGGCCTGCACTCGAAGGTCATCTCGAACATCCAGGAGATCCGGGCCCGCGGGGCGCGCACGCTCGTCATCGCCGAGGACGGGGACGACGCCGTGCGCCCCTACGCGGACGAGATCTTCTGGATCCCCGAGTCGCCGACGCTGCTCTCGCCGTTGCTGGCCGTCGTGCCGCTGCAGATCTTCGCGATGGCGCTCGCGACGGCGAAGGGCCTGGACGTCGACCAGCCGCGCAACCTCGCGAAGTCGGTCACGGTCGAGTAGCCCCTTCGCCGCCGAGCATGTGCTTGTGGCCCGTCCGGACGTCCGGACGGGCCACAAGCACATGCTCGGCAGAGGAAGGCGCATGCTCGGCCAGGCCGGTCATAGGGTGGGCGAATGATCAAGGGCGTGGGGATCGACGTCGTGGACGTCGCGCGGTTCATGGAGACCCTCGAGCGGACGCCCCGGTTGCGGGAGAAGTTGTTCACGCCCGTCGAGCGCGACCTGCCGCCCGCCTCGCTGGCCGCCCGGTTCGCCGCCAAGGAAGCCATCGCCAAGGCGCTGGGGGCTCCCGCGGGCATGCGCTGGCACGACGCGACCGTGCACCGCGTCGTCGGAGGCCCGCCGGAGGTCGAGATCACGGGCACGGTAGCGGCGCGCGCGGACGCGCTGGGCATCACCGCCTGGCACCTGAGCATCTCCCACGACGCCGGCATCGCCTCGGCCATGGTCATAGCCGAGGGTTGACGCCCACACCGCCGAGCACGCGGTTGCCGCCCGTCGGCGCGACGGGCCGAGGTCGAACCGCATGGTGGGCGGGCGCTGTCGCCAGGTTCGGCGCGTGGCGTCGCCGTCCACAGGTCCGGTCCTCGCGGTCACGATCCACAGCGCACCGCCCCGGTCCGACGGCGAAGGCTCCTCGTGCGATGGGGTGGCACCTGTGCGTCGTGCCCAGCTCCCCCCGACCCTTCTCGCCGTCGCGGCGGGCCAGGGCGGTCTCGTGTCCATCGACCAGTGCCGGGGCCACGGTCTCAGCGACAGGGACGTCGCCGGCCTCGCGCGGCGGGGAACCCTCGCGCGTGTGACCCGTGGCGTCTATGACGTCACCGCAGTCCCGTTCGTCGGCCGGTCATGGGACGA
Organism: Cellulosimicrobium sp. GQ32; assembly: GCF_059758455.1. Lineage (NCBI taxonomy): Bacteria > Bacillati > Actinomycetota > Actinomycetes > Micrococcales > Promicromonosporaceae > Cellulosimicrobium > Cellulosimicrobium sp. GQ32. The sequence goes on along the minus strand of NZ_JCAXEP010000003.1, from coordinate 362,635 downwards.
GCTCCGAGCTCGCGCTGCATGGACGGGCCTGCTCGCCTTCGGCCACGACGCGGTAGCGGTCGGCTCGTGCGCACTCGTCCTCCACGGCGTGCGGGGACTGCCGGCGACGGTCCGACCCGAGGCGGCCGTGCCTCGTGGGCGGAACCGGCGCGATCGTGACGGGGTCGCGCTGCGCCAGTTCGACGCGGGCATGACCACGACCGAGATCGGCGGGCGGAGAGTCGCGACGCTCGACTGGGCCCTCGCGCAGGCCGTGCCTGAGCTCCCGCGCGCGAACGGCCTCGCGGTGCTCGACTCGGCGCTCCACCAGGGCCTCACGGACACGGACGGGCTGCACCGGGCGCACGAGCACGCGCGCGGGAGGCGCGGTGTCGCCAGCCGCCACACGTTGTGGGCGATGGCCGACGCTCGGGCCGAGTCACCGCTCGAGTCCTTCGCCCGGCTCGACTGCGTCGACGAGGGCGTGCCGCCGCACACGCTGCAGCTTCCCGTCCTCGATCACGAGGGAAGGGCCGTCGCGCGGGGTGACCTCGCCTGGCGGTACCGCGACGGTCGATGGCTCGTCGCCGAGCTGGACGGTCAGGACGTGCACAGCACCCCGCACGCAGTGTTCGCGGACCGGTCCCGACAGAACCGGCTCGTCGCGACGGGGCAGATCGACGTCCTTCGCTTCACCGGTCGAGACGTCGGGACGATCGGCCGCACGGTCCGCGCGACCTTGCACCGGTGACGACACGCCGAACATGCCGTTGTAGACCGTCGGGTCGCTCTGACGGGGGACAACCGCATGTTCGGCGGGGGTGGGGGGCGAGAGAGAGTCAGGGGTGGAGGGCGGGGATGACCTGGCGCTGGAAGAGCTCGAGCTGGTCGCGGTCGGTCGCGGCGAAGGGGAAGTAGCCGATCGCGTAGCCGAGGCCCTGGTCGCGCAGGCCCGTGAGCGTCTCGACGATCTGCTCCGGCGTCCCGACCAGCGGGCCGTTCCGCCACGACGCGACGTTGTCGTCCGCCTTCTCCGGGAACCAGCGGCGCGCGTGCTCCTCGATCCGGTCCAGACGGTCGGCGACGTCCTGCTCGGTCTCGCCGATGACGACGTTGTAGTTGGCCGAGCGCGTGATCTCGCCGAAGTCGCGGCCGAGGTCGCGGCAGTGCTGCTCGAGCACGGCGGACTTGTGCGCGAAGCCCTCGGGCGAGCCGTCGAAGTTCGTGTACTGCGCGTGCCGGGCCGCGATGCGCAGCGTCTTCTTCTCGCCGCCGCCGGCGATCCACAGCGGGATGCTCGGCTTCGCGCCCTCGCCGTCCACGACGACCCGCTGGAGGGGCTGCGGGTAGCAGAGCGCGCCGTCCACCTGGTAGCGCCGGCCCTCGAACGTGCCCGACGACCCCGTCCGCCACATGCGCGCCATGATCTCGACGCCCTCGTCGAGCGCGCGCAGGCGCTCGCCCGCGCTGGGGAAGCCGTATCCGTACGCGCGCCACTCGTGCTCGTACCAGCCCGCGCCGATGCCCATCTCGAGCCGGCCGCCGGAGACGTGGTCGACGGTCGCGGCGACCTTCGCCAGGTACGTCGGGTCCCGGTACGCCATGCACGTGCACATCTGACCGAGACGCACGCGCTGCGACGCCGCCGCGAACGCGGCCATGAGCGTCCACGCCTCGTGCGTCGCCTCGGTGCTCGGGGTCGGCGTGGTGTGGAAGTGGTCGTAGACCCACACGCCGTCCCATGCGAACTCGCCGCCCGGCAGGGGCTCGCCCGCCGCGGCGTTGTCGGCGTAGTGCAGCAGGGAGAGCATGGTCTTCCAGTGGTCCTCGGGCGCGACGTCGACGAGGTCGTAGCGCCAGCCCTGGGGGATGAACAGTCCGAATCGCATGGTCGTCACCCTATGCGGGGCCGCGCCGAGAGCCGCCCTGTGAGGTCTGCCGTCTCACCCTGCGGCGGTCCGCGCAGGCGACGGGGGCACGGGGTCGGCAGGATGAGGTCATGATCGAAGCCTGGTCCGCGGCCGACGTGCGTGCCGCCGAGGAGCCCCTGCTCGCGGCGGGCGTCCCGCTCATGGAGCGAGCGTCGTTCGCGCTCGCGACGATCGTCGCGCGCGACCTCGCGCGACGGCGCTCGGTCGCGCTGCCCGACGGCGGGCGTCGGGACGGGCGCGTGAAGGGCGCCCGGGCGGTCCTGCTCGTGGGCTCGGGCAACAACGGCGGGGACACGCTCCACGCGGGCGCGTACCTCGCGCGCCGGGGCGTCGAGGTGCTGGCCGTCCTGACCGGCGAGCACGCGCACGCGGGCGGGCTCGCGGCGCTCCTCGACGCGGGCGGGCGCGTCGAGGTGCTCGTCGGCAGCCCCGACGGCACGACGCGCGCCGACCGGCCGCACGAGCACCTGGACCCGCACGTCGCCGACCGGGTCGCCGCGCAGGTCGCGCGCGCCGACGTCGTGCTGGACGGCCTCGTCGGCATCGGCGCCCGCGGGCCGCTGCGCGGCGTCGCGGCGGACCTCGTGCGGCACGTCTCCGCGGTGCTCGACGGCGACGCGCACGCGGGCGGGGAGCCCGGCGGCCACGGCGTGCCCGGGGACGGCGCGCGCTCTTCCGAGTCCGGGTCCGGGGCGCGCGGGCGCCCCTGGGTCGTCGGGGTCGACGCGCCGAGCGGAGTCGGCGTCGACGACGGCACGGTCCCCGGACCGGTGCTGCGGGCCGACCGCACGGTGACGTTCGGCGCGGCCAAGCCCGGTCTCCTCCTGCCGCCCGCGACGCACCTCGCCGGGCACGGCGCGGTCGTGGACATCGGGCTGCGCCTGGGTGCTCCCGCCGCGGACGGTGGGGCGCCACGGCCGGTCGTGCGGCGTCTCGAGCCCGCCGACGTCGCGGCTCGGTGGGTCGTGCCGGGGCCGACCGACCACAAGTACACGCGCGGCGTCGTCGGCGTCGTCGCGGGCACGCCGACCTTCCCGGGCGCGGCGGTGCTCGTCGCGAGCGCCGCGGTCCGCACCGGCCCGGGGATGGTCCGCTATCGCGGGCCCGACGACGTCACGCGCGCGGTGCTCGCGGCCCGGCCCGAGGTGGTGCCGGCCGCGGGCCGCGTGCAGTCCTGGGTGCTCGGGCCCGGCGTGCCGCCCGTCCCGGGCCCCGACGACGGCCCCGTGGACGACGGCGGCCAGCACGAGCGGGTCCGGTACGCGCTCGCGGCAGCGACGGGCGAGCTCGCGGCGGACGTCGTGGGGGAGCGGGTGCCCGTGGTGGTCGACGCCGGGTCGCTGTCCCTGCTGCCCGAGCGCTGCCCGCCGTCGGTCGTCCTCACCCCGCACGCGGGGGAGCTCGCGACGGTGCTGCGGTCGCGCGGCGACGACGTGACGCGCGCGGACGTCGAGGCGGAGCCGCTGCGGTGGGCGCGGCGCGCGCACGAGACCACCGGGGCGACGGTGCTGCTCAAGGGGTCGGCCACCCTCGTCGTCGGGCCGGAGGGGGCGTGGTCCCAGGCGGACGCGCCGGCCTGGCTCGCGACGGCGGGTGCGGGGGACGTGCTCGCGGGGATCCTCGGCACGGTGCTCGCCGCGCACGCCGAGCGGGTCGTGCGGGAGCCGGGGCTGGCCGCAGAGCTCGCTGCCGCGGCCGCCGTCGTGCACGGCCTCGCGGCGGCGCGGGCGAACCCGGGCGGCCCGGTCGCGGCGCTGGACGTCGCCGACGCGATCCCCGCCGTCGTCGCCGAGCTCCTCGCGGCGCGCTGAGCGCGGGACCCACGCCGGTACCGTGGTGGGCGTGGTCCCCCTCCCCGTGCGCGACGGTCTCAACCCGACGCGCCTCGTGCTGCCGCACGACGCCGAGAGCGTCGCGCGGTACACGCGCACCCTCGACTACGTGCGGCACCGCTTCCCGGACGACGCCGTGCGCCTGGCGGAGAAGGTCGCGGCGGGCGAGGTGGTCGACGGTCGCGGCCGGCCGGTCGACGCGACCACTCCGTACGAGCCGCGCGGCTTCGTGTTCCTCTACCGGGACCCGCCGGAGGAGCCCGAGGTGCCGTTCGAGGTCCGCGTGCTGCACCGCGACCGGGACCTGCTCGTCGTCGACAAGCCGCACTTCCTCGCGACGATCCCGCGCGGGTCGTACGTGGCGCGCTCGGTGCTCGTGCGGCTGCGGCGCGACCTCGACCTGCCCGACCTCAGCCCCGCGCACCGCCTCGACCGCGTGACGGCCGGCGTCCTGCTCCTCACGCTGCGCCCGCAGGTGCGCGGCGCGTACCAGGAGCTCTTCGCGCGGCGGGAGGTGCGCAAGGCGTACGAGGCGGTTGCGCCGTGGGACCCGGCGCTGGACCTGCCCGCGACCGTGCGCAGCCGCATCGTCAAGCGACGCGGCGTCATGCGCGCCGAGGAGGTCGACGGCGAGCCCAACGCGGAGAGCCGCGTCGACGTGATCGAGGCCGACGTGGCCCGCGGCCTCGCGCGCTACCGGCTGGAGCCGCACAGCGGCAAGACGCACCAGCTCCGGCTGCACATGGCGCGACTCGGCGTGCCGATCGTGCACGACAACTTCTACCCCGAGCCGTACGACGTCGCGCCGGAGGACTACACCCGTCCGCTCCAGCTCGTGTCGCGCTCGCTCGCGTTCGTCGACCCGCTCACCGGGCGTGAGCGCCGCTTCGAGACGGACCGGCCGCTCGGCGCCTGGTGAGCACGCCCCGGTGACCCGGCCCGGTGCGCCCGCCGGGCGGACCGGTCACGGTCGGAGCGCCACGCCCGGCGTCGGGACGTGCAGGACGTCGGACAGCCCGGCGGCCGCGAACGCCCGCGCGACGTCGGCGACCGACTCGCCGAAGTGCGCCCATCCCTCGGCGTGCACGGGGACGACGACGCGCGGCCGCAGGAGCCGCGCGACCTCGGCCGCTCCCGCGCCGTCGAGCGTGAGCGCCGCGCCGTCGTGCGCCACGACCACGGCGCGCGGGTCGCCGCGCGGGTCGCGCGGGCGCTCGTGCTCGCGCCCCACCGCACGGGCGGGCAGGCGCAGTTCGTCCCCGCGCCGGTCCCGCCGCAGGACACCGCCGACCCGGTGGAGCTCGCGATGGTCTGGGCGCGCGCGCACCTGGACGAGCCGATCTCGCTGGACGCGTGGGCGCGCGCGGCGGGGACGTCGCGGCGCACGTTCACCCGCCGGTTCGCCGCGCGCACCGGCCTCAGCCCGGTGCGGTGGTTGCTGGACCAGCGCGTCGACCGGGCGCGCGAGCTCCTCGAGACGACCGACCTCGCCCTGGACCGGGTCGCGGAGGCCGCGGGCCTCGGCTCGGCGGAGTCCTTGCGTCACCACTTCCGGGTCCGGCTGGGGACCAGCCCGTCGCGGTACCGGGTCGAGTTCGGTGGCACCACGACCAGCCGCCCCGACGACGTCGACCCGGCGCGCCGGCTCGCCGGGCGACGACGGTGAGAGAATCGTCCACCGTGAGCGACACCCAGCGCACGACCCCGGCCGGCTCACCCGCCGGCGCCCCTGGCCCCGCCACGTCCCCGGTCCCCGCGGACGCTGACCTCGACTACCCCGCCCGCGCCGTCGTCGACCTGGCCGCGATCCGGGACAACGTCCGCGCCCTCGCGGGGCACGCGCCGTCGGCCCGGGTGATGGCGGTCGTCAAGGCCGACGCATACGGGCACGGCCTCGTGGCGAGCGCGCTCGGGGCGCTCGCAGGCGGCGCGACGTGGCTCGGCACCGCGCAGCCGAGCGAGGCGCTCGCGCTGCGCGCCGCCGGGATCGGGCCCGAGCGGGCCCGCGTCCTCACGTGGCTCTACCCGCCCGGCGCCCCGCTGCGCGCGCTCGTCGAGGCGGACGTCGACGTCTCGCTCGCCGCGCGCTGGGCGGTCGACGAGGTCGTCGCAGCGGCTCGGGCCGCAGGAAGGACCGCGCGCGTGCACCTCGCGGTCGACACGGGCCTGGGGCGCAACGGGATCATGCCCGCCGACCTGCCCGACGTGCTGGACGCCGTCGCGCGCGCCCAGGCCGAGGGCGCGGTCCGCGTCGTCGGGATCTGGTCGCACCTCGCGTTCGCGGACGAGCCAGGGCACCCGAGCGTCGTCGCGCAGGCCGACGTGCTCGACGAGGCGGTCCGGCTCGCCGAGCGCGCGGGCGTCGCGCCCGAGCTGCGCCACCTCGCGAACTCGGCCGCGACGCTGACCGCGCCGCGCACCCACTACGACCTCGTGCGACCCGGCCTCGCGGTGTGGGGCATGACGCCCGTGCCGCAGCTCGGGCCACCGTCCCGGTACGGACTGCGCCCCGCGATGACGCTCGAGGCGCGCCTCGCGACGGTCAAGCGCGTGCCCGGCGGGCACGGCGTCTCCTACTCGCACCACTACACGACCCCGCAGGACACGACGCTCGGCGTCGTCCCGCTCGGGTACGGCGACGGGATCCCGCGGCACGCCTCGGGCGGCGGCCCCGCGGGGGCGCCCGGCGGTCCGGTCCTCGTCGGTGCGCGCCCCGGCGACGCGGGTCGGGTCCTGCGCGTCGCGGGGCGCGTGTGCATGGACCAGCTCGTGCTCGACCTCGGTCCGGACGCGGCCGAGCGCGCGGGCGACGTCGTCACGCTGTTCGGCGCGGGCGACGGCGTCGAGCACGACGGTGTTCCCACCGCCGAGGACTGGGCCCGGGCCGCCGGGACCATCAGCTACGAGATCACGACGCGCCTCGGCGCGCGCGTGCCGCGCGAGCACGTGGGGACCCACGTGCTCGACGACGCCGCGCGGGCGCTGCTCGCGCACGAACAGCACCCCAGCACGGAAAGGACGGTCCGCGCATGAGCGACGACCCCACCCCCTCGACGCCCGCCGGGCCCCCCGCCGACGTGGCCGACACGCACGGCGTCGTCGTGCTGTCCGACGCCGACGCGACCCGCGCGTTCGGCCGCGCCCTCGCGGGCGTGCTGCGCGCGGGCGACCTCGTGATCCTCACGGGCGACCTCGGCGCCGGGAAGACGACGCTCACGCAGGGCATCGGCTCCGGGCTCGGCGTGCGCGGCCAGGTCGCGTCGCCGACGTTCATCGTCGCGCGCGAGCACCCCCCGCTCGGCGACGGCCCGGCGCTCGTGCACGTGGACGCGTACCGCCTCGGCTCGCTCGACGAGGTCGACGCGCTCGACCTCGACTCGAGCCTCGACGACTCGGTGACCGTCGTCGAGTGGGGCAGCGGGCTCGTCGAGTCGCTCGCGGGCGACCGCCTCGAGATCGTGCTCGAGCGCCCGCGCGGCGGCGCCGACCCGCGGTCCGACGACGCTCCCGAGGCCGGGGAGCGACGCGTGACCGTGCGCGGGGTCGGGGCGCGCTGGTCCGACCTCGACGTCGCCGCGCTGACCCGGTAGCGCACCGCGAGGAGAACAGTCCCTGTCCCGGCCGTAGGCTGGGGGCCGTGGCTGTTCTCGCGCTCGACACCTCCGCCTCCGTCACCGTCGCCGTCGTCTCCGACGACGGCGCCCGTCTCGCCCGCCGCGACGTCCCTGAGCGTCGCCGACACGCCGAGGCGCTCGCCCCGCTGGTCGAGGAGGCGCTCGCCGAGGCCGGAGTCGACCGCCGCGACCTCACGGCCGTCGTCGTCGGCACGGGCCCCGCGCCCTTCACGGGCCTGCGGGTCGGGCTCGTCACCGCACGCACGCTCGGCTTCGCCCTCGGCATCCCCGTGCTCGGCGTCCCGAGCCTCGACGCGATCGCGGCCCAGGCCGTGAGCGACCTCGGCCTCGAGCCCGACGACGAGCTGCTCGTCGCGACCGACGCCCGCCGCCGCGAGGTGTACTGGGCGCGCTACCGCGTCGTCGCGCACGAGGGCCCGCACGCCGCGCCGGTGCTGGAGACCGTCGCGGGTCCCGACGTCGGGCCGGCGGCCGCGGTCGCCCAGCACGCCGCCGGCGCGGTCGTCGTGGGGGAGGGGGGCGAGCTCTACCCGGACGCCCTCGACGGCGCCGACGACGCGCCGCTCGTCCCCGACGCCGCCGTCCTCGCGCGGCTCGCGATCGCGCGCCGCGCCGCGGGGACCGACCAGCCCACCGAGCCGCTGTACCTGCGCCGCCCGGACGTCCACGAGGCCGCCGCGCGCAAGCGCGTGAGCGACACCACGCCCGCTCCGGCGCCCGAGGCGTCCCGATGAGCGCGCGCCGCTACGAGATCCGCCTGCGCCCGCTAAAGGCCGCCGACCTCGACCGCGTCGTCGAGCTCGAGCGCGAGCTCTTCGGACGCGGCGCCTGGACGTACGGGATGCTCGCGGACGAGCTCGCGGGCCTCGGGCGCTGGTACGTCGCCGCGGAGCCCGTGCGGCTCTACGCCGCGGGGCCCCAGCCCGTCGTCGGCTACGCGGGGCTGTGGTTCGACGGCGACGTCACGCAGGTCATGACCCTCGGGGTCGACCCCGCGTTCCAGCACCAGGGCGTCGGCTCCACGCTCCTGGAGGCGCTGATCGCGCGTTCCCGCGACCTCGGCGCGAGCGCGGTGCTGCTCGAGGTGCGGGTCGACAACGACCCGGCGCTCGCGCTCTACGCGAAGTACGGGTTCGAGCAGCTCGGCATCCGCAAGCGCTACTACCAGCCCGAGGACGTCGACGCCTACACGATGCGGCTCGAGCTCGGCGCGGCCGGGGCGCCCGGCGGTCCCGACGCGCCGGACTACGGCACGGCGCCCGACACCGGCGTCCTCGCGTGAGCGCGCCCGCGCCGCGGAGCGTTCGCACCGGCACGGCCGGGCCCGGGTCCGACGCCGCGCGTCGAGACCGGGTGCTCGTCGCCGCTCCAGGGCTGGCGGAGGCGCTCGCGGGCGACCGCCCGCCCGTCGTGCTCGACGTGCGCTGGGCGCTCGGCGTCACCGACGGTCGCGCGCAGCACCGCGCGGGGCACGTCCCGGGCGCCGTCTACGTCGATCTCGAGACCGAGCTCGCGGCGCCGCCGTCGCCCGCGGCGGGCCGGCACCCGCTGCCCGACCCGGCCGACCTCCAGGCCGCGGCGCGGCGCTGGGGCGTGCGCGCGGACCGGCCGGTCGTCGTCCACGACGCCGTGGGCGGCACGTCCGCCGCGCGCGCCTGGTGGCTGCTGCGCTGGGCGGGTCACCACGACGTGCGGATCCTCGACGGCGGGCTCGCCGCCTGGCAGGCGGCCGGGTACCCGCTCGAGGAGGGCGACGTGCGGCCCGAGCCGGGCGACGTCGTGGTCACGCCGGGCGGGATGCCCGTGCTCGACGCCGACGGCGCGGCCGACCTCGCGACGTCGGGCGTGCTGCTCGACGCGCGCGCGGGCGAGCGCTACCGCGGCGAGGTCGAGCCGGTCGACCCGCGCGCGGGACACGTCCCCGGCGCGGTGAGCGCGCCGACCACCGACAACCTCGCCGCCGACGGGACGTTCCTGGACGCGGCCGCACTGCGGGAGCGGTTCGCTGGGCTCGGGGTCGTGGAGACGACGGCGGAGGCCGAGGCAGCGGACGATCCTCCCGTCGTGGGCGTGTACTGCGGCTCGGGCGTGACCGCGGCGCACGAGGTCGCCGCGCTCGCGACGCTCGGCGTCGAGGCGGCGCTCTACGCCGGCTCGTGGTCGCAGTGGTCGAACGACCCGGCACGGCCCGCCGCGACCTGACCGCACCGCGCCGCGGACGCCGCGAGGCGGCACCCGGTGGGGTGCCGCCTCGGCGGACGTGCGGGTGCGGCGGGGCCGCGGGGGGTCAGACGGTCGCGATGGCCTGCTCGGGCGTGAGGCGCGGCGAGCGCGGGTAGGGCGTGCCGACGCCGTCGGCCACGCCGACGTTGATGACGAGCATCGACTTCCAGCCGTTGTCGGCGAAGAACTCGGCGTCGATCCCGGCGCGGTCCATGCCGTTCATCGGGCCCGCGGCGAGCCCGGCGGCACGCAGGCCGACGACGAGGTAGCCCGCCTGGATGTGGGCGTTGTCGCGCGCCATGCCGTCGCGGACGTCGGGGACGCCGTGGAGGTTGTCACGCATGCCGGGCACGTGGGGGAACAGCGTGTCGAGGTGCTCGTGGAACGCGGGGTCGTACGCGACGACGAGCGAGAGCGGGGCGTTCGCGACGCGCTCCTTGTTGCCGTCGTTCATGTGCGCGACGAGGCGCTCGCGGGCCTCGGGCGTGCGCACGGCGAGGATGCGCAGCGGGACGGTGTTCATGGCCGTCGGACCCCACTTGACGAGGTCGTAGACGGCGGCGAGCTGCTCGTCGGTCACCTCGGCGTCGGTGAACTGCGCGGTGGTGCGCGCCTCGCGGAAGAGGCGGTCGGCCGTGGTCTCGTCGATCTGCAGGCTCTCGGGAGCCAGGGTGTCGGTGCTCATGACCGGGGCAACGGTTGAGCATTGAACCATCTTCCCGACAGACGGTGTGACGTGCGCGACACGGCGCGGGCCTACCCCGCGCGCGACTACCCTGGACGCCATGGTTCCCTCTGTGCCCGTGAGGTCTCTGTGAGCGCCGGCGAGCCCCTGGTGCTCGGCATCGAGACGTCCTGCGACGAGACCGGCGTCGCGCTGGTCCGGGGTCGCGAGCTGCTCGTCGACACCGTCGCGAGCTCGATGGACGAGCACGCGCGCTACGGCGGCATCATCCCCGAGGTCGCGTCGCGCGCCCACCTCGAGGCGATGATCCCCACGATCGAGCGCAGCCTCGGCACGGCGGACGTCGACCTGTCCGAGGTCGACGCGATCGCCGTCACCGCCGGGCCGGGTCTCGTCGGCCCGCTGACGATCGGCGCGTCGGCCGCCAAGGCGCTCGCGCTCGCGCTCGGCAAGCCGCTCTACGGCGTCAACCACGTCATCGGGCACGCCGCCGTGGACGAGCTCGTGCACGGCGCGTTCCCGGAGCGCGTCATGGCGCTCGTCGTGTCCGGCGGGCACAGCTCGCTCCTCCTGGTCGACGACGTCGCGACGTCGGTCACCGAGCTCGGCTCGACGCTCGACGACGCGGCGGGCGAGGCGTTCGACAAGGTCGGGCGCCTGCTCGGCCTCCCCTACCCGGGTGGTCCGCACATCGACCGCCTCGCGCGGGAGGGCGACCCGACGGCGATCCGCTTCCCGCGCGGCCTCACGGCGCGCAAGGACCAGGAGAAGCACGCGTACGACTTCTCCTTCTCCGGCCTCAAGACGGCCGTCGCGCGCTGGGTCGAGGCCCGGCAGGACGCGGGGGAGGAGATCCCCGTGCACGACGTCGCGGCCTCCTTCGCGGAGTCCGTCGCCGACGTGCTCACCGCCAAGACCATCGCGGCGTGCGAGCAGCACGGCGTGTCGACGCTCGTCGTGGGCGGCGGGTTCAGCGCGAACTCGCAGCTGCGCGACATGGCCGCGAAGCGCTGCGCGGAGGCCGGGATCGAGCTGCGCATCCCGCCGATCCGCTACTGCACGGACAACGGTGCGATGATCGCCGCGCTCGGGTCCGCCGTCGTGCGGGCCGGCGTGGCGCCGTCGAGCCTCGACATCGGCGTGGACTCGTCGATGCCGCTGACCGTGACCCACGTGTGACCTCCGAGCCCGGCCTCACGCCCGACGAGGCGCTGCGCCGCGCGCACGCGTGGGCCCAGGCCGCCGCAGCGTCGCGCCCCGGGCCGGAGCGGGCCCAGGCGGAGCAGGCTGCGGCGTACTGGACGGCGCGGCACCGGGCGCTCCTCGCGCCGGTGCCCGTCCCTGCCTACGGGACGCCGGCCGCGACGATCGTCGCGCCGTACGGCCGATCCTCCGGCGCTCCCGCGACCCAGCCCGCGTACGGGTCTCCGGCGGCGACCGCACCCGCGTACGGGGCGTCCACCGTCTCGTGGGAGGTGCCACGCCGCCGTCGGGGTCGTGCCGGGTGGGTGGTGATGTTCGTCCTGGTGCTCGTGGTGTCCGTCGTCGCGTACCTCGTCAACGACGTGCGCGAGGCGCGGGACGACGGCGCGGTCCTGCCCACCGAGCAGGAGGGCGCCGTGCCGCCCCCCACGGTCTGGGAGGACCCGAGCCCCGACGCGACCGCGTCGGCGACCGGCATGGAGGCCGCGTGGAAGGCGGGCGAGTACGCCGAGCCGCTGCCCGACCCCGTGCCGGGCGCGACGCAGACCACGCCCTTCCTGCCCGACCACCCCGACCCCACGGCCTGGCTGCTCGCCCTCAACCCCGCCAACGAGGGCGTGCAGGTCGTGTTCACCGACGACCCGACGCTCAACTGCGGCATGGAGCACGTCGCGGAGCACGACGCGTACGCGACCGGCTCGGCGGGCTGCTTCCAGCCCGCCCACCCGACGGTGCTGTTCGTGTGGTGGGGAGAGGACTCCGACCCGGCGACCAAGCAGGTGCTCCTCGCGCACGAGCTGTCCCACATGCTCCAGTGGTGGCACGAGTTCGACCTGCTCCAGTCGGCGGTCGACTCGGGGTTCGCGGAGGACGAGGAGTGGACGCACGCGCTCGAGACCGACGCGACGTGCCGCGTGCTGTCGTGGGGCGGGTACTCGGAGACGGCGGCGGACCGCACGTCGTCGCCGTGCGACACCGACGACTGGTCGCCGACGTGGCTCGCCGACCGGGCCATCGACCTCGGCGTGGTCCTGCGCGACTACTGACCGTCCCCGGCGGACCGTCAGAGCGGGCGGCCCGCCCGCATCTCCGCGACGAGCGAGCGCACGACGGCGTCCAGCTCGCCCCCGTTGCGGCGCGCGACGGCGCGCTGGCGCTGGTAGGAGGCCCCGCGGCGCACGATCGTGCGCACGCCGTCGAGCTCCTCCAGGCACCCGAGGCGCGCGGCGACGGGCTCCAGCTCGACGAGCAGGCGCCCCACGGCGTCGGTCACGAGCTCCTCGTTGCCCTCGCGGTCGAGGATGATGATCGCGTCCATGCCGTAGCGGGCGGAGCGCCACTTGTTCTCCTGCGCGAACCACGGCGGGATGCTCGGGAGCTCGTGGCCCTCGTCGAGCAGCGTGGAGAAGTGCTCGACCAGGCAGTGCGTGAGCGCGGCGAGCGCGAGGAGCTCGGAGATGTTCGTGACACCGTCGCAGATGCGGGTCTCGAGCGTGCCGAACTGCGGGGCGGGCCGCAGGTCCCAGCGGATCTCGTCGAACGCGTCGATGACGCCGGTGTGCAGCATGTCCGCGACGTAGCCCTCGAGCTCCTCCCACGTGCCGAACTGGAACGGGAGCCCCGCCGTGGGGAGCTGCTGGAACATGAGCGCGCGGTTCGACGCGTACCCGGTGTCCTTGCCTCCCCAGAACGGCGAGCTGGCCGAGAGCGACTGCAGGTGGGCGAAGGTCGTGAGCATCGCGCGCTGGATCGGCAGCACCTTGGCGCGGTCCTCGATGCCGACGTGCACGTGCACGCCGTAGATGAGCATCTGCCGCCCCCACCACTGCGTGCGGTCGATGAGCGTGGTGTAGCGCTGCTTGTCGGTGACCTTCTGCTGCGCCCAGCGTGCGAACGGGTGCGTGCCCGCGCTCATGAGCTCGACGCGCAGCGGGTCGGTCACGGCCCGGAGTTCCTCGATCGAGCGTTCGAGGTCGCGACCCGCCTCGCCGACGGTGCGGCACACGCCGCTCACGACCTCGACCGTGTTGAGCAGCAGCTCCTGCTTGATCGACGGGTGCGCCCCACCGCCCTCGGGCCGCACGGCGTCGAGCACGGTCTGCGCGACCTGGCGCAGGTCTCCCGAGTCGGCGTCGACGAGCGCGAGCTCCCACTCCAGCCCGACGGTCGAGCGCTCCGACCGCGCGAACGGGATCGCGGTGCGCCGCGGCAGGACGCTCACCGCGGACCCTCCTGGGCGTCGTTCTGCGGGGCGCCCGTCGAGGGGACGGCGAGCGGCTCGACGACGAGGACCTGCTGGGACCCGCCCACACGCGTCAGGACGATCGTGGCGGTCCGGTCGCCCGTGAGGGCGAGCTGGCGTCGGAGCTGCTCGGGCGTGACGGCCGTGCCGCGCTTCTTGATCGTCAGGCGCCCCACGCCGCGCTCGCGCAGGTAGGAGCGCAGCCGCTTGAGGCCGAACGGCATCGTGTCGAGCACGCGGTACCCGCGCGCGAGGCCGTCCGCGAGCCCGGTCGCGTCGAGGGGTGCGGGGGAGTCGGTCGTCACGTACGCGATCGTCCGGTCGAGCAGCCGCCCGCCGAGCCCGCGGGCCGCGTGGGCGACGAGCCCCGCACGGATGACCGCGCCGTCGGGCTCGTAGAGGTACTGCCCGACGCCGCCCACGTCGGGCACGACGTCCTCGTCGCCGGGACGGTGGGCGACCCGCCGCGTCGTGGTGCGCTCGGTCCCGTCCGAGCCGGTCCACGTCGTGAGGACGAGCGCGGAGCGGCCCGGTCCCTCGGGCGCGAGCGGGCCGAACCAGAGACCCGCCTCCACCACGTCGCCGTCGACCGAGACCCACTCGGTCTCGGCGTCCTCGGGCAGGCCGTCGTGCGGGATCCCGGGACCGACCTTGATGCCCACGGCGGGGACGCGCTCGCGCAGCGCCCACACCGCGTCGAGCGGCGGGGCGTAGGCCTTCGGGTCGAACACGCGCTTGCCGCCCCGTGTCCGTCGGGCGGGGTCGGCGTACACGCCCTCGACCCGCTCGCCCTCCAGGTCGAGCGCGAGCCCGTCGCCGTGGCGCACCTCGGCCTCGGGGAAGTGGCGCAGGTTCACGGTCGCGATCGCCGCGGTGAGCTCGTCGACGTCGGTCGCGAGCACCTCGAGCTCCGCGGCGGCGAACGCGAGCGCGTCGACGCCGATCCCGCTCGTGAGGTCGGCGACGCGCCGGATCCCCGCGTCCTGGTACCGCCGCGCGTGCAGGCCCGCGACGACGAGCCGGCTCGCCTGCTCCAGTCCCGCCTGCGTGAAGAGCATGCCGTCGGCGAACGCGCCGAGCTTGCCGCGGGCGGCCGCGCGCAGCCGCGACTGCGTGAGCGCCGCGGCGGCCAGGTCCGGGTCGACGCCCTTCGCGCGCAGCCCCGCCGAGAGCACGAGCGCCTGCTGCTCGTCGTACGGCGGGAGCGCGCCGAGCAGCGCCCAGCCCTCGGGGCTGAGCAGCTTGGTCAGCGTGGCGGCGTCCATGGCGTCGATCCTTCCACGGGGGACGGGGACCCCGCGCAGCCGGGACCCGGATCGTCCCGAGGGGCGGACGTTGGCACTCGCCTTGACCGAGTGCTAACGGCGACCTAGATTTGAGGACGTGCCGCCACCGCTCGCGGAGGCGGCACCACGTGCGACCAGGCTGTCCGGCACCCGCGACGACGGCCAGCCGGGTGCGCTCGACCCATCCGTTGCAGTTCTCACCGCGAAAGGGGAGGTCCGACGTGTCGGTCCCCATCAAGCCGCTCGAGGACCGGATCGTCGTGAAGGCCCTCGAGGCCGAGACCACGACCGCATCCGGCCTGGTCATCCCGGAC
The DNA here is from genome assembly GCF_059758455.1 of Cellulosimicrobium sp. GQ32. NCBI lineage: Bacteria > Bacillati > Actinomycetota > Actinomycetes > Micrococcales > Promicromonosporaceae > Cellulosimicrobium > Cellulosimicrobium sp. GQ32. Next base: position 347,305 of record NZ_JCAXEP010000003.1, on the reverse strand, counting down.
ACCGCCAAGGAGAAGCCCCAGGAGGGCGAGGTCCTGGCCGTCGGTCCGGGCCGTGTCGACGACAACGGCAACCGCGTCCCGCTCGACGTGACCGTCGGCGACAAGGTCATCTACAGCAAGTACGGCGGCACCGAGGTCAAGTACGGCGGCGTGGACTACCTGGTCCTCTCCGCGCGCGACATCCTCGCCGTGGTGGTCGGCTGACGCCGACCTCGTTCCAGCAGCAGGGCCCGCGACCGTCCGGTCGCGGGCCCTGCTGCGTTCCGTGGCTGGTCGCCCCACCGTTCCCACGGGTCGTGCGCACGTGCTCCCGGTACGACGTCGGACCGGTGCCGTGCAGGTCTGCTGGTGGTGCCGCGGAGGGCTGGTCAGCCGGTGCGGCGAGCGCCGCCGGCGAGGATCGCCGCCCGCTCGTCCTCGCTCAGGCCGCCCCACACCCCGTACGGCTCGCGCACACGGAGCGACTGCTCGCGGCACTGCATCATGACGGGGCACGAGTGGCAGATCGCCTTCGCGGCCTCCGCGCGACGGCGGCGCGTCGAGCCGCGTTCGCCCTCGGGGTGGAAGAACAGCGTGTCGTCCGCGTCACGGCACGAGCCCTGGTACTGCCATTCCCACAACTCCATGACGGGCCCGGGGAGCCTCGAGATCTCTGCCATGGCGAACAACCTACAAGCGTTGCAGAGGTTGTTCAAGTCCCCTGTGGTGAAAAAGTGAACGGGCAGGTCGCGACCGGTTCGAACCCGCAGATGTGGGTCGCGCGGCGTCGAAGCGATCCATGGCATGCGGAGGGGCTGGCGCGATGTTGACGCGATGGCGCGTTTGCGCGTGTGGTGAACAAATGCTGCACAAGGCTGAAGCGAAGGGTGCAGGACTGTGACCTGGACGAGGTGGCGAGACCGGTGACCGGTCGGCAGAATCGATCCATGACCTCCGTCCGGTCCGCCCCCGACCCCGAGGGAGCCCGACCGAGCATGTCCACGAACCCCGGCCTCGCCGTCGCCGCCGTCGCGCGCCGGCTCGGCGTCGCGCCCGCGACCCTGCGGACCTGGGACCGCCGCTACGGCCTCGGGCCCTCCCAGCACCGCGCAGGCTCCCACCGGCGCTACACGGACGACGACGTCGCGCGTCTGGTCGTCATGCGGCGCCTCACGCTCGACGGCGTCGCGCCCGCCGACGCGGCCCGCGCGGCGCTGGCGGCCGACGACGACGAGCTCGACGCGCACCGCGGTGCCGTCTCGTTCGACGAGCACGGGGCCGAGGGGGGCGCGGACCTCGACGACGACCTCGACGCGGACGACGCGACCCCCGAGCCCGCGCCACCGTCGCGCCCGTTCCTGCGGGCGGTGCCGGGCGGCGAACCCGCGCGGGGGACGGGGCCGCGCGCCGTCGGCGTGCGGGAGGCTCCGCGCCCCACGCGCGTGTCCGACGTCGTCGACGCCGCGATCGCGTACGACCAGCGCACGTGCGACCGGCTCCTGCGGATCCCCGCAGGCGGCGACCCCGCGGCCTGGTGGTCCGACCTCGTCGAGCCGGCGCTCGAGCGGCTCGCCGAGCGCACCGTGCTCGCCGGCCCGGGGGAGGTCCCCGAGGTCGTGCTCGCCAACGCGACGCTGGGAGCGCTGCGCGAGTACACGCAGGCGAGCGAGGACGCGATCGTCGCGGCGGGGGGGCCGCCCCGCAACCACCCGAGCCGCATGCGCCGGATCGTCCTCGTGTTCGCGGCGCCGGACGAGCCGCTGCCGCTGGCCGCGCACGCTCTCGCGGCGTCGCTGGCATCCCACGGCGCGATGGCCCGCATCGTCACGGGGCCGGCGAACGTCCACCGCACGCTCGAGATCGTCACGATGGTGCGGCCCTCCGCCGTCGCCATGGTGACGACCCAGGCGCGTCCCGACCTGGGGATCGTCCATGCCGCGCACGAGGCGAACCCGAGCCTGCCGTTCTTCGTCGGCCTGCCGAGCGACGAGGCCGCCGGCGACCTCCCGCTCGCCGCGACGGTGCACCGCGTGCGCAGCTTTCCCGGGCTCCTGCACGAGCTCCTCGCGGTCGTCCGCTGAGGTCTCGGGCGGGCGGCCCACGGGGTGCCGGGCGCGGGTCGCGGCGGGAATACCGGAGAGCCCCGCGGCGTAGAATCCTGGTGTGACCGCCTCGCCCGTCCCCGCCGCCGCTCCCGACCGCGACCCCTTCGGTTTCCTGGGTCTCACCTATGACGACGTCCTGCTGCAGCCCGGGTACTCGGACCTGGCGCCGTCGGACATCGACACCACGACGCGCCTGACCCGCGAGATCTCGATCCGCGTCCCGCTCGTCTCGGCGGCGATGGACACCGTCACCGAGTCGCGCATGGCGATCGCGATGGCGCGCCAGGGCGGCATCGGCGTCCTGCACCGCAACCTCTCCATCGAGGACCAGGCGCTCCAGGTGGACCTGGTGAAGCGCACGCAGACGGGGATCATCGACAACCCGGTGACGATCGGCCCGGACGCCACGCTCGAGGAGCTCGACAAGACGGCGGGCGAGTACCGCATCTCCGGCTTCCCCGTCCTCGACGCCGAGCGCCGCCTCATCGGCATGGTCACCAACCGCGACCTGCGCTTCACGCCCGTCGCGGAGTGGGCCACGACCAAGGTCGACGAGGTCATGACGCCGCAGCCGCTCATCACGGGCCCGGCCGGCATCTCGCGCGAGGAGGCCACCGCGCTCCTGCGCAAGCACAAGCTCGAGCGTCTCCCGCTCGTGGACGCCGACGGCCGCCTCACGGGTCTCATCACCGTCAAGGACTTCGTGAAGTCCGAGCAGTTCCCGCAGGCGTCCAAGGACGGCCAGGGCCGCCTGCTCGTGGGTGCCGCGATCGGCTACTTCGGCGACGCGTGGCAGCGCGCCACGACGCTCATCGACGCGGGCGTGGACGTGCTCGTCGCCGACACGGCGCACGGCAACGTCCGCATGCTCATCGAGATGGTCGCGCGGCTGAAGTCCGACCCGGCGACGCGCGACGTGCAGGTGATCGGTGGCAACGTCGCGACGCGCGAGGGCGCCCAGGCGTTCGTCGACGCGGGTGCGGACGCGGTCAAGGTCGGCGTCGGGCCGGGCTCCATCTGCACGACGCGCATCGTCACCGGCGTGGGCGTCCCGCAGGTCACGGCGGTCTACGAGGCGTCGCTGGCCGCGCGCCCGGCGGGCGTGCCCGTCATCGCGGACGGCGGTATGCGCCACTCGGGCGAGATCGGCAAGGCGATCGTCGCGGGTGCGGAGTCGGTGATGCTGGGCTCGATGCTCGCGGGCACCGAGGAGTCCCCGGGCGAGACGATCCTCGTGAACGGCAAGCAGTACAAGGCGTACCGGGGGATGGGCTCCATGGGCGCCATGTCCTCGCGCGGCAAGAAGTCCTACTCCAAGGACCGCTACTTCCAGGCCGAGGTCACGAGCGACGACATGATCGTCCCCGAGGGCATCGAGGGCCAGGTCGCGTACAAGGGCTCGCTCGGTACCGTCGCGCACCAGCTCGTCGGCGGCCTGCACCAGACGATGTTCTACGTCGGCGCACGGACCGTCCCGGAGCTCCAGGAGAAGGGCCGCTTCATCCGCATCACGTCGGCCTCGCTCAAGGAGAGCCACCCGCACGACGTCCAGATGACCGTCGAGGCACCGAACTACTCGGGCTTCTGAGTCGACCGGCACCACTCACGTCGGCCCGGCGCCCGGCACCCCTACGGGGCCGGGCGCCGGGCCGTGGTCGTCTTGCGGGCGCGCCGTCAGGCCGTCGGTGCGCCGTCGGGTCTCACGAGGCCATGACGCGCGTGTGCAGGGCCTGCACGGCGTACCGGGCCGCCCAGAAGGCGCCGTGCTGCCACGCCGAGATCTCCGACATCCAGTCGCCCGCGAAGTACACGTTCCCCGCGCCCTGCTGGAGCTGCTTGAAGCGCGACGACTGCGTGTTCGGGTAGGCCCACGCGCCCTCGATGTAGGGCACCTTGTGCCACGCGATGGAGAACGAGCTCTCGAGCTCGGTCCGGTACTTCTCGCCGTGGATCTTCACGCCCTGCTCGACGGCGCGCATCTCGCGCTGCCGCGGCGTCATGTCGGCGTAGGAGCGGGCGTTCGCGCCGGTGTTGTAGTACCCGACGACGAGGCCACGGCGCTCGCCGTACCCGTAGGAGGGGTACCAGACGTGGGCGAGGTCCATGTCGGTCTCCGTGATGCCGCCGAAGATCCGGTGGTCGTCCTCCCAGAACCGCGAGCGGTACTCGAGCCCGATCTTGCCCGCGGGCGACCCGACCGCGAACTCGCCCAGTGCGGCGTCGATGTCGGCGCCCCAGTTCGTGTCCCACCGCCGCATCAGCCCCGCGGGCGCGGCGACGATCGCGAAGTCCGCATCGATCTGGCGGGCCTTGCCGTTGTGGGCCGTGTAGGTGACGGTGACGCCGCTCGTGGTGTTCCGCACCCCGGTGACCGGCGAGCTGAACAGGACGTTCTGCTTGCCGATCGCCCGGACGAAGTAGTCGTAGGTCGTGTCCATGCCGCCCTTCGGCTGGAACATGAGCATCGACTGCTCCCAGTTGATCTCGAACGGGAAGTACTGCCCCACCTTCGACGCGAGCACCTCCGAGACCGTGCCGGGGCCGGGGAGCGGCGTGCCGTGCTCGTTCCAGGCGGACGGGTAGACGGAGTAGCCCCGGTTGTCCCCGCCGCGGTAGCTGCCGTCGGACTGCAGCGACCCCCAGGACCGGAGGAACGCGCGCAGGTTCTCCTTGTCCGCGGCCGTGAGCTTCTGGTCGAGCGCGCCCTGGTCGGTCGCGTAGCTCAGGAGCTCGGACGTGTAGCCGAAGACGTCCGCCTTGGCCGTGCGGTAGCGGACCGGGTTGCCGGGGGTGGCGCCCGAGCGCTCGTTGTAGAGGTAGGCGTCCGCGTTCGCGTTGGTGAACACCTCGTAGGGGACGCCCAGCTCGCGCAGGTAGTCCATGGTGACCATCCACTGCGCGATGCGGCCGGCGCCCGCGTTCATGTAGACGCCGTCGGAGAACCGTGCCTTCTGGGTGACGCCGTTGATGTCCGTCTCGGAGTCGCCCCCACGTATCGTCAGCGTCCGCCCGCCGGGCCGGTGCCGCGCCTCGAGCACCGTCACCCGGTACCCCGCCTTCTGGAGCTCGTACGCCGAGGCGAGGCCCGCGGGCCCGGCGCCCACGACGACGACCTTCTTGGCGGAGCGTCCCGTCAGGCTGAAGTCGCTGCCCCGCGGCGGTGTCCACGACTCGTTCCGGGGCTGGGCGGCGGCCGTGGGCGCGAGCCCGACCGCGCCCATCGTCGCGAACATGACGCCGGCGCTGGAGCCGACCCCGACGGCCTGGAGGAAGTTGCGGCGCGAGACGCCGGACGTCTTCTCGTCAGTGACCATGTGGCTGGAGCCCTCTCGTCCACGGCCCGACGGACGGACTGCCCGGCCCACGATGCCGGGTGCCGCCGTCAGCACCGCGGCCGACGCTAGGCACGCGTCGTCGCGAACGTGGGTCCGGGGCGTTTCGCGTCCGTCAACGCGCGACGGCTCGCGTAAACGTCTCGTGTCGTCCGCGTCGTGCCTGGTCGACGGGCCGTGCGGTGCGGGCAGCCGGCGCCCGACGGCGCGGCGACGAGCCGACACGCGCCCGTCACGGCCCCGAAACGGTCGGCGTCTAGCGTCGCCGGTCCGGCGGCCGTCGTGGCCCGCCGGAGCGGGCGTCAGGGTGGCGCCCGTCGTCCCCGCCTGGAGGCCTGCATGAAGAACCGCACCAAGGTCGTCGTCGCCGTCGCCGTCACCGCCGCCGTGGCCGTCCCCGGCACCGCCGTCGCCGCAGGGAAGCTCTTCGAGCCGAAGCCCACCGAGTCCTTCTCGTTCGTCACCGGCGACACCCCGTCGATCGCCGACGGCGTCGCGTTCGGCAAGAACGTCGCCTGGTACAAGTCCTCGGGCCTGGGGCCCTCCGCGATGAACACGACGCCCGGGGCGGGTGCCGAGGAGCGTTACATCCCCACCGACGTGTTCCCCGGCGGGGTGCTGCCGGCGGGCGTCACGATCACCGAGGCGCAGGGGATCAACGTCCTCATGCGGATCGGCGAGAACCTCGAGCGGGCCGGGCTGTCCTACGACGACGTCGTGTCCATGCGCGTGTTCCTCCAGAACCCCGCGGGGCAGGAGAAGATGGACTTCGCCGGCTGGAACCGCGCCTACCGGCAGTTCTTCGCCAACACGAACCTCGCCACCGGCAAGCCGATCGACGTCCAGCTCGGCTCGGCGACGACCGCCCCGATGGTCGTCAACGCCGCGCGCCCGTCGCGGTTCGCGCTCGAGATCGAGAACCTCCCCGTGAACGGCTGGCTCGTCGAGGTGGAGGTCGACGCGGTCTACCCGAAGTGACGCACGACGGGCCGGCGCCCGGAGGGTGCCGGCCCGTCGCGGGGGAGGCGACTCAGTCGCGGAAGGTCTCGATGTTCGCGCCGAGCTCGCGCAGGCGCTCCGTGAGGCCCTCGTAGCCGCGCGCGATGATGTCGACGCCGCGCAGCACGGACGTGCCCTTCGCCGCGAGCATCGCGAGCAGGATGACGACGGCGGGGCGCAGGGCCGGCGGGCAGCTCACCTCGGCGCCGGACCAGCGCGTCGGGCCGGTGACCTGGAGCCGGTGGGCGTCCAGGAGCCGCACGTCGGCACCGAGGCGCGTGAGGTCGGTGAGGTGGATGGCGCGGCCCTCGTAGACCCAGTCGTGGATGAGCGTCGTGCCGTGCGCGTTCGCCGCGATGACGGCGAAGAACGGCAGGTTGTCGATGTTGAGCCCGGGGAACGGCATGGGGTGGATCTTGTCGATCGGCGCGCGGAGCTCGCTCGGGTGCACGGTGACGTCCACGAGGCGGGTCCGGCCGTTGCGGGCCAGGTACTCGGGGCTCAGCGTGTAGCGCAGCCCCATCTCGGACAGGGTCGCGAGCTCGATCTCCATGAACTCGATCGGGACCCGCGCGACCGTGATCTCGGAGCCCGTGACGATGCCCGCGGTGAGCAGGCTCATCGCCTCGACCGGGTCCTCCGAGACGGCGTACTCCACGTCCACGTCGATGTCGGTGCGGCCGTGGACGCGCAGGGTCGTCGTGCCGATGCCCTCCACCCGGACGCCGAGCAGCTCGAGGTAGAAGCACAGGTCCTGCACCATGTAGTTGGGGCTCGCGTTGCGGATCGTCGTGACGCCGTCGCGCCGGGCGGCGGCCATGAGCGCGTTCTCCGTCACGGTGTCGCCACGCTCGGTGAGCACGACCGACAGGTCGGTGCCCGACGCCGGGGCCACCGTCGCGTGGTAGTTGCCGCCCGTCGCGGTGACCGCGAGGCCGAACGGCCGCAGGGCGATCATGTGAGGCTCCACGGTGCGCGTGCCGAGGTCGCAGCCGCCGGCGTACGGGAGCTCGAACGTGTCCCGGAGCCCGAGGAGCGGGCCGAGGAACATGATGATCGAGCGCGTGCGGCGCGCGGCGTCGACGTCGATCGCGGCGAGGTCGAGCTGGTCCGGCACGACGATCTCGAGGTCGCGCCCGCCGGTCGTCCAGGTCGCCCGGACGCCGATCGAGCGGAGCACGTCGACGATGCGGTCGACCTCGACGATGCGGGCCACGCCGCGCAGCGTGGTGCGGCCGCGGTTGAGCAGCGAGGCGCACAGCAGCGCGACCGCGCCGTTCTTCGAGGAGTTCACCTCGATGCGGCCGGAGAGGGTCTGGCCGCCCTGGACGCGCAGGTGCGCGTGCTTGGGGCCACCGAGGCTGATGATCTCGGAGTCGAGCGCGAGACTGATGCGGTTGAGCATCTCCAGGCTGAGGTTCTGGGCGCCCTGCTCGATGCGGTGCACAGCGCTCTGGCTCGTGCCGAGGCGCTCGGCGAGCTGGGTCTGCGTGAGGCCCCGGTTCTGGCGGGCGCCGCGGATGAGTGCGCCGACCTGCGTGAGAGGGGCGTCGTCGATCACTGTCATGCGAGCGACGATAACTCATGGATGAGATATTCACGCGAGGACTCGGCGCAAGCGTTGCGGTATCACGGGTTCGTCACACGATCTCCATTCGTGTCGTGAGATAGGTGACGAGTGGTCGGGCCCGGGTCTCGTCGCCGGGATCGTCGCTGGTTCCCTCCGCTACGAGGGCCAGCGGCCGTCCGCGCCGGCCCCGACGTAGGGCTGGTCGCGCTCGGGGTCCAGCGCGTCGACCCACCGTCGGTGCGCCGCGACCTGGAGGTCGTGGAGGGCGTCCGCGCCCAGGGCGCCCAGGTCCGGGAAGGCGCGCGCGAGGGCGTCGAGGAGATCGAGCGTGGCGAGCACGTCCGCGTCCGCGGTGTGCAGCGGGCCGACGTCGAGCACCTCGTAGCGCGCGCAGAGGTCGACCAGGCGCCGCTTTCCCTCGCGGGCCGGGTCCCACGCACGGTCCAGCACGAGCGGGTCCAGTACCGGGCGCACGGGCCGCCCGAGCCGGGCGGCGAGCGTCGGCAGACCGTGGCGGACGAGCTCCGCGTCGAGGAGCGACAGGTCGAACGCGGCGTTGTACGCGACGAGCGGGACGCCGTCACGCTGGGCGTCGACGACGAGCGTCGCGATCTCCTCCAGCGCCGTCGCGGGCGCGACCCCGTGGGCGACCGCGTGCGCCGTCGTGACGCCGTGGATCGCCGTCGCCTCGGCGGGAACCTCGACACCAGGGTCGAGGAGCCACGTCCGCACGTGCGTCGACCCGGGCTCGCGCAGGACGAGGGCCGCGGTGACGATCCGGTCGACGTCCACGTCGACGCCCGTGGTCTCGGTGTCGAGACCGAGGAGCGGGCCCGCCGTCCAGGGCGTCGTCGTCATGGTCCACCTCGGGGTCTCGCTCGGGTCCCGGCGCTCGTCGTGCCCGGTGCCGCCGGACGTCCCGGCGACGAGCGTCACCCTGCCAGCGTCCACCCACACGGCGGTCGTGCCGGTGGCGGGTTCGGCCCGCCGGTAGGCTGGCCCGGTGAGCAACGAGATCGAGATCGGACGTGGCAAGCGCGGGCGGCGCGCGTTCTCCTTCGACGACGTCGCGGTCGTGCCCTCCCGGCGCACGCGCGACCCGAAGGAGGTGTCGGTCGGCTGGCAGATCGACGCGTACCACTTCGAGCTGCCCATCCTCGCGGCGCCCATGGACTCGGTGATGAGCCCGGCCACGGCCGTCGCGCTCGGCAACCACGGCGGCCTCGGCGTGCTCGACCTCGAGGGTCTGTGGACGCGCTACGACGACCCCACCGCCCTGCTCGAGGAGATCGCGACGCTCGAGCCGCTCGAGGCGACGCGGCGCATGCAGGAGATCTACGCGGAGCCCATCAAGCCCGACCTCATCACGCAGCGACTCAAGGAGATCCGCGCCGCGGGCGTCACGGTCGCCGGAGCACTCTCGCCGCAGCGCACCCAGGAGCACTACCAGACCGTCGTCGACGCGGGCGTCGACCTCTTCGTCATCCGCGGGACGACCGTCTCGGCCGAGCACGTCTCGGGCGTCGCGGAGCCGCTGAACCTCAAGCGGTTCATCTACGAGCTCGACGTCCCGGTCGTCGTCGGTGGTGCCTCCACGTACACCGCGGCGCTGCACCTCATGCGCACGGGCGCCGCGGGCGTCCTCGTCGGCTTCGGCGGTGGGGCCGCGCACACCACGCGCGTCTCGCTCGGCATCCACGCGCCCATGGCGACGGCGGTCGCGGACGTCGCGGCCGCACGCCGCGACTACCTCGACGAGTCGGGCGGCCGCTACGTGCACGTCATCGCCGACGGCGGCGTCGGCCGCTCGGGCGACCTGGTCAAGGCCGTCGCGTGCGGCGCGGACGCCGTGATGATCGGCGCCGCGCTCGCGCGGGCCGAGGAGGCTCCGGGCCGGGGGTGGCACTGGGGTTCGGAGGCGCACCACGCGCAGCTCCCGCGCGGCGAGCGCGTGCGCGTCGGTACCGCCGGGACGCTGGAGGAGATCCTCTTCGGCCCGGGCCGTCAGGCCGACGGCACGCTGAACCTCGTCGGTGCGCTGCGGCGCGCGATGGCGACGACCGGCTACTCCGACCTCAAGGAGTTCCAGCGCGTCGAGGTCGTCGTCTCGCCGTACCAGCCTCGCTGAGCCGCGCCGTGACGGGACGGGTCGCGGACGGACCCCGGCTGACCCGCGCGGGCGACGGTGTGCCTCACCCGGTGCCGGACGAGGTGCCCGACGACGGCCGTGCCGGGACGGGCGCGGACGTCACGTTCGCGGAGGTCGCGGACGACGACGTCGAGGCCGTCGTCGCGCTGTGGCGCACGTGCGGGCTCACCCGGCCGTGGAACGACCCGTACCGCGACCTCGCGGACGCGCGGCTGGGGGAGACGTCCACGGTGCTCGTGGGTCGGGCGACGCGCGGCCTCCCGGGACCGGCGTCCGAGGACGGCGAGGCGGCCGGCGCGGTCCGCGCGGGCGAGGTCGTCGCGTCGGCGATGGCCGGCGTCGACGGGCACCGCGGCTGGCTCTACTACGTGGCCGTCCACCCGCGCCTCCAGGGCCACGGCACGGGGCGCGCCACCGTCGTCGCGGCGGAGGCGTGGCTCGCCGCGCAGGGCGCGCGGGCGGTGCGCCTCATGGTGCGCTCGACCAACGACGCCGTCCGCGGGTTCTACGAGCGGCTGGGCTACGTCGACCAGGAGTGCGTCGTGCTCGGCCGACCGCTCGGCGCGCCGGACGCGCGCGACGCCGGGCGATGACGCCCGGCACCGCCTGGGCGCCGGACGCCGACGACCTGGCCGCGCTCGAGTCCGAGCACCGCGCGCGGGTCGGCGCGCTGGACCCGCTCGTCGCGGTCCCCGACCTGGGCGCCGTGCCGGGCGACGAGCGCCTGCTCGCCGTCCGGCTCCCCGACGGGTCGAGGGCCGCGGGCCTCGTCACGGTCGGCGACGTGAGCGCCGACTCCTCGGCCGCGCTGTTCCGCCCGCTGCGCGAGCACCGGTTGCGTGCCCGGGCGGCGGGGCCGGACGTCCCGGGCGCGGTGGCGGCGCTCCTCTCGGCGTGGTCCGCGCGCGTCGCGCAGCACCCGGGCACCCCGCCCGACGGCGACGGCGTGCCCCAGGTGGGACCTGCTCCGCGCGACCACGGGAGGGTGCTGCTCTGGCCGAGCCGCGACGTCGGTGCGGTCGCGGCGCTCGCCGCGCACGGCATGCGCCCGACCGTGCACCTCGCCGCGCGCCGCGGGACGGCGCCGGGTGCGGCAGGGCACCGTCCGGCAGGCCTGGTCGTGCGTGACGCGACGCCCGGCGAGGTCCCGGCGCTCGTGGAGCACCAGCTCGCGGAGCTCGCGTACGACGAGCTCGTGGGCGCCGCCCGGGTGCGGCCCGGAGCCCGGGAGCACCTCGCGACCCAGGTCGCGGGTGCCGTGGCGAACCCGGCCACGACGTTCCTCGTCGCGACCAGGCCGCCGTCGGACGGCCGCGGGACGCGAGACCGGGCCGAGGAGGTGCTGGGCGTCGTCGCGGTCGAGCCGCCGGAGCGGTCGGGGGCGGTCGCCGGGACGGTCACGACGGGGCCGGTCTCCTACCTCGTGCTGCTGCACGTGACAGGCGCCGCACGCGGCGCCGGGGTCGGCGGCACGCTCGTCGACGCGGCGCTCGCGCGCGTCCGGGACCGCGTCGGGGAGGACGCGGTCGTGCTCCTGCACCACGGCGTCCTCAACCCGCTCTCGACACCCTTCTGGGCGCGCCAGGGCTTCCGCCCCGTGCTCACGACGTGGGAGCTCCCCGTCGCGGGCGCTGTGGGTCCGACGACGTAGCCTGTCCCCATGACGAGCTCATCCGGCACCCCCGGCACCGGTCCTGGCGAGGGCGCCGCGCTGGACGGCCCGATCGACCCCGAGAACCCGGCCGCGACCTACGTCCTCGAGCCCGAGGTCGTCGCCCCCCTCGCGCAGCGTGTCGTCACGGGCAACGAGGCGGGCATGCACCGCTCCGTCCTGCCGTTCACGGGTGCGCCGCTCGCCGCGTTCCCGGTGTCCTCCGTCGAGGACGTCGCGCGAGCGGTCGACCGGGCACGGGCGGCCCAGCCCGCCTGGGCGGCGCGCTCCGTCCGGGAGCGCGCGGCCGTGCTGCGCCGCTTCGGCGAGCTCGTGCTCGCGCGGCAGTCGGACGGGCTCGACCTCATCCAGATGGAGTCCGGCAAGTCGCGGCGCAGCGCGTTCGAGGAGGTCGCGGACGTCGCGATCCTCACGCGCCACTACGCCCGGCGCGGGCCCCGCTACCTCGCCGACCGCCGCGCGCCGGGCATGCTGCCCGTGCTGACGGGCACGCGCGTGCACCGTCGCCCGGTGGGCGTCGTCGGCGTGATCGCACCGTGGAACTACCCGCTGACGCTCGCGTTCGCCGAGGCCGTGCCCGCGCTCGTGGCGGGGAATGCCGTCGTGCTCAAGCCCGACCCCCAGACGACGCTCACCGCGCTGTGGGGCGCGGAGCTGCTCGAGGAGGCCGGGCTGCCCGCCGACCTGTTCCTCGTCGTCGCAGGCGGCGGCGACGTCGGCGCGGCGGTGACCGACCACGTCGACCACATCGCGTTCACCGGCTCGACGGCGACGGGCCGCAAGGTCGCCGCGCGCGCGGGCGAGCGGCTCATCGGGGCGACCCTGGAGCTCGGCGGCAAGAACCCCCTCTACGTCGCGGCCGACGCCGACGTGCGCGCCGCCGCGCGCGGCGCGGTCCGCGCGTGCTTCTCCAACTCGGGGCAGCTCTGCGTCTCGATCGAGCGGATCGTGCTGCACGAGGACGTCGCCGACGCCTTCCTCGACGAGTTCGTGCCGCTCGTCCGCGAGATGCGCCTCGGGGCCGGGCTCGACTACTCCGCCGACATGGGGTCGCTCACGTCGCAGGCGCAGCTCGACCGCGTCGTCGCGCACGTCGAGGACGCCATCGCGCGCGGGGCGCGCGTCCTCGCGGGCGGCGTGCACCGTGCGGACATCGGGCCGTGGTTCTACGCACCCACCGTCCTGGACGACGTGCCCGACGACGCCGCGTGCGCCCGGGAGGAGACGTTCGGCCCGGTCGTGTCCGTGCGCCGGGTCGCGAGCGACGACGAGGCCGTGCGGGTCATGAACGACTCCGAGTTCGGGCTCAACGCGAGCGTGTGGACGCGCGACGTCGCGCGGGGCCGCCGGATCGCAGCACGCGTGGAGGCGGGCACGGTCAACGTCAACGACGGGTACTCCGCCGCCTGGGGTTCGGTCGGCGCACCGATGGGCGGGTTCAAGGCGTCCGGCCTCGGGCGTCGGCACGGCCGTGAGGGGATCGAGGCGCTCACCGAGGCGCAGACGATCTCCGTGCAGCGCGGCGCCAACCAGGGCCTCACGCTCGACACGCTCTACGAGGTCGGCGGCGAGCTCCCCAGCAAGGTGCTCACGACCGCGCTCGACGCGATGCGGAGGCTGCGCCTGCCCTGACCGCGTGCCCGGCGCGGCGCGTCCTCAGCGGCGCACGGCGTCGAGCACGGCCTTCGTCGCCGCGGGCACCTCGCGAACGCGGTAGAGCACGGCCTTCCACGGTTCCACGCTCGCCGCGCTGACGCCGATCCCGACGGCGTCGAGGCCCGCGACGCGGCACGAGAAGAGCGTGCGCGGCAGGTGGTAGCCCTGGGTGACGACCACCGCCGTGCCGACGCCGAACTCCGACACCGCGCGCGTGCACGTCGCGTGCGTGTCGAAGCCCTCGCGGTCGAGCAGGATCGCGTCGTCCGGCACGCCCCGGTCGAGCAGCCACGCGCGCATCGACCCCGGCTCGTCGTAGTCGTCGTGCGCGTCGCCGCTGACGAGGACGACGGGCGCCACGCCCCGGCCGTAGAGCTCCGCGGCCGCGTCGAGCCGACGGCGCAGGTACGTCGACGGCGACCCGTCGGGTCGTAGCCCCGCACCCGGCACGACGATCGCGTCGCTCGGTGGCACGTCGGCCGGGTCGGCGACGTGCGCACGCCCGACGCCCTGCACCACGACGAACGGCGCCAGCACGAGCACCACCAGACCGGCCGCGCCCCAGACCGTCGTGCGCCGACGCCGTGACCGACGGGCGCGGTCCCGCGGAGACCGGCGGGAGAACCCCGAGCCCGAGCCCGAGCCCGACGATGACGATGACGAGGGCTGTGCGGCAGGGCCGGATGCGGCCGGGTCGTCGCTCACGGGCCCGACCCTAGCGCCGCCGGAGCCTCGAGGAGGCGATCGTGGCCGACCGATCGCCTGTTCGGCGGGTTGCGGGAGCCGGGTGAGGGGGTTCAGGCGGAGGGGGTGAGGATGGTGAGCTCGTCGAGGAGGTTCGCGCGGGCCTGGGCCTCCCACAGCGCGGCTGCCTGCGCGGTGCGGAACAGCGCGCCGGCCGCGAGCAGCCCGCGGAGGACGGCTGCCCTCCCGACCCGGAAGGCGTCGTCGGGCACGTGCGCGTACTCGGCGCGCACCTGCCGGACGTACCGCGCGTAGCGGTCCGGCGCGGAGCCGAGGATCGCGAGGTCGGCGTCGGACACGAGCGCGCCCGGTCCGTCGTCGGCCGCGGGGGAGTGGTCCGTCGTCACGAGCACGAGCCGGACGACCTCCGCCACGGCCGCGGCGTCGAGGTGGCCCGCGAGCCGGGCTTCCGCCAGGTCGGCGGACCGTTCCTCGTCGCGACCCGCCTCGCCGTCGTGCACGGCGTCGTGGAACCACAGCGCGAGCTGGGTCGCCGCGGCGCTGCCAGGCGCGTCGCCGGAGCCGACGCCCGTCGTCCTGCCCGACGCCGCGCCGCCGCCCGCCCGCCCGGGCGCAGCGACGTCGTCGGGCACCCCGGGCGCGCGCCCCTCCAGGAGCGCGAGCGAGTCGAGCGCGTGCACCAGGTGCTCGGGCCCGTGGTAGACGCGGTGCGGCTCGTGCCAGCGCTCGACGAGGTCCACGCCGACGTCCCGGGCCCCGGGCAGCAGCGCGTCCCAGCGGGCGAGCAGCGCGTCGGCCTTCGCCGCGCGCCGCGCGCGGCCCGGCACGCGCAGCCCGGACGACCCGAGCCGCCGGGCGAGCTCGCGCCCGCCGACGGGGACGGCCCCCGCCGCCACGGCGACGTCGTACCGCTCGGCGGCGACGTCGTAGTGGTCGAGGTCGAACGCGCGGCGGCTCACGCCGATCGAGGCCGCGAACGCGTGCAGCTCCGCCAGCGAGGCGTCCGACACGAGATGGCTGAACAGCGTCCCGTGCGCGGGCCACGCGGGCGGGTCGATGAGGACGGTCACCGACCGAGCATCCCACCGACCGGCGAGCGGGGGCGCGCTCGCCGGTCGTGCGGAGGGCGCTCAGCCGGCGCGCGAGGCGGCCTCGACGACCTCGACGGACTGGCGCGCGATGGCGAGCTCCTCCATCGTCGGGACCACCATGACGAGCGTGCTCGTCCAGTCCGGCGAGATGACGCGCGGCTCGCCGGAGTCGACGGCGTTGCGGTCCGGGTCGACAGCGAGGCCGAGCGGCTCGAGCCCCTCGACGACGGCGGCGCGCACCTCGGCGTCGTGCTCGCCGACGCCCGCGGTGAAGGCGACGACGTCCACGCGGCCCAGCACGGCGGCGTACGCGCCGACGTACTTGCGCAGCCGGTGGATGTACACGTCGAACGCGAGGCGGGCACCCTCGTGGCCGGCCTCCATGAGCCGGTGCAGCTCGCGGAAGTCGTTCACGCCGGACAGGCCCTTGACGCCCGAGCGCTTGTTGAACAGGTCGTCGATCTCGTCGATGCTCATGCCCGCGTTGCGCGCGAGGTGGAACACGACCGCGGGGTCGATGTCGCCCGTGCGCGTGCCCATGACGAGGCCCTCGAGCGGGGTGAGGCCCATCGACGTCTCGACCGGCACGCCGCCCTTGACGGCCGACGCCGAGGCGCCGTTGCCGAGGTGCAGGACGATCGTGTTGAGACCCTCGATCCGGCGCCCGAGGACGCGCGCGACCTTCCCGGACACGTACTGGTGGCTCGTGCCGTGGGCGCCGTAGCGGCGGATCGCATACTTCTCGGCGACCTCGGCGTCCAGGGCGTACGTCGCGACGTGCTGCGGCAGCCGCTGGAAGAACGCGGTGTCGAACACGGCCACGTGCGGCACGTCGCCGAGCAGCGTCCGCGCGACCTCGATGCCCTTGACGTTCGCCGGGTTGTGCAGCGGCGCGAGCGGGGACAGCGAGCGGATCCGCTCGAGCACGCCGTCGTCGACGAGGACCGGGTCGGCGAACAGCGAGCCGCCCTGCACGACGCGGTGCCCCACCGCGTACACGTCGGCGTCCGAGAGCGTCGGGCCGACCTCGTCGAACATGCTCAGCGCGATGCGCAGCGCGTGCCCGTGGTCCGCGACGGGCTCCTCGCGCGTCGTCGTGTTCCCGGCGAACCGGTGCTTGATGATCCCGGACTCCTCGCCGATGCGCTCGATCGTGCCCGCCGCGATCGCCTCGCCGCCGACGGGGTTGACGAGCTGGTACTTGAGCGACGACGACCCCGAGTTCATGACGAGCACGGACCCGTGCGCCCCGTAGGCGCTGTAGGGGTTGGGGCGCTCGCCCTCGGGCAGGATCGTCATGACGTGGCTCCCTGGGAGTCAGAGGTGGGGTCGGTGGCGTCGGCCGGGGCCTGCGCCTGGATCGCGGTGATCGCGACGGTGTTGACGATGTCCTGCACGAGCGCGCCGCGGGACAGGTCGTTCACCGGCTTGTTGAGGCCCTGGAGGACCGGGCCGACGGCGACGGCGCCCGCGGAGCGCTGCACGGCCTTGTAGGTGTTGTTGCCCGTGTTGAGGTCCGGGAAGATGAACACCGTCGCGCGGCCCGCCACGTCCGAGCCCGGCATCTTCGACGCCGCGACGGACGCGTCCACGGCCGCGTCGTACTGGATCGGGCCCTCGACGAACAGGTCGGGGCGGCGCTCGCGCACGAGCGCCGTGCCCCGGCGCACCTTGTCCACGTCGGCTCCCGAGCCGGACTCGCCGGTCGAGTAGGACAGCATCGCGACCCGCTGGTCGACGCCGAACTGCTGCGCCGTCGCCGCCGAGGAGATCGCGATGTCCGCGAGCTGCTCGGCCGTGGGGTCGGGGATGACCGCGCAGTCGCCGTAGACGAGCACGCGGTCCTGGAGGCACATGAGGAACACGGACGACACCACGGACACGCCCGGCTGCGTCTTGATGATCTCGAACGACGGCTTGATGGTGTGCGCCGTCGTGTGCTTGGCGCCCGAGACCATGCCGTCCGCGAGGCCGAGGTGGACCATCATCGTGCCGAAGTAGGAGACGTCCTGGACGCGCTCGCGCGCCTCCTCGAGCGTCATGCCCTTGTGCGCGCGCAGCCGCTGGTACTCCGCGGCGAACCGCTCGACCAGCTCCGGGTCGTGCGGGCTGACCACGTGCGCGGCGTCGATGTCGAGGCCGAGCTCGGCCGCGCGGGCGCGGACCTTCTGCTCCTCCCCGAGGATCGTCAGCTCCGCGACCTGGCGGCCGAGCAGCGTGGACGCGGCGCGCAGGATGCGGTCGTCGTCGCCCTCGGGCAGCACCACGTGCTTGCGGTCCGCGCGGGCGCGGGACAGCAGCTCGTACTCGAACATGAGCGGCGTGACGACCTCGGGACGCGGGACGTCCAGTCCCGCGAGGAGCGCCGCGCCGTCGACGCTCTGCTCGAACAGCGCGAGCGCCGTGTCGACCTTGCGCTGCGACTCCTTGGTCACGCGGCCCCGCGCGCTCGCGGCGGCGCTCGCCGAGCGGAACGTCCCCAGGTCGGTGCGGATGATCGGCAGGCTCGGGTCCAGGTCGGCCACGAGGCGCGCCGTCGACTCGGGCGGGAAGAACCCGCCGTTGAGGATGACGCCCGCGAGCGACGGGAAGCCTGACGCCGAGTGCGCGGCGAGCAGCCCGATGAGGATGTCGACGCGGTCGCCGGGCGTGATGACGACGGCGCCGTCGGTGAGCCGGTCGAGCAGGTGCTCGAACGACATGGCGCCGACGAGCAGGTCGGTCGCCTCGCGCGCGAGGAGCTCCTCCTCGCCGAACGCGAGCCTCCCGCCCACGGCCTCCATGAGGATCCGCACGGTCGGGGCGTCCAGGAACGGGTCCTCGGGCACCGCCCAGCCGGGCAGCCGGGCGCCCGGGGCGGGCTCCGCCGTCGTGCCCGACGGCGCCCCCGCCCCCGCGAGGGGCTCGCCGTCGGGGCCGAGCGAGGCGAGCAGCGCACGCACCGCGTCGAGGTCGCCCGGCTGCACCCGGTTCGCGACGACGCCGATGGGCTGTGCGTGCTGGGAGCGCAGCTCGGCGACGCTCACCTCGATCAGGTTGCCCACGGCGTCGGGCGTGCGGCCCTTCCCGGAGACGACGAGGAGGACCGGCGCGCCCAGGTTCGCCGCGACGCGCGCGTTGAACGACAGCTCGGTCGGCCCCGCGACGTCGGTGTAGTCCGTCCCGACGACCACGACGAAGTCGCACTGGCGTGCGACCTCGTGGTAGCGCGCGACGATCTGCGACAGCGCGCCCTCGGGGTCGGCGTGGACGTCCTCGTACGTGACGCCGATCGCCTGCTCCGCGGTCACGTCCACGCCGTCGTGCGCGAGCAGGAGCTCGAGCACGTAGTCCTGCACGTCCGGGCCGGCGGCCCGGGTGACCGGCCGGAAGACCCCGACCCGCTGGACCTTGCGGACCAGCAGGTCGAGGACCCCCAGCGCGATCGTGGACTTGCCCGTCTCGCCCTCGGGCGAGGTGATGTAGATGCTGCGAGCGGTCTCGCTCACTCGTTGTCTCCTCCGGTGTCCTGCACGGCGGCGCTCGCGCCGTTGTACTGCGGTCCACCCTCCTCGGTCGCCGTCTCGCCGACGTCCGGCCACACCCAGTCGCGCACCTCGGGGATGTCCTCCCCGTGCTCGCGGGTGTACTGCCGGGCCGTCAGCCGCGCGTCGACCATCTCCTGGCGCAGACCCGCGTAGGTCGAGCGCAGGGACGGCACGCGGTCGATGACGTCGATCACCAGGTGGTAGCGGTCGATGTCGTTGAGCATGGCCATGTCGAACGGGGTGGTGGTGGTGCCCTCCTCCTTGTAGCCGCGCACGTGGATGTTCGCGTGGTTGGTGCGGCGGTACGTGAGGCGGTGGATCAGCCACGGGTAGCCGTGGTAGTTGAAGATGACGGGCTTGTCGGACGTGAAGAGCGTGTCGAAGTCCTTGTCCGAGAGGCCGTGCGGGTGCTCGTTCTCGTCCTGGAGCCGCATGAGGTCCACGACGTTGACGACCCGGACCTTCAGGTCGGGGATGCGCCGGCGCAGGATGTCCGCCGCGGCGAGCACCTCGAGCGTCGGCACGTCGCCCGCGGAGCCCAGCACGACGTCCGGGTCCTCGCCCTCGACCTCGGTGCCGGCCCACTCCCAGATGCCGAGCCCGCGCGTGCAGTGCGCGATCGCCTGCTCCATGGACAGGAACTGCGGCGCCGGCTGCTTGCCCGCCACGACGACGTTCACGTACTGGCGCGAGCGCAGGCAGTGGTCGTAGGTCGAGAGCAGCGTGTTGGCGTCCGGCGGGAGGTACACGCGGACGATCTCGGCCTTCTTGTTCACGACGTGGTCGATGAAGCCCGGGTCCTGGTGGCTGAAGCCGTTGTGGTCCTGGCGCCACACATGGCTCGACAACAGGTAGTTGAGGCTCGCGACCGGCCGACGCCACGGGATGTGGTTGGTGACCTTGAGCCACTTCGCGTGCTGGTTGAACATCGAGTCGACGATGTGGATGAAGGCCTCGTAGCTCGTGAACAGGCCGTGGCGCCCGGTGAGCAGGTAGCCCTCGAGCCAGCCCTGGCACTGGTGCTCCGACAGCATCTCCATGACCCGGCCCGCTCGGGCGAGGTGCTCGTCGACGTCGGGACCGAAGAAGTCGGCGTTCCACTGCTTGTCGGTGACCTCGTAGACCGCCTGGAGGCGGTTCGACGCGGTCTCGTCGGGACCGAAGATCCGGAAGTTGTCCGGGTTCAGCCGCACGACGTCGGTCAGCCACTGCCCCAGGACGCGCGTCGACTCCGCGATCGCACTGCCCGGGCCCTTGACGTCCACGGCGTAGTCGCGGAAGTCCGGGAGCCGCAGGTCCTTGAGCAGCAGCCCGCCGTTGGCGTGCGGGTTGTCGCTCATGCGCAGCGTCCCCTCGGGGGCGAGCGCGGCGATGTCGTCGTGCAGGCGGCCGTCCTCGTCGAACAGCTCGTCGGCCCGGTACGACTCGAGCCAGCCGCGCAGCACGTCGAGGTGTTCCGGGGTGTCCCGGGCGCTCGCGAGCGGCACCTGGTGGGCGCGCCAGGAGTCCTCGGTCTTCTTGCCGTCGATGACGGGCGGGCAGGTCCAGCCCTTGGGCGTGCGGAAGACGATCATCGGCCACGCAGGTCGCTCGTCGTTCCCCGCCGCGGCGTCGGCCTTGATCTGCGCGATGTGGTTGAGCACCTCGTCGAGGAGCTTCGCGAAGCGCTGGTGGACCTCGAAGTGGTCCTCGCCGTCGAACCCGCCCGTGAAGAAGTACGGCGTGTGGCCGTAGCCGATCATGAGGTCGCGCAGCTCGTCGTCGCTGATGCGCGCGAGCACCGTGGGGTTGGCGATCTTGTACCCGTTGAGGTGCAGGATCGGCAGCACGACGCCGTCGTCGCGCGCGTTGACGAACTTGTTGGAGTGCCAGCTCGTCGCGAGCGGTCCGGTCTCCGCCTCGCCGTCGCCCACGACCGCCGCGACCAGCAGGTCGGGGTTGTCGAACGCGGCGCCGTACGCGTGGGAGAGCGCGTAGCCGAGCTCGCCGCCCTCGTGGATCGACCCGGGGGTCTCCGGCGCGACGTGGCTCGGGATGCCGCCGGGGAAGGAGAACTGGCGGAAGAGCCGGCGCAGACCCTCGGTGTCCTGCGTGATGTCCGTGTACGTCTCGGAGTACGTGCCCTCGAGGTACGCGTTCGCTACGAGGCCGGGGCCGCCGTGGCCGGGGCCCGCGACGTAGATCGTCGACTGGCGGCGCTGCGCGATCGCGCGGTTGAGGTGCGCGTAGAGGAAGTTGAGGCCGGGCGTCGTGCCCCAGTGCCCCAGCAGGCGCGGCTTGACGTCGTCGCGCACCAGCGGGGTGCGCAGCAGCGGGTTGGCCAGGAGGTAGATCTGGCCGACGGACAGGTAGTTCGCCGCACGCCACCACGCGTCGACGCGACGCAGGGTGTCGTCGTCGAGCGGTGCGACCTCGGCGGGTCGCCAGGCGGTGGACTCGGTGGCGGTGGTCGTGCTCATCTCACGCTCCTGCAGGGGGAAGGGTTCGTGAACGACTACGGCTTCATACAACCGCATCGACCGAGGCCCTGCACGGTCCGTGACGGCTCCGGGCGGTGTGACGTCCGCCCGGGACCGCAGAAAAGGTCCTAGGTCCCGGGACTCAGGTCCGGCGGCGGGTCCGGCCGCCGTGGAGCGCGAGCCCGGTGCCCAGCGCGACCGCGACCAGCGCCGCGGCGCTCGCGGCGACGACGTCCACGCCGGTCGACGCGAGGCCGGGGCCGGGCGTACCGGGCTGCTGCGGTCCGGGTCCGGGGCCGGGGCCAGGGCCAGGGCCCGGGACCGGGGCTGCGGTGACCGTGGTCGTCGCGGTCGCCTCGTGCGGACCGTCACCGTCGTCGACGCAGGCCGCGCACGGCTCGACCGTCGCGGTGTTCGCCACCGTGCCTGCCTCCGGGGGCGCCGTGCCCGTCACGACGACCGTCGCGGTCCCGCCCGCGGGGACGGTCGCCGTCGTCGAGACCTCGTTCCCGGTGCCCGACGGCGCGTCGCAGGCCGACCCGTCCGAGACGCTGCACGTCCACGAGACGCCCGTGACGGCGTCGGGCACGGCGTCCTGGACGACGGTTCCGGGCGCCGTGGCGGGGCCGTCGTTGGTCACGACGACCTCCCACCGGAGCTCCTCGCCCCCGGTCACCTGCGCGGGGCCCGTCTTCGTGACGGAGAGCGCGACCGGGACGACGCACGGCGTCGTGACCTCGGCGACGTCGTTCGAGGGGTCCGGGTCCCCGGACGTCGAGGTCACGCGGGCGCGCTGCACGACGTCGCCCGCCGAGCACGTCGCGGCGTCGGGGCCGACGGTGCCGGCGATCGTGAACGACGCGCTCGCCCCGGACGCGAGGGGACCGACCGGGCACACGAGGGTCGTGCCCTCCAGCGTGCACCCGTCGGCGACGACGCTCGCCGGGTCGAGGGCGGGCGGCAGGACGTCCGCGACGACGACGCCGCGCGCGCTCCCGGGGCCCTCGTTGGTCACGTCCACGACGTACTCGACGGGCTCTCCGAGCAGGAGCGGCGCCGGGCTGGTGAGCTCCTTGGTGACCGCGAGGTCGGCGGCAGGCAGGACGGTGACGTCGACGGACGAGGTGTTGTCCGTGAGGTCCTCGCGGTCGGGTGGGGCGACCACCTCGGCCGTGTTCGTCAGGACGGTCTCGGCGTCGACGAACGGCGCGGTCCCGGTCACGGTGAAGACCGCCGCCGCCGTCGGCGTGGCGCCCGTGAGCCGCGGCAGGTCGACGGTCGCGTCGATCGCGTTGCCCGACCCCGACGTCGCCCCGCAGGCCGCGCCGCCGGTCGCGGCGCAGGTCCAGGTGACGTCGGTGAGCCCGGCCGGGACGTCGTCGACGACCCGGGCGCCCACGACGTCGTTGACGTACTCGTTCGTCACCTCGAGCTGGTAGGAGACGCGGCCGCCGGACTCGACGACCGGCGTGCTCGTCGTCTTCTCGACGGCGAGGACGGTCGGGACGACGACGCGCAGGTTCCGGATCTCGTGGTAGTTGGTCGCGCCGCCGGTGGACGCGCCGAAGCCGAGCTTGAACGTCGCCGGGAGCTCCGGCTGCCCCGCGGCGCCGCCGACGTCGAACTCGTCGATGAGCGGCTCGAGCGCGGTGCCCGGCCCCGTGTCGCTCCAGACCGACAGGAGGTCGGTGCTCGGCGCGGGCGTGACGACGACGCGGACGGTGCGGACGAACGCGCGGCTCGGGTCGCCCCCGCCCGGGGGCACGGTCTCGACGCTCCCGCCGGGGCCGGGCACCCCCGTGAGGTAGCCCCACGGGGTGGCTGCGGCGTAGGAGCCGCGCACCGACACGAACCCGGGCTGCGGGCCAGGGCCGCCGACGCCGGCGGAGAAGTTGCCGAACTCGTCGAACCCGACGCCCGCGTACCCGCCCTGGAGGAACGTGTACCCGAGCGACCCGCCGTCCCCGCCGACCGCGGCGGGGAACGACCCGTCCAGGAGGAAGAACGAGAACCCGTCGCCCCGGTTGCCGCCCAGCTCCTGACCGCCCCACGTCGCGTACTCGAACTCGACCACCACGCCGAGGTCCGTCGGGAACGGGCTGTCGAGCACGTAGCCGCCGAACCCGCCGTTGGTCGTGTCGACGTCGGTGAGGCGGAGCCAGCCGTCTCCCTCACCCGTGAGCGTCGCCTCCCCGAACGGGACCCAGGCGGGATCGTTCGGCGTCGTGCTCCCGAACGGCTCCTCGATCGGGAAGTCCGCCGCGGCGGCCGGTGCGGCGACCGCGCCCGCCGCGAGCACGAGCATGGCGGTGGCGGCCGACCGCAGGCGGTGGCGTCGGGCGCGGTGCGTCACGGATGCTCCTCTCGGGCGCCGGCCTCGTCGCCGGCCCGTCGTCCGTCTCGTTCCCCGGGCACCCATCGGACCACACCGGTGTGAGGTTCGCCCGGTACGACGCCCGCGATGCGGGTTCTCGCAGGCAGCCCGGCTACCGTGGGGTCGTGCCCGAGCCCACCGCCCCGCGTTCGTTCTGGGCGGTCGCCCGCCAGCCCCGCGTGGTCGGTCTGCTCGTGCTGTTCCTCCTGGCCGCCGCCGTGTGCGCACGGCTCGGCGTCTGGCAGCTCGACCGCGCGCAGCAGCGCGCCGAGCTCGCGGCGCAGCAGGAGGCGGCGGAGCTCGAGGCCGCCGGACCCGAGGGCGTGGGGGTGCTGCTCCCGCCGCAGTCCTCCTTCCCGGGCGAGCTCGTCGGCCGGCAGGCCTGGGTCGAGGGGGAGTACGACCCGGAGGGCCAGCTCCTCGTGGAGAACCGTGCGCTCGACGGTCGGGTGGGCTACCTCGTCCTCACACCCCTGAACGTGACGGACGACGGGACGCAGGGGGCGTCGTGGGCCGACCTCTCCGGCGCTCCCGTGCTGCCCGTGGTCCGCGGCTGGGTCGCCACGCCCGAGGAGAGCGCCGCGCTCGACCCGCCGGACGGCGTCGTGCGGCTCACCGGCTACCTCCAGGCATCGGAGGCCGCGGGCCAGGGCGGGACCGCGCCGGGACTCACCGACGCCATCTCGACCGGGGCGCTCGTCAACGAGTGGGGCGGGCCGATGTACTCGGGGTACCTCGTGCTGCTGTCGTCCGACCCGGCGCAGCCGTCGGCCGCCGAGGGCGGTCCGGCGCAGCTCCCGCGCCCGACGATCGAGGGCGGGACCGGTCTCAACCTGCAGAACCTCTTCTACGCGCTGCAGTGGTGGGTGTTCGGCGGCTTCGCCGTGCTGCTGTGGATCCGGCTCGTCCGCGACGAGGCGGCGGGCGGCAAGCGCCGCGCGCGCGGTGAGGACGCGGGGATCGCCGGCCTTCCCGGCGACTGAGCCGCGGCGCCCGAACCGCGGCGGCCCCTCGGACGTCAGACGAGCCGGCCCCGCCCAAGGTGCCTCGGCCGGCGGGCGGGGCGTCAGTCGTCGAGGTCGAGGTCCTTGAACCACGACTCGGTGACGTAGTCCGTCTTCCAGCCGAGCGAGCGGTAGAGCTGGTCGGCCTTGGTGGGAGAGTCCGCGTCGACCTCGAGCGCCACGCGGTCGCGACCGTCCCGTGCGGCGTCCGCGATCACGGTGGACAACAGCGACTTCGCCACGCCGCGGCCGCGGGCGGCCCGCGTCACCCCGATGTACTCGACGTAGGTGCCGCGCGCCCCGCCGTCGTGCGCGGCGAGGGACGAGCACACCACGGTGCCGGCGGGCACGCGGCGCCCGTCGTCGGTCTCCACGTACGCGAGCCACCAGTGGTCCCAGCTGTGGCCGGGGTCCTCGCGGAGGCGTTGCACGAACTCCGAGAAGCTCTCCCGGTAGGAGTTGAAGTGGTCCTGGAAGGACGTCTCCAGCATCTGGTGCACGACCTGCAGGTCCGCCGCCACGGGCATCCCGTTCTCGTGCCGCTCGACGGGGCGCACCGTGACCCCCGCGCGCGGCGCGAGCGCGGACTCCTCCGGGAGGACCGGGCGCGTCATGTGCAGCCAGCTGCGCCGTCTCGCGTACCCGGCCCGGGTGAGCCACTCGGCCTGGCGCGTGTCCTTCGCGAACGGGCTCTCGTCGAGGCGCGTCGCCGTGACGCCGCGCAGGCGTGCCATCGCGACCGCCGTGCGCTCCGCCCACCGGTAGAACGCGTCGGCGATCGCGTCGACGTCGTGCACGTCGCGGTCGAAGTAGCCCCAGACCGTCGCCCGCCCCGAGGCGCGGTCGTGCACGGTGATCCAGGCCCGCGGGACGTCGTCCGGCCCGACCGCGACGAGCTGGCGCCGCGTCCACGAGGCCAGGCCCGCGACCTCGGACTCGATCCCGGCGGGGTCGACGTGCGTCGAGCCCGTCCCCTGGAGCTCGTCCAGACGTCGCAGCCCGACGAGCGCGTCGATGTCGGCGTAGCCGGGGACGCGGGCCCGCCAGGGAGCAGGGAGGGTCGGGAGGTCGTTCAGGGCGTCGCTCGTGGTGTCAGGCATCTGCACCATCTTGACACCGACCGGCTCTACTCCTGCTGCCAGGAGTGCCAGAGACGGGCATAGTCGCCGCCCGCCGCGACGAGCTCGTCGTGCGGGCCGATCTCGCTGATGCGGCCGCCGTCGACCACGGCGACGCGGTCGGCGTCGTGCGCGGTGTGCAGGCGGTGCGCGATCGCGACCACCGTCCGGCCCGCGAGCACGGCGTCGAGGGAGCGCTCGAGGTGGCGTGCCGCGCGCGGGTCGAGGAGCGACGTCGCCTCGTCGAGCACGAGCGTGTGCGGGTCGAGCAGCACGAGCCGCGCGAGCGCGACCTGCTGCGCCTGCGCGGGCGTGAGCACGTGCCCGCCCGACCCGACGGTCGTCTCCAGGCCGTCGGGCAGGGACTCCGCCCACCCGCGCGCGTCCACGGCGTCGAGCGCGTCGCGGAGCTCGGCGTCGCTCGCGTCGACCTTGGCCAACCGCAGGTTGTCCGCGAGCGTGCCGACGAACACGTGGTGCTCCTGCGTGACGAGCGCGACCTCGCGCCGCAGGTCCTCCAGCGGGAGGTCCACGAGCCGCACGCCGCCCGAGCGGACCGAGCCGGCCGTGGGCGGGTGGATGCCGGCGAGCATGCGCCCGAGCGTCGACTTGCCCGCGCCGGACGGGCCGACGACGGCGAGCCGCTCGCCCGGTTCGAGGTCGAGCGAGACGCCGTGCAGCACGGGGTGGCCCTCGCGGTAGGCGTACTCGACGTCGCGCGCGACGAGCCGGTCGCCGTCGGGCACGTCGCCCGTCGCGGTGCGGTCGCCCGGCACCTGCGCGACGCCGACGATCCGGGCGTACGAGGCCGCGGCGACCTGGATCTCGTCGAGCCAGAAGATGAGGTTCCACACCGGCCCGGCGAGCTGGAACGCGTAGGTCGTCACCGTGGCGACGGCGCCGAGCGTCGTCTGGCCCTGCGACAGCAGCCACGCTCCCCACACGAGCGCCGCGACGGGCGCGATCGCGATCGCGAGGTCGATGCCCGGGAACAGCACGGTGCGCAGCCCGAGCGTGTACCGCTCGGACTCGTACGCCTCGGTGAGGTCGGCCCGCACGCGGGCCTTGCGCCGCTCGGTCAACGAGAGCGCGTCGACCGTGCGAGCGCCCTCCACGTTCTCCGTGATGGTGCCGTTGAGCGTCGCGTACGCGGCGGCCTCACGCTGGTAGCCCGCCGACGCGCGCTTGAGGTACCAGCGCGAGACGACGACCAGCAGCGGGACGCCGACGAACAGCGCGATCGCGACGAGCGGCGCGACGACGACCGACGCCACGACCGTGAGCACGAGCGTCACGACCGCCACCAGGAGCTGCGGCACGCCGAAGCGCACCGCGTGCTGGATCCGGTCGACGTCGTTGGTCGTGCGCGCCACGAGGTCGCCCGTGCCGGCGCGCTCGACGGTCGACAGCGGGAGCGACGTCACCGTCTCGACGAGGTCCTCGCGCAGCTCGGCGAACACCGTCTCGCCGAACACCATGGACAGGCGCTGCGCGTACCGGCGCAGCACCGCCTGCGCGACGACGGCTCCCGCGCCGACGGCGACGACCGTCGTCACGTAGGACGAGGTCGTGCCCTCGGTGACGGCGTCGACGAGCCGGCCGAGCAGCCACGGCCCGACGAGCCCGGCGACGGCGGCCAGCGTGTGGAGGACGGCGATCAGGACGAACGTGCCGCGGTGGCGGGCGAAGAGCCGCCCGGCGGCGGCGCGGACGGCGGGGCCGTCCGCGACAGGGAGCTTCACGACTCTCCTCCTTCGGGTGCGGTGCGGGCGAGGACGGGCTCGTCGAGCGAGCGCCCGACGACGCGCAGGTAGCGGGCCGCGTCGTCGTCCGGCGCGGCGCCGGGCGCGTGGGCGCGGTCCACGAGGTCGCGGTGCGTGCCGCGGGCGGTGACGCGACCGCCCTCGAGGAGCAGGACCTCGTCGACGTGCTCGAGCACGAGCGGTGACGCGGTGACGACGAGCGTCGTGCGGCCGCGCCGGGCGTCCGCGAGGCTCGCGGCGATCCGTGCCTCGGTGTGGGCGTCGACGGCGCTCGTCGGCTCGACGAGCACGAGGACCTCGGGCTCGGTGAGCAGCGCGCGCGCGAGCGCGACGCGCTGGCGCTGGCCGCCCGAGAGCGACCGGCCCTTCTCGGGCAGCTCGCCCGCGAGGCCGTCGGGGACGGAGTCGAGCACGTCGTGGGCGTCGGCGACCGTGACGGCGGCGAGCACGTCGGCCTCCGTGGCAGAACCCCGCGGGTCGAGCTCGTCGCGCAGCGCGCCCGAGAAGAGCTGCGGCGTCGCCTCGGCGACCACGACCCGGCGCCGGAGCGCGTGCTTGTCCAGGTCGGCGAGGAGCGTCCCGCCGAGCCGCACGGGCGTGGCGGCCTCCGCGGCGTCGTCGAACCGGCCCAGGCGTGTCGCCACGGCCGCCGACGCGTCGGGGTCCGCGGACACGAGCGCGACGACGCGGCCCGGCTCGAGGACGAGGCCGCTCGTCTCGTCGACGAGAGGGCTGCCCTCGGGCGGCATGGGCGCGGTCGCCGGGGTCGCGCCCGCGGCGGGCTCGACCGCGAGGACGCGCACGATCTTGCGCGACGCGACGTGGGCGCGCGTGGCGATGTTGAGCATCTGGGTCGCGACCTGGAGCGGCCAGCCGAGGAAGGCGGCGTACCCGTAGAACGCGACGAGCTGCCCGGGCGTGATGTCGCCCGCCAGCGCCGCCGTCGCGCCGAGGTAGACGACGAGCACGACGAGGAGGCCCGGCAGGAGCACCTGGAGCGCGTCGAGCGTGGCCTGCGTGTGCGCGACCTTCACGCCGGCCTCGCGCACCTTCTGCGACTGCCGCGCGTAGCGGCCGACGAACACGCCCTCGCCGCCGATGCCGCGCAGGATCCGCAGGCCGGAGACGGTGTCGGCGCCCAGCGTCGTGAGGCGGCCCTGCGCCTCGCGCTGCGCGGCCTGCCGCTGCTGGAGCGGCTTGACGAGCAGCGCGAGCACGGCCGCGACCACGGGAAGACCGAGCACGACGACGAGCCCGAGCTGGAGCGACGTCGTGAGCATGATCACGGCCACCACGACGTACGCGCCGAGCGCACCGAGGAACTGGCCCATCATCGAGAAGAGCTGGCCGACGCGCATGGCGTCGCTCGCGACCGTCGACACGACCTCGCCCGTGGGCAGCTCCTCCGTGATCGCGTCGCCGGAGCGCGCGGTGACGTCGCCCACGAGCTGGGACGTGGTGAGCGCGGAGCGCAGCCAGTTCGCGATGTCGAACCGGTGCTGCGTCACGCCCGTGACGACGATCCCCAGGCCCAGCGCGAGCAGGAGGCCCGCCCAGCGCCACAGCTCCGGCCCGAACCCCTCGGCCAGCCCTTCGTCGAGCGCGCGGCCGAGCATGTACGGCTGGAACGCCTGGCACGCGAAGTTGGCGAGGCCCAGCAGCACGGAGACGGTGAGCACGGTCCACTGGCGTCTGGCCAGCCAGAGCAGGTAGCGCGTCGGTCCGCGCAGGTCGGGGGTCCCCGGGTCGGGGAGGGGGAGGGGTCGCACGGTGTTCTACCCTAGGTTCGGCGTCCGACACGCGGCGACGCTTTAACCGCTGCGACCGCGTCGCACGCCACCGCGCGCGGCAGGGACCGCGGCGGCCGTCTCGCCCGGAACGAGGACCTCTCCCATGACCACGCAGGACCCGGCCACGCCCACCCCGACCGACGCGCCCGCCGACGTGGCCACGCCGAGCACGGAGGCCGCGCGCACCGCGATCCGCAAGGCGCGCGGCGCGCTCGCTCGCTACCGGGTCCTCGCGATCATCACGGGTGTCATGCTGCTCGTCCTGTGCGTCGAGATGCTCGTCAAGTACGGGGTCGGTCAGTTCGTCGACGTCGACGGGATCATGCGGTACGTCTCCTGGATCCCCTTCGCGCACGGCTGGATCTACGTGGTCTACCTCGTCACGGTGCTCGACCTGTGGACCAAGATGCGCTGGGGCTGGGGCCGGCTCGCGACCATGGTCTTCGCGGGCGTCGTGCCGGTCATGTCGTTCATCCTCGAGAAGAAGGTGCACGCCGAGGCCGAGGCCAAGCTCGCCGTCCTGGAGGAGCAGTACGCGTCATGACGGCGGCCCTCGCGCCCCTCGTCGCGCCCGGTCCCGAGCTGACCACCGCCGAGCTCGAGCGGTACGCGCGCCACCTCGCCCTGCCCGGCGTGGGCCCCGAGGGCCAGCGTCGCCTCGCCGCCGCGCGCGTGCTCGTCGTCGGCGCGGGCGGCCTCGGCAGCCCCGCGCTGCTCTACCTCGCCGCCGCGGGCGTCGGGACGATCGGCATCGTCGACGACGACGTCGTCGACACGTCCAACCTCCAGCGCCAGGTCATCCACGGCGGCCCCGACGTGGGACGCCGCAAGGTCCACTCCGCGCGCGACGCGATCGCCGACGTCAATCCGCACGTCCGGGTGGTCGAGCACGCGCTGCGCCTCGACGCGGACACCGCGCTCGACGTGCTGCGCGGCTACGACGTCGTGCTCGACGGCGCCGACAACTTCCCCACGCGCTACCTCGTCTCCGACGCGGCCGAGGTCCTCGGCCTCCCCGTGGTCTGGGGCTCGATCTACCGCTTCCAGGGACAGGTCAGCGTCTTCTGGGGCGCGCCGCGGTTCGCGGCGCCCGACGACGTCCCGCTCCCGGGCGGCGCGGCTCCCGTCGGCCCCGGGGACGGCGAGGGGCGCGGCGTCACGTACCGCGACGTCTTCCCCGTTCCGCCGCCGCCCGGTGCCGCGCCCGACTGCGCGACCGGCGGGGTGTTCGGCGCGATGTGCGGGACCGTCGGCTCCGTCATGGCGACCGAGGCGATCAAGCTCGTCACCGGTGCCGGGACGACGCTGCTCGGTCGCCTCGCCGTCTACGACGCGCTCGAGCTCTCGTGGCGACAGCTCACCGTGCGCGCCGACCCGACGCGCGACCCCGTCACCGCGCTCCTGCCGAGCGACGACTCCTACGCCGCGTTCTGCGGGCTCGCTCCGGCGACGTCGGGCACCAGGCCGGTCGCGGGGGAGCGCGACGTCGCCGCCCACGACGCCGCGGCCCTGCTGGGTCACGACGGTGCGGCGCCGTACCTCCTCGACGTGCGCGAGGACTGGGAGGCGCAGGTGCGCCCCCTGCCCGGGTCGACCCTCGTGCCGAGCGGGACGTTCCTCACGGGCGACCCCGCCGCGGCGCTCGCGGCCCTCCCGACGGACCGAACCGTGCTCGTCCTGTGCGCGGTCGGCGCCCGCTCGGCCCGCGTCGCCGACGTCGCCCGCGCGGCGGGGATCGACGCCCGCTCGGTGGTCGGCGGCGTCCCCGCCCTCCTCGACGCCCTCGCGGCCGCCGCCCCACCGAGGTAGAACCCTGGTCGCGCGAGGTAGAGCCCTGGTCGCACGAAGTAGAGCCCTGGTCGCGCGAGGTAGAGCCCTGGTCGCGCGAGGTAGAACTGTGGTTCTTGTGCTCGACGGCGTGTGGTTGGCCTGGGTGGGCGGGGTGGGTGGTGGTGCCGCGTCTACCATCCGCCGCTCGTTCCTCGCGGCTCCCGCCAGGCCCGCCACGACGCGGCACCACCACCCACCCCGCCCTGCGCCGTCTCACCCCGGTCCTCCCGCACCTGGGCGATCGCCCGCGTGGTCGTTCGAAGTCGGGGACCTGACCGCCGGCCCGGCGGCCGCCGTCGGGCACGACCCCGGTTCTACTTCGCGGACCAGGGTTCTACTTCGCGGACCAGGGTTCTACTTCGTGCGACCAGGGTTCTACTTCGTGCGACCAGGGCTCTACCTCGCGTGACCAGGGTTCTACCTCGCGTGACCAGGGTTCTACCTCGCGTGACCAGGGTTCTACCTCGCGTGACCAGGGTTCTACCTCGCGCGACCGGGGTTCTGCCTCGGTCTACCAGGGTTGCCCCTCGTGGTCAGAGGGCGAGGTCGAGGCGGCCTTGCGGGGACGAGCTCGCGAGGGCGCCCTCGCGGCGGGGGATGCGGCCGGCGCCGGCGGCGAGGCGGCCCGAGTCGACCGCGAGGCGCATCGCGTGCGCCATGCGGACCGGGTCGGCGGCGCGCGTGACGGCGGTGGCGAGCAGGACGCCGTCGCACCCGAGCTCCATCGCCTGCGTGGCGTCGGACGCCGTGCCGATCCCCGCGTCGAGGATCACGGGCACCCGGGCCGCGGCGGCGATCGCCTCGATGTTGCGCGGGTTGAGGATGCCGAGGCCCGTGCCGATCGGCGCACCGAGGGGCATGACGGCGGCGCACCCGACGTCCTCGAGCCGGCGCGCGAGGATCGGGTCGCCGTTCGTGTAGGGCAGCACGACGAACCCGTCGCGCACGAGCTGCTCCGCCGCCTCGACGAGCCCGACGGGGTCAGGCAGGAGCGTGACGTCGTCGGCGATCACCTCGAGCTTGACCCACTCGGTGCCGCACGCCTCGCGCGCGAGGTGCGCGGTGAGCACGGCCTCGCGCACCGAGAAGCACCCGGCCGTGTTGGGCAGCGCGCGGATGCCGAGGCGCGCGAGCAGCGCCCAGATCCCCGAGTCGGGGCTCGCTTCCCCGCCGGCGCGCACGGCGACGCGTCGCATCGCGACCGTCGTCAGGGCGGTGCCCGACGCGACGAGCGCGTCCTCGAGCGTGAGCAGGTTCGCCGCCCCGCCGGTGCCCATGACGAGGCGCGACCCGATGGTCGTGCCGGCGACGACGAGCGGGTCGTCGCCGTCGGACGGTCGGCTCGCGGGCGCGGGGGAGATGTCGGTCGTGGTCACGGGTCCTCCTCAGCCGCCCTGGACGGCGGTGACGATCTCGATGCGGTCGCCGGGCGCGACGACGGTCGTCGCCCACGAGCCGCGCGGCACCACGGCGTCGCCCACCGCGACGGCGACACCCTGCGGCGTCCCGTCGGCGACGTACGCGGGCACGAGCGCCGCGACGAGCTGCTCGAGGTGCACGGGGGCGTCGAGCGGGTACGGCTCGCCGTTGACGAGCGCGGTCGGAGCGGGTGCGATCACGGGAATCACCTCGGTGTCGTGGTGGAAAAGTCGGCCGACCGGCCGGCGCCGAACCCGGGGTCGTTCCCCGGATCCGATGCGAACCGGGGGACAGCCCCGGGTTCGGCGAAGCGGTCGGTGCGGGTCGGGGAGAGGGCGGCGGCGACGTCGGCGGGGAGCGGGGTGCCGGTGAGGCCGGCGACGACCGCGTCGGCGGTGAGCGGTGCGAGCAGGATGCCGTTGCGCCCGTGCCCGGTCGCGAGGTGCAGCCCCGGGACGCCGGTCGGGCCGACGAGCGGCAGGTTGTCCGGGGTCGCGGGGCGCGCCCGGGGCGTCACGTCGACGAGCGCGGCCTCGTCGATCCCGGGCAGCAGGGCGCGCGCGTCGCGCAGCAGGGCGAAGACGCCGCCCGCGGTCGCTCGCCGGTCGTCGGGGTTCTCCTCGGTCGTCGCGCCGACGACGACCTCGCGGTGCCCCGCGCAGCCGTGACCCTGTCCGTCGGGTACGGGGTCGCGCGGCACGACGTACACCGGCCGCCCCTGCACGACCCCGCGCACCACGTGCTCGAGCGCGAGGTCCGGTCCGGCGTCGAGGCGCAGCGTCTGCCCCTTGACCGGCCGTGTCGGCACGACGACGCCCGGCACGTCCGCGAGCAGCGCGCCGGACTCCCAGCCCGCCGCGACGACGACCGCGCCCGCCGCGTGGAGCCGGCCCGCGTCGTCGTGCACCCCGACGACCCGCCCGGCGGGGTCGAGCGCGAGCCGCGTCGCGGTCGCCCGCACGACGGCGGCGCGCATCTCGGCACCGCTGTCCGCGCCCGCGAGCGCCCTCGGCCCGGCGCGCCCGCCGAGCGCGCCGAGCAGCGCCGCGTGCGTCGCACGCGGGTCGACCGCGTGGTCGGCCGGGGCCCAGGCCGCGCCCGCGACCCTCGGGCCCAGGTAGGGCTCGCGTCGGCGCGCGTCGGCCACCGTGAGCTCGTGCGACGCGAGGCCGTGCGCGGCGTGGAGGGCGAGGAGGCGCCGGAGCAGCGCGAGGTCGTCGCCGTCGTACGCGACCGTGAGGGTGCCCGCGGTGCGCAGGCCGACGTCGGCACCGGTCGCGGCGTGCAGGTCGGCCGCGAAGCCGGGCCATGCCGCGGCGGCGGCGAGGTGCAGGCGCAGCGCGTCGTCCTCGCCGAAGTCGGCCTCGGTGACCGGGGCGAGCATCCCGGCGGCGGCGTGCGTCGCGCCGTCGCCCGGCGACGGGTCGAGCACCGTGACGGTCAGCCCCGCACGCGCGGCGCGCCACGCCACGGCGAGCCCCACGATCCCGCCACCCACGACGACGACGTCGCGCGCGCCGTCGGGCAGGGCAGGACCGGCTCCCGGCGAGCGGGGCCCAGGACGGACAGGGGTGTGCATGCGCGCTCCCTTCGCTGGCATGACCCAGATCAGGTTCGACGGTCGGCTCCGACGCCCTCTCAGCCCCGTGCGGGGCTCCCGTGCTGTCGGCCACAGTACCGCCTGCCCCGGGCACGCCGACGCTAGGCTCCGGCGGGTGAGCCCCGAGACCTTCGCCACTCCCGCCACCCACGCGCTGCCGGCTCCGGACGCCGCGCGCACCCGCCTCGCCGACGCGCGCCTCTACCTGTGCACCGACGCGCGCGAGGAGCGCGGCGACCTCGAGGACTTCCTCCGGGCGGCGCTCGCCGGTGGTGTCGACGTGGTCCAGCTCCGCGACAAGACGCTCGACGCGGCGCGCGAGCTCGAGCTCCAGGAGCTCGTCGCGCGGGTCGCGACGGAGCACGGCGCGCTGTGGGCCGTCAACGACCGGGCCGACGTCGCACGGCTGACCGGGGCGCCCGTGGTGCACATGGGGCAGCGTGACCTGCCCGTCCCTGCGGTGCGAGCCCTGCTCGGCGGCGGCCCCGTGCTCGGCCGGTCGACGCACTCGGCCGACCAGGCCGCCGCCGCCGAGGCGGACCCGGACGTCGACTACTTCTGCGTCGGCCCCCTGTGGGCGACGCCGACCAAGCCCGGCCGCGCCGCCGTCGGGCTCGACCTGCTGCGCGACGTCGCCGCGACGCGTCCTGCCACCCCGTGGTTCGCCATCGGCGGGATCGACGCGGACCGGCTGGACGCCGTCCTCGACGCCGGGGCGGACCGCGTCGTCGTGGTGCGGGCGATCACGCAGGCGCCGGACCCGGAGGCCGCGGCCCGGGTGCTGCGCGGGCGGGTCGCCGAGCGAGCGGCCGAGCGCGCCGCCGAGCCCACCGGCGCCTGAGACGCGGGACGGGACCGCGCCGCGCGGCGACTATCCTGGAGCGGTGACGTCACCCGCCACCGCTCCCGACACCCCCACCACCGCCGAGGTCGCCGCGACCCCGCGCCCCGTGCTCGTCGTCGACTTCGGCGCCCAGTACGCGCAGCTCATCGCGCGCCGTGTGCGCGAGGCCAAGGTCTACTCCGAGATCGTGCCGCACACCTTCACGGTCGAGCAGATGCTCGCGAAGGACCCGGTGGCGATCATCCTCTCCGGCGGTCCGTCGTCGGTGTACGCGACCGGCGCCCCGTTCGTCGACCCGGCGCTGTTCGCCGCCGGCGTGCCCGTCATGGGCATCTGCTACGGCTTCCAGGCCATGGCGAAGGCGCTCGGTGGCGAGGTCGCCCAGACGGGCCTGCGCGAGTACGGCGGCACCGAGGTCGAGGTGTGCGCCGCGGGCGTGCTGCTCGACGGCACGCCGCAGAACCAGACCACGTGGATGAGCCACGGCGACGCCGTGCTCCGCGCGCCCGAGGGCTTCGAGGTCCTCGCGACGTCGGCCGGCTCGCCCGTCGCGGCGTTCGAGGACACGTCGCGCCGCCTCTACGGCGTGCAGTGGCACCCCGAGGTCAAGCACTCCGCGCACGGCCAGACCGTGCTGGAGCACTTCCTGTACGACGGCGCGGGGCTGGCCCCGGACTGGACGCCCGGCAACGTCATCGCGGACCAGGTCGCGGCGATCCGCGCCCAGGTCGGCGACGCGCGCGTCATCTGCGCGCTCTCCGGCGGCGTCGACTCCGCGGTCGCGGCGGCGCTCGTGCAGCGCGCGGTGGGCGACCAGCTCACGTGCGTGCACGTGGACCACGGCCTCATGCGCGCGGGCGAGGTCGAGCAGATCGAGCGCGACTTCGTCGCGGCGACCGGCGTCAACCTCGTGATCCGCGACGAGAAGGAGCGGTTCCTCACCGCGCTCGCGGGGCACAGCGACCCTGAGACCAAGCGCAAGATCATCGGCCGCGAGTTCATTCGCGTGTTCGAGGACTCCGCGCGCCAGATCGTCGAGGACGCGGGCGAGCACGGGGCCGAGGTCAAGTTCCTCGTCCAGGGCACGCTGTACCCGGACGTCGTCGAGTCCGGCGGCGGCGAGGGCGCGGCGAACATCAAGAGCCACCACAACGTCGGCGGCCTGCCCGACGACCTGCAGTTCTCGCTCGTCGAGCCGCTGCGCACGCTGTTCAAGGACGAGGTCCGCGCCGTCGGCCGCGAGCTCGGCGTGCCCGAGGAGATCGTCGCCCGCCAGCCGTTCCCCGGTCCCGGCCTCGGCATCCGCATCGTCGGCGAGGTCACGGCGGACCGCCTGGAGACGCTGCGCGCCGCCGACGCGATCGCGCGCGAGGAGCTGACCAAGGCGGGACTCGACAACGAGATCTGGCAGTGCCCCGTCGTGCTGCTCGCCGACGTGCGCTCGGTCGGCGTCCAGGGCGACGGCCGCACCTACGGCCACCCGATCGTGCTGCGCCCCGTCTCGTCCGAGGACGCGATGACGGCGGACTGGACGCGCCTGCCCTACGACGTGCTGTCCGTCATCTCGACGCGCATCACCAACGAGGTCTCCGAGGTCAACCGCGTCGTGCTCGACGTGACGAGCAAGCCCCCGGGCACCATCGAGTGGGAGTGACCCCCTAGCGGGACGGACGGGCCCGACGATCCACGGCGATCGTCGCGGCCCGTCCGTATGCCCGCTCCACGTCGGCGAGCACGCGCGGCCAGCCCGCCGACGACGGCACGTCGCGGTTGTGCGTGACGATCCGGTCGAGCAGACCGTCCTCGGTCGCGAGGCGCACGATCGCGTCGGTGAGCCCGGCGTCGTCGTCCGCGACGAGCGCGTCGACGCCGTCCGTGAGGCGTTCCGCGACGCCCGACTGCGAGCGGGTCAGGACGGCGAGCCCGGCGGCCTGGCCCTCCAGCGCCGCGATCCCGAACGCTTCCTCGACGGCGGGCGCGGCGAACACGTCGGCGCGCGCGTAGAGCCGCTTGAGCCCCGTCGCGTCGAGGCGGCCGGGGAGCGACACGACGGACCCCAGCCCGTGCTCCGCGACGAAGCGCCGCGCGTCGGCCAGCTCGGGGCCGTCCCCGGCGAGCGTCACGTGGAGCGCGCCCTCGGGGAGGCGCGCGACGGCGTCGCGCACGACCTCGAGGAGCGGCAGCACGCGCTTGCGCGGCGCGAACCGCGTCGCCGCGACGACGTGGACGGCCGCGCCCTCCATGCGGTCGGCGCGCTCGGTGCGTGGCACGCGCCACGCGTCGAGATCGAGGCCGTTGTGCAGCACCACGACCTCGCCGTGGTCGCCGACGATGCGACGCAGGGGAGCGGCCGTCAGCTCGCTCACCGCCGACCACAGCACGGGCCAGCGTGACCACCGCACGACGCGGTCGAGCCCGGCGAACGCCCTCTCCGCCCCACCCCAGACGCTGTGCACGGTGAGCACCGCGGGCAGCCCCGCGCGCACGACCGTGCGCAGCGACGCCTGGGTCGAGGGCGTGAGCACGCCCATGTGGAGATGCACGACGTCGGGCCGGTCCGCGCGCAGGATCCGCGCCACGTGGTGCGGCGCGCGCGGGTGGACCGGGTAGCCGCCCGGGACGCGCGCGGCGAGGCGGTGGACGGTGACCTCCCCGTCCTGCTCGGTGGTGACGCCGTGCGCGCCGGGGCGCGCAGGCGTCGTGCAGACGACCGTGACGTCGTGACCGGCGGCCGCCTGCTGCTGCGCGAGGCGCGCGACCTGGGTCTCGATCCCGCCGAGCAGGGGAAGGTAGCAGTCCGTCAGGTGGGTGATGCGCACGGACGGCATCCTCCCATCCGGGCATGGCGCTGAGGCGCGCGTTCGCCGCGCGGTCCGTCGTCGTCGTCGCTAGCGTGGGTCCCGTATGGGTGGTTCGACCGCCCTGCGGCGGACCCGCGCCCGCGGGTCGCGGACCGTGGTGCGGCAGCAGGTGGGTCCTGACGAAGGGGAGAACGCGCCATGTCGAGCACCGTCACCGTCACACCGGCCAAGGGGGCGCGGGGCATCGGCCTCGTGTCGATCATCGCCGGCATCGTCCTCCTCCTCGCGGGCATCGGCACCTGGATCGTGGTGGCGAACCAGCTGTCCGCCGAGGAGATCACCGTCTCGGACGACGCGTCGTTCCTGGCGGGCCGCCACGTCAACGGGCCGCTCACCGCGTACGCGCAGGCCGAGGTCATCAACAAGCACGCGCTCGAGGCGAGCGGCGGCCAGACGTACGCCGAGCTCGACCAGGACGACCCGACCCGGCAGACCGTCATGACGGCGTCGTTCCTGCGGGCGTCGCTGTTCACGTCCGTCGTCGCGTTCGGGGTGTGCGCCCTGGTCATGGGGCTCGGCATCCTGTTCATCCTCGTCGGCATCGCGCTGCGGCGACTCGCGGGCGGCCCCAGCGTCGCGGTCGAGACGCCGGGCGCGTACACGTCGTCGGGCGACCTGTCGGACGCGGGACGCCACGCCGCGCCCTCGCACGCGGAGCCCGCGCCGACCGCGCCGCCGGTCCGCCCCGAGCCCACGCGCCCGGTCGAGGCGCCGGGCCGTACGTCCGCGCTCTCGACGCCCGGTGCCGAGGCCCGCGCGGCCGCGACGCCGGTCGAGCCGACGGGCGCCGCGGGGACGGGCACCCCGTCCGCCCCGGGGGCGTCGCCGGCCGCGTCGCCCGACACCACGACGCCCACGACCGGCCCCACGGGCACCCCGCCCGAGCGCCGGGGTGACGAGCCCACCCCCTGATCGTCCCGGCCGTCCGTCCGGACGCCGAGGACCCGTTCCCGCCGGGTCGCACCGGGGAGAGCGCGAGGGGCGGCGTCGCTCGGACACGGCGAGGGGCCGTGGCACACGTGCCACGGCCCCTCGCCGTGTCTCGGCCCGCCGTCTCTCGCCCGCGGTCGCCCACGAGGGAGGCGGGACCGGGCTCAGCCTCGTCGGCGCCGGGCCCCCGAGACGATCGACCCGACCACGAGCGTGAGACCCGCCGCGGCGAGCACGACGATCGTGGCCAGCCCGAGGTCGACGCGCGCGCCGAGCGCGGCGGCGAGGACGACGACGCCGAACGCGACGATGACGAATCCCCACACGATCGTGGAGACGCGAGGGCCGCGCCGGACGGGCGGCGGGGGTTCGACGGGTGCGGCGGGCGCGGTGGGCGTCGTGGACGTCCCCGGGAGGGACGGCCCTGCGGGCGGGACGGCGCCGGAGGTCGGGCCGGACGTCGTCGGGCCACCGGGAGCTGCGAGCGGGTGCGCGGGGGCTGCCGGTCCGGGCACGTCCAGGACGGAGGTCTCCCCGTCCTGCGCCCGCGCGGCGGGCAGGGGCTCCGTGGGACGCGGGTCGGACACCGACCGCGCGGCGAGCGGCTCCGTGGCCGGAGGCTCGGTGGACAGCGGCACCGTCGGGTGGGCGTCCGCCTCCGCGTCCCGGGCCTGCGGGGTGTCGAACAGCTCGTCGCCGAGCGGCCGCGTGTCGTCGTCGCGGCGTGCTGAGTCGTTCATCAGTCCTCCTCGATCGTGATCTGGCCGGCGCCGACCTCGACCCGCAGCACGAGCAGCGGGTCGTCGCCGGACTGGACCTCGTCGTTGTCGAACGTGACCGGCTGCGTGCTGACGCCGCCGATCTCCTGCCGGTCACCGTCGACGTGCCAGCGGGCGTTCCCCGCGAGCACCTGGACCTCCGCGCGCACCGGGACGCCGTCGGGCACGACGACGGTCGCGTCCCCGGCGCCGAGCTGGATCGGGACCTCGACGGGAGAGGTGCCGGACGCGTCGGACAGGTCGAGACCGGAGAGGTCGATCGTCGGGTCGCCGAACGTCACGCCGAACCCCTCCTCGGCCACGTCCGGGTCGGTCACGCGGTGCGTGCCGTCCGTGACGGTCCGTACCGAGTCGTCCAGGAAGAACGTGAACGGGGCCGACCGCCAGGCGGACGCAGGGAGGGCGACGACCAGCAGGAGCACCGCGAGCCACCCGAGGCCGCCGCTCGTGCGCCCACGCAGGCCGCTCACGACGATCGCGAGGCCCGCGAGGATCCCGGACAGCCCCGCCCAGGTGAGGAACACGGGCCAGGGCAGCTCGCCCTGGCGCTCGACGACGAGGAGGAACGCGCCGAGCAGGAGGCTCAGGCCGACGACCACGCCCGTCGTGGTCGCCCCGGGACCCCGCGGTCGCGGGGGCTTCGGCGGCTGGGGGGCGCGCGGAGGCCTCGGGGGCTGCTGCGCGGACGGGTTCCGCGGTCCCTGGTGCGCCCGCTGCGGAACGGTGGGGGGCGCGCCGAGCGGTGCGCCCGGGGCGTACGGGGGAAGGGGCGCGGTGACGCCCGGGGCGGTCGAGGCGTACGGGCTCGCCTCGGCGGACCAGGTCACCCGGTCCTGGGGCCCCGACGGCGCGGGACCCGACGGCGTCCCGGGGGAGCCCCACGGGGCGTCGGTCGGCGTGGGGCCGCCACCGGCAGCGCCGGGACCGTGGCCCGGTGCGCCCGGACCGTAGCCAGGTCCACCGTGACCGTAGCCAGGTCCGGCGGGACCGGCGCCCGGCCCGCCGGGGCCGTGCTCGGTGGTCCCGGGACCACCGGCGCCGGGAGCGCCCGGGCCGCCCGACCACGGGGGAGCCTGCGGCTGCGTGCCCTGAGGTCCCCGGGGGCCGCGCTGCGTGAGCGCGGAGACCACGACGACCGCCACGGTGACGAACGCCGCGACCCAGAACAGGCCGGTCAGCCACCCGAGGTGGAGCGCGTCCCACCACGACCACCAGCCGCCGCCCCAGGAGAACCCGACGACGACGAACGCGGCCGCGCCGAGCAGCGCGACGTCCACGTTGCCGCGGAACGCCTCCTGGAGGTGGATGCGACCGTCGCGGCGCTCCGGGAGCAGCGCCCACGCGGCGCCGTACAGGACGAGCCCGGCGCCCGAGAGGAAGAACGTCACGAACAGGAGCCCGCGCACGATGAGCGGGTCGATCCCGAACCGCTCGGCGACGCCGGACGCGACACCACCGATCCACCGGTCGTCCCCGCGGTAGATGCCCACGCGTCGGACGGCGTCGAAGAAGCCGTCGGTGCCGCTCGGGCGGGTCGCGCCGGGGCCCTGCTGCGGACCCTGCGGGGGGCCCTGCGGCGGACTCTGGCCGGGGTCGGTCGGGCCGGCGGGGCCGCCCCACGCGGGGCGGGGACCGCTCGCCCCGGGAGGGACGGTGCCCGGCTGTGCGCCGGACGTGTCGGCGGCGCCGCCGGAAGGCCCGGGCTGGGTGCCGGGTCCGGGAAGGTCGGGAGTGCTCATGACCACCATGCTGGCCTCGGCGCCGCGTCGCCGGTATCGGGTGCCACCCTGACCCGACCCTGAACCGGCCGCCGCGCGACCCTGGTTTCCCCGTCCGGGGACGCTCCGGGCGCGCGGGACGTGTGACGATCGGGGGGTGACGACTCCTGCCCGTCCCGGCCCGCGGCCCGGCGCACCGACCGGTGCCGGGTCCGGTTCCCGACCGCGCGACCTGCCGCTGCGCCGCCCCGAGCGCGGCCGATGGGTGGCCGGCGTGTGCGCGGGGCTCGCGGCGCACCTGGGCGTGAGCGTCGGGGTCGTGCGCCTCGTGATGGCGTTCCTCGGGCTCGCGGGCGGCGCCGGCGTCGCGCTCTACGTGTTCTGGTGGCTCACGGTGCCGTCCGGCGACCCGGCCGCGGCGCGCGACGAGCAGCGCCCGGCGTCGCTGTCGCGCCTCGCGCCGCGGCTCCAGGGCAGCGTGCGCCGGCTCCCCGTGCGCGACGTCGCGATCGGCGTGGTGCTGCTGGGCGGCGCCGCGCTGCTCGTGGCGCTGCGGACCGGCGTCGACGTCGAGGTCTCCTGGGTCATCCCCGTCCTCATCGCGCTCGCGGGCGCGGCGCTCGCGTGGAGCCAGCTCGACGCCGTCGAGCGCGGCCGGCTCCTCACCCGGGCCGGCGGCCGCACGCCGGCGGGCGTCCTGCGCATCGCGGGCGGGGTGGTGCTGGTCCTCGTGGGCATCGTCCTCCTCGTGGGGCAGGACGCGCGGCCCACGCAGATCGTGCGCGCGGCCGTCGCGGCGGTCGCGGTGCTCGCCGGCGTCGCGATCGTGCTCGCCCCGTGGTGGCTCAAGCTCGTGCGGGAGCTCGGGAACGAGCGCGCCGCGCGCGCCCGCGAGGCCGAGCGCGCCGACATCGCCGCGCACCTGCACGACTCGGTGCTCCAGACGCTCGCGCTCATCCGCGCGCGGTCGGCGGACGCCGACACCGTCGCGCGCCTGGCGCGCGCCCAGGAGCGCGAGCTGCGCGAGTGGCTCTACGACGACCGACCCTCGCCCGGGACGTCGCTCGCCGCCGAGCTGCGGGGGCTCGTCGCGGAGGTCGAGGACGGGCGCGTGGGCCGGCGTGCGGAGCCCATCGGGGCGCCCGTCGGGTCGACCGGCGGCGGGGTGGCCGGCGAGGCCGACCCCGGTCCGGTCGTCGTGGACGTCGTCGTGGTGGGGGACTGCACGCCCACCCAGGAGACCGCGGCGTTGCTCCAGGCGACGCGCGAGGCGCTCGTCAACGCCGTCGCGCACGGCGGGCCGCCCTACTCGGTCTACCTGGAGGTCAGCGACGCCGCCGTCGAGGTGTTCGTGCGCGACCGCGGGGACGGCTTCGACATGGACGACGTCGCGCCGGACCGGTTCGGCGTGCGGGAGTCGATCCTCGGCCGGGTCCAGCGGCGCGGCGGCAGGGCCGAGATCATCAGCAGGCCGGGGTGGGGCACGGAGGTACGGTTGCGCGTGCCCCGGGCCGTGACGGCAGAGCCCGAGCCCGCCCGCCCGCCCTCGAGCACGCCGTCGAACCAGGAGGACCCGTGACGACCATCCCCAGCACGCCCGCCGACGGCGTCCCTGCGACCGGCCCCGTCCCGGTGGTGCTCGTCGACGACCACCACATGTTCCGGGCGGGCGTGCGCGCGAGCCTCGACCCGGCGCTCGTCGCCGTGGTGGGGGAAGCGGACGACGTCGAGTCCGCGGTCGCGCGCGTGCACGAGCTGCGGCCCCCGGTCGTGCTGCTCGACGTGCACCTGCCCGGCGGGAACGGGGGCGGCGGCGCCGAGGTCATCCAGCGCTGCGCCGACCTGCTCGGCGACGTGCGGTTCCTCGCGCTGTCGGTGTCCGACGCGGCGGAGGACGTCGTCGCGGTCATCCGCGCCGGGGCGCGCGGGTACGTGACCAAGGCGATCTCCGGGCCGGACCTGTCCGCGGCCGTCGGCCAGGTCGCGGGCGGCGACGCGGTGTTCTCGCCGCGCCTCGCCGGGTTCGTGCTCGACGCGTTCGGGACGGGGGCGGGCGACGTCGCGGTGCGCGACGACGAGCTCGACCGGCTCTCGGCCCGCGAGCAGGAGGTCATGCGCCTCATCGCGCGCGGGTACACCTACCGCGAGGTCGCGTCCGAGCTGTTCATCTCGATCAAGACGGTCGAGACCCACGTCTCCGCCGTCCTGCGCAAGCTCCAGCTCTCGTCCCGCCACGAGCTCACCCGCTGGGCGGCCCAGCGCCGCCTCCTGTAGCCCCGAGGCGTTGTGGGCATGAGATGGGCCCGGTTCTCGACCGAGAACGGGCCCGTCGCACGCCCACAGCATCAGGGGGTCGGTGGCCAGGCGGGGGAGAGGGTGACGACGTCGCCCACGACCGTGACCGCCGGGGGGCGGACGCCCGCGTCGCTGGCGCGGTCGGCGATGGTCGCGAGCGTGCCGACCGTGGTCCGCTGGCGCGGGCCGTAGCCGTCCTCG
Source organism: Cellulosimicrobium sp. GQ32 (assembly GCF_059758455.1). Taxonomy (NCBI): domain Bacteria; kingdom Bacillati; phylum Actinomycetota; class Actinomycetes; order Micrococcales; family Promicromonosporaceae; genus Cellulosimicrobium; species Cellulosimicrobium sp. GQ32. The sequence continues at coordinate 303,535 of NZ_JCAXEP010000003.1, read as the reverse complement.
ACGACCGCGACGGGCGTCTGCGGCGAGCGGCCCTGCGCGACGAGCGCGGCCGCCGTCTCCGCGAGCCGCGAGACGCCCATGAGCAGGACGACCGTGTGGTCGCTCGCGGCGGGGACCTTGCCCACGTCCTCGTGCCCGGTGAGCACGGTGAACCCGCGCGACAGGCCGCGGTGCGTCACCGGGATGCCCGCCGCGGCGGGCACGGAGACGGCGCTCGTCACGCCCGGCACGACCTCCACGGGGATGCCGTGCTCGCGGCACGCGTCGAGCTCCTCGCCGCCGCGCCCGAACACGTAGGGGTCGCCGCCCTTGAGCCGCACGACCCGCCGCCCGACGAGCGCGTGGTGCACGAGGATCCGGTTGATCTCCGCCTGCGGGACGGGGTGGTGGCCCGGCGTCTTGCCGACGTCCACGACCTCGACGTCGTCGCCGAGCTCGGCGAGCAGGCCGCGCGGCCCGAGCCGGTCGACCACGACGACGTCCGCCTCCGCGAGGAGGCGGCGTCCCCGCACGGAGATCAGTCCGGTGTCGCCGGGGCCGCCCCCGACGAGCGCGACCGTCCCGAGGGACCGCACGAGCGGTCCGGAGACGGCGCCGGCGAGGTGGGCGTCGCCGGCGCCCGTGGACCGTGCTGGGCGCACGGCCCGGAGCGGGAGCTCGCCCGCCTCGAGCAGCGCGGCGACGGCGTCGCGCACCCGCTGGGCGCGGCGCGGGTCCCGGCCCGCGTTGACCGACACCGTGATCTCCGCGCCCTGGTCGCGGGAGACGGCGGGAGCCGGGTGGTCCGGGACCGTGCTCGGGACGCGCGTACGCGCCACGGCGGGCACCCACGCGGTCGCGAGGTCCGCGTCGCCCGCGGCCACGCAGAAGACCCGGTCGGCCTCGGCGTCCGCGGCGACCTCGGCGTCCACGTGCGCGTCTCCGGTCGCGGTGTGGACGAGCCACGCGCCGTCGAGGTCGCCCGTGAGGTAGTCGCGCCGCACCCACGACAACCGCGCGCCGCGGTCCCGGGGCGCGCCCGCGTGACCGTGGGCGCCCCCCGCGTCCTCGGCCCCGTGGACCGCGAGCAGCTCCGCGAGGTCCTCGCACACGAACGGCGCGACGACCGACACGACGGCGCCCGCGTCGAGGAGGCCGCGCGTGCGCCGCGCCGCGACGGGACCGCCGCCGACGACGACGGTCCGGCGGCCGTCGAGACGCAGGCCCAGGGGGTACGTCTCGTGCTCGGGTGCGGTCACGGCGTCCAGCCTAGATCGCGTACGAGCCGGGCCGGGACGCCGGGCGGCGCGCGGCGGCGAGCGCGTCGCCGACCATGCCGGCGGCCAGCGTGCCGCCGTCCTGGCCGTCGACGAGCAGGAACGCGCCCGTGCGCCGGGCCACGACGTACTCCTCCGCCGCGACGGGCGACGCGAGCCGCAGCGTCACCCGGCCGATGTCGTTGAGGTCGAGCCGCTCCGCCGGCTCGAGCTCGGCGGTGTCGAGGTCGAGCCGCCCGACGACGTCGCGCACCACGGCCTGCACCGTGCGGGTCGTGTGCTTGAGCAGCACGCGCGCGCCGGGCAGGAGCGGGCGGTCGCTGAGCCACGCGACGGTGCCCTCGACGTCCTGCGTGACCTCGGGCGCCTCTGCCGCGGAAGCGATGAGGTCGCCGCGCGCGACGTCCACGTCGTCGGCGAGGCGGATCGTCACGGACTGCGGCGCGAACGCCTCCGTGAGCTCCTCGCCGGACGCGAGCGAGTCCGCCGTGTCGATCCCGACGACGGTCGTGCGGCGACCGGACGGCAGCACCACGACCTCGTCGCCGACCGCCACGACGCCCGACGCCACCTGGCCGGCGTACCCGCGGTAGTCGCGGTAGCGCTCGTCGGCCGCGGCCTGCGGGCGGATGACGACCTGGACCGGGAAGCGGAACGCCTCGGTCTCCGGGTCGTCGCCCGTCGGGAGCTCCTCGAGCAGCTCGAGCAGGCTCGGGCCGTCGTACCAGGGCGTGTGGGCGCTCGCCCGGTCCACCACGTTGTCGCCCACGAGCGCGGAGACCGGGATCGTGTGCACGTCGCCGACGCCGAGCGACGTCGCGGCCGCGCGGATGTCCGCCGCGAGCTCCTCGTACCGGGCCTCGCTGTAGTCGACGAGGTCGATCTTGTTGACCGCGACGACCACGTGCGGCACGCGCAGGAGGCTCGCGACCGCGAGGTGGCGGCGCGTCTGCTCCAGCAGGCCCTTGCGCGCGTCGATGAGCAGCACGACGACGTCCGCCGTCGACGCGCCCGTCACCGTGTTGCGCGTGTACTGCACGTGCCCGGGGCAGTCGGCGAGGATGAACGACCGGCGCGCGGTCGCGAAGTACCGGTACGCCACGTCGATCGTGATGCCCTGCTCGCGCTCGGCGCGCAGGCCGTCGGTGAGCAGCGCGAGGTCGGCGGTCTCGAGCCCGCGGTCGCGCGAGACGCGCTCGACCGCGTCGAGCTGGTCGGCGAGCACGGACTTCGAGTCGAAGAGCAGGCGGCCCACGAGCGTGGACTTGCCGTCGTCGACGGAACCCGCCGTCGCGAGGCGCAGCAGCGTGCCGCGGCGCGCGTCGTCGAGCGGCGGCGCCGCGTCCTCGGTGACGGTGCCGGTGCTGGTCTGGGTGCCCATCAGAAGTACCCCTCCTTCTTGCGGTCCTCCATGGCGGCCTCGGAGAGGCGGTCGTCGGCGCGGGTCGCGCCACGCTCGGTGATGCGCGTCGACGCGACCTCCGCGATGACGTCCTCGACGCCGGTCGCGTCCGAGCGCACGGCGCCGGTGCACGACATGTCGCCGACCGTCCGGTACCGCACGGTCTCGGTCCGCAGGGACGCCGTCTCGGCGTCGGTGCGGGGCTCGGAGTACGGACCGACGGCGAGCAGCATCCCGTCGCGGTCGAACACCTCGCGCTCGTGCGCGTAGTAGAGCTCGGGAAGCTCGATCCGCTCGCGCGCGATGTAGCGCCACACGTCGAGCTCGGTCCAGTTCGACAGCGGGAACACGCGCACGTGCTCGCCCGGGCGGTGGCGTCCGTTGTAGAGGTTCCACAGCTCCGGGCGCTGGTTGCGCGGGTCCCACTGGCCGAACTCGTCGCGCAGCGAGAACACGCGCTCCTTGGCGCGCGCCTTCTCCTCGTCGCGACGGCCGCCGCCGAACACGGCGTCGAACCGGTGGCCCGAGATCGCGTCGAGCAGCGGCTGCGTCTGGAGGGGGTTGCGCGTCCCGTCGGCGCGCTCGCGCAGGCGGCCGTCGTCGAGGTAGTCCTGCACGCTCGCGACCTCGAGCCGCAGGCCGAGGCGCTGCGCGGTCGCGTCGCGGTAGGCGAGCACCTCGGGGAAGTTGTGGCCGGTGTCCACGTGCAGCACGGGGAACGGCACCGGGCCGGGCGCGAACGCCTTGACCGCGAGGTGCAGCATCACCACGGAGTCCTTGCCGCCGCTGAACAGCAGCACGGGCCGCTCGAACTCGGCGACGACCTCGCGGATGATGTGGATGCCCTCGCTCTCCAGAGCGTCGAGCTGCGCGAGGCGGCGCCCGCCCGGCAGCGCCGTGGCGGGGACCGGCGCAGCCTCTGCGGAGGCGCCGGCAAGAGCACCGGCGGGGGAGCCCGGTGCGTCGGTCGTCAGGTCGATGGTCGTCATGCCCGTCCTCATACGTGGAGTCCGCACTCTGTCTTGTCGAGCCCTGCCCAGCGGCCGGCCCTCGGGTCCTCGCCCGGCGCGACGCGCCGGGTGCACGGCTGGCAGCCGATCGACGGGTAGCCGTCGTTCAGCAGGGGGTTGAGGATCACCTGGTGCCGTGCGGCGTACGCGAGCAGGTCGTCGAACGACCACGCCGCGAGCGGGTTGATCTTCACGAGCCCGTTCTTCTCGTCGAAGGTCACGAGCGGGGTGCTCGTCCGGGTCGGCGCCTCGTCGCGGCGCACGCCCGTGACCCACACCTCGTAGCCCGCGAGCGTGCGGTGCAGCGGCTCGACCTTGCGCATCTGGCAGCACAGCGCCGGGTCGCGACCGAACAGGTCCTTGCCGTGCGCCGCGTCCTGCTGGGCGACGGTGAGCTCGGGGCGGACGTCGACGATCGTCACGTCCATCTGCTGCTCGACGGCGTCGCGCGTCCCGACCGTCTCGGCGAAGTGGTAGCCCGTGTCGAGGAACAGCACGTCGACCCAGGGGATCTGTGCCGCCACGACGTGGGGGAGCACGGCGTCGGCCATGGAGCACGCGACCGCGACGGACGTCCCGAACTCGCGCGCCGCCCAGGCGATGACCTCCTCGGCCGTCGCCTCCGGGCGGGTGGCCCCCTCGAGGCCGGGCGTGCCGGCGCCGTGCAGCAGCTCCGCGCCGCGCCGCGCGATCTCGCGCAGCTCGTCGAGGGACCGCTTCTCGCGGCCCTGCTCGACCTGCCGGGCGCGCTCCGCGTGGTGCGCCGCCTTCGCGCTCTCGCGCTGCTCGGCCTTCGCCCTCGCCGCGGCGCGCAGCGCGGCCAGCGGGTCGGTGGTGCCCGACGGCGGGGTGCCGACGGTGGTGGTCGTCACGCCCTGGTCCTCGCTCACTGGAGCGCCTCCTCGTCGGCGCGGTGCGCCCACTCGGCGAAGGTCTCGGTCCCGTCCTTGTCGGCCTCGTACCGCCGGACGACGCGCTCGACGTAGTCGGGCAGGTCGGTCGCGGTGACCTTGAGCCCGCGCACGGTGCGGCCCATGCCGGCGACCTCGCGGTCGTCGGACGCCAGGCCGCCGCCCAGGTGGACCTGGAAGCCCGGGACCTGCTCGCCGTCGTCGTCCATCACGAGCTGACCCTTGAGCCCGATGTCCGCCGTCTGGATGCGTGCGCACGAGTTGGGGCACCCGTTGACGTGCAGCGAGAGCGGCTTCATGTGCGACAGGTCGCCGAGTCGCTTCTCGAGCTCGTCGATCGTGGCGGTCGCGGTGTCCTTGGTGTCGACGATGGCGAGCTTGCAGTACTCGATGCCCGTGCAGGCGATCGTGCTGCGGCGGAACGGGCTCGGGTTGGCGTCGAGCCCGTTGGCCTTGAGCGTCGAGACGACGTGCTCGACCTGCTCGTCCGGGACGTCGAGCACGAGGAGCTTCTGGTGGGGCGTGAGGCGCACGCGGTGCGAGCCGACCGACTCGGCGAGGTCGGCGACGTTCGCCAGGATCGTCCCGGACACGCGGCCGACGTACGGCGCCGCACCGACGTAGTTGAGCCCGTCCTTCTGCTTGTGCACGCCCACGTGGTCGCCGGGCACGGGCGGCTTGGGGGCCGGCGGGCCGTCCGGCAGCGCGTACCCGAGGTACTCGGTCTCGAGGACCTCGCGGAACTTCTCGGGCCCCCAGTCGGCGAGGAGGAACTTGAGGCGCGCCTTGTTGCGCAGCCGGCGGTAGCCGTAGTCGCGGAAGATCTGCACGACGCCGTGCCAGACGTCGGGCACCTGCTCCTCGGTGACGAACGCCCCGAGGCGCTCGCCGAGGCGCGGGTTCGCGGACAGCCCGCCGCCCACCCACAGGTCGAACCCGATGCCGAGCTCGGGGTGGCGGTGCGCCACGAACGCGACGTCGTTGATCTCGTGCACGACGTCCTGGCTCGGGTGCCCGGTGAGCGCCGTCTTGAACTTGCGCGGGAGGTTCGCGAGCTCGGGGACGCCGATGTACTTCTCGGTGATCCCCGCGACGGCCGGACCGATGTCGATGAGCTCGTCGGCGGCGATCCCCGCGACCGGGCTGCCGAGCACGACGCGCGGGACGTCGCCGCACGCCTCCGTCGTCTGCAGGCCGACGGCCTCCAGGCGGCGCCAGATCTCCGGGACGTTCTCGACCTCGACCCAGTGGAGCTGGATGTTCTGGCGGTCGGTGATGTCGGCGCTGTCGCGGCCGAAGTCCTTCGAGATGTCCGCGATGACGCGGAGCTGCTCGGTCGTCAGGGCGCCGCCGTCGATGCGGACCCGGAGCATGAAGTACCGGTCCTCGAGCTCGTGCGGCTCGAGCGTCGCCGTCTTGCCGCCGTCGATCCCGGGCTTGCGCTGGGTGTACAGGCCCCACCAGCGGAACCGCCCGTGCAGGTCGTCGCCGGTGATGGAGTCGAAGCCGTCGCGCGCGTAGATCGTCTCGATCCGCTCGCGGACGGACAGCCCGCCGTCCTCCTGCTTCCACTTCTCGTTGCCGTTGAGCGGCTCGGTGCCGTCGACCTTCCACTGTCCGTTCGGCCGGGCGGCGCGCGCCGGGCGGGCGGGCCGCTCAGCGGTACGGGCCGGCCGCTCAGGTCGTGCCGGCGTGGCGTCCGGCACCGTCGTGACCTGCGTCATCGGTGTTCCTCGTGTCCTCGTTCGGGGGCGGGGACGCGCGACGGCGAGCGCTCAGCGAGGGTGCGAGTGGCTGAGGACCGACGGCGCGCGCCGGTTCTCAGGGGTTCTCGGGGAGAGAGGCGAGCCAGGGCTCGCGCTGAGTCGGGCGCGGTTCAGCGACAACAGCTGAGACACGTGTGCGCGCACGCCGGCATCCCGTGACGCGAGGTCACGAGGAGGGTGCGGGCTGCCGTGGTCATGCCCAGAACGATAGCGGCGGTCCAGCGGCGTGGACAGTCCTGGTCCGCATGGTGGGAAACCGGAAATAGTAGACCGATCCAGTCGTGTTTGTCGAGCCGGTGGCGCCCGTCGTGCTCGGGGGCGGCCCGACCCCGTGTGGCCTGGGCGCATCTCACTTTGTGCAAACTTTCACGACAGCGGCGTCAGCAAATAGGATGGGGCCATGGAGTTCCTCTACAACGTCTTCGTCGCGCTGCACTTCATCGGGTGGGCCATCGTCCTCGGCGGCTACCTCGCGTCCCTGCGTTCGCCGGGCCTGTACAAGGGCGTCTTCCACGGCGCGCTCACCGCGCTCGTCGCGGGGATCGCCATGGTGGGCATCGGCGAGGCGTCCGTCTGGGGTGACGGTGGCCCGGACATGGCCAAGATCGGCGTCAAGCTGGTCATCGCGCTCGTCATCGCCGTGCTCGCGTTCGTCGCCAAGCGCCAGGGGGCCAAGTCGGCCGACGGCGCCGTGGCGCCGGGCGTGAAGCATGCCATCGGTGGTCTGACCCTCGTGAACATCCTCGTCGCGGTCTTCTGGAACTGACCGCAGCGATCCGGCCGGGCCCGTCGACGGATCGTCCGTCGGCGGGCCTCCGGCGTACCCGGGGCGTTGACGGGCGACTAGGTGCATGGTCCACTAGTCGCATGGTCCTCCGATACCTCGTCCTCGGACTCCTCACCGTGCGGCCGATGACCGGCTACGACCTCAAGCGCGCGTTCGACTCCTCCGTGCGCCACTTCTGGGCGGCCGACCGCTCGCAGCTCTACCGCACGCTCGCCGCGATCGTCGACGCCGGGCTCGCGGAGGTCGAGATCGTGCCCCAGGAGAGCTACCCGGACCGCAAGGTCCACACCATCACCGACGCCGGCCGCGCGGCGCTGCGCGACTGGCTCGCCTCGCCGCTGGAGCCGGAGGACTCCCGCGAGCCCTTCCTCGGCCGCCTCTTCTTCGCTGACCAGCTCGACGACGACGGGGTCGCGACGCTCCTCGCGACCCGGCGCGCGCTGGCGGAGGAGACGATCGCCGCGCTCGCCGCGGAGGAGGAGCGCGTCGCGGCGGTCCTCGCCGACGGCGGGCCGGACGCGGACCGGGTCCGCGAGACCCGAGGGCTCGCCCTGCGCCTCGCGACGCTGCGCCACGGGCTCGCGCACGCCCGGACCGAGCTCGCATGGCTCGACGAGACCGAGCGGGAGGTGCTCGCGTGACCGCGCCGGACGTCGTCGTGCACCACCCCGCCACCCGCCCTGGCGCGCCGGGCACGGGTGCCGTCTCCGTCGTCCTGCTGCACGGGGGCAACGTGGCGTCGTGGATGTGGGAGCCGCAGGTCGAGGCGCTGGACGACCTCGACGTGTGGACGCCCGACCTGCTCGGCTTCGGGAGCCGTGGCGACCAGGTCCCGGCGTCGCTCGACGCGGTCGTCGACGACGTCGCCGCGACCGTCTCCGAGGTCCCGGCCGGGCGGGAGGTGCACGTCGTCGGGCTGTCGCTCGGCGGGATCGTCGCATTGCGCCTCGCCGCGCGACACCCGGGACTCGTGCGCTCCGTCCTCGCGTCCGGCGCGGTGGTCGACGGCGTGCCCGGCCTCGCCGGCGCGTTCGGCCGCGCGCAGCTCCGCGTCTGGGACCGGCCCTGGTACTGGCGGGGCCAGGCCGTCGCCATGGGCATCCCGGCGGACGCGCGCGACCTGTTCGTGCGCTCGGGGCTCGCGATCCGCCGCGAGACCATGGCGCGGTTGCTGCCCGACGTCTACGGCGGGCGCTGGCCCGACGGGCTCGCGGAGTCGGGAGCCCGCGTGCTCGCGGTCGCGGGCGGCCGGGACCTGCGCCCCGCGCGCCGCGCCCTGGCGACGATCCAGCGTCGCGTGCCGGACGCCGTCGTGCGCCTCGCGCCGGGGATGCACCACCAGTGGAGCGCGGAGGACCCGGACCTGTTCAGCGCGATGATCCGGTCCTGGGTGGTCGACGGCGTCGCGCACCCGCGCCTCCTGCCGCTCCCGGAGCGTGCGCGCCGCTCGTGACGTGCGAGGGTTTCCCCCGTGAGCATCGGTGGAGAGGTCCTCGTCGGGCTGGCGATCCTGGTCGGGCTGATCGGGATCGTCGTGCAGGTCCTGCCCGGGAACGTGCTCGTGCTCGGCGCGATCCTCGTGTGGGCGATCGTCACGGGCGGCACCGCCGCGTGGGTCGTCTTCGCGGTCGCGGGGGTCCTCGTGATCGCCGCCGAGGTGTCGCAGTACGTCCTCGCCGGCCGCCACATGCGCCGGGCGGACGTCCCCTGGTCGACCCTCGTCTGGGGCGGGATCGCGGGCGTCGTCGGGTTCTTCGTCATCCCGGTGATCGGGCTCTTCATCGGCTTCGTGCTCGCGGTGTTCGTCGCCGAGCTCCTGCGCCGCCGCGACCGCCGCGCCGCGTGGCGCGCGACCGTCGCCGCGATGCAGGCCACGGGCATCACGATCCTCGTCCAGCTCCTCGGTGGGCTCCTGGCGGCGGCGACGTGGGGCGTGGGGCTCGCGATCACCTGACCGGTGGACGTATCGGATCAGCCGGGGATCTCCATCACGTAGAGCGTGTTCCCGTCGACGTCACGGAGCGAGAACATCGGCGGGACGCCCTCCCAGCGCAGGAGCTCGCCGGTGCTCGCACCGGCGTCGGCGAGCGTGGCGTGGTCGGCGGCCGCGTCGGAGGTCGTGAGACGGATGCCGGTGTCGACTCCCGCGGGGAGGCCGTCTCCTGCTGCGACCAGCGCGACCGACGTCGCCGACCCCGGGGGAGCGACCTCGATCCAGCGGAACCCCTCCTGGAGCTCGCCGTCCATGCGGACCTCGAAGCCGAGCGTCCCTGTGTAGTAGGCGAGCGCGCGGTCCTGGTCGGTGACCGGGACCGCGACGGTGTGCACGCCCGTGAGGTGGGTCGTCGCCATGGTGACTCCTTCGTGGTGCGGCAGGTGCTGCGGACGAACGGGGAGACCGTCGCGGGCGACAGGACTCATCGGCGGGGCGGCGCAGGGTGTGGGCGGGGGCGCCTAGGCTGGAGGGGCTATGGCTTCGCTCTTCGAGAACCTCCCGCTGCCCGGCCTCGACACGCTGTTCGACGGCCCGCGCGTCGACCACGGCGGCGAGTCCCGCCTCCCGCGGACCGCGCCGCGCTGGACTGACGACCCGGCCGTGCCCGACGGCGCGGGGTCGCCCGCCGGGGACGGCGGGACGGGCCCGGGGAGCGCCGGCTCGTCGCCGGGCACGGGGGAGCGCAGGGGCCGGTACGCCCACCTCGATCCCGAGGCGCTCCTCGACGGGCTCAACCCGCAGCAGCGCGAGGCCGTCGTGCACGCGGGCGGGCCGCTGCTCATCGTCGCGGGCGCCGGGTCGGGCAAGACGCGCGTGCTCACGCACCGCATCGCGTACCTGCTCGCCACGGGCCGGGCGCGCGCGGGCCAGATCCTCGCGATCACGTTCACCAACAAGGCCGCGGCGGAGATGCGCGAGCGCGTCGAGACGCTCGTCGGGCCCGCCGCGCGCAACATGTGGGTCTCGACGTTCCACTCGGCGTGCGTGCGCATCCTGCGGCGCGAGGCCAAGACGCTCGGGCTGCGGTCGAGCTTCTCCATCTACGACGCGGCGGACTCGCAGCGGCTCATCACGCTCGTCACGCGCGAGCTGGACCTCGACCCCAAGAAGTACCCGGCGCGCTCGCTCGCGAACAAGATCTCGGACCTCAAGAACGAGCTCATCGACCCCGAGACCTACGCCCGGGACTCGGGCGCGCACGCGACGGACGACGGCCTCGCGGCGCGGGGCGGACAGCACGGCGCGAGCGTCCCCGAGTTCGACCAGGTGCTCGCCGACGTCTACACGCGCTACCAGGCGCGCCTCGTCGCGGCGAGCGCGCTCGACTTCGACGACATCATCATGACCACGGTCAACCTGCTCCAGGCGTTCCCGGCCGTCGCGGAGCACTACCGCCGCCGGTTCCGGCACGTGCTCGTCGACGAGTACCAGGACACCAACCACGCGCAGTACGTGCTCGTGCGCGAGCTCGCGGGCGTCGGCGAGGACTCGGCGGCGACCGACGCCGCGACGAGCGGGACCGGGGAGGCGCAGGTCCCCGCGCTCGACCCGGCCGAGCTCACCGTCGTCGGTGACGCCGACCAGTCGATCTACGCGTTCCGCGGCGCGACGATCCGCAACATCCTCGAGTTCGAGGCCGACTACCCGGACGCCCGGACCATCCTGCTCGAGCAGAACTACCGCTCGACCCAGAACATCCTCTCGGCCGCCAACGCCGTCATCTCGCGCAACCCCGACCGCAAGCCCAAGCGCCTGTGGACCGACTCGGGTGCGGGCGCGAAGGTCATCGGCTACGTCGCGGACAACGAGCACGAGGAGGCGCGGTTCGTCGCCGAGGAGATCGACCGCCTGGGCGACTCCGACGGCGTGCGCCCCGGCGACGTCGCGGTGTTCTACCGGACCAACGCGCAGTCCCGCGCGCTGGAGGAGGTGCTCATCCGCGTCGGCCTGCCCTACAAGGTCGTCGGCGGCACGCGCTTCTACGAGCGGCGCGAGGTCAAGGACGCCGTCGCGTACCTGCGCGCGATCGACAACCTCGACGACGACGTCAACCTGCGCCGCGTGCTCAACACCCCCAAGCGCGGGCTGGGGGACCGGGCCGAGGGCGCCGTCGCGGCGCTCGCGGACCGCGAGCGCATCTCGTTCGGTGCGGCGCTCGCCCGGATCGACGAGATCCCCGGCCTGACCAACCGCACCCTCAACCCCCTGCGCGCGTTCGTCGAGCTCATGACCGGGCTGCGCGAGCTCGCGGACTCCGGTGCGAGCCCGTCCGAGATACTCGGCGCCGTCCTCGACCGCACCGGCTACCTCGCCGAGCTGCGCGCGAGCGACGACCCGCAGGACGCGACGCGCGTCGAGAACCTCGCCGAGCTGCACGCCGTCGCGACGGAGTTCACGGAGCTCGACCCGGAGGGCACGCTGTCCGACTTCCTCGAGCGCGTCTCGCTGGTCGCGGACGCCGACCAGATCCCCGCGGACGACGGCGCCGACGAGGACGCCGAGGGTGAGGAGAAGGAGGACCCGGGCGTCGTCACGCTCATGACGCTCCACACGGCGAAGGGCCTCGAGTTCCCCGTCGTGTTCCTCACCGGCATGGAGGACGGCACGTTCCCGCACATGCGCTCCCTGCACGACGACGCCGAGCTCGCCGAGGAGCGCCGCCTCGCCTACGTGGGCATCACCCGCGCGCGCGAGCGGCTCTACGTGTCCCGGTCCGCGGTGCGGTCCGCGTGGGGCATGGCCAACGAGTTCCCGCCCAGCCGGTTCCTCGAGGAGATCCCCGAGGAGCTGTGGGACTGGCGGCGGCGCGAGTCGTCGATGGCGACCCTGCGCGCGGGCGGGTCGGTCTGGGGCCGCGGCTCGGGCTCGGGTTCGTGGTCCGGTTCGCGGTCCGGGTCCGGGTCCGGGTTCGGGTCGGGGGCGCGGGCAGGGGCCGACGACGACGGGTCCACCATCCGCGGCCCTCGTTCCTCGGGCCGCTCCCGCCAGACCCGCCACGACCCGTCGTCGTCGGCCCCTGCCCGCGCCGCGTTCGGCTCGCCGTCCGGTGGGGCGAAGTTCGGGTCCGCGACGCCGCGCGCCGACGGGGACGTGCCGAGCCTCTCCGTGGGGGACAAGGTCACGCACGACGCGTACGGGCTCGGGACGGTCGTCGCGCTCGAGGGGGCGGGGCCGAACGCCGTCGCGAAGATCGACTTCGGCGCCGACGGGACCAAGCGCCTCCTGCTGCGCTACTCGCCGGTGACCAAGCTCTGACGGGTCAGCCGATCGTGCCGAGCGCGCGGTAGGCGAGGACGAACGCTCCTGCGACCGCGGCGGTGCCCACGACCGCGACCGTGACGGGTACGGCGCCGCGGACGCGACGCGCGAGCATGGCGGCGAGGAGCACGAGCGCGACGACGCCGATCACGACCCAGTAGGTGGCGCCCGTCGTCTCGACGACCGTCGTGAGCCCGTACACGGACTCGCCGACGCCGATGCCCGCGAGCACCGCGGTGCCGAGGGCGGCGTGGGCGCCCGTGCGCCACAGCCACGCCGCAGCGACGCCGACGAACGGGCCGACGACCAGGCCGACCACGCCGAACATCGTCGGGTCGTAGAAGAACCCGCGCACGTCGGCGGCGACCGTGTAGCCCAGGGTGAGCAGCACGAAGCTCGTGGCCCCCAGCACGGCGGCGTGCCACGTCCGGGCATGCGGGGCGCACGCGTACCAGGCGACCAGGAGCGCGGTGAGCAGCGTCCAGCCGCTCGCCGAGTTCGCGAAGGGCGCCGCGGCGTCGGGCAGGAAACCCTGGGCGTACGAGGTCAGGCCGCCGAGCACGAAGCTCGCGACGAGCACGAGGGCAGCGCGCCGCCAGGGACGACCCGGCGACGTCGTCATCCCGGCGGGTCGGTTCGGTGCCGACCAGCGGTCGTCGGCGCGGTCGGGGAGCGAGGTCGTCTCGGGCACCCCACGACGCTAGGCGCCGTGTGGCCCGCCGGGCGTCACCCCGTCGTCGGGCACGGGCGCGCGAGGCGTCCTACCGTGGCAGGACGACCGAGCCCCGAGGAGCCTCCCGTGACCCAGCCGGCCGCCCGCCCCGCCCCGTGGCCCGACCTCGACGTCCGACGGTGGGAGCCGACGCGCCGGCCGCTCCACCTGTTCACCCAGGTGATCGGCAAGGTCGTGCTCGACCTGACGCCGTACGTCAACCACTGGTGGAACGTCGCGTTCCACGTGACGTCGCGCGGGTTCGTCACGCCCGTGATGCAGGTCGGCGACCGCGCGCTCGACGTCGAGATCGACCTCGTGGCCGAGCGCGTCGCGTTCCGCACGTCCGACGGGCGCACCGAGACCATCGGGCTGGGGCCGATGTCCGTCGCCGACTTCTACGCCCGCACGCTCGCGTGCCTCGACCGTCTCGACGTGGCCGTGCGGGTGTGGTCGACGCCGCGCGAGATCCCCGACCCCGTGCCGTTCGAGGAGGACACCGAGGTCGGGGAGTGGGACGGCGGGCTCACACGCACGTGGCTCGCGACCGTGCAGCGGGTCGTCGCGGTCATGGAGCGGTTCCGCTCCGGGTTCTACGGCAAGTCGAGCGGGCCGCGCTTCTACTGGGGCGCCTTCGACCTGGGGCTCACGCTGTTCAACGGGCGACCCTTCCACCAGCCGGACGACGTCGAGCCCATCTACCGCTACGCGGAGAACGCGGAGAACCTCGCGGTCGGCTACTGGCCCGGCGACCCGACGACGCACGCGGACCAGGTCTACGCGTACGCGTACCCGCAGCCGCCGGGGGTGAGCGACCTCGACCTCGCCCCGGGGTACTGGGACCCCGGCCTGCGCGAGGCGGTGCTCCCGTGCGGGGTGCTGCGCGACGCGGCGGACCCCGACGCCGTCCTGCTCGCGTTCTTCGAGCGCTCCTACCGTCAGCTGGCGACGGCCGCCGGGTGGGACCTCGACGCGTTCACGGGACCGGTCCCGCCCGGCTGAGGGCAGCAAGGGGACCGGTCACGCCCGGGTCAGGAGGCCTGGCGGTGCCGCGCCGCGAGCGCAGCGCGCAGGCCTGCGACGTCGGACCCCGCCTCCGCGAGCGCGTCGACCAGCGCGCGGTGCGCCGTCGAGCCCTTCGCGCGCGCGACCGCGGCGAGGACGTGGCCTGAGTCGATGGTGCGCGAGCCCTCGTGCACCGCCTCGCGCAGCGAGAGCTCGAGCGTCTTCTTCGCCTCCGGGGTGAACGGGACGTGCGCGCGGCGGCGTCGCCCGCGACGGCGCTCGTCGTCGCCCGCGCGGTCGAGCGCCCCCGGCCCGAAGGCCGCGTCCGTGCGGGCCCGGATCTCGTCGAGGTCGATGCCGAGGGCGGCGAGCGCCGGGCCGTCGAGCGTGTCGTGAGGACTCGCGGAGTCGACGTGCCGCTCGAGGTCGTCGGTCGCGACGCCGACGGCGGCGAGCGCGGTGGCGCCCGTGCTGCCGTCCCGGTGGGCGAGAGAGAGGAGCAGGTGCACGGCGTCGATGGCGTCGTCGCCACGGGAGCGGGCCACCTCCTGGGCGCCGACCACCGTGTCGCGGGCGTCGGCGGCGAAGCGTTCGAACATGTCAAGACCTCCTGGGGGTGCGGGACGCGCCGTACTTCTTGTGCACGGCCTGGCGGGTGACGCCGAGCCGGTCGGCGATCTCCTGCCACGACCAGCCGAGCGCTCGGGCGTGCTCGACCTGGAGCGCCTCGAGGCGCTCGGCGAGCACGCGCAGCGACCGCACGGCACGCAGGCCCGTGTCGGGATCGGTGCTGCTCGCGGCGTCCATGTCGACGGGTTCCATGGCTGTCAATATAGGTTGACATCCGGCGATGTGTCAACAAGAGTTGACACACGTGGCGCGTGGACGCGCTGGGGGCGCGCAGACCGCGGACCGTGCCCACGCGGGCCGCCGCGTGACGAACGGAACACGTGGCACCGGGCACGGCCCGCGGCCGATCGATAGGAGCCCCGGCCTTCCCGGGCTACCCTGTACGGGGATGTCTTGATGTCGAGACATCGGTCATGCCGCACACGGCGCATCAGACGGAAGGACGCAGCAGGGTGGACCTGTTCGAATACCAGGCGCGCGACATCTTCGAGAAGCACGGCGTGCCCGTGCTGGGCGGGGTCGTCGCGACGACGCCCGAGGAGGCCCGCGCGGGCGCCGAGAAGCTCGGCGGCGGCACCGTGGTCGTCAAGGCCCAGGTGAAGACCGGCGGTCGCGGCAAGGCCGGCGGCGTCAAGCTCGCCCACTCGCCCGAGGAGACCGCCGAGAAGGCGTCCGAGATCCTCGGCATGGACATCAAGGGCCACACGGTCCACCGCGTCATGGTCGCCCAGGGCGCCAAGATCGCCGAGGAGTTCTACTTCTCGGTGCTCCTCGACCGGTCGAACCGCAACTACCTCGCCATGTGCTCCGTCGAGGGCGGCATGGAGATCGAGCAGCTCGCGGTCGAGCGCCCCGAGGCGCTCGCCAAGGTCGCGGTCGACCCGATCGTCGGCATCGACGAGGCCAAGGCGCGCGAGATCGTCGACGCCGCCGGCTTCGCCGAGGAGCTCAAGGCACCGGTCGCGGCGGTCATCCAGAAGCTCTGGACCGTCTTCACGGCCGAGGACGCGACGCTCGTCGAGGTGAACCCGCTCGTCCGCACCGAGGACGGGTCGATCATCGCGCTCGACGGCAAGGTCACGCTGGACGACAACGCGTCGGAGGTCCGTCACCCGGACCACGAGGCGCTGGAGGACAAGGAGTCGACCGACCCGCTCGAGGCCAAGGCCAAGGCGAACGGCCTCAACTACGTCAAGCTCGACGGCGAGGTCGGCATCATCGGCAACGGCGCGGGGCTCGTCATGAGCACGCTCGACGTCGTCGCGTACGCCGGTGAGGCGCACGGCGGCGTGAAGCCGGCCAACTTCCTCGACATCGGCGGCGGCGCCAACGCACAGGTCATGGCGAACGGCCTCGACGTCATCCTCAACGACCCGCAGGTCAAGTCGGTGTTCGTCAACGTCTTCGGCGGCATCACCGCGTGCGACGAGGTCGCCAAGGGCATCGTCGGCGCGCTCGAGATCCTCGGCGACGAGGCGTCCAAGCCGCTCGTCGTGCGCCTCGACGGCAACAACGTGGACCTCGGCCGCGCGATCCTGCGCGAGGCGAACCACCCGCTCGTGACCCTCGCCGAGACCATGGACGGCGGGGCCGACAAGGCTGCCGAGCTGGCCAACGCCTGATCGCCCGAAGACGCGGAAAGCTGAGACAGAGAACACCATGTCGATCTACCTGAACTCCGACTCCAAGATCATCGTCCAGGGCATCACCGGCGGGATGGGTGCCAAGCACACCGCCCTCATGCTCGACTCGGGCGCGCAGATCGTCGGCGGCGTCAACGCCCGCAAGGCCGGCACGACCGTCACGCACAAGGACCACGAGGGCAACGACGTCACGCTCCCCGTGTTCGGCACCGTGGCCGAGGCCATGGCCGAGACCGGTGCGAACGTGTCCGTCCTCTTCGTCCCGCCGGCGTTCACCAAGGACGCGGCGATCGAGGCCGTCGACGCCGAGATGCCGCTCATCGTCGTCATCACCGAGGGCGTCCCCGTCCAGGACACGGCCGAGGTGTGGGCCTACCTGCAGGGCAAGAAGACGCGCATGATCGGCCCGAACTGCCCCGGCATCATCACGCCGGGCGAGTCGCTCGCCGGCATCACCCCGCACACCATCACGGGCAAGGGCCCGGTCGGTCTCGTGTCGAAGTCGGGCACGCTGACCTACCAGATGATGTACGAGCTCAAGGACCTCGGGTTCTCGACCGCCATCGGCATCGGCGGCGACCCGATCGTCGGCACCACGCACATCGACGCGCTCGAGGCGTTCGAGAACGACCCCGAGACCAAGGCGATCGTCATGATCGGCGAGATCGGCGGCGACGCCGAGGAGCGTGCCGCGGCGTACATCAAGGAGCACGTCACGAAGCCGGTCGTCGGCTACGTCGCGGGCTTCACCGCCCCCGAGGGCAAGACGATGGGCCACGCCGGCGCGATCGTCTCCGGCTCCGCGGGCACCGCGCAGGCCAAGAAGGAGGCCCTCGAGGCCGTCGGCGTCAAGGTCGGCAAGACGCCGTCCGAGACCGCCGCGCTCCTGCGCGAGGTCCTCGCCTGACCCTGGCTCCACCGCAGGACCGATGACCCGGGTCCTCGCACCCGAAGCCCCGCGACCGGTCCGCCGGTCGCGGGGCGTCGTGCGTCCGGGCCGGTGCGGAGGTCAGGTGGCCGGGTCACGGTCGCCGCTCGGGACCGTCGGCGCTCCCGAGGCGGCCAGCCACGCGTCGAGGCGCACCCACTGCGCGTAGAGCCACGCGGCGCGCTCCTCGTCGCCCGCCGGGAGCGCCTCGCGGGGCGTCGCCCAGATCTTGAGCGTGAGGCGCTTGTCCATCGGCAGCTCGCGCCAGATGTCGCGCACCGTGACCAGTCGCTCGAGACCCGTGTGCGCGACGACGGCGACGCCCGTCGTCGGCGTCGCGTCGAGAGCGGCGAGGAACCCGCCGACGTGCGGCGCCATGACGTGCGGCATCCCCTCGGCGAGCGCGGCGAGGTCGTCCTCGCCGGAGGAGCGCAGCGCCGCGATGCGCGCGTCGCGGCGGCGCGGCGTGACGTTCCCGCCCTCGGGGAAGAGCAGCACGGCGGAGTCCGGGGCGAGGTCGGTGGCGAGAGCGGCGACCGCCTCGCTGCCCGACGGTGCACCGTGCCGCCGACGCGAGCGCGGCACCACGAAGTACGCGGGGACGCGGTGGAGCAGGACGTCGATCGCCGGGTCCCACTGCAGCGTGTCCTTGAGCACGACGCGCGGCTCGCGGCCCGCCGCGTTGACGATGCGGTCCATGAGGACGAACGAGTCGCCCGGACCGGCGTGCCGGCTCACCACGAGCACCGGTGCCCCGTCGAGCCCGTCGGCCTCGCTGAGGTCGAGGTCGATCCGCAGCCGCAGCGTCCAGCGCACCTGCCAGAACAGCACCGAGAGCATCGTGCCCGCGAGACGGACGTGCGCGCGCCGGAACGCCGGGCGGCGCAGTGCCCACCCGAACCCCGAGCCCACCCAGAGGCCGAACAGCGCGACGATCGCGGCGGCGTCCCACACCACGTAGAAGCTCGCGAGCCACAGCACGCGCGGCGCGCGCAGGCGGCCGGGCAGCGCCCAGCTCACGATGCCGCCGACGAGCAGGACGAGCATGATGCTCGTCGGGACGAGCAGGACCGCGAGGACGACGACGGCCGGCGCGACCAGCAGCCGGCGGACCCACCGAGGCGGGGGCGGGACGTTCACGCCCCACCGCCCAGCTCGTCGAGGTAGCGACGAGACGCGGCGTACGACGACGCGGCGCGGGCGCGCGTCGTGTCGAGGCGCCGCGACGACGAGAGCCGCTCGTCGCCGGGGAGCGGCCCGCCGCTCGGCAGGACGTGGACGGTCACGTCGTCGGGGACCTCGGCGAGCTCGCGCGCGAACCGGTGCCGTCGGGAGATCTCGAACGTCACCTTCGCGACCTCGACCGCGGTCCGCGGAGGTCGCAGCGGCTCCTCGATCCGGCCGACCTGGAGCACCCAGACCGTCCGGGCGCCGCGGCGCACGGCTTCGCCCAGCGGGATCGAGGAGACCACGCCGCCGTCGACGTAGTGCTCGTCCCCGATGCGCGTGGGCGGCAGCGCGCCCGGGACGGAGGCCGAGGCGAGCACGGCCTCGATCAGCGGCCCGTCGCTGAACCAGCGCTCGGCCGCCCGCTCGATCGACGCCGCGGCGACGACGAGCGGCACGGCGAGGTCGGCGAACGTCGTGCGCTCGCCGAGCACCTGTCGCAGGAGCGCGCGCAAGGGTGCGGGGCTGGCGAGGTGGGTGCGCGTCGTCGCGAGCCGATGCACCTGCCGGTACCACGCCTCGCCGTAGACCTGCGCGGCCGCGGGCGACGACCAGGCGGACTCGAGGCGGGGGACGACGGCGGGCGTCGGGTCCGCCGCGAGCGCCGCCCCGTTGATCGCGCCGATCGACGTCCCCACCACCAGGTCGGGCGTGATGCCGCGTTCCAGCAGCGCGCGCAGCATGCCGATCTGGACCGCGCCGCGCACGCCACCGCCACCCAGGACGAACGCGGTGGGGGCGGGCGCCGTCGTCATGGACCGATCGTAGGCGCGGGTAGGCTGGCGCGCCGGGGCGAATGCCACGGACCGACCACTCGATCGACGACGATGGGCACCATGAGCACCACCAGCACGACGCGTGGTGCGCGCACGCGCACCGTGGACGGCAGCCCGGCCCCTGTACCGGTCGTGGTCCGGCGCGGGCCGTCGGGCGTGCTCGCCGCGCTCCAGGCGCTCGCGCTGTCCCTCGCGGTCGTCGTCCTGCCGGGCGTCGTGGCCTTCCTCGCGTCGTCCACCGGCGCCTCCGAGGGCACGGGGTGGGGCCAGTCCGTGACGATCGCCGCGGGCTTCTGGCTCCTCGGCCACGGGGTCCCGCTCGTCGCGAGCGGGACGACCGTCACTCTGGTGCCCCTCGGGCTCACCGCGCTCGCGCTGTTCTGCTGCTTCGCGTCCGCGCGCCGCTCCGCGCACACGACGACGTCCGCCTGGGTCGCGGGCACCGTGACCTACGCGCTCGCGACGCTGGGCGTCGCGCTCCTCGCCGGGTCCACCCCGCCCTGGGGCCTCGCGGTCGCGGTCGTCGGGGGAGGGCTCGTCGGCGGGCTTGGCCTCGGCGCCGGGATCCTCGCGCGGCCGGACGCCCCGTTCGTCGGCGACCTCACGCAGCGGTTCGACGGGTGGCTCCCGCCGTCGGTGCGGCTGGGACTGCGCGGCGGGTTGCTCGGCACCAGCCTGCTGGCCGGCGTCTCGGCCGTCGTCGTCGGGGCGTGGCTCGTCGCCGGGCGCGCGACGTCGGGCGACATCGTGGCCGGGCTCGTGCCCGGGACCGTCGGCGGCATCGTGCTCGCGCTCGCGCAGCTCGCCGTCCTGCCGAACGTCGTCGCCTGGGCGGGAGCCTGGCTCGTCGGGCCGGGCTTCGCCGTGGGCGAGGGCAGCACGTTCGCCCCGACCGGCTCCGAGCCCGGCGCGCTCCCGGCGATCCCGCTGCTCGGCGCGCTGCCCGGGGACGACTGGACCAACCCGCTGACGCCCTGGGTGCCGGCTGTCGTCGTCACGCTCGGCGTCGTGGCCGGGGCCTTCGTGTGGCGCCGCCTGCGCGACGTGACCGGGACGCACCCGGACGACGACGTCCGGTGGCTCGACGTCGGCCTCGCCGTCGGCGGCGTCGCGCTCGGCGCCGGACTGCTCGCCGGCGTCGTGAGCTGGCTCGCGGGCGGGGCGGTCGGGCCCGGGCGGCTCGAGGTCGTCGGCGCCGACGCGCTCGTCGTCGGCGCGCTCGCCGCGGCCGAGATCGGCGGCGGCGCCGCGCTCGCGATCCTCTGGGCGCGGCTCGACGTCCTGGGCCGCCGCCACGGCGACCCCCTCGACGACGAGGCCTGACCTGCCGAGGTAGAGCGTGGTTGGCCGAGGTAGAACCGTGGTCAGGTCTCAGACCCGCCGGGTTGGGTCCGCGGCGCGGGCGGCCTCGGTGCTCGGGGCTGCGGCGCCGTCGCCCCGGTCCTTCGGCCGTGGGTTCGAGGAGCGCCGCTCTGACGCCCCTTCGCATCCGAGCCCACCCCCACCGCTCAGCCGTCGTCTCACCTTGTCCCGGCGGCGAGCCGGCCGAGCGGTCCTGAGGCCGAACAGCGGATCGCGGATCGTCAGACGACCAAGACGAGCTGAGTTCACCTGCTCGGCGTGACCTCGCGACGACTCGGCGCGACGTCGCGGCGACCGGTACGCGTCGCGACCGTGGCGCGACCTACGACGCTCAGTCGCGGTGCGGCGGTGCGGGAAGTGTCGCACCGAGATCGGATGCGGCGAACCGGGCTCGCGAGTCCGACACGCGGGTGGTAGCCCGGGGTGAGCGGCGACCAGGGCGAGACGAGATACGGGCGGGGTGGGTGGTGGTGCCGCGTCGTGGCGGGCCTGGCGGGAGCCGCGAGGAACGAGCGGCGGATGGTAGACGCGGCGCCACCACCCACCCCGCCCACCCCGCCCACCCCGCCCACCCCGCCCACCCCACGCAACCACACGCCGTCGGGCAGAAGAACCGGCGTTCTACCTCGCGCGACCACGGTTCTGTCTCGGCAGACCAGCGTTCTACTTCGGCGGTCTGCGGTTCCCCCTCGGCCGTGCGCGCGTGCTGTCTCGATGGGTTCAGGCGGTCGGCGACGTCATGGTGGGAGCGCCCTCGACGGGGGCCGCGGCGGCGGGGTCGGTGAAGGCCTGGCGCGGGACGACGACGAGCAGGAGGACGGCCGCGACGAGCGCCGTCGTGCCGCACACGACCCAGACGGTGACGTACCCGCCGAACGAGCCGGCCGTGCTCCCGGTGGCGCCGCCCTGGAGTGCCGCGCCCGCGAGCGCGATGCCGAAGACGCAGGACGCGATCGCGCCGCCGACGGTCTTCACGGAGTTGGTGAGGCCGGTCGCGACGCCGGTGAGCGTCGGGGGCGCAGCAGCCGCGGCGGCTGCGGGGAGCGCGGCGACCAGAGCGCCGGAGCCGAGCCCGACGATCACCATGTTGGTGAGTACGTTCGCGTACGTCCCGTGGAACGGCAGGAAGAGCAGGAAGCCCACACCCACGAGGGTGGACGCACCGACCAGGGTGAGGCGCGGCGTCGAGCGGCGGGCGACCCGGGGGTAGGACAGCGCGCCGACGATCATGCCGATCAGGTAGACGCCGATGAGCAGGGACGTCTGGAAGCCGCTCGTGCCGAGCCCGTACCCGTGCTCGGCGGGGTCGGTGCGCGCGAACGTCGACAGCGGGGCCTGGGCACCGAGCACGGAGACGCCGAACAGGCCGGCGGTGAGGAACACCGGGCCGAGCGTGGGGGACCGGAACATGCGCACGTCGACGAGCGGGTCGTCCTGGCGCAGCTCCCACCGGGCGAACGGCCACAGCAGCGCGGCGCCGAGCACGACGAGCGCCCACGGCGCGAACGCGACGACGCCCTCGAGGCGGAGCAGGCTGAGGCCGCCCGTGAGCGCGAGGAGCGCGAGCGAGACGAGCACGAGGCCGACGGTGTCGAAGCGTCCGCCCGCAGGGTCGGGCGACTCCTTCACGCCGAGCAGCACGACGACGAAGCACACGACGACGAGCAGCGCCGGGACGAGGAGCACGACGCGCAGCGGGAGCGCGACGACGAGCGCCCCACCGGCGAGCGCGCCGACGATGGCGCCGACCTCGAGGGCCGCGACGAGGACGCCCGCGGCCCGCGCGGTGACGGCGGCGGGGTTCGCGAGGCGTCGGGCGCGCGACCAGACGAGCGCGATCTCCAGCGGCAGCCACACGACGTAGAACCCCTGCACGGCCCATGCCACGAGGAACACCGCGAACGAGTCCGTGAACGGCAGGGCGAGGGACGCGGCCGCGGTGACCGCCGTCGACCAGAGGAGGATGCGCCGGTGGCCGACCATGTCGCCGAGCTTGGCCAGCGCGGGCACGACGAGGGCGGACAGCATGAGCTGGGAGCCCTCGAGCCAGTTCACGTCGGCGTCGTGCACGCCGAGGTGTCGCGCGATGTCCGTGAGCATCGGCGTGTAGTAGCCCTGGAGGACGCCGCTCGTCAGCTCGACGAAGGCGAGGAACCCGACGACGCCGGCGAGGGTCGAACCCGCGAGGCGCCCGGTGAGCGAGCGAGCCATCGCTGCTCCTTCTGCGTGGGGAGGCGCGCGTCGTCGCGCGCCCCGGAGGTGGGGAGCGTCAGGGTAGCCGCTCGAGGAGCGCGCGGTGGAACCGCTCGCCCCGCTCGAGCTCCGCGACCTCGACGCGCTCGTCGACGCCGTGGATGGTGGCGCGCAGCTCGGCGGACATCGCGAGCGGCGCGAACCGGTACACGGCCGGCGCGAACCGGTGGAAGTGCCGCGCGTCGGTCGCCTGCATCGTGATGTACGGGGCGGGCAGCGCGTCGGGGTGCGAGACGCCGACGCATGCGGCGAGAAGGGCGAACCGCTCGTCGTCGACGGGGGACTCGGGGGAGGGCTCGCTGCCCTCGACGACCTCGATCTGGACCTGCGGGTCGTCGACGCGCCGCCGGACGCGCCCGACGGTGCCCGCGACGGTCTCGCCGAGCGCGATCCGCAGGTTGACGGTCGCGGACGCCTGCGACGGCAGCACGTTCGCGGCCGTGCCGCCGGAGAGCATCGTCGGCGCGACGGTCGTGCGGACGATCGCCGCGGCCTCGCCCCCCATCGCGGCGAAGGCCTGCGCGGACACGGGTGGCGCGGCGGCCAGGGCGCGCAGCGCGGTGCGGGCCGGTCCGGTCGCGCGGTCGGAGAAGAGCCGGAGCATGCGCGAGATCGCGACGGGTGTGCGCGCGGGGAAGGTGCGCGGGCCGAGGCGCTCGACGGCGCGCGCGACCCGCCGGACCGCCGTCGTCGTGGGCGGGGCGGAGGCGTGCCCGCCCTCGCCGCGGGCGGTGAGGCGCAGCGTCAGCACGCCCTTCTCGCCGACGCCGATCATCGCGGCGCTCCCGGGGACGAGGGGGAGCGGGGAGTCCGTGACCGCGCCGCCCTCGTCGAGCACGAGCCACGGGACCACGCCGCGGTCGCGCAGCGTCGTCGCGATCGCGGCGGCCGCCGCGCCGTGCGACTCCTCGTCGCCGCCGAACGACAGGTAGACGTCCCGCGCGGGCGTGAAGCCCGCGGCGAGCAGGTTCTCGACCGCCTCGAGGACGACGACGAGCGGCCCCTTGTCGTCGAGCGCGCCGCGCCCGTGGACCCAGCCGTCGGCGACGCGCCCCTCGAAGGGCGGGTAGGTCCAGTCGTCGCTCTCGTCGACCGGGACGACGTCGTAGTGCGCCATGAGCACCATCGGCGGCTCGTCGGAGCGCCCGCGCCAGCGGTAGAGCAGGCCGAGGTCGGTGATGCGCTCGCGGTCGAGGCGCCCGTGGACCAGAGGGTAGAGCTCGGGCAGGAGGTCGACGAGCTCGTCGAAGGGCGCGAGGCCTCGTTCCTCCAGCTCGGCGGACACCGTGGGGATCCGGATGAGGCGGGCGAGCCGCTCGTCTGCGCCCGGCCGAGGGGTCACGGTCGTGGTCGTCATGAGCACACCCTAGAGACTCGATATCACGAGCGGGCGACAGGGATCTCCGCACCGCGGCTCCATCGTGCCTGTACCGATTTAGCGAGACGGTCGCGATCCTCTGGAGGGAATCTCTGCGGAGAGCGCGCGCCTCACGCCGGGGCGGAGAGACCCTGGCGAATCTGGCGATGCTGCGGGTTCCGGAGGCCCACGTGGCATCTTGACTGCGCTGTCAAGAACCGGTTTACTAACGGCACGTCACCGTCGGCATAGGGGAGGCGCCACCCGTGGGCGCACGGCCGGCGACCTCGCCACAAGGAGGCGAGGCAGGACGTGGCCCGCCTGGCGCCTCGCCCGGCGGCCGAACCGTCCGTCAGAGGCCGGCACGGGCCCGCCTCGCCGTGAGGGAGCACCTGCGCGATGACGCGTCAGAAGTCCGGCACCGCCGTCGGTGCCCGTGCCGAGGGGCGACCTGTCCCGCGCTGCTCTCGACGGACGACGACCGAGGTCGGCCTGCGCCGCCCCGACCGCACCGTGCGTGCGCCACGGACCACCACAAGGGAGCCCCCCATGAGAAGCGTCAGAGCCCTGATCTCCGCCTTCCTGGCACTCGTGCTGAGCGCTGTCGGACTCGTCGTCGCGCCCGCGGGCGCGGCACCGCCCGGCGACGACGTCGACACGATCACGTCACGGCTGCGGGACTACTACCTGGGGCAGGGGGACGACATCATCATCGCGAACGGCATCTACCTGGCGCGCACCTCCGAGGCTCTCGACTACGTCGCGTCACAACGCGCCGACGGCTCGTGGCCGGACGTCGACTACGCCGACCGGACGAGCTCGGCGAACGGCGCGACCTGGTCGGCGTACATCGCGCTCTACCGGATGCTCGCGCTCGCCCAGGCGTACCGAGACCCGGCCGCTGCGGGCTTCGAGGACCCCGCCGTCCTCGCCGCGGTCGAGCGCGCGCTCGTGCACTGGGACGCCGTCGATCCGGGCAACACGAACTGGTGGGAGACCGAGATCGGCGAGTCCATGGCGATGGGGCGCCTCACCGTCTTCCTTGGCGACGACCTGAGTCCCGAGGCGAAGGCGGTGGCGCTCGAGCACAACACCGGCAGGCTCGACCCGGTGGGCGCCAACGGTGCGTGGCGCACGACGAACTACCTCTTCGAGGCGCTCGCGACCCGTGACCACGAGAAGATCGTGTCCGGCTTCGACACCATGGTGCAGACCGTCGCTGTCGACCGCTCCGGGGGGACCAACGAGGCGGTGCAGCCCGACGGGAGCTTCTGGGCGCACGGGGCGCAGCTGTACAGCGAGGGGTACGGCATGGCGCTCTTCACGAACGTGGCGCTGTGGGCCGACGCGGCGCGCGGCACGGGCCTCGCGTTCACCCGGGAGCACCTGGACACGATCGCGTTCTACGTCGTCAACGGCACGCGGTGGATGATCCGCGGCGAGGTCGGCATGCTGTACCTCGGCTACAGGGAGCCGAAGACCGTGGACGGCGTCACGGGGTACGCATCCGAGTTCCTCGAGCCGCTCGCCAAGATGGAACGTACGGACCCGCTCTACGCGACCGACTACCAGGAGCTGATCGACAGCATCAGGGGCACGACCCGGACCAACGGCGTCACCGGGAACAAGTACTTCTGGCGGTCGGAGTTCTCGTCCCACCTGCGCGACGGGTACGGGATCTTCACGCGGCTCAACTCGAGCCGCACCGTCGGCAGCGAGTACCGCTCCACCTTCCGACCGGAGGTCGGCAACGAGATCGTGTGGAACGCAGCGGGCGCCACAGCGATCCAGGTCAACAATCGGGAGTACCTCGACCTCGGTCCGGCGTTCGACTGGTTCCACTACCCCGGCGTCACCGCTCCCTACGTCAAGGAGCAGACGCGCGGGACGGCCGGTCGCACGGGCAACGGAGGCAGCTTCACGGGCGGCGTCTCGGACGGCACCTACGGCGTGAGCGTGCACAGCCTCGACCGTGCCGACACCCAGGGCAGGAAGAGCTACTTCTACCTCGACGACGAGATGGTCGCGCTCGGCGCCGGCATCCGCTCGGGGTCTGACGCGCCGGTGCACACGACGGTGAATCAGGCCGTCGCGAAGGACAACGCCTCGGCAGGTGGCCGACCCGTCGCGCCGGGGACCGTCAGCGCCTCGGTGGAGGGCCCGGCGTGGGCCTACAACGACGAGGTCGGCTACGTCTTCCCGGCCGGTCAGCGCGTGCTCGTCTCGAACACGGCGCAGACGGGGAGCTGGGTCGGTCAGGACCCGGTGAGCCGAAGTGCCTTCACGCTGTACGTCGACCACGGCGTGCGCCCGAGCGACGCCGGCTACGAGTACGTCGTGCTCCCCGCGGCCTCCCCGCAGGAGGTCGAGGCCTATGCCGCGGCACCCGCGGTCCAGGTGCTCCGCAACGACGCCGCGGTGCAGGCGGTGCGGCACGCCGGGCTCGGGCGGACGATGGCGACGTTCTACCAGGCAGGGACCCTCGACCTCGGTGCGGGTCGGACGCTCGAGGTGAGCCAGCCCGCGATCGTCCTCGTGGACGAGTCGGGCGAGGTCCCGGTGGCGAGCGTCGCCAACCCCGACCGGCCGGGCCTCGTCGTCTCCGTCGCGCTCCACGACCCGGACGGCGAGCACCGCGGCACGTTCGCCCTGGGTTCCGGCGCGAGCCTGGGCAAGACCGTCACGGCACCCCTCTCGTCGGACGTCGGGACGGACTCGGACCTCACCGCGAGCAGCGCGCTGGAGGGTCACGGCGCGGTGCTCGCAGGCGACGGGGACGATGCCACCGCCTGGCGCTCCGACGGAGACGGGACGGCCTGGCTGACGAAGCGTCTGGCACCGGGGTCGTTCGTCACCGGCGCAACGGTGTCGTGGGGCGAGCAGCACGCGTCACGCTTCCTGCTGCAGACGTCGCTCGACGGCGCGACCTGGACCGACCACAAGTTCGTGCAGGACGGCGCCGGGGAGCGCACCCGGCTCGGCCTGACACCGACCGCCG
The DNA here is from genome assembly GCF_059758455.1 of Cellulosimicrobium sp. GQ32. Lineage (NCBI taxonomy): Bacteria > Bacillati > Actinomycetota > Actinomycetes > Micrococcales > Promicromonosporaceae > Cellulosimicrobium > Cellulosimicrobium sp. GQ32. The sequence continues at coordinate 276,258 of NZ_JCAXEP010000003.1, read as the reverse complement.
CTTCCTTCGTCCGTCTCGTGATGCTGGACGGCCCGGGCGACGACGGATACGCCGTCCGGGAGCTCGACGTCGACTCCAGCGTGAACCTCGCCCTCGGTCGGCCGGTGACCGCCTCCGGCTCGTCGGGCGGGGCCGCCGCGAGCATCACGGACGGCAACATGGACACACGCTGGAGCGGGAACCTCTCGGACAGCGCCTGGGCGCAGGTCGACCTCGGCTCCGTGCAGCGGATCGGCGCCGTGCGGCTGTGGTGGGAAGCATCCTTCGCCCGCCAGTACCGCATCCAGGTCTCCGACGACGGCACGGCCTGGCGCGACGCCTACGCCACGACGGGCGCGGGCAGCGACGGAGGGAGGGACGCCGTCGCGGTCGACGAGCGGGCGCGCTACGTGCGCATGCAGACGGTCCAGCGCAGCACGACCCAGTACGGCGTCTCGCTGTGGGAGCTCGAGGTGTTCGCCGACGACGTGGTCGTCGACGCGCCGACCGTGCCGGCGGGCCGGGAGAACCTGGCCCTCGCCCGACCGGTCCAGGCCGACTCGACCTACAACGCCACCGCCGACGCCCGCAACGCCAACGACGGCAACCTCACGACGCGCTGGTCCTCCCAGCGCCAGGACGCGCCGTACACGATCGAGCGCTGGCTCCAGGTCGACCTCGAGGCAACCCGCAGCATCAACCAGGTCGTCGTCACCTGGGAGGCGGCGACGTCGAACGACTTCCGCGTCGAAGGGTCGCTCGACGGCCGGACCTGGGAGCAGCTGGCCCGGGTCGAGAAGACCTCGGCAGAGCTGCGGAACGTCGTGGACCTGCCCGAGTCCGACGTGCGTTACGTCCGGGTGATCGGCCTGCCCGTCACGAAGTACGGGCTCTCGATCTTCGAGCTCGAGGTGTACGGCGGGTACAACCTGCGGTGCGAGGCGTCGCCCGTGGCCGCGGATCCCGCGTCCAGCGCGGTGGCGACGGCCAGCGTCACGCCCCTCGAACCGGACGACGAGTTCACCGCGTTCTCGCTCGACGAGTCGGTGGCGTCGGTCGTGGGCGACCCTCGCGTCGGCGACGGGCGCGTCGAGCTCGACCTGGCCACCGGCCAGGCCGGGAGGACCGCCGTCCTGGTCACGCACGCGAAGGGTGACGAGATCGCGTGGTGCGACGTGGTCGTCGCGGTCGACACGGCTGAGCTCGACCGGCTCGTGGCGGAGGCCGACGCGCTGGACAGCAGGCAGTACACGCCCGCGAGCTGGGCGCCCCTGCTGCCCGCACTCGAGGCAGCGAAGGCCGCGGCCCGCGCGGAGGGCGCCACGCAGGGTGACGTCGACGAGAAGACGACGGCCCTCGCGGCGGCGCTCGAGGGTCTCGTGGAGCGGGTCCCGGGGACCACGGCGCCGACCGTCGAGGTGACGGCCCGCTGCCTGGCCGGCACGGGCTACGTGGCGGTGCGCGCGACGAACACGGACGAGCAGACAGCGAAGATCGTGCTGTCGACACGGTTCGGCGACCGGACGTACGCCGCGGTCGCGCCGGGAGGGAACGCCTACCAGTCGTTCAGTTCCCGAGCGGCCGTGGTGGAAGCCGGAGCGGTGAGCGTCGTGGCCACCGCACCCGGTCGCGAGCCGGTGACGGTCCAGGCACCGTACGAGGCCAAGCGCTGCGGCTGAGCCGCGGCGGCCGGAGCCGGGCCGTCGTGGCGGTGTCGGAGGACACCGCCGCGACGGCCCGGTCCGCTCCGTCAGAGGTCCCCGACCGCGTCGTCGCGGTCACCCGTCCCGAGAGGAACCACCGATGCTTCCCCATCTGACACGAATCCGTCGCCGAGCCACGGCGGCGGTCACCGGCGCTGCGCTCGTGGCGCTCACCGTCACCCCGGCGGCTGCGGCAGCCGAGCCCTCGCTCCGCCTCGACACCCCGCGGATCACGGCCGACGGGTCCGTGACGATCACCTATGCCGCCGGCACGGCGGTCCACGCGAAGAACTGGCTCGGCGTGTACCGCGACGGCGTGCGGCCGGGCGGGCCACCCTCGCTCGACTGGCGCTACGTGCCGGAGGCGTCCGGCAGCGTGACCTGGGGGCCGGAGCGCCGCGTGGGCTGGACGCGCGGTGCTGCGTCGATCGGTCCGGGCGACTACGACGTCTACCTGCTCGCCGACGACGGGTACGACGTGCTCGCCGGGCCGGTCGACCTCACCGTGGAGGCGGTCAGGCCGGTGGAGCCCGCCGAGCCCAAGCCCGAGGTCGACGGCGTCAGCGAGCTGAACGTGCTCACCTTCAACCTCTGGCACGGTGGCTCGCAGATCCCGGACGGTGCGCGCGAGATCGCCGACGTCCTCCGGGAGACCGATGCGGACGTGACGTTCATGCCGGAACGCAACGACACCCCGGCGGACGTGGCGGCGCTGCTGGGGTACGACCATCTTCTCGCGACCGGCACCGGCATCGTGTCGCGCTACCCGATCCTCGAGACCGGGACGGTCGGTGATCGGTGGTCGAAGGCCGTGCTCGACGTCAACGGCACAGAGGTGGTGGCCTACGGCGGTCACCTCGAGTACCGCTGGTACACGACGTACCTGCCGCGCGGGTACGGCGGGGCGGTCCTCGGCGACTGGCCCGCCGGGTGGGGCACGTGGGACCGGCTCGACGCGCCCGTGACGGACGTCGGCGCGATCCTCGCGGCGAACCTCCAGTCGGGTCGCCCCGCCTCGGCGGCCGCGCTCGTCGAGGACGTCCGGGCGGAGCGCGCGGCCGGTCGCCTGGTCGTCGTGGGCGGCGACTTCAACGAGCCGTCGGCGCAGGACTGGACCGAGGCGACGGCCGACCTGTTCGACCACCACGGCGTCGTCGTCCCGTGGCAGACGACGCAGACCCTGCTCGACGGCGGGCTCGTGGACGTGTTCCGCGAGGTCCACCCCGACCCCGTGTCGAACCCGGGCTTCACGTGGCCGGCGGACAACGCGCTGTTCCCCACGTCGGAGCTGACGTGGGCGCCGGAGGCCGACGAGCGGGACCGGATCGACTACGTCTTCGTGGCACCCGACGACCGGGTGGCGGTTCACGGGGCCCAGGTCGTGGGTCCGCAGTCGACGATCGTGCGCGACGAGCGCGTCGACGACGACAGCGCCGACGTGATCCTCACGCCGGACGCCGTCTGGCCTTCCGACCACAAGGCCGTCCTGGCGTCGCTGCGGGTCTGCGACGAGGCGTGCCTGCCGAGCGGGGCGCCGGAGGTCGAAGCGGTCGTGCGGTGCATGGCCGGAACCGCGCACGTGGCCGTGCGGGCGACGAACACGGGCGACGCCGCGGCGGCCGTCGTGCTGTCGACCGTGTTCGGCGAGCGCACCAGCGCGGACGTCGCGCCGGGACGCCACGCGTACCAGTCGTTCAGCACACGGGCCGCACGGGCCGATGCCGGCACCGCGACGGTCACGGCGACCGTGGCCGGTCGGGCACCGGTGACGGTTCAGGAGGAGTACGCGGCGAAGAGCTGCGGCTGACGCGCGCCCACCGGCGCCCGGCTCAGGACGGGCGCCGGTGCCGCGTCGGCCCGGTGCTGCCCCGCACGACGAACTCGACGGACGGCAACCGGATCTCCGGCGGTTCCTTCCCCTCGACGAGCGCCACCAGCGTCTGGGCCGCGGCCGTGCCCCAGGCGACGACGTTCTGCCGGACCGTCGTCAGCGGCGGCACGATGTACGGGGCGAGCGGGATGTCGTCGAAGCCGACGACCGAGAGGTCCTCCGGGACACGGATGCCGCGGTCGGTGGCCGCGGAGATCCCGGCGATCGCCATGAGGTCGTTGCCGTAGACGATCGCGCTCGGGGGCCGCGGCAGGTCGAGGAGCTCGTGCGTCGCGCGCGCACCGGAGCTGCCCGTGAAGTCGGCGGTCACGACGGGGCCCACGGGCAGGCCGAGCTCGTCGAGCGTGTCCTCCCATGCTCGGCGCCGCGCCTCGGTGTGGACGTAGCCCGGCACACCCATGACGTGGCCGATGTGCCGGTGACCGAGCGAGTGCAGGTGGTGGACCGCGCGGCGGACCCCGGCTGCGTCGTCCATCCCGATGACGACGTCCGCCTCGGTGTCCGCTTCCTCGGGCGCGACGACGACGACGCTCAGCCCGAGCGCGCCGACGTCCCGGGGGCGGGTGTCCCCGGCCCGGACGTCGGTGAGGAACACGCCGTCGACGCGCGACTCGCGCGCGAGCCGCTCGTAGGCGTCGCGCTCGCCGTGCTGGTCCTTGACCACCTGGAGGACCAGCGAGTAGTTCTGCTCGGACAGGCCGATCTCGACGCCCGCCATGAAGAGCGGGAAGAAGGGGTCGGTGCTGAGGAGCTCGGGCTCGCGCCGGATCACGAGGCCCACGGCCTGCGTGCGCGACCGGGAGAGAGCGCGCGCACGGGCGCTGGGCTGCCAGCCGAGGTCGTCGGCGGCGCGCAGGATGCGCTCGCGGGCCGCTGCGCTGACGCCGGGTCGGTTGTTGAACACGAACGAGACGGCGCTCTTCGAGACCCCGGCGCGGGCCGCGACGTCACCGATCGTCACGCGCTTGGCGCCGACTGTCCGGGTGGTCCGGTCGCCGGGGGTGAGGGTCGAGTGCTCCGCTGCGTTCACCTCGTCAGGATAGCGCACGGTTTGACCCGCTGTTTAGTAGTCGTCGCGCGTGCCTCGTCGGGGCGGGTATTGACCGCACCGCGGCCGAGAGGCACTGGGAACGGTGCAACTCCAAGCATCCGTGGGAATCGACCGCGGGCAGCTGCCCGCCGTGCGCGCTTGTCTCGCCTGGATCTCCGCGTGATCTTGACGTGCCTTGTTCAAACCGGTTTAATCGTCGCGTCGGTGCCGTCTGGACGACGGCGTCGACGGGCCGCCGTGCGGGGGACCGAGGGGCGGGGGCCAGAGCGACGAGCGGGTGACGAGCCCGGATGAGGAGTTGGGCGCAATGAAGCGTGGCGCACGGATGACAGCGCTGGCGACGACGGCTGCGGTGGTCCTGCCGCTCGCGGCGTGCGGGTCGGGCGGCGACGGTGGTACCGGCGGGTCCGAAGGTGACCTCACGAGCGGACCGATCGACGTCTGGTACTCGACCAACGAGCAGGAGGTCGCCTGGGGCGAGCAGGTGGTCGAGGCGTGGAACGCTGAGCACCCGGACGAGAAGGTGAGCGCTCAGGCGATCCCCGCGGGGAGCTCGTCCGAGGACGTCATCGCCGCCTCGATCACGGCGGGGAACACGCCGTGCCTCGTGTTCAACACCGCCCCGGCGGCCGTGCCCGCGTTCCAGAAGCAGGGTGGCCTGGTGAACCTGTCGACGACGTTCGAGGACGCGGAGGACTACGTCACGGGTCGTTCGGGCGCCGCTGCGGACGGGTTCCGCAGCGCGGACGGGGACCTGTACCAGCTTCCCTGGAAGACGAACCCCTTCATGCTCTACTACAACAAGGACGTGTTCACCGCCGCCGGCCTCGACCCCGAGGACCCGCAGCTCGAGACGTACGACGACGTGCTCGCGGCGGCCCAGGCGATCAAGGACGCCGGGGCGGCAGACTTCGCGATCTACCCGCCGGCGACCGCGGACTACACGAACGTCAACTTCGACTTCTACCCGTTCTTCCTCGCCAACTCCGGTGGCACGCAGCTCATCGAGGACGGGAAGGCGACGTTCACGAGCGACGAGGGCCTCGAGACCCTGGAGTTCTGGCAGACGCTCTACGCCGAGGGCTTCTCCTCCGCGGAGGCGTACAGCGGGGACATGTGGGCCGGCCCGTTCGCCGACGGCGTCGCCGCGATGGGCGTCGCCGGACCCTGGGGCAAGGGGCAGTTCGACGGCAAGGTGGACTTCGGCGTCGTCCCGCTGCCGACCGCCGACGGCGTGCCCGCCGACGAGACGTCGACCTTCGCCGACTCGAAGAACGTCGGGCTGTACTCCTCGTGCAAGAACCAGCAGACCGCGTGGGACTTCCTCAAGTTCGCGACGAACGACGAGAACGACCTCGCGCTCCTCGAGGTCACCGGCCAGTTCCCGACGCGCACGGACGTGCCCGAGCTCGCCGCCGACTTCCTGACGGAGAACCCCTTCTTCGAGCCGTTCGCGGCGTCCGTGCCGCTCGCGGTCGACGTCCCGACGGTGGACGGGCTCGCCGAGAAGATGCAGGTCTTCCGCGACACGTGGAGCGGGTCCGTGCAGTCGGGGTCCGGCGACCTCGAGACGACGTTCGGCGAGGCCGCGACGACGATCGACGGCCTGTCGGGCTGATCCCAGGACGAGGCGAAGCACTCATGGTCACCCTCCACGACGAGGACGTGCAGCCGTCCGCGCGGGCCACGGTGAGCCGTGGCCCGCGCCAGGACCGGCCGCGTCCCCGCGGCCGGCGACTCCAGCGTTGGCTCGGGGAGAACCCCCTCGGCATCCTTCTCAGCGCCCCGTACGTGGCGTTCGTCGTCGTGGTGTTCCTCGTGCCGTTCGGGTTCGGCGTGTGGATGTCGTTCCACGATTTCTTCTTCACGGCACCCGGCGTACAGGTCCCACACCCTTTCGTCGGGCTCGACAACTTCCGGCAGGTCCTCGCGGACCCGGCGGTACGGCAGGCGTTCGGCAACCTCGCGGTGTTCGGCCTCATCAACGTGCCCCTTACGGTGGTGCTCGGTCTCCTCCTGTCCTCCGGCCTCGATGCCGTCGTGCACTGGAAGGGCTTCTTCCGGGTCTCGTACTACGTCCCGTACGTGACCGCGTCGGTCGCGACGCTCGCGGTGTGGATCTTCATGTTCAACGGCAACGGGGTCGTGAACAGGCTCCTGGGGAGCCTTGCCCCAGAGCCGACCTGGCTCGCGAACCCGAGCCTGATCATGCCCTTGATCGCGGTCTACGTGACCTGGAAGAACCTCGGGTTCTACGTCCTGCTGTACCTCGCCGCGCTGCAGAACGTGCCGAAGGAGCTGCACGAGGCCGCCGCGATGGACGGCGCCGGGCCCTGGCGCCGGTTCCGGGCCGTCACGCTGCCCGCGGTACGGCCGGTCACCTCGCTCGTGGTGCTGCTCTCTGTCATCACCACCGGCCAGATCTTCACCGAGCCGTACCTCCTCACCGGGGGAGGACCGAACGGCGCCTCGATGACCCCGGCGCTGCTCATGTACCAGAAGGGCATCCAGCAGGGGCAGCCGGACATCGCCGCGGCGATCGGCATGATCCTCGTGCTCGCGGTCATGCTCCTGTCGCTGGCCTCGCGACGGCTCACGGAGAGGAAGGGCTGATGACCACGACGACCTCGACCACGCGGCGGGAGGCCACCCGGGCCCGCGGCTCCGGTGAGGGCCGACTGCTGCGCGTGCTGCGCTTCGCGGTGCTGCTCCTCGGTGCGTTCCTCGCGCTCGTGCCGTTCTACTACATGCTCCTCGGGGCGCTGCAGAAGGAGCGGGACACGAGCGTCCTCGGACTGCTCCCGCTGCCACGGAACCTCACCCTCGACAACTTCGTGGGTGTCAACGAGTCCATCGACCTCGCCCGGTCGCTGCTCAACTCGTTGATCATGACGGCGGGCGTCGTGGGCTGCACGCTCGTGTTCGGGCTGCTCGTCGGGTACGCGCTGTCGGTGCTGTCCTTCCGAGGCCAGGGGCTCGTGTTCGCGCTCGTCCTGCTCGTCCAGGCGATCCCGTTCCAGCTGCTCATGATCCCGCTCTACGTCATGGTCGTGCGGTACTTCGACCTCGCGGACAACTACCTCGGCATGATCCTGCCGTTCGCCGTGAACTCGGTCGCCGTCCTGATCTTCCGGCAGTACTTCCTGCAGATCCCGCGCGACGTGTTCGACGCGGCGCGCATCGACGGCGCGAGCGAGCTGCGGATCCTGCGCTCGATCGCCGTGCCACTGGTCCGCCCCGCGGTCCTCACCGCGATGCTCGTGACGTTCATCGGCCCGTGGAACGAGTTCCTGTGGCCGTTCCTCGTGACGAAGGACGCGTCGATGCAGCCGCTCGCGGTGAGCCTCGCCAACTTCTCGCAGGCGAACTCCTCGTTCCAGGCGAACCCGATGGGCGCGGTCCTGGCAGGCGCGTGCGTCCTCGCCGTGCCCGCCGTCGTCCTGTTCCTCCTGTTCCAGCGGCACTTCACGTCCGCGAACCTCGGCTCGGCCGTCAAGGGCTGACCCGTCACCACGCGGGGGCGGCGCGAGCCTGCGCCGCCCCGACCTCCTAAGGCAAGGTAATGACCCAGGTGAACCACTCTCAGTCCCTCAAGACGGTCCCGTACACCCTGCGTCGGCTCGGGACGATCATGTCGCCCCTGCCCGGCGAGCCCCTCGAGGTCGAGGGCGTGCTCAATCCCGGCACCGCATGGGGGCTGGACGACGAGCTGTACCTCTACCCCCGCCTCGTGGCCGAGGGCAACGTCTCGCGCATCGGCCGGGCGCGCGTCGTCCTCGAGGACGGGGTCCCCGTGGGCGTCGAGCGGCTCGGCGTGGTGCTCGCCCCCGACGAGGGCTGGGAGCACGGGCGGCAGAACGCGGGTGTCGAGGACCCCCGCATCACGTTCGTCGAGCCGCTGGACCTGCATGTCATGACCTATGTCGCGTACGGGCCGCTGGGCCCGAAGCCCGCGCTGGCCGTCTCCTCGGACACCGTGTCGTGGCGACGGCTCGGGCCGCTACGGTTCGCCTACCAGCCCGAGCTGGAGACCGACCTCAACCTCTTCCCCAACAAGGACGTCGTGTTCTTCCCCGAGGTCGTCCCCGGCCCCGACGGACGACCCGCACTCGCGCTGCTGCACCGGCCGATGTGGGACCTCGACTGGCTGCGCCCCGGCGAGGGGTCCCGACCGCCAGCAGGGATCGACGACCCGCGACCTTCGATCTGGATCGGCTACGTCGACCTCGAGGCTGTCACGCGCGACCTCGCGGGGCTCACGTACGTCGAGCACTCCGCACCGGTCGCCGCGCCGGAGATGGCGTACGAGTCGTCGAAGATCGGGGGCGGCCCGGCACCCGTGCGCGTCCCGGAGGGCTGGCTCGTCCTCCATCACGGCGTCACGGGCGCCGACTTCTCCGGGTTCGCCCTGGCGCACGGTGCCCGGTACACGGCGGGCGCGATGATCCTGGACCCGGCTGACCCGCGCCGGGTCCTCGCGCGGACGCCCGAGCCGCTGCTCGTCCCGGAGACCGCCGCGGAGCTGGAAGGCACGCTCGGCAACGTCGTGTTCCCCACGGCCGTCGAGGAGATCCATGGACGCCGGTTCGTCTTCTACGGCATGGCAGACTCCCGGATCGGCGTCGCCGAGCTCGTGCGCCACGATGGCTGAGAACCCGTCCGCAGATCCGCGCGAGGCGCTCCGGCGCGTCGTCAAGGCCTACGACGTTCGCGGCGTCGTCCCCGACGAGCTGAGCCCCGACGTCGTTCGCGCTCTGGGCGCGGCGTTCGTCGAGACCGTCGTCCGATCCGACGCCGACGGCCCGGCCCGGGTCGTGGTGGGCCGCGACATGCGTGACAGCGGCCGCGGGCTCGTCGCCGTCTTCGTCGAAGGGGCCCGCGACGCCGGAGCGCACGTGTTCGACGCCGGCCTGTGCTCGACCGACGAGCTCTACCTGGCATCGGGTCACCTCGAAGCCGCGGGCGCGATGTTCACCGCCAGCCACAACCCCGCCCGGTACAACGGCATCAAGCTGTGCCTGCCCGGCGCACGCCCGGTCGGCCAGGACTCGGGCCTGCGCGCCGTCCGGGACCGGGCCATGGAGCTTCTCGCGGGAGATCGCGTCGGGGCAGGGCCGCGCGGCGGTTACGAGACCGTGGATGTCCTGCGCCCCTACGCGGAGCGCCTGCGCTCGCTCGTCGACCTGTCCGGGGGCCGCCGTCTTCGTGTGGTCGTCGACGCTGGCAACGGCATGGCGGGGCTCACGGTCCCCGCCGTCCTGGGGATGGCGGCGGGCCTGCCGGCGCTCCCGCTCGGGATCGTCCCGCTGTTCTTCGAGCTCGACGGGTCGTTCCCGCACCACGAGGCCAACCCGCTCGTGCCTGCGAACACGGCGATGCTCCAGGCAGAGGTCGTGCGCCGGCGCGCGGACCTCGGGCTCGCGTTCGACGGCGACGCCGACCGGTGCTTCGTCGTCGATGAACGGGGCCGGAGGGTGGACCCCTCGGTGCTCACGACGCTCGTCGGGCTCCGAGAGGCACGCCGGGTGCGGGAGGAGGGCGGCGTGCCGGTCGTGCTGCACAACACGATCACGTCGCGCGCGGTACCCGAGATCCTGGGCGCCGAAGGGGTGCGGACGGTTTGCACACGGGTGGGCCATTCGTTCATCAAGGCACTCATGGCGTCCGAGGGTGCCGTCTTCGGGGGCGAGCACAGCGGGCACTTCTACTTCCGTGACTTCCTGGGCGCCGACTCGGGCCTCCTGGCCGCGATGCACGTCCTGGCGGCGCTCTCGGAGCAGGACCGCCCACTCTCGGACCTGGTCGGTGGCCTCGACCCCTACGTGCGCTCGGGCGAGGTCGATGTCCCCGCGGCAGACCCAGCGGCTGCGCGGGCCGCTGTGCTCAAGGCGCTCGGAACCGCCGACGGTGCCGCGTCGCTCGAGGTCGACGAGATGGACGAGCTCGACGGGCTGACCGTCGCCCGCTGGCGCGGCGACGACCCGTGGTGGTTCAACCTGCGGGCCTCGAACACCGAGCCCGTCCTGCGGCTGAACGTCGAGGCCGCCCACGCCGGGACGATGCGCACGCTTCGGGACCGGGTCCTCGACGCGCTCGCGGGGATGCCCGCAGAGGTCGGTGGGCCGCCGAGCGGCGGCGCGACGGCCGGGGGAGGGCGGCGCTGACGATGTACCTCCTCGACAACCCCGTGCGCCGCTACCCGTGGGGCTCGACCACGCTCGTGCAGCAGCTCCTCGGTCGTCCCGTCGACGGTCGTCCCGTCGCCGAGGTCTGGATGGGAGCCCACCCCGACGACCCGTCCACCGCCGACGGTGGTGGACGCCGTGTCGCTCTCGACGCGCTCGTGGCCTCCCAGCCCGAGGCGATGCTGGGACCCCGCGTGCTGGCCGGGGCCGGCCCGCGCCTGCCGTTCCTCGCCAAGATCCTGGCCGCCGCCCGCGCGCTGTCGGTCCAGGTGCATCCGACGACCGCCCAGGCCGAGGCGGGCTTCTCTGCCGAGGACGAGCGCGGCGTCCCGCGCACCGACCCGGTGCGGACGTACCGAGACCGCTCGGCCAAGCCGGAGATCGTGTACGCCCTCACGCCGTTCGAGCTCCTCAGCGGGCTCCGGGAGCCGGAGCAGGCGGCGAAGCTCGTCGCCGAGCTCGAGGTGCCCGCGCTCGACCCCCTCGTCGTGCTGCTGCGTGAGCAGCGCGTCGACGCCCACCGGGGCGCGCTCACGTGGCTCCTCGGCCAGCGGGACAGCGCGGCGCCGTGGGTGGAGACCGTCGCCGAGACCGCGCGTGACGCCGTGGGTGCTCGGCCCGAGCTGGCCGTCGTGCACGACCTCGCGCAGGAGTTCCCCGGCGACCCCGGGCTCCTCGCTCCGCTCCTGCTCAACCACGAGCGGCTCGAGCCCGGCCAGGCCCTCTACACCGCCCCCGGAACGCTGCACGCCTACCTGCGGGGCATGGCCGTCGAGGTGATGGCTGCGTCCGACAACGTCCTGCGCGCCGGCCTGACGACCAAGCACGTGGACGTGGCGGAACTGCTGGCGATCACGGACTTCACACCGCGGCTCACCGGCTTCCTGCGTCCGGTGCGCGTCGCGCCGGGCGTCGTGGACTACGTCGCGCCGGCCGCCGACCTGGGCATGCGCGTCGCCACCCCGCGGGCCGGGGACGAGTTGCCGGGGCCGGAGGACGGCCCGCGGATCGTCCTGTGCGTCGAGGGAGAGGTGCGCGTCGTCGCGGCGGACGCGCGACGCCTCCTGCCCGGCGACTCCGTCTTCGTCCCGCACGTGGACGGACCGCTCGTCGTGTCAGGGCACGGGACGGCCGTCGTGGCGCGGGCGTGAAGTCAGGCCGTCGTCACGACGACGCGGGGGCCGGCGTGGGGAACCAGCGGGCGAACTTCTCCTCGAGCGCCTGGGTCCGTTCGACGTCGCAGCGCTTCTCGGCCGAGACGGTGATCGCGCCGTCGAGGCACTGCTGGTGCGCCAGCGCGACGTCCCACGTGACGAGGGTCGAGACCATCTGGAGCGCGAGCATGGCCGAGAGGCCGACCCCGATGCCCAGCGCCGGGACGAGCGCACCGCGCACCCGTGCCCGCCAGACGGCCACGAGCGCGCGGATGCCCACGACGATCGCCCCGAGCGCGAGCGCGAGGCTCACGGCCTGCCACGGGAACGGCATCGTGCTCACGACGATCACCGCGAGCAGGAGCAGGCCGAAGTGGAGCACGCGTCGTGTCGCCTGCCGCGCGAGCTCCGGGTCCGGCTCCGACGGCTCGGGCGGCGCCGGAGACCGGCGGTCGGCGGCCGCGTGCAGGTCCGGCCACCCCGGCGGGGGAGGGGGGAGCGGGGCACCTGGGCCCGGGCCGGCACCGGGCGGGACCGGCGCGTCCGGACGCGCACCCTCCTCCGGCGGCTGCGGCGGCTCGGGGCGAGGCTGCTGCGGCGCGTCGGGACGGGGCGGTGCGTACGGGTTGCCCACGGGCAGCTCCTCGGTCGGTCGGGCGGCTCGCGGTACATTCTCCCATCGGAGGCCGGGTGCCCGGGAGGGTACCCAGCGCCTCCCGCCGAGCCCGACGCTCGAGCCACCCTGAGCCACCCCGACACCCGCAGGAGCACCGTGCAGACGCCGTCCGGCCACCCCGTCGAGTCCACCTCCGCCGCCCGCGTCGTCGTCCTCGTCTCGGGCGCCGGCAGCAACCTCGCTGCGATCCTCGCCGCGCACGACGACGCCGCCTACGGCGCGCGCGTCGTGGGCGTCGTGTCGGACAAGGCCGACGCGGGCGGCCTCGACCTCGCCCGCGAGGCCGGGATCGCCGCCGTCGTCGTGGCCCCGGGGGACTTCGACGACCGGGCCGCGTGGAACGAGGCGGTCGCGCAGGCGGTCGACGTCTTCCGGCCGGACCTCGTGGTGCTCGCCGGCTTCATGCGCATCCTCGGGCCGGCGTTCGTCGGGCGCTTCGCGGGCCGCACGATCAACACGCACCCGGCGCTCCTGCCGTCCTTCCCCGGGGCGCACGGCGTGCGGGACGCGCTCGCGTACGGGGTGCGGGTGAGCGGGTGCACCGTCCACGTGGTCGACGACGGCGTCGACACCGGGCCGATCATCGCCCAGGTCGCCGTCCCGGTCGAGGACGGCGACGACGAGTCGTCCCTCCACGAGCGCATCAAGGTCGCGGAGCGCGCGCTGCTCGTCGAGACGGTCGGCCGCGTCGCGCGCGAGGGGCTGCGCGTCGAGGGCCGCCGAGCCCTGCTCGGCTAGGCGCCGGGCTCCTCCGTGCCCTCGCCGGTGGCCTCGTCGGCGGGCGGGAGGTCGCGCGGCGCGAGGACGGCGAGGGCCTGGTAGGTCTCACGGCGCTCCTGGGGCGTCGCCCGCCCCTCCTCGAGCGAGCGCGCGGTCCAGCGCTCGAGCAGCTCCGCGAGCTCGCGGGACATCGTCGCCGCCTGCTCGGCGGTGAGCACGAGCGTGCTGAGCGCGAGGATCCGGTCCTCGCGCGCCCCGGTCTCGCTCCCGCGCCGGAACGTCTCCTCGGCCCAGGCCAGGGCCGGACGCACCACGTGGCGCACCGCGTCGGGCGTCCCTGGCTCGACGGCGTAGCTCTGCGCCACGTTCTTCCACACCCGGTCGCGGCGGTCGCGCGCGTGCTCGGGGGCCTCGACGATCATCCCGGCCTTGGCGAGCACGCGGAGGTGGAAGCTCACCGAGTTCGCGGGCTCTCCGGTCGCCTGGGCGAGGTCCGCGGCGCGCGCGTGCCCGCGGACGGCGAGCTCCATGAGGATGCGCTGCCGCAGCGGGTGCGCGATGGCCCGCAGCGCTGCGGGGTCCTGGACGCGGAAGGTCTCGAGCACAGGCCGAGGCTAGCAACGCCCGAGGCGGTGCTCGCGGAGGGCCGCACGAGAAGGTGTGCAACGACTATTGCGCAATGACAGTTGCGCACCTAGGTTCGTCCCATGACGAACCCGCCTGCCGCCTCGGTCGAGGAGCACCCACCCACCGTCCCGCCGTCGCTCCTGCGCAACCGGTCGTACATGCTCCTCATGACGGGGATGACGGCGGAGTCGCTCGGTGCGGGCGTCGCGCTCTTCGCCGTGCCGCTCGTCGCCTACGGGATCACCGGCTCGGTCGTGCAGGCGGGCGTCGTCGCCGCCGTCGGCCAGCTCGGCGCGCTCCTCGCGACGCTGCCGGCCGGGGTCGTCGCGGACCGGGTCGACCGGCGCCGGCTCGTCGTCGCGTCCGCAGGCGTCGGTGCCGTTCTCTGGGCGACCGTCGCGCTCGCCGCGGGGCTCGGGACGCTCACCGCCTGGCACCTCGCGGCCGTGCTCTTCGGGGCCTCGGTCGTCGGGGCGCTCGTCGACCCGGCCACCAGCGGGGCGTTCCGGTCGGTCGTACCCGTGCCGCAGCTGCCGACGGCGCTCGCGGCCGTGCAGGGCCGGGACGCCGTCGCGAGCCTCCTGGCCGGGCCCCTCGGCGGCGTGCTCTACGCCGTCGCGCACGCCGTCCCGCTCGCCGCGGCGGCGGTCGGGCACCTGGCGACCGCGGTCTGCACGGGGTTCGTACGCGAGCCGCTCAACGGCGACGTCGCCGCGGCGCGCGCGACCCGCCCCGCGGAGGCCCTGCGCGAAGGGCTCCGGTTCGTGTGGTCCGTGCCGCTGTTCCGCGCTCTCCTCGGCCTGTTCGTCGTCATCAACGTCGCGTTCGGCGGCCTCATGGTCGGCATCAACCTCGAGCTCGTGCGCACGGGCACGGCGCCGCTCCTCATCGGCCTCGTCGACCTCGCGGTCGGTCTGGGTGTGCTCGTCGGCGCGGTCCTCGCGCCGCGGCTCGTCGCGCGGTTCCGGGCCGGCGTCCTCGTGGTCGGCTCGCTCGGCACGCTGGCGGCGGGCGCCGTCGCGATGGCGGCGCTGAACACGTACGTCGGGTACGTCCTCCTGCTCCCGCCGGCCCTCCTGCTGGTCCCCGCGGCGAACGCCTGCCTGTCCGGGTACGCGGCCGCGATCACGCCGCCGCAGCTCCAGGGGAGGCTCTCGTCCGTCCTGGGGCTCACCGGCCTCGCCGCCGGTCCCCTCGTGCCGCTCGTCGGGAGCGGGCTCCTCGAACGCTTCGGGCTCGGGACGGCGCTCGTGGTGCTCGCGGGGCTCCTCGTCGTCACCGTCGCGGTCCTCAGCACGGTCAGGTCGCTCTGGCGGGTCGGCACCCCCGACACCTGGGCCGACGACGCGACCGCCCTCGCCGCGTCGGGCGTCGTGCCGGGCGAGCCGGTGCCGGCCGGGCCAGGCCGGTAGACTCGTCCCGGCCGCGACTGGCGAGGGTGGGAACGACCACCGGGGAGCGGCCGGATCAACCTGCTGGTGCGTCGACCGCCTGGGCGCCTGGGTTCAGCCACTCGGTACCGGTGCACCGCCGGACCGCGACCGCGACCCAGAGGAGCCCCTCGTCATGTCCCACCCGGCCCCGCACGTGCCCGCCGCCCCCGACGTCCAGCTCGCCGACGACTCCCAGCGCCCCGTGCGGCGCGCGCTCCTGAGCGTCTATGACAAGACCGGCCTCGTCGAGCTCGCCACGGCTCTCCACGCGGCGGGCGTCGAGCTCGTCTCCACGGGCTCCACCGCCTCGACGATCGCCGGCGCGGGCGTGCCCGTGACGAAGGTCGAGGACCTCACCGGGTTCCCGGAGTGCCTCGAGGGCCGGGTCAAGACGCTGCACCCGCGCGTGCACGCCGGCATCCTCGCGGACTCGCGCAAGGCCGACCACCTCGCGCAGCTCGACGAGCTCGGCATCGCGCCGTTCGAGCTCGTCGTCGTCAACCTCTACCCGTTCGCCGCCACCGTCGCGTCGGGTGCCGGGCCGGACGAGGTCGTCGAGCAGATCGACATCGGCGGGCCCTCGATGGTCCGCGCGGCCGCGAAGAACCACCCGAGCGTCGCCGTCGTCGTCGACCCGGCCCGGTACGACGACGTCGTCGCGGCCGTGCAGGCGGGCGGCTTCACCTACGCGCAGCGCAAGGCGCTCGCGGCCGCCGCGTTCGTGCACACCGCGACGTACGACGTCGCCGTCGCGTCGTGGATGGGCAACGTGGTCGCGCCGACGGACGCCGTCCCGGTCGAGGACGGCGCCGACGGCGAGACCGTGAGCACGGGCTTCCCCGCCTGGATCGGCGCCACGTGGGACCGCGCCGACGTGCTGCGCTACGGCGAGAACCCGCACCAGCGTGCCGCGCTCTACACCAACGGCCACGGCGCGAGCGGCCTCGCCCAGGCCACGCAGCTCCACGGCAAGGCGATGAGCTACAACAACTACGTCGACGCCGACGCCGCCTGGCGCGCCGCGCACGACCACGACGCACCCGCCGTCGCGATCATCAAGCACGCCAACCCCTGCGGCATCGCCGTCGGCACCGACATCGCCGAGGCGCACGCCCGCGCCCACGCGACCGACCCCGTCTCGGCCTACGGTGGCGTCATCGCGGCGAACCGCGTCGTCACCAAGGCCGCCGCAGAGCAGATCGCGCCCGTGTTCACCGAGGTCGTCGTCGCGCCCGGCTTCGAGCCCGACGCGCTGGAGGTCCTCCAGGCGAAGAAGAACATCCGGCTCCTCGTCGTCGACACCCCGCCGACGACGACCGTCGAGACCCGCCCCGTGAGCGGCGGGCTGCTCGTGCAGAGCACCGACCGGGTCGACGCCGTCGTGACCGACGCCGACGGGAACGTCACCGGCGGGGACGACCCGCAGCACTGGAACCTCGTCACCGGCGAGGCCGCGGACGACGCGACGATCGCCGACCTCGCGTTCGCGTGGCGCGCGATCCGCGCCGCGAAGTCGAACGCGATCCTCCTCGCGCACGGCGGCGCGGCCGTCGGGGTCGGGATGGGCCAGGTCAACCGCGTCGACTCGTGCCGCCTCGCGGTCGAGCGCGCCAACACCCTCGCCGACGGCGAGGAGCGTGCGCGCGGCGCCGTCGCGGCGTCGGACGCGTTCTTCCCCTTCGCCGACGGCCTCCAGATCCTGCTCGACGCGGGTGTGCGCGCCGTCGTCGCCCCGGGCGGGTCGATCCGCGACGCCGAGGTCGTCGAGGCGGCGCAGGCGGCGGGCGTGACGATGTACTTCACGGGGACGCGCCACTTCGCGCACTGACACGACCCTCGCTCGACGGCCCGGCCGGTCCGAGGACCGGCGGGGCCGTCGCGTGCCGGGTGTCAGGCGAGTGCGTCGCGCAGGCGTTGGGTCGGGTCGAGCGCGACGTCGAGGTGGACGCGCAGGCGTCCGGTGCGGTTCATCGCCTTGCGGACCGGGCCGACGTCGCGCGGCGAGTCGACCAGGAGGACCGCCCGAACCTCGGTGAGCCGACCGTCGGGGCCGTCGTCCGCCGTCGCGCCGACGCGCGAGCCCGGGGCGAGGTAGAACGCGGCCCAGCCCTCGTGGCCGGTGGACCCACCTGACGGGTCGCCGCGGAAGAGCACGTCGTCTGCCTCGTCGGGCACGCCGAACAGGGCGAGGTCGTGGCCGAGCTGCTGGGAGAACACGTACGGCGCGTGCCCCGGGCCCGCGTCGTCGTCGCCGAGCATCGCGGCGACCGTCGCGTCGGGGTCGTGGAGCGCGGCCGACCAGTGGCCGCCGGGGACGGCGCCGAGCACGGGGTGCTCGCGGGTCGCGCAGTCGCCGACGGCCCAGAGGCCGTCCAGCCCGCGCACGGCGCCGGTCGCGTCGACGGGGACGCTGCCGCGCACGTCGCGCGGGACCGCGCCGTCGAGCCAGTCCGTCGCGGGCCGGGCGCCCACGGCCACCAGCACGAGGTCGGCCGGCACCTCGCGCCCGTCGGCGAGCCGGACGCCGTCGGGACGGACCTCCGCGACCGCGGCGCCGGTCACGAGCTCCGAGCCGACGGCGGCGTACCAGGGCGCGAGGCGCGCGCCGACGCCCGGTCCGAGCTGGCGCCGGAGCGGGGTCGGCGCCGCCTCGAGGACCGTGACGCGCGCGCCCCCGCCGGTCGCGACCCCGGCCAGCTCGGCACCGATCCAGCCTGCGCCGACGATCACGAGGCGGAGCCCCGGCCTCAGCGCGCCGCGCAGGTCCTCGGCGTCCCGCGCGGTGTGCAGGACGCGGGCGCGCTCCCAGCCGACGGGCCGCACGGGAGTGGAACCGACCGCGAGCACGACGGCGTCGGCGACGCGGCGCTCGCCGGACGTGGTCGTGACCTCCCACGGGCCGCCCTCGGTCGCGGAGCGGCGCTCGAGCCGTGCCGCCGGGTCGGCGAGGCGGACCTCGTCGGCGAGGGTCTCGACGTCCACGCCGAGGTCCTCGGCGAGCCACGCCGGGCTGGGGCGGCTCAGGAGCTCCTTCGACAGCGGGGGGCGGTCGTAGGGAGGTACACCCTCGGCGCCGAGGAGCGTCACCCGCCCGGCGTACCCCCGACGGCGGAGCGCGCCGACCGTCTGGGCGCCGGCGAGGCCGGCGCCCACGACGACGACCGACGAGGGCGGCGCTGGGGCCGTGGCATGGCGGTCCCCACGGTGCGCAGACGGTGATGGGAGGACCGGCGGCTCGGCGGACGACATGCACGTCACGCTAGGCCACGACGGTAGGCTTCCGGGCGTGGAAGGTGCAGCAGCGTGACAGACGTCACCGCGGACGGGGGGACGCGCCACCGGCCGCCGCCGACGCTCGTTCCGGCGTGGCACCACGTCGAGGACGCGCCGGGCGACGGAGAGCCCCCGGCGGGTGCCCGGCCCGACGGCGAGGCCCGGCCGCCGGTCCCGGAGCCTCCCGCGAGCCTGGCCCCGTCTCGCCAGCCCGCGATGTGGCTCGTGCTCGCGGGGGTCGCGGTATCGACGCTCGTCGCGGTGCTCGTCGGTGCCCGCGCCGGCTGCTTCACGCTCGCCGGGCTGCTCGCGGTGGCCGGGGTGTGCCGCGCGGCCATCCCTGGCCCCGGCCCCGTCGGGATCACCGTGCGCTCGCGCGGCCTGGACGTGTTCTTCTTCCTCGCGCCCGCCGTGGTCATGGCGTTCCTCGCGCTGACCCTCGACCAGGGCGAGATCTGACTCTGCTGACGGCAGACGACGACGGGCCCGGACCGCGGTCGCGGTCCGGGCCCGTCGGGCATCGAGGACGTCAGGCCTTGGGGGCCTCGTCCGTGCCGGGAGCCTCGCTCGCCTCGGGCTCGTCCGCCTCGACGACCTCGACGACCTCCTCGACCGCGACGACGTCGCCGTTCTCGTTCGTGACGACGACCTCCTCCTCGACCACGGCGGCGACGGCACCCGCACCCGCGGCACCCGCGGCGCCGGCCGTCGCGCCGTACGCGGCGGCGGCCTCGTCGTCGGCGTCGGTCAGCGGGACGACGCGGTCCTCGCCGAGCAGGTCGTCCTGCTTCGGGGCGAACGCGAAGGCGCGGTAGAAGAGGCCGGCGATCGCGGCGCCGAGGAGCGGCGCGACCCAGAAGACCCACTGCTGCTTCCACAGGTCGCCGTCGCCCGCGAAGACCGCCGACGCCATCGAGCGGGCCGGGTTGAGCGACGCGTTGGTGATCGGCGCGGCGACGAGGATGAGCGCGGTCAGCGTGAGGCCGATGACGACGGGCGCGTACTGGACGCTCGCGCGCTTGTCGGTGACGCCGAGGATCACGCCCACGAACACGGCGGTGGCGATGGTCTCGATGAGCAGCGCCTGCACGAGGCCGAACTCGGTGCCGCCCTGCGACGCCGTCGCGAGCGAGGAGAAGCTGCCGTACCCGTTGGCGGTCGCGACGAACACGCCGCCCCGACCGTCCTGGCCGAGGAGCTGCGGGAGCGTCGAGGGCACGGTCGCGAGCAGGACGAGCCCGGCGAGGATCGCGCCCACGAGCTGGGCGACCCAGTAGGGGAGGACGTCGCGCCAGGCGGTCCGGCCACCGATCGCGGCGCCGAGCGTCACGGCGGGGTTGAAGTGGCCGCCGGACACGTTGCCCACGGCCGCGGCGCCTGCGATCACCGCGATGCCGCCGGCGAGGCCGACGGCCAGGGCGTTCTGCTGGCTGACGAACGTGTAGAGCGCCACGCCCACGATCGCGAGGACGAGGAAGAACGTGCCGAAGACCTCGGCGCCGAGGCGCGCGAGGAGGCTCGGCTGGACGACGGCGACGGTCTCCGTCGGCGCGAGGCGCGGGTCGTCGACGAAGCCCTCCGGTGCGCCGGGAGCGGTGGTGTCCTGGGACATGATCATCCTGTCTGGTTCGGTGGGTACTTCGGGCAGTCCCGGCCCGGCCGCCACGGTGCGGCACCGGGAGGCGGTCGGGACGACGGCACGATGCCTGACCGAGTGCCCGGCCATTCCGGCATCTGGGGGCATCTTGCCACCACCACCCGGGAGATGCGTGGAAATCTGCGGTGCTCCACCTGAGAACGGACGTCCCGTCTCACGATGCGGTCGGTTCGCCGGGACCCGCGAAAGTATCTTGACGTCGAGAAGTCGAGTACCCTGGACCGCGGTCAGCAACGCCCCTGTGTGCGACGGACCGGGCCCGACGGGCCGCACGGTCGCCGTCCGGCTCCCGGGGGCACCAGTCCCCGACAGTTGGAGCGATCTGCGCATGGGCAAGATCAAGGTCGTCAACCCGGTCGTCGAGCTCGACGGCGACGAGATGACGCGCATCATCTGGCAGTTCATCAAGGACCGCCTCATCCACCCGTACCTCGACGTGGACCTCAAGTACTACGACCTGTCGATCCAGAACCGCGACGCGACGGACGACCAGGTCACCGTCGACGCGGCGAACGCGATCAAGCAGTACAACGTGGGCGTCAAGTGCGCGACGATCACGCCCGACGAGGCGCGCGTCGAGGAGTTCGGCCTCAAGAAGATGTGGGTCTCGCCCAACGGCACGATCCGCAACATCCTCGGCGGCGTCGTCTTCCGCGAGCCGATCATCATCTCGAACATCCCGCGCCTCGTGCCCGGCTGGAACAAGCCGATCATCATCGGCCGTCACGCCCACGGCGACCAGTACAAGTCGACGAACTTCAAGGTCCCGGGCCCCGGCAAGATCACGATGACGTTCGAGCCGGCCGACGGCTCCGAGCCGCAGAAGTTCGAGGTCGTGACCATGCCCGAGGAGGGCGGCGTCGCGATGGGCATGTACAACTTCAACGAGTCGATCCGCGACTTCGCGCGCGCCTCGTTCGCATACGGCCTCCAGCGCGAGTACCCCGTGTACCTCTCGACGAAGAACACGATCCTCAAGGCCTACGACGGCGCCTTCAAGGACATCTTCCAGGAGGTGTTCGACGCCGAGTTCGCCGAGGCGTTCGCCGCGAAGGGCCTCACCTACGAGCACCGCCTCATCGACGACATGGTCGCCTCGGCCATGAAGTGGGAGGGCGGGTACGTCTGGGCCTGCAAGAACTACGACGGCGACGTCCAGTCCGACACCGTCGCGCAGGGCTTCGGCTCGCTCGGCCTCATGACGTCGGTCCTCATGACCCCGGACGGCCAGACCGTCGAGGCCGAGGCCGCGCACGGCACGGTGACGCGCCACTACCGCCAGCACCAGCAGGGCAAGCCGACGTCGACCAACCCGATCGCGTCGATCTTCGCCTGGACGCGTGGCCTCATGCACCGCGGCAAGCTGGACGGCACGCCCGAGGTCACCGAGTTCGCGCAGACGCTCGAGGACGTCGTCATCAAGACCGTCGAGGCCGGCCAGATGACGAAGGACCTCGCGCTCCTCGTCGGCCCGGACCAGGAGTGGCTGACGACCGAGGACTTCCTCGCCGCGCTCGACGAGAACCTCAAGGCGCGCCTGGGCTGATCGCCCCACCCGCACGCCCGACGGCGGCGCCCCGCTTCGCAGGGGCGTCGCCGTCGTCGTCTTCCGGTCGCCGTCGGGCTTCCGAGCGGTTCGCGTTGTGGGAGAGTGAGCGCATGACTTCCCCCGTGAACGTGACGGTGACCGGCGCGGCCGGTCAGATCGGCTACGCACTGCTCTTCCGTATCGCGTCGGGCCAGATGCTCGGCACCGACACCCCCGTGCGCCTGCGCCTCCTGGAGATCCCGCAGGGCGTCAAGGCCGCGGAGGGCACCGCGATGGAGCTCGACGACTGCGCCTTCCCGCTGCTCGCGGGCATCGACATCTTCGACGACCCGACCGCCGCGTTCGAGGGGACGAACGTCGCGCTGCTCGTGGGCGCACGCCCGCGCGGGCCGGGCATGGAGCGCGGCGACCTGCTGGAGGCCAACGGCGGGATCTTCAAGCCGCAGGGCCAGGCGATCAACGCGGGTGCGGCGGACGACGTCCGCGTCCTGGTAGTCGGCAACCCGGCGAACACGAACGCGCTCATCGCCGCGTCGAACGCTCCGGACGTGCCGAAGGACCGGTTCACCGCGATGACGCGGCTCGACCACAACCGCGCGCTCACGCAGGTCGCGAAGCGTGCGGGCGTCCCGGTGTCCGAGGTGCGCAAGGTGACCATCTGGGGCAACCACTCGGCGACGCAGTACCCCGACCTCTTCCACGCGGACGTCGCGGGCACGCCGGGCGCGCGGCTCGCCGAGGACCGCGAGTGGCTGGAGGGCACGTTCATCCCGACGGTCGCCAAGCGCGGCGCGGCGATCATCGACGCGCGCGGCGCGTCGTCCGCGGCGTCGGCGGCGAACGCAGCCATCGACCACGTGCACGACTGGGTCCTCGGCACGCCCGAGGGCGACTGGACGAGCGCGGGCGTCGTGTCGGACGGGTCGTACGGCGTCCCGACCGGCCTCATCTCGTCGTTCCCGGTGGTCTCGCGCGGCGGGTCCTGGGAGATCGTCCAGGGCCTGGAGCTCTCGGACTTCTCGCGCGGGCGCGTCGACGCGTCGGTCGCGGAGCTCCAGGAGGAGCGTCAGGCCGTCGAGGAGCTCGGCCTGGTCTGATCCTCACCGCCGCGGCCCGGGTCCCCGAGGGACCCGGGCCGCGCTGCGTCCCGGGGCGACTCCCGCGCCCGACCGGGCCGGGCAGGGGCTGCGGGGAACGAAAATCCTTGCGTCGGCGGGGGCGGGCCGCCGTAGGGTCGTGGGGCCATGATCGACGCCTCCCTGCCGACCGAGCAGCCCACGAACCCCCCGACCGCCCCCGAGACCACCACGCCGGCCGGTGCCTCACGCGCGCCCGTCGACCCGGCGCGCCGCCTGGACTGGCGACGGCTGCGCGGGCCGCTGGCCGTCGTCGCGCTCCTCGCGCTCACGCTCGGTGCGGTCGGTGCCGCGCTCGGGACCGTCATCGCGGGCTGGCTCGCCGACGACCCGACGACGGCGACCCTCCAGCTCCTCGCGGTGTGCGTCGTCGGCGCGGCGCTGCTCGACACCGCCGGACAGGTCGTGTGGGCAGGGGTCGTGGACCGGGCCGAGGGCCGACTGCGCGGCGACCTGCTCACGGCGGCCCTGCACCAGCCGCTCGCCACGCTCACGGAGCAGGCGGTCGGCGAGGTGCTCGACCGCGTCGACGACGACACGCACGCCGTCGGCACGCTCGTGCGCCGCCAGCTGTGGGGCGCGGGCCGCACGGTCGTGGGCGTGCTGCCGATGTGGGTCGTCGCGGGCCTGACCTGGTGGCCGGCCTGGATCCTGTTCCCGGTCCTCGGGGCCGTCGCGTGGTTCATCGTGCGCCCGATGCTGGGCGAGATCGCGCGTCGCAAGGTCATCGAGGAGATGGCGTGGACGGACCACGCCGCGGCGTTCGAGGAGTCCGTCGCGGCGCGGGACGACCTGCGCACGAGCCTCGGGCAGTCGTTCGCGATCCGCCGCCTCGCCGAGCGCTCCGCCCGGGTGCACCGGAAGTTCGAGGCCGTGCTCGTCGTCGAGGCGCGCATGCTCCGCCGCGCCGGTCTCGTGCTCGCCTCGCTGCTCGCGGGCGTGGCCGTGGCGGGCGCCGCGCTCGCCGCGGACGGCGACCTGGGCGTCGACCGGCTCGTCACCCTGTTCCTCGTCACCGCGCTCTTCGTCGGGCAGGTGGACAACCTGGTCCACCACCTCCCGGACATCCAGGAGGGCCTGGGCGCGCTCACGCGCATCCGGCAGATGCTCGCCGTCGAGCCCGAGCCGACGGGCGGGCGCACGCTGCCCGCCGGGCCGGTCGGGATCGAGGTGCGCGACCTGCACTTCTCCTACGCCGAGGGAACGTTCGCGCTCGACGGGGTAGACCTGCACGTGCCCGCGGGGGAGACGGTCGCGCTCGTCGGGCGCACCGGCTCGGGCAAGTCGACCCTGGCGTCGCTGCTGTCGCGCGCCGTCGAGCCGCCGCGCGGCGCCGTCCTCGTCGGCGGCGTCGACGTGCGCGACCTCGACCTCCAGGCGCTGCGCGCGGCGGTCGGCGTCGTCACGCAGCGCACCGAGATCCTCGCGGGCACGCTCGCGGAGAACGTCGCGCTGTTCGCGGACGTGCCGCGGTCCGACGTCGAGGCGGCCGTGCGTGAGCTACGGCTCGACGACTGGGTCGCGGGCCTGCCCGACGGCCTGGACACGCTGCTCGGGCCCGGCGGGACGTCGCTCTCGGCAGGGGAGGAGCAGCTCGTCGCGTTCGCCCGCCTGCTGGTGCGCGACGTCCAGGTCGTCGTGCTCGACGAGGCGACGGCGCGCATGGACCCGCTCACGGAGGCGCGCGTCGTCGCCGCGTCGGAGCGCCTGCTCGCGGGGCGCACGGGCGTGCTCGTCGCGCACCGGCTCACCACGATCGAGCGCGCCGGGCTGCTGGCGGTCCTCGACCACGGCCGCGTCGTGCAGCAGGGCGAGCGCGCCGCGCTCGCCCAGGCGCCCGGTCCCTACCGCGACCTGCTCGCGGCGAGCGTCGCGCAGGACGGCGGCCCGCGCGCCGACGACGTCGACGACCTCGCTCCCGGCGAGACGGCGCCCGCCCTCGTGCCCGGCCCGTCGGTCCGCGCGACGGAGGGGCACGACGAGGACGGGACCAGGGCGTCCGCGGCCGCCCCGGCCTCGGACGCGGTCGGTGGCCGCCGACGGCGCGGCGAGCCGCCGGTCCTCGACGACCCGGGCGACGGGCCGAGCCTCGCGCGCGGCGTCGCGCACGCCCTGTTCGTCCGTCCGGCGTGGGGCGTGGTCGGCGCGGTCCTGTTCCTCGTCACCAGCCTGGTGTCGGCCCAGGGCGCCGTCACCGGCTTCCTCTGGGGCCAGGCGGTCCAGGACCTCGACTCCGGCTTCCCGGCGCGGCAGCTCGTGCTGCTCGCCGTGCTCCTCGTGGTCGCGCCGCTCTGCCTCGCGTGGGCGCTGTACGTCTACCCGCGCTGGTGGGTCGAGGTGCTGCTGCGCGTACGCATGGCGGTCATGGCTGGCCAGACCCGCCAGCACCGGCTCACGGCCACGCCGCCCGGCGAGGTCGTCGCCCGTGCCATGGACGCCGACCGGTTCGTCCGGTACGCCGACCGCTGGGTCGACTTCGTCAACGGCCTCGTCATCGCGGGCGTCACCGCGCTGCTCAGCCGGTCGTGGCTCGCCGGCGCCGTGCTCCTCGCGGTCATGGTCGTGTCCGCGGCGGCGTCGGCTCTCGGACGGCCGATCGCGGGCCGGTCGGCGACGCGATCGTCGGCCGCGCGCGCCCGGTTCGGACGCGCGCTCGTCTCGGCGCTCGACTCCGCGCGGACGGTGAAGCTCGCCGCCCGCACGCCCCAGGTGCACGCGCACCTGCGCGAGGTGGACGACGGGCGCGTGCGCGCCGCCGTGTTCGAGCACCGCGTGCAGGCCGCGCTCGACGGCGTCCCGCTCGTCATGATCCAGCTCGGCGTCGTCGCGGCCTGGGCCGGGCTGCTCACCGGGACGTGGGACCTCGCGACGGCGCTCCTCGTCGCGAACGCCGTCACCGGCTTCGGCTGGTTCGGCGTCGTCGCGGGCGCCGTCGTGACCGAGGCGCCCGGCACCCGCTCGTGGCAGCGCGCGACGAGCCGGTTCGCCGCCGGGACGGACCTCATGGACCTGCCCCCCGGCGTCGACCTGCTCACGGGCGCCGCCCCCACGCCCGACCCGGGGCCCCGACGGCCGCTCGAGCGGATCGACCTGGACGGCGTGACCGCGCTGCACGACGACGGCACGATCGGCGTCCAGGACGTCGACCTGTCCGTCGCGCGCGGCGAGCTCGTCCTGCTGCTCGGGCAGGTCGGCGCGGGCAAGTCGAGCCTGCTCTCGGCGCTCGCGGGCCTCATGGAGCACACGGGCCGCATCCGCTGGAACGGCGCGGACGTCGTCGACGCCCAGACGTTCCTGCGGCCGGGCCAGGTCGCGCACGTCGCGCAGGTGCCGCGCGTGCTCTCCGGGACGTTCGCCGACAACGTGCGGCTCGGCCACGAGCGCGACGTCCACGGGCCCGTCGCGGCCGCGCGCCTCGAGCGGGACGTCGTCGAGGCCGGCGGGCACGAGGCGCTCGTCGGGCACCGCGGCGTGCGCCTCTCGGGCGGCCAGGTCCAGCGGCTCGCCCTGGCGCGGGCGCTCGCGACCGACGCCGAGCTCCTGCTGGCCGACGACGTCTCCAGCGCGCTCGACGCGGCGACGGAGATCGAGCTGTGGGAGTCGCTGCGCGAACGGGGGACCACCGTCGTCGGCTCGACCTCCAAGCGGGCCGCGCTCGCGCGGGCGGACCGCGTCGTCGTGCTCGACGAGGGCCGGGTCGCCGCCGTCGGGCCGTGGGCCGAGCTCGCCTCGCGCTGGGGTCACCTGGCGGGCTGAGCGCCGCGCCCTCCCGGACCCGGGGCCGTCCTCGTCAGGTCTTCCTGACCGGGACGGTCCCGGGTTCGTCGTGTCCCGGGTGGGTGGGGAGCGGTGTGTCGGCGGGTTGCTTGCCGAACCTTGCTGCAACTTTCTGCAACCAGTACAGTTCGGCTCAGCCGTACGCTGAGAAAGCCGCGGTCGACGTCGCCCGCTGCTGGTCCCGTCGTCCGCGTCCTTGCCGGCACCTGCCTGCTCACGCCTGCGGTCCCGCACCAGCCACCGGACGAGGGAGTCCTCATGACCTCCACGCCGCGACGTCGCCGCGTTCCGCGCACACCGTCGCCCCACCCATCCGACCCGTCGGCCCGTCGCTCGCGCGGGTCCCGCACGACGGCGTCGGTCACCGCCGTCGCGCTCGCCACCTCCGGCCTGGCGGGCGTCACGCTCGCCGCGCTCGCTGCCCCCGCGGCGGGGGCGGACGAGCGCACGGTCGCCCTCGTGGGCGACCTCCAGTCCGAGCTCGGTTGCGCGGCCGACTGGGACCCCGCGTGCGACGCGACCGAGCTCGCACCCACCGACGCCGCGGGCGTGTGGTCCGCCGACTTCGACGTGCCCGCCGGGACGTACCAGTACAAGGTGGCGTTCGACGACGCCTGGGACGAGGCGTACGGGCGCGACGGCGGCCAGGAGAACGCGCCCCTCGTGCTCGGCGGCGACGCGACGGTCCGCGTCACGTTCGACGAGTCGACGCACCGCATCGCCCTCACGCCGCTCGGGCTCGCCGGCGGGTACGACGCGGCGCAGGACGCCGACCTCGTGGTGCCCCCCGTGCGTCAGCCCGGGTCGGACGAGCGCTTCTACTTCGTCATGACCGACCGGTTCGCGAACGGCGACCCGTCGAACGACACGGCGGGGCTCGGCGACGACCCGCTCGTCTCCGGGTTCGACCCGACGGACAAGGGCTTCTACCAGGGCGGCGACATCGCGGGCCTGCGGCAGAACCTCGACTACGTCGAGGGCCTCGGCACGACGGCGATCTGGCTCACGCCGTCGTTCAAGAACCGGCCGGTCCAGGGCACGGGCGCCGACGCCTCGGCGGGCTACCACGGATACTGGATCACGGACTTCACGCAGATCGACCCGCACCTCGGCACCAACGCCGAGCTCGAGGCGCTCATCGACGAGGCGCACGACCGCGGGATCAAGGTCTACTTCGACATCATCACGAACCACACGGCCGACGTGATCGACTACGAGGAGAAGCAGTACTCGTACGTCGACCAGGCCACGTCGCCGTACCGCGACGCCGAGGGCACCGTGTTCGACCCGGCGGACCACGCGGGCACCGGCGACTTCCCGGCGCTGGACGCCGCGACGTCGTTCCCCTACACGCCGGTCGTCCCCGCGGGCAAGGAGAACCTCAAGGTTCCCGCCTGGCTCAACGACCCGACGCTCTACCACAACCGCGGCAACTCGACGTGGACCGGGGAGTCCGTGACGTACGGGGACTTCGACGGCCTCGACGACCTCATGACGGAGCACCCGACGGTCGTCGACGGGTTCGTCGACGTCTACCAGGACTGGATCGACCTCGGCATCGACGGCTTCCGCATCGACACCGTCAAGCACGTGAACTTCGAGTTCTGGGAGACGTGGACCACCGAGGTCCTCGACTACGCGCACGCGCAGGGCAAGGACGACTTCTTCATGTTCGGCGAGGTGTACGACGCCGACGCGGCGAAGCTCTCGCCCTACGTGCGCAAGACCGACATGAGCTCGACGCTCGACTTCACGTTCCAGTCCGCCGCGACGAGCTTCGCGAGCGGCAACAGCGCCAAGGGCCTCGCGTCGCTTTTCGCGAGCGACGACATGTACACGACGCCCACGACGAACGCGCAGGCGCTGCCGACGTTCCTCGGCAACCACGACATGGGCCGCGTCGGGTACATGCTCGCGAGCACCGACGACCCGCTCGCGCGCGACGAGCTCGCGCACGACCTCATGTACCTGACCCGCGGGCAGCCGGTCGTGTACTACGGCGACGAGCAGGGCTTCGCCGGGAAGGGCGGCGACAAGGACGCGCGCCAGACCCTGTTCGCGACCCAGGTCGACGAGTACGCCGACCAGCCGCTCGTGACGGGGGAGCAGGCGGGCAGCGTCGACCGCTTCGGCACCGACGCTCCGCTCTACGCGCACATCGCCGAGCTCGCCGCGCTGCGCGAGGCGCACCCGGCGCTGGCCGACGGCGCCCAGGTGGAGCGCTACGTCGAGAACGGCGCAGGCGTGTACGCCTTCAGCCGCGTCGACCGCACGGAGAAGGTCGAGCACCTCGTCGCGCTGAACAACGCGACGGAGGACCGGACGGCGACGTTCACGACCCTCACGCCCGGCGCCTCGTACGAGGTGCTCTACGGCGAGCCGGCCGCGCCCGTCACCGCCGACGCCGACGGCGTCGTCACGTTGACCGTCCCCGCGACGGGCACCGTCGTGCTGCGGGCCGACCGCCAGGTCGGCGCGGACTCGTCGGGCGAGATCGCCCTCGCGGCGCCGCGCGCCGGGGGAGCGGTCACGGGCGTCGCGCCCGTGACGGCCACGGTCGACGCGGACGCGTGGGCGGAGACGTCCTTCGCATGGCGCGAGGTCGGGAGCACCGAGTGGCACCCGCTCGGTACCGCCGAGGACACGGCGCCGCGCGTCTTCCACGACGTCGCGGGCCTGGCCGAGGGCACGCTCGTCGAGTACCGCGCCGTGACGACCGACGCCGACGGCGACCGTGCCGCCGCGTCCACGTTCGCGAGCGTCGGGGTCGACGTGAGCGGGGTCGTGGGCGAGGAGCCCGAGCCCGAGATCGACCTCGTGACCGTGCCCGGGAGCCACAACGCGGCCATGGGCTGCGCGGGCGACTGGGCCCCGGGCTGTGAGGCCGCGAAGCTCACGAAGCGCGCGGACGGCGTCTACGCGGGGACGTTCGACGTCCCGGCCGGGACGTACGAGTACAAGGTCGCGATCAACGGGTCGTGGACCGTGAACTACGGCGTCGGTGGTGTACAGGACGGCGGCAACGCGACGTACACAACCTCCGGCGGGCCCGTGACGTTCTACTGGGACCCGGTGAGCAAGGACTTCTCGAGCACCGCGCAGGGCCCGATCGTCACCCTGCCGGGCTCGTTCCAGGACCAGGTCGGCTGCCCCGCCTCGTGGGCGCCCGACTGCCTCGCGTCCTGGCTCAAGGACCCCGACGGCGACGGCACCTACACCTGGTCGACCGACCGCCTCGCGGCCGGCGCGTACGAGGGCAAGGTCGCGCACGGCCTGAGCTGGGCCGAGAACTACGGCGTGGGCGGCGCGCCCGACGGGGCGAACTACCAGTTCTCCGTGGGCGACGGCGAGAACGTCACGTTCTCCTACGACCTCGCGACGCACGTCCTGACCATCGAGGTGGCGAACCCGCCGCTCCCCGGCACCGGCCAGCAGGCCGCGCACTGGGTCCGCGAGGACCTGGTCGCCTGGCCGGGCGACCTCGGCACGGGCGACGAGTGGACCCTGTGGGCTGCGCCGGACGGCGGGATCTCCGTCGCCCCGGGCAGCGCGGAGGGTGAGGTGCAGGCTCCGGAGGGCACGGCGTCGTACACGCTCGAGGTGGACCCGACGGGCCTGCCCGACGACGTCGCCGCGGAGCTCCCGGCGCTCGCCGGGCACACCGCGCTGCGCGTGCTCGACGACGGCGAGCCGCTCGACCGTGCCGCGGCCGAGGCCGCGCTCACCGGCCAGCTCCTCGTGACCCGGGCCGACGACGGCGTCCTCACGGCCGCGACCGGCGTGCAGGTGCCGGGCGTCGTCGACGACCTGTTCGCGCAGGACGCGGCCGAGCGCGAGCTCGGCGTCTCGTGGCACGCCAACGGCAAGTGGGCGTCGTTCGCGCTGTGGGCGCCGACGGCGAAGGCCGTCTCGGTGCTCGCCTGGCCGGCGGGGGCGTCGCTCGACGACGACCCGCGCCGGTTCGAGGCCGCGCGCCAGTCCGACGGCACGTGGACGCTCGACGGCAAGGCGGCCGACAAGAAGCTCGGCGGCGCGGACGTCGGGTGGAAGGGCGCGCGCTACCTCTACGAGGTGCGCGTCTACGTCCCGAGCACCGGAAAGGTCGAGACGAACGTCGTCACCGACCCCTACTCGGTGGGACTCACGCTCGACTCCACGCACTCGGTGGCCGTCGACCTCGACGACCCCGCGTTCCGCCCGAGCGTCTGGGAGGGCACTCCGGCGCCGGTCGTCGAGCGGGCGGTGGACCAGACGATCTACGAGCTCCACGTGCGCGACTTCTCGATCTCCGACGAGACGGTCCCGGCGGAGCGGCGCGGCACCTACCTCGCCTTCGCCGAGGAGGACTCGGCCGGGATGACGCACCTGCGCGAGCTCGCGGACGCGGGCCTCACCACGGTGCACCTGCTCCCGACGTTCGACATCGCGTCGATCCCGGAGGACCGTGCCGCTCAGAAGACGACGGCGGACCTCTCGGGGTTCGCTCCCGACTCGACCGAGCAGCAGGCCGCGGTCGCAGCGGTGCAGGCGCAGGACGGCTTCAACTGGGGCTACGACCCGTGGCACTTCAGCACCCCGGAGGGGTCGTACGCCCTCGACGCGGACGGTGGCGCGCGCGTGGCCGAGTTCCGCACCATGGTCGGGTCGCTCCACGGCGCCGGGCTCCAGGTCGTGCTCGACCAGGTGTTCAACCACACCGCGGCGAGCGGGCAGGACGCGAAGTCGGTCCTCGACAAGGTCGTGCCGGGCTACTACCACCGGCAGAACCCGACCACGGGCTCCGTCGAGACGAGCACGTGCTGCCAGAACGTCGCGACCGAGCACGCGATGGCGGGCAAGCTCATGGTCGACTCGGTCGTGACGTGGGCGAAGGACTACCGCGTCGACGGGTTCCGGTTCGACCTCATGGGTCACCACTCGAAGCAGAACATGCTCGACGTCCGGGCCGCGCTCGACGAGCTCACGCTCGCCGAGGACGGCGTCGACGGGAAGTCCGTCTACCTGTACGGCGAAGGCTGGGACTTCGGCGAGGTCGCGGGCAACGCGCTGTTCGAGCAGGCCACGCAGGGCCAGCTCGGCGGCACGGGCATCGGGACCTTCTCGGACCGGCTGCGCGACGCCGTGCACGGCGGCTCGCCCGTCGACGGCGCGTCCACGTTCACGCAGGGCTTCGGCACCGGCCTGGCCACCGACCCGAACGGGCAGCCCGCCCGGGCGGGGGAGCCGGGCACCGTCAACGACGGCTCCGCGGACGAGCTCGCCGACCTCGGTCACCAGACGGACCTCGTGCGACTCGGCCTCGCGGGCAACCTGCGCGATTACACGCTCGTCACGTCGACGGGCGAGGAGAAGCGCGGCGACGAGATCGACTATCGCGGTGCGCCGGCGGGGTACGCCGACTCGCCCGAGGAGGTCGTGACCTACGTCGACGCGCACGACAACGAGACGCTGTTCGACCTGCTCACGCTCAAGCTCCCGGCCGACACGCCGATGGACGAGCGCGTGCGCATGAACACGGTCTCGCTCGCGACCGCGGCGCTCTCCCAGACGCCGTCGTTCTGGCACGCGGGCACGGACCTGTTGCGGTCGAAGTCGCTCGACCGCAACAGCTACGACTCGGGCGACTGGTTCAACGCGATCGACTGGACCGGTCAGGACAACGGGTTCGGCAAGGGCCTGCCGATGGCGGCGGACAACGAGGACAAGTGGCCGCTCATGGCCCCGCTCCTCGCGGACCCGGCGCTCAAGCCGTCGCCCGACGACATCGCCATCGCGTCGGCGCAGGCGCAGGACCTCCTGCGGCTGCGGCACTCGACCGAGCTCTTCCGGCTCGGCGACGCGGACCTCATCCGGGAGAAGGTCACCTTCCCGGGCGCCGGGACGGACCAGGTCCCGGGGGTCGTCGCGATGTCGGTGGACGACACGGTGGGCACGGACGTCGACCCCGCGCTCGACGGCCTGCTCGCGGTGTTCAACGCCTCGCCGGACGAGGTCACCGTCCCGCTGTCCGCGCTCGCGGGCCGCGAGTACGTGCTCTCGCCGGTCCAGGCCGAGGGGAGCGACGCCGTCGTGCAGGGCACCACGTGGGACGCGGCCTCCGGGACCGTCACGGTCCCGGCGCGCACCGTCGCGGTGCTCGTCGAGCCGCAGGCGGGCGGCGAGCTGCCCGTCACGGTCGAGGTCCAGCCCCGCTGCCTCGCGGGCAAGGCCTACGTCGCCGTCCGCGCGACGAACGACGGCGCCGTCCCGGTCGACCTGACGCTCTCCACGCCGTTCGGCGAGAAGGCGTTCTCGAAGGTCGCGGCCGGGAAGAACGCCTACCAGTCGTTCGCGACGCGCCAGAAGGCGCTCGCGGCCGGCGAGGCCACGGTGACCGCGACCGCGGTGGTCGACGGCGAGGAGGTCACCTCGACCGTCACCGTCGCCCACGAGGAGCTCACCTGTTCCTGACCCGACCGTCGAGGTAGAACCCTGGTCCGCCGAGGTAGAGCCCTGGTCTTCACCAGGGCTCTACCTCGGCAGACCCCGGCTCTACCTCGGCAGGACCTGGTTCTGCCTCGGCAGGCGAGGTGCTACGGTCGCTGGCCGTGACCACCTCGTCCTCGCCCGCCGTCGGCCCGACGGCGGGCCTCGCGTTCCGCACGGCGGTCGCCGCCGACCTGCCGCAGGTCGTCGCGCTCATCGCGGACGACGCCATCGCCCGGTCCCGGACGGGGGAGGTCGGGCCCGCGCACGAGGCGGCGTTCGCCGCTGTCGACGCCGACCCGAACAACGCGCTCGTCGTCGTCGAGCTCGACGGCGAGGTCGTCGGCACGATGCAGCTCACCGTGATCCCGGGGATCTCCCGGAACGGCGCGTCGCGGCTCCTCGTCGAGGCGGTGCGCGTGGACCGCCGGCTCCGTGGGCAGGGCGTCGGCCGCGCCATGATGGCGTGGGCGCACGCCTGGGGTGTCGTGCGAGGCTGCACGCTCGCCCAGCTCACGTCCGACAAGCAGAGGACCGACGCCCACAGGTTCTACCGGTCGCTCGGCTACGAGCAGTCGCACGAGGGCTTCAAGCGCCCGCTCCCGCCCCGCTAGTCCCGGGTTCGTCCGGCACCCCGGGGGCCGGCGACCCCATGCTCGACCGGGGTG
Organism: Cellulosimicrobium sp. GQ32; assembly: GCF_059758455.1. Taxonomy (NCBI): domain Bacteria; kingdom Bacillati; phylum Actinomycetota; class Actinomycetes; order Micrococcales; family Promicromonosporaceae; genus Cellulosimicrobium; species Cellulosimicrobium sp. GQ32. Next base: position 242,314 of record NZ_JCAXEP010000003.1, on the reverse strand, counting down.
CCTACGGCAAACCCTTGGAGCGCTCTCACGTCTTCAGATCCTGATCGATTGGGAGCGTTCTCGCGTGTTGACGCTCACATCGCCGGTCCAATGTCTGCGCTGTCATGGGACCAAGGTCGCTGTTTGGTCACGGTTCTGCCGATCCTTGCGTTCAGGAGTTGACGCCAAGAACGCGACCGGCATAACGTCAGGCCCGCTCGGACGGCGCTGAGGGTGTCCGGGTCCGCGGCGCGTCGGTGCGCTGCGAGCTGTCCTCGGCAGGAGGAGGTCCGATGGCGGACGAGCGCGTGATCCTCGAGATGCGAGGTATCACCAAGGAGTTCCCGGGCGTGCGCGCCCTCGACGACGTGAACCTGCGGGTGCGTGCGGGAGAGATCCACGCGATCTGCGGGGAGAACGGCGCCGGCAAGTCGACGCTCATGAAGGTGCTCTCGGGCGTGTACCCGCACGGGACGTACTCGGGAGACATCTACTACGACGGCGCGGAGGTCCAGTTCAAGGACATCCGGTCGAGCGAGCACGCGGGGATCGTCATCATCCACCAGGAGCTCGCCCTCATCCCCGAGCTCTCGATCACCGAGAACATCTTCCTCGGCAACGAGGTCAAGGGTGCGTTCGGCATCGACTGGGACGCGGCCCGCCGTCGGGCCGAGGAGCTCATGGCGCGTGTCGGACTTCAGGAATCACCCGACGCGCAGATCAAGAGCATCGGCGTCGGCAAGCAGCAGCTCGTCGAGATCGCCCGCGCGCTCGCCAAGGACGTCCGCCTGCTCATCCTCGACGAGCCGACGTCCGCGCTCAACGAGGAGGACTCGGAGCACCTGCTCGACCTGCTGCGCGGCCTGCGGTCCAAGGGCCTGACGAGCATCATGATCTCCCACAAGCTCAACGAGATCGAGGAGATCGCCGACTCGATCACGATCATCCGCGACGGCCGCTCGATCGAGACGCTCGACGTCCAGGGCGACGCCGTCGACGAGGACCGCATCATCCGCGGCATGGTCGGCCGCTCGCTCGAGTCGCGGTTCCCGGCCCACACGCCGTCCATCGGCGAGACGTTCTTCGAGGTCGAGGGCTGGACCGTGGAGCACCCCGAGGTGCCGGGCCGGTACGTGTGCAAGGGCTCGACGTTCCACGTCCGCCGCGGCGAGATCGTCGGCTTCGCCGGGATCATGGGCGCAGGGCGCACCGAGCTCGCGCGGTCGATCTTCGGCCGCTCGTACGGACGCTACAAGTCCGGCGTCGTGCGCATCGACGGCCGCGAGGTGTCCATGCCGACCGTGCTCTCGGCGATCGAGAACCGGATCGCGTACGTCCCCGAGGACCGCAAGTCGCTCGGCCTGAACCTGCTCGACACCATCCTCGGCACGATCCAGGCGGCCAACCTGCCGCGCATCGCGAAGGCGGGCGTCATCGACCAGGACGCGGCGTTCGTCGCGGCGGAGTCCTACCGCAAGGCGTTCTCGATCAAGGCCCCGAGCGTGCACGAGGGCGTCGCGAAGCTCTCGGGCGGCAACCAGCAGAAGGTCCTGCTCGCCAAGTGGATGTACACCGAGCCGGAGCTTCTCATCCTTGACGAGCCGACACGCGGCATCGACGTGGGCGCCAAGTACGAGATCTACGGCCTCGTCCAGAAGCTCGCGGACGCGGGCCGCGGCGTCGTGGTCATCTCGTCCGAGCTGCCCGAGCTCCTCGGTCTGTGCGACCGCATCTACACCGTCTTCGAGGGGCGGATCACGGGCGAGGTCCCCGGGTCGGAGGCGACCCAGGAGGGGCTCATGCGCCTCATGACCGGAACGCCCGGCGACGCACCCTCCGACGCCGCCGCCTGAGCGCGTCCCCCACCCCAGCCACCGCATCTCGACCGAGAAGGAACCACCGACGATGTCGTCCATCAAGCAGCTGCTGAGCGGGGGAGCGCGCCAGTTCGGCATGCTCTTCGCGCTCCTCGCCCTGGTCATCTTCTTCCAGATCGCCACGGGCGGACGGGTCCTCACGCCGAGCAACGCGCAGAACCTGCTCAACGGCAACTCCTACATCCTCATCCTCGCCATCGGCATGGTGCTCGTCATCATCGCGGGCCACATCGACCTGTCCGTGGGCTCCGTGGCCGCCGTGACCGGCATTATCGTGGCCCTCGCGATCCGCGACTGGGGCATCCCGTGGTGGCTCGGGATCCTGCTCGGGCTGAGCGTCGGCGCGATCATCGGCGCGTGGCAGGGTTTCTGGGTCGCGTACGTCGGCATCCCCGGCTTCATCACGACGCTCGCCGGCATGATGCTGTTCCGCGGCCTCAACCAGTTCATCGGTGACTCGAACACGGTCCCTGTTCCGCAGGAGCTCCAGACGCTCGGCGGTGGCTACCTGCCCGAGTGGGGTCCGAACACGGGCCTCAACAACTCGACGCTGCTGCTCGGGATCGTCGCGATCGCGTTCGTCGTGTGGTCCGAGTTCCGCCGCCGCGCGAGCGCCCGCAAGCTCGGCGCCGAGCCGGTCCCGACCTCGGTCGCCGTGACGCGCGTCGTCCTCTTCAGCGCCGTGATCGCCTACCTCACGTACCTCTACGGGTCGGGCCGCGTCGGCACGTCGTTCCCGGTGCCCGCGCTCGTCCTGGTGCTCCTCGTCGTCGTCTACCAGTTCGTCGCGTCGCGGACCATCACCGGTCGCCACGTGTACGCAGTGGGCGGCAACCGGGCCGCGGCGGCGCTGTCCGGCGTGAACATCAAGCGCACCAACTTCTTCGTGATGATGAACATGTCGATCCTCGCGTCGCTCGCCGGGATGATCTTCATCGGCCGCTCGACCGCGTCCGGCCCCTTCGACGGCAACATGTGGGAGCTCGACGCGATCGCGGCCGTCTTCATCGGCGGGGCTGCCGTCTCCGGCGGTGTCGGCACGGTCGTCGGGTCCGTCATCGGTGGTCTGGTCATGGCCGTCCTCAACAACGGCCTCCAGCTCATGGGCGTCGGTTCCGACCTCACCCAGATCATCAAGGGCCTTGTGCTGCTCGCCGCCGTGGCGTTCGACGTCTACAACAAGGTGCAGGGCCGCCCGTCGATCATCGCCCTGATCTTCCCGTCACGGCGCGACAAGGGCACCGGGGCCGTCACGGGCGCCGACGACGCGCGGCCCGAGGTCCCCGTCGAGGCCGGGGCCACGGCCGCCAAGGGCTGACCCGAGCACCTCTCACGTCCCATCCACCGCACGACCCCCCTGACCGCATCCGACGACGGATGCCCGACAAGAAAGTGGTACCCATGAAGAAGCTCACCACGACGCTCCTGGCGCTCACCGCCGCGAGTGCGCTCGTGCTCAGCGGCTGCTCCTCCGACCGCGGGGGCGACGCCGGTGGCGACTCCACCGGTGGAGGCGAGTCCGCCGCGGCCGGCTTCGAGGAGGGCGCGACGATCGGCGTGGCGCTCCCGCAGAAGACGTCGGAGAACTGGGTGCTCGCCGAGCAGCTGTTCAACGACGGCCTGACCGAGGCCGGCTTCAAGCCGATCGTGCAGTTCGCCAACGGTGGCGTCTCGGAGCAGCAGAGCCAGATCGACGCCATGGTCGAGCAGGGCGCGAAGGTCATCATCGTCGGCGCCGTCGACGGCTCGCAGCTCGGCAGCCAGCTCAAGAACGCCAAGGACAACGGCGCGACCGTGATCGCCTACGACCGTCTCGTGAAGAACACGGACGCCGTCGACGAGTACATCGCGTTCGACAACTTCCAGGTCGGCGTCCTGCAGGGCGAGGCGCTGCTCCAGGGGCTCGCCGAGCGCAAGGGCGAGGGCCCCTACAACATCGAGCTCATCGCCGGCTCGTCCGACGACGCGAACTCGACGCCGTTCTTCGAGGGCGCCATGAGCGTGCTCGACCCGAAGATCGAGGACGGCACGCTCGTCATCCCGTCCGGCCAGACCTCGTTCGAGCAGGTGTCGACGCAGGGCTGGAAGGCCGAGAACGCGCAGAAGCGCATGGACACCGTCCTCTCGGGCAGCTACTCCGACAAGGAGCTCGACGGCGTCCTGTCGCCGAACGACACCCTCGCCCGCGCGGCGCTCACGTCGGCCAAGCAGGCTGGTAAGGAGACCCCGGTCATCACCGGCCAGGACTCCGAGGTCGAGTCGGTCAAGTCGATCGTCGCGGGCGAGCAGTACTCGACGATCTACAAGGACACCCGCAAGCTCGTCGAGGAGTCGATCAACGCGGTGAAGGCGCTCCAGGCGGGCGAGGAGCCGGAGATCAACGACACCGAGTCCTACGACAACGGCGTGATCACGGTGCCGGCCTTCCTGCTCGAGCCGATCATCGTCACGCAGGAGAACGCGGCCGAGGTCTACGCGGGTGACCCCACCCTCGAGGAGCTCACCAAGTGACCCGTTCGCTCTGAGCGACCGGGAGGCGGCGGCGTACCGGCACGCCGCCGCACGACGGCCCCCGTCACGTCCTCGGACGTGGCGGGGGCCGCCGTCGTGCAGGGGGAGTCGCCGGCGCCGGAGCCAGCCGGCGGGAGCCGCGGCTCAGCGGAAGACGACGGTGCGGTGCCCGTCCAGGAGCACGCGGTGCTCCGCGTGCCAGCGCACGGCGCGCGCGAGCGTCTGGCGCTCCACGTCCTCGCCGATCGCGACGAGGTCCTCGACGCGGCGCGAGTGGTCGACGCGCTCGACGTCCTGCTCGATGATCGGGCCCTCGTCGAGGTCGCCCGTCACGTAGTGCGACGTCGCGCCGATGAGCTTGACGCCGCGGTCGTGCGCCTGGGCGTACGGGCGGGCGCCCTTGAAGCTCGGCAGGAACGAATGGTGGATGTTGATGATGCGCCCGGGCATCTCGCGGCACAGCTCGTCCGAGAGGATCTGCATGTAGCGCGCGAGGACGACGAGCTCGACGTCGAGCTCGGCGACGAGCCCGCGCAGGCGCGCCTCGGCGTCGGCCTTGGTGTCGCGCGTGACGGGCACGTGGTGGAACGGCTTTCCGTAGAACGTCGCGATGTCCTCGAGGTCGCGGTGGTTGCCGACGACGCCGACGACCTCGATCGGCATGCCCTGGGAGCGCTCGCGGTACAGCAGGTCGACGAGGCAGTGCGGCGCCTTGGACACCATGAGCAGCGTGCGGACCCGGCGCCCGACGACGTCGAGCTGCCACGTCATGGCGAACCGGGCCGCGACCTCCTCGACCGCGCGCTCCAGCTCGGCGCGCTCCGCGGCCGCCGTGACCTGCACACGCATGAAGAACAGCCCCGAGAGCGGGTCGCCGAACTGCTGCGACTCCGTGATGTTGCCGCCGAGCCGCGCGAGGGCCCCGGCGACGGCGTGCACGATCCCCGGCCCGTCCGGGCACGAGAGCGTGAGGACCCAGTGCGTGGGGTCGCCTGTCGAGGGCTGCGCGGTGCGGAGCGCCGAGGTGTCGGGGACGTCGGCGCCACGGGGATCTGTCGTGGACACCCCTCAGAGGGTAGCCGCGTCCCGGCGGTGCCGAGGCCGCCGTCCGGCAGCCTGACATCACCCGGACACGCGCGGTCGCGCCGCGCGATGTCTGACACGATGTCTTCATGAACGACGCGCAGATCACGACCCGCCTCGTCGACGACGCCGAGGCCGGTGAGCTCCTGACCCTGCGGCGGGCGGCGTTCGTCACCGAGGCGCAGCTCTACCAGGACCCCAACATCCCTCCGCTGACCCAGACCCTCCACGAGCTGCGCGAGGACCTCGCGCGCGAGGACGTCGTGACGATCGGCGCGTGGCTCGGCCCGCGCCTGGTCGGCTCGGTGCGGGTCGAGATCGAGGACAGCAAGGCGACGCTCGGCCGGCTCGCGGTCGCGCCGGACATGCAGGGCCGCGGCATCGGGACGCAGATGCTCTTCGAGGTGCTGCCGTACCTGCCGGAGCAGACCACCGAGATCTGGGTGTTCACCGGCAAGGACTCCAAGCAGAACCTCGCGATGTACACCAAGCACGGCTACGAGGAGCAGTACGACAAGGCCGCCGGCGACCTCACCTACACCTACCTGCGCCGCATCCTCGGCGAGGCCGAGGCGCGCAACGAGACCGACGCCGTCGGGCAGGAGTAGCAGGGCGACGGGTCCCCGGGCGACGGCCCGGGACCCGCCGACGGGCCGTGCGCTAGGATCGACGCGTCGCGACTGGCGCCGCCCGGTGGATCTCCGCCCGGGCAGGGTGGATCACCACCGGGGAGCGACACGCTGTGCAGACGACGGGTCGTTCGCCTGGGCCCCGGGTCACCCCCTGGTGGGGCGTACCCGGCGAGCCGGGAACGTGACCACCGACGACACACTGCCAAGCACCCGCGGAGGAGACGCCATGAGCGCCCAGCCAGCCGACAACGTCCTCGACACCCCGCTCGCCGAGCTCGACCCCGAGATCGCGGCCGTCCTCGACGGGGAGCTCGCGCGCCAGCGCGACACCCTCGAGATGATCGCGTCCGAGAACTTCGTCCCGCGCGCCGTCCTGCAGGCGCAGGGCTCCGTGCTCACCAACAAGTACGCCGAGGGCTACCCGGGCCGCCGCTACTACGGCGGCTGCGAGCAGGTCGACGTCGCGGAGAACCTCGCGATCGCCCGCGCCAAGGACCTGTTCGGCGCCGAGCACGCCAACGTCCAGCCGCACTCGGGCGCCACGGCCAACGCCGCCGTGCTGCACGCGCTCATCAACAAGGGCGACAAGATCCTCGGCCTCGAGCTGGCGCACGGCGGCCACCTCACGCACGGCATGAAGATCAACTTCTCCGGCAAGCTGTACGACGTCGCCGCGTACGGCGTGGACCCGCAGTCGTACCGCATCGAGATGGACGAGGTGCGCAAGCAGGCCCTCGAGACGCGCCCCGACGTCATCATCGGCGGCTGGTCCGCCTACCCGCGCCACCTCGACTTCGCCGCGTTCCGCGAGATCGCGGACGAGGTCGGCGCGAAGCTCTGGGTGGACATGGCGCACTTCGCGGGCCTCGTGGCCGCGGGCCTGCACCCGTCCCCGGTGCCCTACGCGGACGTCGTGTCCTCCACGGTGCACAAGACGATCGGCGGCCCGCGCTCCGGCTTCATCCTGAGCAAGGAGGAGTACGCCAAGAAGATCGACTCCGCCGTGTTCCCCGGCCAGCAGGGCGGCCCGCTCATGCACGTCGTGGCTGCCAAGGCCGTGTCGTTCAAGATCGCGGGCTCGGACGACTTCCGCGACCGCCAGGAGCGCACGCTGCGCGGCGCCAGCATCATCGCCGACCGCCTCGCCCAGGCCGATGTGGCCGAGGCCGGCGTCTCCGTCCTCACGGGCGGCACCGACGTCCACCTCGTGCTCGTCGACCTGCGCCACTCCGCGCTCGACGGCCAGCAGGCCGAGGACCTCCTGCACGAGGTCGGCATCACCGTGAACCGCAACGCGGTGCCGTTCGACCCGCGCCCCCCGCGCGTCACGTCCGGCCTGCGCATCGGCACGCCCGCGCTCGCGACGCGGGGCTTCGGCGACGCAGAGTTCACCGAGGTCGCCGAGATCATCGCGACCGCGCTGCGCGAGGGCGCCGCGACCGACGCCGACGCGCTGCGCGCCCGCGTGCAGAAGCTCACGGCCGACTTCCCGCTGTACCCGGGCCTCCAGCAGTGACCGCCCGGATCCTCGACGGCAAGGCCACCGCCGCCGCCATCAAGGCCGAGCTCAAGGACCGCCTCGCGGTCCTCGCGGAGAAGGGCGTCGTGCCCGGGCTGGGCACGCTCCTCGTCGGCGACGACCCGGGCTCGCAGTGGTACGTCGCGGGCAAGCACCGCGACTGCGCCGAGGTCGGGCTGTCCTCGATCCGCGAGGACCTGCCCGGCGACGCGACGCAGGAGGAGATCGAGGCCGCCGTCCGCCGCCTGAACGAGGACCCGGCCTGCACGGGGTACATCGTGCAGCTCCCGCTCCCGAAGGGCATCGACACCAACCGCGTGCTCGAGCTCATCGACCCGGCCAAGGACGCCGACGGCCTGCACCCGACGAACCTCGGGCGCCTCGTGCTGCGCGTCAACGAGGAGGTCACCTCGCCGCTCCCGTGCACGCCGCGCGGGATCATCGAGCTCATCGAGCGGCACGGCATCTCCCTCGCGGGCAAGGAGGTCGTGGTCGTGGGCCGCGGCGTGACGGTCGGCCGCTCGATCGGCCTGCTGCTCACGCGCCGCGCGGTCAACGCGACCGTGACGCTCACGCACACCGGGACGACGGACCTCGCGGAGCTCGTGCGCCGCGCGGACGTCGTCGTCGCGGCCGCGGGCGTCCAGGGCATCATCACGCGCGACATGGTCAAGCCGGGCGCCGTCGTCATCGACGTCGGCGTCTCGCGCGAGGTCGACCCCGAGACCGGCAAGAGCCGCGTCGTGGGGGACGCCGCGCCCGACGTCGCCGAGGTCGCGGGCTGGATCTCGCCCAACCCCGGCGGGGTCGGGCCCATGACGCGCGCGATGCTCCTCGCGAACGTCGTCGACGCGGCGGAGCGCGCCTCCGCCTGACCTCGTCCCAGGGCGCGGCCGTGGATCACCACGGCCGCGCCCTGCGGCGTTCCCGGAGCGTTGCGCAGGCGCTAGTCTGCGCGGGTGACGAGGGCGCGCATCGCGACGACGGCGGCGTACGCCGTGCAGGGCTTCGGGTTCGCCGTGGTGCTCACCAGCATCCCCGGGTACAAGGACCGGCTCGGCATGGGCGACGACGTCGTCACCCTCGTCGTGCTGGGCGTGTGCGTCCTCGCGGGGCTCGGCAGCGCGCTCTCCGGCGTCGTGGCGGCTCTCCGCGGCGCGCGCGTCGTGGTCGTGGGCGGCCTGCTGCTCGCGGCGCTCGCGGTCGCGGGCATCGGGCTCGCGCCGTCGTGGCCGGTCTTCTTCGTGGCGATCGGGCTCTACGGGCTCGCGCTCGGCGCGGTCGACGCCGCGATGAACATGCTGGGGATCGACGTCGAGCGCGCGCACGGCCGCAGCCTGCTCGCGTCGTTCTACGCGGCCAACGCCGCCGGTGGCGTGCTGGGCGCGCTCGCCGTCTCGGGCAGCGCGCTCGTCGGGCTCGGCCAGCCGGTCGCGCTCCCGCTCGTGGCGCTGCTCGTGGCCGCGGGCGCCGTCGGGCTCTCACTGCGGCTGCCCGACGGCGGCACGACCGTCCCGGGTGTCGTGGCCCCGGGCGGGGCTCCGGGCACGGCGCGGCCGACCGAGGCGGACCCGGTGGGGGTGGGGCTGACGGGCGACGGTCGGGGGGCGGCGCCGCTCGGGACCGTGACCTGGGTCGCGGCGGGCACGATCGCGCTGCTCGGCGCGGGGATGCTCGCGTTCCCCGTCGCGGACTCCGCCGTGTCCAGCTGGAGCGCGACGTTCCTGCGCGACGTCCTCGCGGCGAGCGCCGCGGCCGCACCCCTGGGGTACGCGGCCTACCAGGCGGCCCTCATCGTGTCGCGGCTCGTCGGGGACGGACTCGTCGAGCGTCTCGGCCGGGTGCGGGTCGTGCGCTGGGGCGGCACGCTCGGCGCCCTCGGGTTCGTCGCGGTGGCCACGGCCCCCGCCTGGCCCGTCGCGGTGCTCGGGCTGGCGGCGACCGGGCTCGGGCTCGGCGTCGTCGCGCCGCTCGCGTTCTCCGCGATCGGGGACCGCGCCCGCGAGGCGGTGGCGGCAGGTACGGGCACGGGGTCGGCGGAGCCGCCGGGCGAGATCGTCGCGACCGTCACGGACCGCGCGGTCGCGCGCCTCAACGTCTTCACCTACGCGGGCGCCGTGCTCGGCGGCGTGCTCACGGGCGTGTTCGCGACCGCCCACCACCTCCGGGTCGGGTTCGTCGTCCTCGCCGTGCTCGCCGCCGTGTCGGCGGTGCTCGCCGGCGCGTTCCGCCCCGCTCGCGTCGCCCTCGTGAGCGTGAGCGAGGCCACGCCGCCCGTGTGACGCCGAGGACCCGTCCTGTCGGTGGCGTGTGATGGGATGGCCGGCGTGCCGCGACCGTCTGGCGGCCACGCGCGACCGTCATCGAGGGAGGACGAGCCCACTTGCTCACCATCGCCACCGCCAACGTCAACGGCATCCGCGCCGCGTATCGCCGCGGGATGGACGCCTGGATCGCGTCCCGCACGCCCGACGTCCTGCTGCTCCAGGAGGTCCGTGCCCCCGACGCGGTCGTGAACGACCTCCTCGACGGGTGGCACGTCGCGCACCAGGCGTGCGACCTCAAGGGCCGCGCCGGCGTCGCCGTCGCGTCCCGGCTGCCCGTCTCGGCCGTGCGCGTCGGGCTGGGCGCCGGCGAGCCGGAGCCGCCCGTCGACACGGGCCGCTGGGTGGAGGCGGACCTCGAGCTGCCCGACGGCGGCCGCGTCACCGTGGTCTCCGCGTACATCCACTCCGGCACCGTGAGCCAGCCGGAGACGATGGTCGCGAAGTACGCCTACCTCGAGAAGGTCACCGCGCGCCTGCGCGAGCTCGCGGCCACGGGGGAGAAGGTCGTGCTCGCGGGCGACCTCAACATCGCCCACCACAACGTCGACATCAAGAACTGGAAGGGCAACCTCAAGAGCGCCGGCTTCCTGCCCGAGGAGCGCGCGTACGTCGACGTCTGGCTCGACCAGGTCGGCCTCGTCGACCTCGGCCGCGTCCACGGCGGTGAGGGCCCCGGCCCGTTCACGTGGTGGTCGTGGCGCGGGCGCGCGTTCGACAACGACTCGGGCTGGCGCATCGACTACCAGCTCGCCACGCCGTCGCTCGCGGAGCGCGCCGTCAAGGTCGAGGTCGACCGCGCGCCGACGCACGACGAGCGCTGGAGCGACCACGCGCCGCTCGTCGTCACGTACGACGTCTGAGACGGTCCGCCCCCGCCGAGCACGACACGAGGGTCGCCATGTGCGGCACAGCGACCCTCGTGTCGTGTTCGGCGGCGTGTGAGGTCGTGCTCGGGTCAGGCGACGCGCGCTGCCGGTGCGGACGGGGTCGCGAGGAGGAAGCCGGGGGCGCCGAGGCCCTCGCGCTCGAACGCCGCGCGGACGGCGTCGGCGACGGCCTCCACCTGGTCGGCGCGGACGAGCGCGATCGCGGAGCCGCCGAACCCGCCGCCGGTCATCCGCGCGCCGAGGGCGCCGGCGACGCGCGCGGCGTCCACGGCGACGTCGAGCTCGACGCTCGACACCTCGTAGTCGTCGCGCAGCGACGCGTGCGAGGCGTTCATGAGCGGCCCGACCGCGTCGGGCCGGCCGGCGCGCAGGAGCGCGACGAGGTCGCGCACCCGACCGATCTCCGTGACGACGTGACGCACGCGTCGGCGCGCGACGTCGTCGGGCAGCTTCTCCAGCGCGACGGCGAGCGCTCCGGCAGGGTCGTCGCTCGCGGCGACGTCGTCCGCGAGCTCGCGCAGGGAGTCCAGCCCGAGCGTGCGGGCGGCGTCCTCGCACGTGGCGCGCCGTGCCGCGTACTGGCCGTCGACGAGCCGGTGCTCGGCGCGCGTGTCGACGACGAGCAGGGACAGTCCCGCGGCGTCGAGGTCGAACGGTACCTGCTCGGCGGACTCGACGGGGTCGAGACCGGGGCGGCAGTCGAGGAGCAGCGCGTGGCCGGCGTGCGCGCGCAGGGACGCGGACTGGTCCATCCCGCCCGTCGGGGCGCCCGCGATCTCGTTCTCGGCGCGGATGCTCGCGGCGGCCAGGGCGGCGCGGCCGGCGTCGGTCGCGGCCAGGCCCAGCCCGGCGACGTCGTCGAGCGCGACCGCGACCGCGCACTCGAGCGCGGCCGAGGAGGAGAGCCCGGCACCGAACGGGACGCTCGAGTCGACCGCCGCGTCGAAGCCCGTGACGGCGCCGGGGTCGGCGCCCTGCGCGGCGAGGTGCTCGCGCAGCGCCCACGCGACGCCGGCGACGTACGACCCCCACCCGGAGACCGTGCCCGGGGCGACGTCCTCCAGCGTCGTCGTCCACGTCTCGCCCGGTGCCTGGGCCGACGCGAGCCGCACGATGGAGTCCGCGCGCGGGCGCAGCGCGACGTACGTGCGGTGGGGGAGGGCGATCGGCAGGCACAGTCCCGCGTTGTAGTCGGTGTGCTCGCCGATGAGGTTGACGCGGCCGGGCGCCGCCCAGACGTGGACCTCGCCCTCGGGGACGTCGTCACCCTCGTCGCCGGACCCCTGACCGAACGCCGCGGCAAGGACCGCGCGCGCCCGGGCCGCGCCGTCGGCGTCGGCCCACGAACGGACCCAGCCGCGCGCGACGCTCGACGGGGCGAGCTCCTGGAGGCGCGCCGCGATCCGCTCGGGCGTCGTGTCGCTGATCCACGCGCCCATGCCGGACTCCGAGCCGGCGAGGTACTTGAGCTTGCCCGGTGCGCGCAGCACGGAGAAGACCTGGAGGTGGAGCCGGGCGAGGGTGACGTCGTCCGTGCCGCCGTCCGCGACGGAGCGGCCCTCGCGCGCCGGGGCCTGGTGCCACGCGGCGATGTAGGGGAGCGGGATGGGGTCGCCGTCGGCCGTCTCGAAGAACCGGTCGAGGCGGCGCAGGAGCTCGAGGTAGGCCGTGGCGAGGTCGTCGCGCTCGGCGTCCGTGAGCGCGGGGAGGTCGGGGACGTCGCGTCGCGGCGCGAGGTGGACCTCGACGGGCCAGCGCGCCGCGAACGGCACGTACGCGACCCAGTGCTCGGTCTCGAGCACGACGCGGCGCCCGTCCGCCAGCTCGGAGTCGAGCACGTCGCGCAGCAGGTTGCGGCCCGTGCGGCGGTGGTGCTCGCGCGCCTCGTCGAGCAGCGCGCGCGTGCGCGGCGTGACGTAGGGGTAGCCGTAGATCTGTCCGTGCGGGTGGTGCAGCGTGACGCCGATCTCCTGACCGCGGTTCTCGAAGCAGAAGACCTGCTCCACGCCCGGCTCCGCCCCGAGGGCGGCGGTGCGGTCGGCCCACGCGTCGATGATCGTGCGGACACGCTGCGGCGAGAGCGCGCCGAACGACGTGCGGTGGTCGCTCGAGAAGCACACGACCTCGCACCGGCCCGCGGCCGGTGCGTGGAGCTGGAGCGGCGCGTCCTCGACGACGGCGTCGGGAACGCCGGGTACCCGTTGGAGCGACGGGAAGCGGTTCTCGAACACGACCACGTCGTAGTCGGTGTCGGGGACCTCGCCGTCCGAGTAGGCGGCGCCAGGACGCGCGGGGCACAGCGGGCACGAGTCCGCCGCCGGGAGGAACGTGCGGTTCATCCGGTGCGCGGCGAGCGGGACCCAGTCACCCGTGAGCGGGTCGCGGCGCATCTCCGGCCCGACGTACGGGTGCGGCGTCCCGTCGGGGCCGGGCACCGGGGCGAACCGGTCGGGCAGCGGGCGCGGGTCGTCGAGCCGACGTGAGCGCTCACCCGAGACGTACGCGGGCGAGTCGTCGAAGTAGACGAGCTCGCGGCCGTCGGCGAGGCGGGTCGAGGTGCGGCGCAGGTGCGGGTTCATGCGTGCGGTGTTCCGATCGCGGTGCGGTGGGAGGCGACGGCTGCGGTCCGCCGTCAGGCGACGACGAGCTGCTCGACGAGGTCCTGGACCCGGGCGCGCTCGTCCTCCGCGAGCCCGGCGTCGGTGACGAGGACGTCCACGTCCGCGAACGTCGCGAAGACGCGCAGACCGGTCGTGTGCCACTTCGTGTGGTCGGCGAGGACGACGGTGCGGCCCGCGGACTCGATGAGCGCGCGGTTGGTCGCGGCCTCGTCCAGGTTCGGGGTCGTGAGCCCGATCTCCGGGTCCACGCCGTGCGCGCCGACGAACGCGAGGTCGACGCGCAGGCCCGCGAGCGCGGCCTCCGCGAGCGGCCCGACGAGCGCGTCGGACGGGGTGCGGCTGCCGCCGGTGAGGATCGTCTCCAGGCGCGGGTCGTTCGCGCGGTGCAGGACCTCGGCGACCGGGAGGGAGTTCGTGACGACCGTCAGCGGGCGCAGCGCGGGGTCCGCGGCGATGCGGGCGGCGAGCAGGTGGGTCGTCGTCCCGGCGCTCAGCGCGACCGACGCGTTCGCGGTGATGAGGCGGGCGGCGGCCGTCGCGATGGCCTCCTTCTCCGCGGCCTCGCGCGAGCTCTTGGCGGCGAAGCCCGGCTCGTGCGCGGTCGTGTGCGGCGCGACGGCGCCCCCGTGGACCTTGCGGACGAGGCCCTGGTCGGCGAGCTCGACGAGGTCGCGCCGGATCGTCATGTCCGAGACGCCGAGCTCCCGGGTCAGGTCCCCGATGCGGACCGCACCGTGGTCCCGGATCTCCGCGAGGATGCGCTCCTGGCGCTGTGAGGCGAGCATGCGAACAGTATTGTCCACATCGCCGAGAAATCCAACATGATCGAACATGACCGAACATCGACGGTGGTGACCGGCCCGGCGGGTGCCGGACCGACCACCAGGGTCAGTAGCGGATCGCGTCGATGACCTTGACCCGGACGGCGACGAGCGCCGGGAGGAGGCCGGCGAGGGCTCCGATCCCGACGGCGGCGAGCATGCCCGTCACCGCGGCGGAGAACGGGAAGCCGGGGGCGTCCTGGACCGCAGAGCCCATGAGCGCGTCGAGCGGGACGTTGTGCAGGGCGACGACCGCGACGGTCACGCCCAGCACGCCCGCGACGGTCGTCGCCACGACGCTCTCCATCATCACGGAGAAGAAGACGCGTCCCGAGCTCGCGCCGAAGCTCCTGCGGATCCCGATCTCGCGGATGCGGTACCGCACGGTGACGAGCGCGATGTTGACGAGCCCGAGCCCGCCGAGCAGGAGCGCGATCACGCTGACGCCGAGCACGACCCAGCGGATCGCGCCGTCGACGACGGCGTAGCTCGCGGAGTCCGACCGGTAGACGTCGGCCTGGGTACCGCTGAGCGCCCCGGCGACGTCGCGCTGGATCGCCTCGACGAGCCCGTCGGCGAGGTCGTCGGGGACCCACAGCTCCAGTCGTGGAGGGCCGGTCATCTCCAGCGACTCGGGCGTGACCCAGGCCGACTGGGCGTCCACGAGGACGTAGGCCTGCGGCTCGGCCTGCGGCCAGTCGTCCGGGAACGCCCCGACGACGGTCGCGACCACCGGGTTGTCGCCCCCGATCGTCACGGTCGGGTGCTCGGCCACGCTCACGCCGCCGAGCGCGTCGAGGAACGCCTGGTTGACGACGAGCGCGGGGGCGAGGCGGTCGGCGTCGGCGTCGGTGAACCAGCGGCCCGACGTCACCTCGAAGCGGTGCATCGTGGCCCAGTCGGCCTCGACGCCGGTCGTGTAGACCTCGCGCGTGCCGTCGGGGAAGCGGACGGGAGCGGGCGCGTCGCGCAGCATCGACGAGTAGCCGATCGCGTAGCGCTCGACGACCTCGTCGAACACGCGCTCGTACTCCTCGGGTGCGGGCATGACGCTCCCGCCCTCGCCCGTCGGCCAGGCCGACACCTGGAGCGTCGCCGCGCGCCCGTTCCACCGGTCGTTCTGCTCGGCGGAGACCTGGCGCAGCATCTCGCCGGCCGCGGAGATCGCGGTGATCGCGCAGACCGCGACGGCGACGCCGACGAGCGCGAGCAGGACGCGCACCTTGTGGACGCGGAGCTCGTCCCACGCCTCGAGGACGGCGCCGACGATCCCGGTCATGCGGCGTCCCCCGCCCGCGGGGAGGCACCCTGCGAGGCGACCAGCGGGCGGGCGACGTGCTCCGCCTGGTCGTCGCCGGCCTCGAGACCGTGCGGCGCGGTGTCGTCGTGCGGCGCCGGACCGTAGGGCCCGACGCCACCTGCGCCCGGGCTCGCGCCGTCCCCGCTCGTCGCCTCGAGCGCGGCGAGCGACCCCGCGCTGCGCGCGCTGATGGCGATCGGTGCCAGCACGCCGTCGGCGAGCCGGAACTGCCGGGCCGCGCGCGACGCGACGGCGAGGTCGTGCGTGATGGCGATGAGCGCCGACCCGTTCTCGCGCGCGATCGTGTCGAGCAGGTCCATGACCTCGCTGCCGGTGTCGACGTCGAGCGCGCCCGTGGGCTCGTCGGCGAGGATCACGCGGGGCACGCGCACGAGTGCGCGCGCGATGGCGACGCGCTGCTGCTCCCCGCCCGAGAGCTTCTCCGGCCGCGTATCGAGGCGGTCGCCGAGGCCGACCCGTTCCAGCATCTGCGCGGCGAGCGTCCGGCGCTGCCAGAACTGCCGTCCGCGCGCGTACAGCAGCGGCGCGACGACGTTCTCGAGCGCCGTGCGGCCCTGGAGGAGGTTGAACTGCTGGAACACGAACCCGAAGTCCGTGCCGCGGCGCCGCGCCCGGGCGCGGCCGGAGAGCCGGCCGATGGGGACGCCGTCGAGCAGGTACTCCCCGCCCGTCGGGGTGTCGAGGAGGCCGAGGATGTTGAGGAGGGTGGACTTGCCGGTGCCCGACCGCCCGACGATCGAGACGTGCTCTCCGGCGGCGACCGTGAGGTCGATGCCGCGCAGGATCTCGAGCTCCCGATCGTCCGGGAGGAGAACCGAGCGAGCGACCCCGTTGAGCTCCAGGAGGCTCATCAGTAGCCGGCCTCTCCGCTGTCGTCCGTGCCCACCATGCCGTCCATGACCGGCACGACGTCCTGGCCCGGCACGAACTCGAGGACCTCGTCGCCCTCGGCGAGCCCCTCGGTGACCTGGACGACGCTGCCGTCCGTGAGGCCGAGCGTGACGGCGCGCTCCTCGGGCTCGCCGTCCGCGCCGACGACCCACACCTTGCCCTGCTCGACCCGGCCCAGGACCGCGGTCACGGGGACGACGAGGGCGCCCTCGACCGAGCCTGCGGTGATCTCGAGCTCGGCCGCGAGGCCGGCGAAGACGGTGACCTCACCCGGCACCGCGCACGTGACGCTCGCGGACGAGGCTCCGGCAGGGTCGGGCGCGCCCTCCTCGGGCGTCCCGGTGGGAGCAGCGGCCGTGCCCATGCGCAGGTTGGTGCAGGTGAACGGGGCCGGCCCGCCGGTCACCGTGACGGTCGCCTCGGTCGGGATCTGGAGCAGGCGGAACTGCTGCTCGGCGACCATGCTGCCCGTGACGGAGAGCGTCCCGGGGGAGATCGACGCGAAGTCCTCCCCGACCGCCACCTCCTGGTCCTGGAGAGCCGTGAACGTCGCGATCGTGCCCGCGGTGGTGGCTTCCACCGTCTCCCTCGTCACCTTCGGCCGGCGCTCCGTGACCGTGACCTCGCCAGTCTCCGGGTCGGTCTCGGTCAGGGGCTCGCGGGGCTCCTCGAGGGTGACCTCGAGGAGGGGCGCTCCCGCCTCGACGACGTCGCCCGGCGTGGCGTGCACCGCCGTGACGACGCCGCGCTGCGTGACCTTCTGCGGCGCCGCCGGGTCGGCGACGATCTGCCCGGTCAGGGTCACGGTGTTCGTGACGTCGCCCGTGGTCACGGCCACGCGGGGCTCGACGAGCTCCGCGGAGGGGACCGCCGGGTCGGCGGGCGGCTCGGGAGCGGAGCGGAAGGCGATCACGGCGAGCGCGGTGGCGATGACCCCCCAGATGACGATGCGGAGGGCGGGGAAGACGATCCGGCGGGTGATACCCACGTGCGGGCTCCTGGGACGACGGTGGCGGACGGCGAGCGGGCGGGCGCTGCGCGGCGGGCGGGACGCCCGGCCCCGAGGCTAGGGGGACGGGCGTGCGGGCGTCGTCATCCCTGGGGAGGAGTTCTACCGTGATCTCTCCACCGAGCAGTCACCGTCCGGTAACGGGTGGAGGCGCCCCGGCGCGAGGGCCGGGCGCGTTCGAGGCGCACGAGGGCAGGGCGGAGCAGCAACGACGCCACAGCTCGATCCCCCTCACCGGCCCGACGGCCGTCCCCCTGACGAGACGCGGGCGAGACTATACCGTGGCACGAGGAAAAGACAGGGGCGTCGCCAGGAGCCCCGCAGGAGCCCGGTGGCGGCCTCCGCGCCGACGGCCCGCGGGCCAGGTCCACCGGGCTCGGTCAGACCACCGTGACGCCGAGCGAGCGGCCCGCGAGACCGCGCGGCCGACGCGCGAGGCCGAGCGCGACGTCGTGCAGCGCCAGTGCCGCGGGGGAGCCGGGGTCGGCGAGCACCACCGGGGTGCCGCCGTCGCCGGCCTCGCGCAGCGACACGTCGAGCGGGACCTGGCCGAGGAGCGGGACGGTGGTGCCCGTGGCGCGCGACAGGTTCGCGGCGACGCGCTCGCCGCCGCCGGACCCGAACACCTCCAGCCGCGACCCGTCCGGCTGCTCGAGCCACGACATGTTCTCGACGACGCCGACCACGCCCTGCTGCGTCTGCGTGGCGACCGACCCCGCGCGCTCCGCGACCTCGGCGGCCGCGACCTGCGGCGTCGTGACCACGACGATCTCGCTGCCAGGGAGGAGCTGCGCCACGGAGATCGCGATGTCGCCCGTCCCCGGCGGCAGGTCGAGCAGCAGCACGTCGAGGTCGCCCCAGAAGACGTCCGCGAGGAACTGCTGGAGGGCGCGGTGCAGCATCGGGCCTCGCCACACGACCGGCTGCCCGGGCGGGACGAACATGCCGATCGAGACGACCTTCACGCCGTGCGCGATCGGGGGCAGGAGCATGTTGTCGACCCGCGTGGGCTGCCGGTCGACCCCGAGCATGCGCGGGATGGAGAACCCGTAGATGTCCGCGTCGACGACGCCGACCTCGAGACCCTGGGCTGCGAGCGCGACGGCGAGGTTCGCCGTGACGGACGACTTGCCCACCCCGCCCTTGCCCGACGCGATCGCGTAGACCTTCGTCAGCGACTCCGGCTTCGCGAACGGGATCTCGGGCTCGCCCACGCCGCCGCGCAGCATCGTGCGCAGCTCTGCGCGCTGCTCCGCGCTCATGACGCCCAGGTCCACCCGCACGTCCGCGACGCCGTCGACCGCGCGGACGGCGGCGTCGACGTCGCGCGTGAGGGTGTCGCGCATGGGGCACGTCGCGACCGTGAGGTCGACGCCCACCGTCACGACCGCGCCGGGCGCACCGGGCTCGACCGCGACCGAGCGGATCATGCCGAGGTCCGTGACGGGACGGCGGATCTCCGGGTCGAGGACCGCGGTGAGGGCCTGCCGGACGGCGTGCTCGAGCTGGTCTGCGGCGGGGTCGGGCATGGACCCATCGTAGGCGTGCATGCGGCACCGTCCGCCGGGCCCTAGGTCCCGGGGCGGACGTGAGCCGCATCGCAGGCCGTGGTGCGTCGAACGGGTCTACCGTGCACGGATGGACGTCCTGGCCTCCCTCGCGCGGGACAGCGAGCTGTTCGGCGACGCCGTGCGGAGCGCGCCCCCGGACGCGCGCGTCCCGTCGTGCCCCGACTGGACGGGGGCCGACCTGCTCTACCACCTCGCGGAGGTGCAGGACTTCTGGGCGCGCGTCGTCGGGCCGGGGCCCGGGCAGGGCCGCGACGGCGACGACGTCGACCCGCTCGCCCGCCCGTCGTCGGACGCCGAGCTGCCCGCGCTGCTCCAGCGCTCGACGAGCCGCCTCGTCGCCGCGCTCACCGGCCGCGACCCCGAGGAGCCCTGCTGGTCGTGGCACGAGGAGGGCCGGCACGTCGGCTGGGTCCTGCGCCGACAGGCGCACGAGGCGCTGATCCACCGCGCGGACGCGGAGCTCACGGCCGGACGGGACGTGACGCCCGCCGACCCGGACGTCGCGGCGGACGGCGTCGACGAGGTGCTGTCGGTCATGGTCGACGGCGTCCCCGGCTGGGGCGTGTTCACGCCCGACGGCGCGACCGTGTCGGTCGTCGTGGACGGGTTCGGGGAGCGACCCCGGAGCTGGGAGCTCGCGTTCGGGCGCTTCACGGGGACGGGCCCGGAGTCGGGCACCCGGTACGACCTCGACGTCGCACAGCTCGTCGACCTGCCCGGCTCGACCACGACCCAGGTCGCCGGTCCCGCGTGGGCGCTCGACCTGTGGCTGTGGGGCCGGGGCCCGGCCGACGGCCTGGCAGTCGACGGTGACCCGGCGCTCGCCGAGCGCCTGCGCCGCGTGGCGGCCGAGGGGACGCAGTAGCGGCTCTCGAGATCGACCCGAGCGGCCGAGATCGGCCCTCGGGAGGCCGGTCTGGAGACGGGCGGGTCGATCCCGTGTCAGCGGTCGACGGTCTCGTCGTCGGCCGGGCGGGCCGACTTCTCCTCCAGCTCCTCCAGCAGGTTGCGGATCTCCGAGCGGACGAAGTCGCGCGTGGCCACCTCGCTCAGCGCGATGCGCAGGGCCGCCATCTCGCGCGCGAGGTACTCGGTGTCGGCGAGGTTGCGCTCCGCGCGCTGGCGGTCCTGCTCGGCGGTGACGCGGTCGCGGTCGTCCTGGCGGTTCTGCGCGAGCAGGATGAGCGGCGCGGCGTACGACGCCTGGAGCGAGAGCATGAGCGTGAGCGCGGTGAACCCGAACTCCGCGGAGTCGAACCGCAGGCCCTCCGGCCCCCACGAGTTCCAGATGATCCACACCGCGCAGAACACGGTCAGGTAGACGAGGAACCGGGGCGTGCCGAGGAACCGGGCGATGCCCTCGGTCGCGCGGCCGACCGCGTCCTGGTCGACCTTGACCCGCGGGATGAGGGAGCGCCGCGCGCTCTTCGGCGTGTCGAGGCGGTCAGCCACGGGTCACCCCCGTCGCGCCGCCGCGACCGGCGGGGCGGGCCGGCAACGACCCGGGCGCGAGCGCGGCGCGCGCCTGGTCCGTGTCCACGTCGTCGTCGGTCTCGCGCCAGTCGTCCGGGAGCATGTGGTCGAGCACGTCGTCGACGCTGATCGCGCCGAGCAGGCGCTTCTCCGCGTCGAGCACGGGCACGCACAGGAGGTCGTACGTCGCGAGGATGCGCGTGACGCGGCCCAGCGGGGCGTCGGGCGCGACGCCCTCGACGTCGGAGTCGAGCACCGAGCCGACGGCGGCGTGCGGGGGCTCGCGCAGCAGCCGCTGGAAGTGCGCGACGCCGAGGAACCGGCCTGTCGGCGTCTCGAGCGGGGGGCGCGCGACGAACACCATCGACGCGAGCGCGGGGGCGAGGTCCTTGCGCCGGATCTGCGCGAGCGCCGTGGCGATCGTCGTCTCCGGGCCGAGCACGACCGGCTCGGAGGTCATGAGACCGCCTGCGGTGTCCTCCGCGTAGGCGAGCAGGCGGCGCACGTCGCGCGCCTCCTCCGGCTCCATGAGCTCGAGGAGCTGGGCCGCCTGCGCCTCGGGGAGCTCGTGCAGCAGGTCCGCCGCGTCGTCGGGCTGCATGGCCTCGAGGACGTCCGCGGCGCGGTCGGTGTCGAGGCCGGAGAGGATCGCGACCTGGTCGTCCTCGGGCAGCTCCTCCAGGACGTCGGCGAGCCGCTCGTTGTCGAGCGCGCCCGCGACCTCGAGCCGGCGCGTGTCGCCCAGGTCGTGGATGACGTCCGCGAGGTCGGCAGGCTTGAGGTCGTCGTAGGCGGCGAGCAGCATCGCGGCGCCCTGGGCCTCGGTGCCGCCCGCGAGACCCGTGACCGCGTCGACGTCCACGACGATCGCGTCGCCCCGCCGACGCAGCCCGAGCGTGCCCTTGTGCTGGGACCGGCGCCGCACGTACAGCTTGGTGACGAGCCAGTCCCCGGTGCGCTGCCGCTCGATGGCGAGGTCCTCGATCGTCGCCGAGCCCGAGCCGTCGACGAGCTCGACCGTGCGCTCCAGCAGCTCGCTCACCGCGAGCGTCTCCATCGCGCGCTGCTCGAACCGCCGCATGTTCACCAGGCCCGTGGAGATCACCTGCCCGGCGTCGATGCTCGTCACACGCGTGAGCGGGAGGAAGACCCGCCGCCGCCCCGGCACCTCGACGACGAGCCCCACGGCGCGGGGCGCGCCCTTGGGCCGGATGAGCACGACGACGTCCCGCACCCGTCCGACCTGGTCGCCGATGGGGTCGAACACGCTGGTCCCGGCCAGGCGCGCGACGAAGACGGTGGTGGCTGCGCTCACGCGGCCAGCCTACGCACGCGCCCGGGTCGCCGCGCGTTCCTCCGGTGGGTGGCGCCCCCGGGCGGCCCCGAGCCGCCGGCGCGCACGAGCGCGGGCCTCGCGCCGGCAGCACGAGTAGGACAGACTGGGCGAATGAGCATGTCACGCCCGGGTGCCGTCCCCCGTGTCCCCACCCCGCCCCGTGGTGAGGAGATCGCGTCGTACGCGACCTACCTCGAGGCGCAGAAGGCGGTCGACTTCCTCTCGGACAACAAGTTCGCGGTCGAGCTCGTGACGATCGTCGGCACCGACCTCAAGATGGTCGAGCGCGTGACGGGCCGGCTCACCTACGGGCGCGTCGCGATCGCCGGCGCGGCGTCGGGCGCGTGGTTCGGCCTCTTCGTCGGCCTGCTGCTCTTCATGTTCTCCGGGCAGGGGGGCTTCGTCCTCACGGCCATCGGGATCGGCGCCGGGTTCGGGCTGCTCTTCTCGGTGCTGTCGTACGCGCTCACGCAGGGCAAGCGCGACTTCACGTCGCAGAGCCAGATCGTCGCGTCGTCGTACGGGATCCTCTGCGCGCCCGAGCGTGCGGGCGATGCGCGCCAGCTCCTGTCGCGGATGCCGGAGGGCGCGGGCGGGGTCCGCGCGCCGGCCGCCCCCGCGAACCCGACGTGGGGCACGCCCGGAGCGACCCCGCCTCCCGCGCCGTCCGCGCCGGCACCCGAGCCGCCGACGGGCGCCGCGCCCACGCCCCCGGTCGCGCCGCCGGCCCGGACCCCCGACCCTCGCTGGACCACGCCGACCGGGGAGCCGCGCTACGGCGCCATGCGCCCGGCGTCGGACCAGCCTGCCGACGCGCAGCCCGACGCCCAGCCCGCACCCGGACCGCAGCAGCCCGACCAGCCCGAACGCCCCGCCTGACGGACGGCGCCGCCCGCAGGCTCAGCCGCGCAGGCGCGCCATCCAGGCCTCGACGTCCTCGGGGCGGCGGGGGAGCGCGGCCGAGAGGTTCTCGTTGCCGTCGGCGGTCACGAGCACGTCGTCCTCGATGCGGACGCCGATGCCTCGGTACTCCTCCGGGACGGCCAGGTCGTCCGCCTTGAAGTACAGCCCCGGCTCGATCGTGAAGACCATCCCGGGCTCCAGGATGCCGTCGAGGTAGAGCTCGCGGCGCGCCTGGGCGCAGTCGTGCACGTCCAGGCCGAGGTGGTGGCTCGTCCCGTGCACCATCCAGCGGCGGTGCTGCTGTCCCTCGGGCGAGAGCGACTCGGCCGCGCTCACGGGGAGCAGCCCCCACTCCTCGAGGCGGGCGGCGATGACCTCCATCGCGGCGGCGTGCACGTCGCGGAAGCGCGCGCCCGGCACGGCGACGGCGAACGCGGCGTCCGCGGCGTCGAGCACCGCCTGGTACACGCGCCGCTGGACCTCGGTGTACTCGCCGTCCACGGGCAACGTGCGCGTGACGTCCGCGGTGTAGAGCGAGTCGACCTCGACGCCCGCGTCGAGCAGCACGAGCTCGCCCGTGCGCACGACGCCGTCGTTGCGGATCCAGTGCAGCGTCGTGGCGTGCTCGCCCGCCGCGGCGATCGTCTCGTAGCCGACCGTGTTGCCCTCGAGGCGCGCGTGCGCGTCGAACGTCGTCTCGATGACGCGCTCGCCGCGCCAGTGCTCGACGGCGCGCGGGAGGTTCCGCACGACCTCCTCGAAGCCCGCGATCGTCGCGGCGACGGCCTCGCGCATCTGCTCGACCTCGTGCGCGTCCTTGACGAGCCGCAGCTCGGAGACGGCCTCGACGAGCGCGGCGTCCGTGCGCCGGTAGGCGGCCTGCGCGCGCGCGAGCCACTCGGCCTCGGTGAGCTGCTCGTCCTGGGCGGCCCCGGCCGCCTCGGCGTCGTCCAGCCCGGCCTCGGCGCGGATCGCCTCGACGAGCGCCTCGACGGCCTCGTCGGCGCCCGCGACGACGAGCAGCGTCACCCCGCCCGGGCCGACGTCCTTCGCGAGCGCGTCGCGCAGCTCGTCCACGTGACGAGCCTCGACGCCGGTGGCGGTCGTGACGTCGTCGAGCGACGGGCGTGCGCCCACCCAGAACTCGCCGTAGCGCGAGTCCGCGTAGAACTCCTCGGTGTCGCGCGCGGCGAGCGGGCGCACGTAGAGCACGGCGTGATGGTCGGAACCGCCGTCGCCGGTGCCCGGCTCCACGGGGTGCAGCACGAGCACCGCGTCGGGCTCCTGGTCCGTGCCGTAGCCCGTGAGGTGCGCGAACGCCGAGTGCGGGCGGAACCGGTAGTCGGTGTCGTTCGAGCGCGTCTTCAGCGGGCCGGCGGGCACCACGAGACGCGCGCCCGGGAACCGGGCGGACAACGCGGCGCGGCGGGCGACGGTGAACGGGGCCGCCGGGAGGGGCTCGACGGCGAGCTCCGTGCGCGGCGCCCAGCCGCTCGTGATGAAGGCCTTGAACGCGTCGGAGTCGGGGCGCTGCGAGCGGTTGCTCCCGCGCGCGGCCAGGTCCTGGCCGTCGCCGGCGTTCTCGGGGGCCTGGTCGGGCGTCTCGGAGGTGGGCTCGGGCGTGACGGGGGTGGCGTCGGTCATGCCCCCAGTCTCGCACCGCGTACGCGGCCGAAGTCCGCGAGCGCGCGTCCGAGCACGCGGTTGAACGCCTCGGGGGCCTCGCTGTTGACGTCGTGACCCGCGCGCGGCACGACGACGAGCGCGGCGTCCGCGGCCGCGGCGAGGTAGCGCTGCTCGTCGAGCCGCATGTGGTCGCGGGCGCCGTTGACGAGCCAGACCGGCACGTCGACGTCGCGCACGTGGGCCAGCCACGAGCGGCCCGCGAGCTGGGTGAGGGCGTCGGTGACGACGTGCCAGCCGGGCGCGGCCGGGGTCGGGGCGCCCGCGTCGGCCGGGCCGGCGAGCGCGTGGGACGACGCCGCACCGCCCGGGAGCGAGCGCCCGCCCCGGACGATCGTGCCCCACGCGGCCGCGCTCGTGCGCGCGGCCCAGCGGGCGCCGCGCCCGACGGCGCCCCCGCCCGCGACGACGAGGCGCGCGACGTCGCGGTAGAGCGCGACGGGCTTGCCCTTGGGGTCGGACGTGCAGGCCGCGGCGACGACGCCCGCGAGGTGGGTCGGGCGGCGGGCCGCCCAGGCGAGCGACGTGTAGCCGCCGAGCGAGAGCCCGACCAGGACGATCCGGCGGTCCGGGCCGAACGAGGCGGCGGCCTCGTCGATCACCTCGAAGGACCGGTCGAGCGTGAAGCGCTCGTGCGCGCGGGCGCCGTGCGCGGGCAGGTCCACGGCGACGGCGTCGTGCCCCAGCGCGCTCACGTGCTCGACCTGGCGGTCCCAGATCGCGCCGGACGTGCGCATGCCGTGCACGAAGACGACGGCGGGCGGGTGCTCCGTGCCGTCGGCGGACGCGTCGGTACGGCGGCCGGGCGGGGTGCGGGGGGCGGTGGGGGCGGGGGCGTGCGTCGTGAGGGTCATCGCTCCCGACTGTGGCACCACAGCCTGGGACGGCCGTGGGGAGTGGCCGCGCCCCGTGTGCACATCCTGTGGGGGTCCCGTGCCGCCGACCCGGTGTCCCGTCACTATCCTGGGTCCCGTGCGCATCGACCTCCACACCCACTCGACCGCGTCGGACGGCACGGACGCGCCGGGGGAGGTCGTCGGGGCCGCGGCCGCGGCCGGGCTCGACGTCGTCGCGCTCACGGACCACGACACGACCGCCGGCTGGGCGCAGGCCACGGACGCCGCGCTGCGCCACGGCGTCGCCCTCGTGCGTGGCGCGGAGATCTCCGCCCGCTCGGGCGGCATCAGCGTGCACCTGCTCTCCTACCTGCACGACCCGGCGCACGCGGCGCTCCTCGCGGAGCTCGACCGCACGCGCGACGCCCGCACCAGCCGGGCCCGGCGGATGGTCGACCTCATCGCCGAGGACTACCCGATCACGTGGGATGATGTGCTCGCGCAGACCGTCGAGGGCACGACGATCGGGCGGCCGCACATCGCGGACGCGCTCGTCGCCGCAGGGCTCTCGCCCGACCGCTCGGCGGCGTTCGCGACGATCCTCGCCACCGACACCCCGTACTACGTGCCCCACTACGCGCCCGACGCCGTCGCGGCGGTGCGGGGGATCCGTGCCGCGGGGGGCGTCCCCGTCTTCGCCCACCCGGGCGCGGACGGTCGAGGGCGCGTCGTGTCCGACGCGGTGATCGAGGAGATGACCGCGGCGGGCCTCGCCGGGCTCGAGGTGTTCCACCGCGACCACGACGAGCGTCAGCGCGCACGGCTCGAGGACCTGGCCCGCACCCTGGGCCTGTTCGTCACCGGGTCGAGCGACTACCACGGGGCCGGCAAACCGAACCGGCTCGGGGAGAACACGACAGCACGGACCGTGCTGGAGCAGATCGAGGAGCTGGGACAGTTGGACGTGATCCGATGATCGGACGATGAACGAGCTCTTCGACGTCCGGCTCTTCACGGAGGTCTTCGTCACCCTGTTCGTCATCATGGACCCGCCCGGCACGGTGCCGGTGTTCCTGGGCCTGACGAGCGCGATGGGTGCCAAGCAGCGCAACCAGGCGGCGCGCACCGCCATCCTCGTCGCCTTCGGCGTGATCGTGGCGTTCGCGGCGTTCGGCCAGCAGATCCTCAGCTACATGCACATCTCGCTGCCCGCGCTCCAGACCGCTGGCGGTCTGCTGCTGCTCCTCGTCGCGATGGAGCTCCTCACGGGCAAGATGGAGGAGCCGCAGCCGTCGGGCAACAAGGGCGTCAACGTCGCGCTCGTGCCGCTCGGGACCCCCCTGCTCGCGGGCCCCGGTGCCATCGTCGCGACCATGGTCTTCGTCCAGCGCGCGGGGGAGCGCGGGGGCGGCGTCGCGGAGTGGGTCGCCATCGTCGCGGGGGTCGTCGCGGTGCACGTGTGCCTCTGGCTCTCCATGCGCTTCGCGAACGTCATCAACCGCGTGCTCGGCGACTCCGGGACCATCCTCGTCACGCGCATCGCCGGGCTCCTGCTCGCCGCCATCGCGGTCCAGCTCGTGGCCGACGCCGTCACGCAGTTCGTCCAGGCGGCCTGACGCCCGCTGCGCCGCGGGTCGTGCCGGGGCGCGGCTCCTGACGCGGCGCCCCGGAGCGCTGCGCAAGGCCTCGCGGAGGCCGGCGGGGGAGCGCTAGGGTCGGCAGCGGTGCGGACGACGGCCGTCCGCGCGACGAGTTCGGCAGGGGTCCTCATGAACGCTGGCACGCCCTCGACGCGCCGCACGCTCGGCGTGCTCACCGTGGTCGGGGTGAGCGGGGTCGTGGTGCTCTCCGGCTGCACGTCCGCCCCCGGCGGGGCGCCGACCGCGCAGGAGCTCGGGCTCGTCCCCCTCCCGGCGTCGGTCGAGGTCTCGGACGCCGCGCCCTTCGTGCTCGACGACGCGACCCGGGTCGTCGTCGACGCGGCGGCGGGCAGCGTCGTCGGGCAGGAGGGCGCGGTCCGCGTGGGTGAGATGCTGGCCGAGGAGCTGCGGACGCCCACGGCGCTCGACCTCCCGGTCGAGCCGGTCGTCCGGGCCACCGGAGACGAGCCTGCCGACGAGGCGTCGTCCGTGGTGCTCCGGCTCGAGCCGGGCGGCGGGTCCTGGGACCCCCACGGCCTGCTCGACGACCCCGCGGCCGAGGCGTACACCCTGGAGACCGGGGAGGACGGCGTCGTGCTCGCCAGCACGACGCCCGCGGGCCTGTACCGCGGCACGCGCACGCTGCTCCAGCTCCTGCCCCCCGAGGTCGAGGCGTCCGCGCCCGTCGACGGCGTCGCGTGGGAGGTGCCGGCGGTCGAGATCGCGGACGAGCCGCGCTACGCGTACCGCGGCGCGATGCTCGACGTCGCGCGGCGCTTCGCCCCGGTCGAGGACGTCCAGCGGTTCGTCGACCACCTCGCGGACTACCGCCTCAACGTGCTGCACCTGCACCTGTCCGACGACCAGGGCTGGCGGCTCACGGTCGACGGCCTGCCGGGGCTCACCGAGGTGGGCGGCCGGACGCAGGAGGGCTGGCCGCCGGGGACCGGCGGTCCGTGGTTCTACACGCCCGAGGAGTACGCGGAGATCGTCGCGTACGCGGCCGATCGGTACGTGACCGTCGTCCCCGAGATCGACGGGCCGGGGCACACGCTCGCCGCGCAGTCCGTCCTGGGGTCGCTGCGCTGCGACGGGACGACCGGGGAGCCGTACTGGGGGCCGGAGGTGAACAACCCCATGATCTGCTCGAGCGACGAGAACTTGTCGGCGGTCCAGGAGTACCTCGACACCGTCCTCGCCGCCGTGGTCGCGCAGAACCCCGGTCCGTACGTGCACCTGGGCGGGGACGAGGCCCCCAGCCCCGCGGAGGGCTGGTACGAGAACTACACCGCGGCGGCGAACGAGATCGTCGCGGGGCACGGGCGCACGGTCGTGGGCTGGCACCAGTGGGCACAGGGCACGACCCTGCCGGAAGGCAGCCTGATCCAGTACTGGGGCGTGGGCGAGCGCAACCGGGGCCTCATCGGGACCGAGCGGGAGACCGCGGACGTCCAGGAGGTGCGCGCGGCGCTCGCCGCGGGCGCCGACCTGGTCATGTCTCCCGCGGACCGCACGTACCTGGACATGAAGTACGACGACCTCACCCCGTACGGGCTCGAGTGGGCCGCACGGATCGACCTCGAGCGCGCGTACTCGTGGGACCCCGAGACCGAGCTCACGTCGACCCTCGACCCGGAGCGGAAGGTCGACGTCGCGGGACGCGTCGCCGGGGTCGAGGCCCCGCTGTGGTCGGACCGCTCCTACCCGGACAGCCTCACACACCTGCCGACGAGCACCGACGAGTTCGTCGACGTCGATGTCTACGTGGACTCCATGACCTTCCCTCGCCTGCCCGCGCTCGCCGAGGTGGCGTGGACCGCCCAGGCCGATCGCGACTACGAGGACTTCGAGGCGCGGATCGTGCGGCAGGCCCCCCGCTGGGACGCCGCCGGCATCGGGTGGAACCGCGTGCACGACGTGCGCTGGGACGACTGAGGCGGACGACCGGCGTCCGGGGGCCGCGGTCCCCGGACGCCGGTCCGTCATGGTCGGTTCGTCGCGGCTGGTTCGTCGCGTCCGGTCGTCACGGCCAGTAGGCGTCGAAGTTCCGGGAGAACTCCCAGCCGTTGTAGCGGTCCCAGTTGATCGACCACGTCATGAGGCCGCGCAGCCCGGGCCAACGCCCGTGGGTCTGGTAGGACCCGCAGCCCGTGCCCTTCGTGAGGCAGTCCAGGGCCTGGTTGACCTGGGCGGGCGCGGTGTGGCCGTTGCCCGCGTGCGTGCTCGCCGGCAGGCCGATCGCGACCTGGTCCGGGCGCAGCGCGGGGAACGCCTTGGTCGTGTCGCGCGCGACCGGGAAGCCGGTGAGCAGCATGTCCGTCATGGCGATGTGGAAGTCCGCGCCGCCCATGGTGTGGTACTGGTCGTCGAGCCCCATGATCGGGCCCGAGTTGTAGTCCTGGACGTGCAGGAGCGTCAGGTCGTCGCGCAGCGCATGGATCACGGGCAGGTACGCGCCGCACCGCGGGTCCTGACCGCCCCACGGGCCGGAGCCGTAGAACTGGTAGCCGTTCTGGACGAAGAACGTCTCCGGCGCCATGGTGAGCACGAAGTCGTCGCCGTAGCGCGCCGCGAGCGTCTTGAGCGCGGAGATGAGGTTGACGATCACCGGCGTGGTCGGGTTGCGGAAGTCCGTGTCGCCCGTGTTCAGGTAGAGCGAGTGACCCTCGAAGTCGATGTCGACCCCGTCCAGCCCGTAGGTGTCGATGATCGAGCTCACCGACGTGACGAACGCGTCGCGCGCGGCCGTCGTAGTCAGCTGCACCTGACCGTTCTGCCCGCCGATCGACAGGAGCACCTTCTTGCCCTCCGCGCGCTTCGCGGCGACGGCGGCCTTGAACTCCGCGACCGGCTCGACGTTCGGGCACTCGGTCTGCGGGCACAGGCTGAACCGGATGTCCCCGGACGTGACGGACGTCGGCTCGCCGAACGCGAGGTTGATGACGTCCCACGAGTCCGGGACGTCCGCCATGCGGGTGTAGCCCGAGCCGTTGGCGAACGACGCGTGCAGGTAGCCCACGAGCGCGTGCGGCGGGAGGTCGCCCCCGGTGCCGCCGCCGTCGGCCGTCGTGACCGTGACGGCGGTGGAGCGGGCGGACTCGCCGGCGCTGCTGGTGGCGGTGACCTGGAAGGAGTAGGCGGTGGCGGCGGTCAGCCCGGTCACGGTCGCGGACGGGGTCGTGGTGGTCGCGACCTTCGTGCCGTCGCGGTAGACGGCGTAGCCGGTGGCTCCGGTCACGGCACCCCAGGTGAGGGGCACGCTGCTCGCGGTGGGGGTTCCGGCCGTGAGTCCGGTGGGGGTGGCGGGCGGCTGCGTCGTGCCGCCGCCCGGGCCGACGAGGCTGACGTCGTCGACGACGTAGGCCGGCTGGCCGTACCAGCCGTGCAGGTAGATCGTCGCCGAGGTGGCCGTCGCCGACGTGGTGAACGTCAGGCTGAGACGCTGCCAGGTCGAGGCCGAGGGCGTCCAGGTGGAGACGTCCTGCGCGGTCGCGCCGCTCGCCCCGAGGTACACGTACGCACCCTGGACCCATGCGCTGAGCGTGTACGTCGAGGAGGGTCGCACGGTCACGGGCTGCGCGCAGCGCGCGTTGTCCGCGCCCGCGGGGGCGGCCCGCAGCGCACCGCTGCCGGTGCGGACCGGGCTCGCGGTCGCCTGACCCGTCGAGCCCGAGCAGGTCCAGCCGGACAGCCCCGACTCGAACCCGCCGTTGACGGCGAGCTCGGTGTCCGCGGCGGTGGCGGTCCCGGTGAGCAGCGTCCCGACGAGCGTCGCCGAGGCGACGAGCGCGAGGAGCCTGCGCAGCCGTCGGCGTCGTGGGGTGGTGGGGTCCATGGCGGATCTCGCTTTCGTCGTCGAGGAGCGGTCCCGCGCAAGGTCCTCCTGGCGCCGCGCGCTGGTCAATCCCCGTACGAGAGACCCCGTACCGCCTGCCGTGATCGCTGCGACCAAACAGGGGATGTTAGGTTCTTTCGGTGAACCAGCCGATCGTCCCGCCCCGCAAGGTGTCCGAGCTCGTCGTCGAACGGCTCAGCGAGCGCATCGCTCGGGGGGAGTGGCCGGTGGGCTCCCGGATCCCGCCGGAGCCGGAGCTCGTGGCCGAGCTGGGCGTGGGCCGCAACACCGTGCGCGAGGCGGTGCGGGCCCTCGAGCACGCCGGCGTCCTCGAGCCCCGGCGCGGCGACGGCACCTACGTCCGCGCGGCCGACGGCCTCGACGCCGCCCTGGCCCGCCGCGCGCGGACCGCCGACGCCTTCCACGTGCTCGACGTGCGCGGCGTCCTCGAGCGGGGTGCGGCGCGGGCGGCGGCGGGGCGGCACGACGCGGGCGCGCTCGCCCGGCTCGACGCCGCGCTCGCGGCGCAGGTCGCGGCCCGCGACGCCGACGAGGACACGTTCCAGGCCGCCGACGTCGCGTTCCACGCCGAGGTCGTGCGCGCGGCCGGCAACCCGCTGCTCGCCGACCTCTACGACGGCCTCGACCACGCGCTCGTCCGGACCTTCCCGTCGGGGGAGCGGCGCCGCCACCACCGCGACGTCCCCGGTCACGAGGAGGTCGTGGCCGCGATCCGGGCCGGCGACGCCGACGCGGCCGAGGGCGCGGTGACCGCGACGATCGACGCCGTGCGCGCGCAGCTCGTGGAGGCTGCCGGGGACCGCCCCGGTCGTGCGGGAGCCGGGGAGGTCCCCGCGTGAGCGGGCTGCGCCGCCCGCTGGGGGTGGGGGCGGTCGTCGCGATCGTCCTCGCCTCGCTCAACCTGCGCCCCGCCGTCGTCTCGATCTCGCCCGTGCTCGGCGAGATCCGCGCCGACCTGGGGCTCAGCGCGACGGCGGCGGGCGTGCTCACGACGCTGCCCGTCCTGTGCTTCGGCCTCCTCGCGCCGCTCGCCCCCGTCCTTGCGCGGCGGTGGGGGCTGGAGCGTGCGCTCTTCGTGAGCCTCGTCGTGCTGTGCGTCGGCTTCGCGCTCCGGCTCGTCCCCGAGACCTGGGGGCTCTTCGCCGGGACCGTGGTCGCCGGGTGCGCGATCGGCCTCGGGAACGTCCTGCTGCCCGCACTCATCAAGCGCGACTTCGCCGACCGCATCGGCCTCATGACCGGGCTGTACTCGATGGCGCTGTCCGGCGGCGCCGCGCTCGCGGCCGGGCTGACGCTCCCGGTCGCGACCGCGGCCGGTCTCGACTGGCGCGGCGCGCTCGCGACGTGGGGCCTGCTCGCCGTCCTCGGCGTGCTCGTGTGGGTGCCGCGCGCGCTGCGGCCCGACCCGGCCGGCGCGACGGCGTTCGGCCCCGGCGCCGGAGCCGGGGTCGCCCGCTCCGCGGTGTGGCGCAGCCCGCTCGCCTGGGCGGTCACCGTCGTCATGGGCATGCAGTCGCTGTCCTTCTACGCCGTCAACGCCTGGCTCCCGGAGATCATGGTCGCGCTCGGCAGGACGCCGGAGGCGGGCGGCTGGCTCCTCGCGCTGTGCAACCTCGCGGGCATCCTCGGGTCGTTCGTGACCCCGGTCCTCGCCGGCCGCATGCGCCGCCAGCGGGGCATCGGCATCGTGCTCGTCGTGCTCGTCGGGTCCGGGCTGCTCGGGCTCGCGCTCGCCCCCGGCGCCGCGGCGCTCTGGGTCGTGCTCGTGGGCCTCGGCCAGGGCGGCGGCATCAGCCTCGCGCTCACCCTCATGGCCCTGCGGGCCCGCGACGCCGCCCACACGTCCGAGCTCTCCGGCATGGCGCAGAGCGCCGGGTACCTGCTCGCCGCGACCGGACCGCTCGGCCTCGGGCTCGCGCACGACGCCACCGGCGCGTGGACGCTGCCGCTCTTCCTCCTCGTCGCCGCGGCCGCCGTCCAGGGCGTCGCCGTGTGGTTCGCGGGTCGGGACGCGCACGTGCACTGACCGGGCCCCGGACGCGACGAACCCCGGGTCTCTCCCGCGGCGTGGTGACCGTGAGGAGGGACCCGGGGTTCGTCGTCGGGCTGCGGAACGCTCCGGGCTACTCCGCGGGCTGGGCCGTCGCGTCGGCGCCGCCCTGCTGCTCGACGGGGCGGCCGCCGCGCGTGCGGCGACGGTTCCGGGACCGACGACGGCGCTCGCCTCCCTCGGACGGCGCGTCGCCGGACGGCGTGCCCGCGGTGGCGTCGGTCTGCTCGCCCTCGGGACGGCTGCCCGAGCGCTCGCCCTCGGCGCGACGCCCGCCCGAACGGCCCTGGCCGCCGGACCGGCCCCGCTCGCCCTCGGAGCGGCCACGGCCGCCGTCGGCCCGGCCGCCCTGGCGCCCGCGCGACCCGCCCGCGGGCGTGTGCCGCTTGCCGGTCTCGCCGAGGTCCTCGATCTCCTCCGCGTCGAGCCCGGCGAGCGTCCGCCGGTCCTTGGGGAGGCGGCCCTTGGTGCCCTCGGGGATGTGCAGGTCCGTGTACAGGTGCGGGGAGCTCGAGTACGTCTCGACCG
This sequence comes from Cellulosimicrobium sp. GQ32, assembly GCF_059758455.1. Lineage (NCBI taxonomy): Bacteria > Bacillati > Actinomycetota > Actinomycetes > Micrococcales > Promicromonosporaceae > Cellulosimicrobium > Cellulosimicrobium sp. GQ32. The sequence continues at coordinate 208,960 of NZ_JCAXEP010000003.1, read as the reverse complement.
GCTCGGGGATGCCGAGGTCGAGGGCCTTGTCGATGAGCGACCAGCGGGGGATGTCGTCCCAGTCGACGAACGTCACCGCGGTGCCCTTGTTGCCCGCGCGGCCGGTGCGGCCGGTGCGGTGCAGGTACGTCTTCTCGTCCTCGGGGCACTGGTAGTTCACGACGTGCGTGACGTCCTCGACGTCGATGCCGCGCGCGGCGACGTCGGTCGCGACGAGCACGTCGATCTTGCCGTTGCGGAACGCGCGCAGCGCCTGCTCGCGCGCGCCCTGGCCCAGGTCGCCGTGGATCGAGCCGGCCGCGAAGCCGCGGTCGACGAGCTCGTCCGCGACCTTCGCCGCGGTCCGCTTGGTCCGCGCGAACACGATCGTGCGCCCGCGGCCCTCGGCCTGGAGGATGCGCGCGAGCATCTCGACCTTGTCGAGCGCGTGCGCGCGGTAGACGACCTGCTCGATGTTCTTGACCGTCTGGCCGCCGTCGTCCGGGTCGTTCGCGCGGATGTGCGTCGGCTGCTTCATGTAGCGGCGCGCCATCGAGACGACGGCGCCCGGCATGGTCGCCGAGAAGAGCATCGTGTGCCGCTGCGCGGGCGTGCGCGCCAGGATCTTCTCGACGTCCGGCAGGAACCCGAGGTCGAGCATCTCGTCCGCCTCGTCGAGGACCACGGTCGCGGCGCGCGTGAGGTTGAGGTGACCCTGGTTCATGAGGTCGATCATGCGGCCGGGGGTGCCGACGACGACCTCGACACCGCGCGTCAGCGCCTCGACCTGCGGCTCGTAGGCGCGGCCGCCGTAGAGCTGGACGATGCGCACCGAGCGGCGCTTCGAGGCCGTGGTGAGGTCGTTCGCGACCTGGACGGCGAGCTCGCGCGTCGGGACGACGACGAGCGCCTGCGGCTTGCCGGGGGAGGGCAGCTCGTCGAAGCCGGGCTCGCCCGGGGCGACGACGCGGTGCAGCAGCGGCACGCCGAACCCGAGGGTCTTGCCCGTGCCGGTCTTGGCCTGGCCGATGATGTCGTGCCCCGACATGGCGACCGGCAGGGTCATCGCCTGGATGGGGAAGGGCTGGACGATCCCCGCGTCGGAGAGCGCGTCGACGATCTCCTGGCGCACGCCGAAGTCGGCGAAGGTGGTGTTGTCCGCGTGGACGCTCGCCGCGACGGTCGTCGCGTCGGCGCTCACGTCAGGGGTCGCGTCGGTGCTGGTCGCGTCTGTGGTGGTCACTGGTGCCTCTGTCTCGTTCGGGCACGCGCGACCGTCCGCGGGCCCTGTCGTGGGCCCGGCACCGGGAAGGGCTCCCGGTCGCGGTCGTACGCGCCTCGTGGCCGGCAGCCGATCGTGAATGTCGTGGCAGGCCCGCGCTGCGGACCGTGCCGTGCCGTCGTCGTTCGCGTGACGAGCGTGAGGTCTGGACGACCGGGCAACCGATGTACGCCCGCCATGATATCGGAGAACTATCCTGGCCCGATGAGCGACGCCGAGCACGCGAGCCCCCTGACCTTGCCCACGGCGGACCACGCGGACGCGGTCGAGCTGCTCGGCCTCGTCGCCTACACCGAGCTCGCGAGCTTCGGCCGCCTCGCGGGCGACGCCGCGCACGCGCCCACGCTCCGCCAGCGGCAGGCCCTCTCGCGGCTCGCGGCGGCCATGCTCGACCGGCAGGAGCGCGTCCTCGTCCGCGTGGACGAGCTGGGCGGGGACCCCGCCGACTGCATGACCGCCTTCGACGGCCTGTTCGACGACTTCGACGCGCGCACCCGTCCCAGCACGTGGTGGGAGGGGATCCTCAAGGGGTACGTGGGCCAGGGCGTCGCCGACGACTTCTGCCTGCTCGCCGCACAGGGCCTCGACGAGCGCTCGCGCGACGTCGTCGTGGAGGCGCTCACGCAGGACACGCCGTCGCAGCGCTACGCCCCGGTCATCGCGGACGCCGCCGCCGCGGACCCGGTGCTCGCGTCCCGGCTCGCGCTGTGGGGTCGGCGCCTCGTCGGCGAGGCGCTGGGCGTCGTCGGCGTCGTCCTCGCCCAGCGGCCCGCGCTCGCACGCCTCGTCGCCGCGGGGACCGACGGGACGGCCGAGGTCGGGGCGACCGGTCCGGCGCCCGCGACCCAGTCGTGGGTCTTCTCGCGCCTCACGGCGGAGCACTCCCGGCGCATGGACCGCCTGGGTCTGGCGGCATGACGAAGCCGCCGCCGCGCCCGGGGCGCGACGGCGGTAGGTGACCGTCAGGTCGTGGCGGTCAGAGCGAGCCGAAACCGACCTTGCGCTGCTCCTCCGTGCCGATCTCGACGTAGCCGAGCGACGCCGTCGGGATGATCACGCGGCGACCGCGCGAGTCGGTCAGCTCGAGGGCGGGGGCGCCGCCGAGCGCGTCCGCGACCGCGGTCGCCACGGCCTCGGCGGACAGGTCCGTGTCGACGACGAGCTCACGGGCCAGGTTCTGCACACCGATCGTGACTTCCACTCACATCTCCTCACAGCGGCTGCGCAGGCGCAGCGACGACGGGCCTCGGTCCGCCTGTGGGCGTCCCACCGGCGACAACGCGTCCGATAGTAGTCAGATTCCCGCGGTCGAGCCGTCGAGCGCCGCGTCCGGTCCGGGAGCGACGTCGGCGGACGGCGCCCCCGCGGCGCCCGTCGCTCCGGCCCGCGGACGGCGCAGCATCCCGTGCACGCCGCGCCAGACGAGGCGCGGGACGAGCCGGGTGACGTCGTCGGCCGACGCGGTCCCGTCCGGACGGACGGCCTCGGTCGCCGCCGCCCGACCCACGGCCGTGCAGGTCCGTGAGACGACGAGCGCCTCGTCGGCGTCGAGGTCGGTGATCCGGACGAGCACGTCGGCGAACGCCCCCGCGATGCGGGCGTCGGGGGCGAGCACGCGCGCCCGCACCACCGGGTCGCGCATGACGTCGGACTCGAAGAGCAGCGCCGCGGACCTGCCGGCCGTGCGCGCGTAGGCGACGTACGCCCGGACGATGCCCTCGATGACGGCGAGACCGTCGACCGCGAGGGCGTCGAGGTCGCTCGCGGAGATCCCGGGGGCCGGCTCGCGGAACGGGTCGAGCGTGACGTGGACGGCGCGGACGAGGCGGTCGCCCTGGTCGTCGATGAGCGCGAGGTAGAGGTCGAGCTTCGAGGGGAAGTGCCGGTAGAGCACGGGCTTGCCGACCCCGGCGCGGTCCGCGATGTCGTCCATCGAGATGTGGTGGTAGCCGTGGGAGGCGAAGAGCTCCTCGGCGATCGTCAGGAGCTGCGTCCGCCGCTCGTCCCGGGGCATCCGGGTGCGCGCGGCGACGGGCGGCCCGGTCGTGCCGCGCCCGCGTCCCTCGCTGGCTCCGGTCATGGGGGGAGGATACGGAAACGGCGCCTCGTGTCGACCGGGCGTCGCGAGGAGTGGGACGATGGGCGGGTGCCCGACAGACATACCCCCCCGAACCGGCCGTCGACAGCGCGCGTGAAGCGCTCCTCGCGGGGCGTGCGGCACGGTGCGGCGGTCGCCGCCTGCCTCGTGGTCGGGTTCGGCGGCGGCGCCGCGACGGCGGAGGTGTGGGACGTCCCGCGCGTGACCGCGCCCGTCGCGGCGGACCGGGAGGACCCGCCTGCTCCGGCCCGCGACGAGGCCGACGCGGCGAGCCGGTCCGGCGCGGAGCGCGCGGGCGACGTGGTGCAGGGGCCGGAGCTCCGCGAGCGCGTCGCGCCGCGCCCGGACGTGGTCGTGCCGCTCGCGCCTGCGGACCCGCCGCCGCCGGCGGCCGAGGCGGAGCCGGTGCCCGAACCCACGCCGACGACGCCCGCGGCGCCTGTCGCGGAGCAGGGCTCCGGGCTCGTGGGCGAGGTCGTCGTCGCGCCCGACCTCGGGGGCACGCTCGACGTCGTCCCGGGCGAGGCCCCGGCCCCCGGGACCGGCACCGTGCGGTCCGTGCGGGTCGAGGTCGAGCAGGGCCTGCCCGTGGACGGCGAGGTCCTTGCGACGGCGGTGCTCGCCACCCTCAACGACCCGCGCGGGTGGTCCGGCCCCGACGGCGTGACGTTCTCCCGGACGGCTGCCGACGACGCGTCGATCCGCGTCGTGCTCGCGAGCCCCGCGACGACCGACCGGATGTGCGCCCCGCTCGCGACCGAGGGGAAGTACTCGTGCGGCAACTCCGTGTCCGGCGTCGCGGTGCTCAACTTCGAGCGCTGGGTGCTCGGCGCCCCCGACTTCGGTGACGACGTCGCGACGTACCGCCAGTACCTGGTGAACCACGAGGTGGGTCACGTGCTCGGGCACGGCCACGAGGACTGCCCGGCCCCGGGTGCCGTCGCGCCGGTGATGGTGCAGCAGTCGATCTCCGCCCAGGGGTGCCTGACCAACGGGTGGCCCGTGCCCTAGCGGCGTCCTCGCCGCGCCGTGGGGGATGCCGGCGCTGTGGGTGGCACGTGATGGGATCGGGTCCGTGCCCCGGACGACCGCCCCTCGCCTCGTCGCGCGGCCTCGCGACCACGAGGCCGACGTCACGCTCGACGACTCCCAGCGCGCGGCGCTCGCCGCGGCGGCCGGGCCGGGCGCGACGCTCGTCGTCGGGGCGCCCGGCACCGGGAAGACGCTCGTGGCGCAGGAGGTCGTGCTGGCGGCGCTCGCCGACGGCCTCGCCCCGGAGCGCGTGCTGCTCCTCGCCTCGTCCCGGCGTGCCGCCGCGTCGCTCCGCGACCGCCTGTCGGCCCGCGCCCGCCGCACGGTCGGGGCGCCGATGGTGCGCACCGCCGCCTCGGCGGCCTTCGCGGTGCTGCGCGAGCGCGCGGCCGCGCTGGGAGAACCCGTCCCGACGCTCATCTCCGGACCGGAGCAGGACCTCGTCCTCTCCGAGCTGCTGGAGGGCCACCTGGAGGGCGACCTCGCGCACCTGGGCTCGCCCCTGGTCCTGCCGCCCGGCCTGCCCGAGGAGGCGCTCGGGCTCCGGGGCCTGCGCCAGGAGCTCCGCGACCTCCTCATGCGTGCGGCGGAGCGCGGCCTGACGCCCGCGGACCTCGCCGCGCTGGGCGACCGCTACGAGCGGCCGGAGTGGTCGCTGGGCGCCCAGCTCTTCGCGGAGTACCTCGACGTGACCGCGCTGCGCGCGGGGACGCCGGACGCGGGCGCCCGGTTCGACCCCGCGATCGTGGTCGACGAGGCGGCCGAGGCCCTGCTCGCGTGGGACGACGAGGTGCCCGACGCCTCCCGGCCGCGCTGGGACCTCGTCGTCGTCGACGACTACCAGGAGGCCACGGTCGCGACGGCGCGGCTCCTGCACGTGCTGCACGACGACGGGGCGCGCCTCGTGCTGCTCGGCGACCCCGACGCCGCCGTCCAGACGTTCCGCGGGGCGAGCCCGGGCCTCGTGGGCCGCGCGTCCGCGCCCGTCCGCAGGGACGGGGCCCGGCGCGGTGAGCTGGGCGCGCGGGTGGCCGTGCTCGCTACGGCGTGGCGGCAGCCCGGCCCCCTGCGCGAGGTCACGCGGCGTGTCGCCGCGCAGGTGGGGACCGTGGCCGGCGCCGTGCACCGTGGTGCCGTGCCCCGGCACGCGCCGGCCGCCGCGCCAGGGGCGGACGACGCGGCGGGTGCGGGCGGCGCCTCTGGCGCGGACGACGCGCCGGAGGGAGCAGGCTCGGGAGGCGGGGTGGGCTCCGGTGCGCCGCCCGTGCAGGTCGTCGTGCTGTCCGCCGTGGCGCAGGAGGCCGCGTTCGTGGCGCGCGAGCTGCGGGCCGAGCACCTGCTGCACGGCACCCCGTGGCACCGGATGGCGGTCGTCGCCCGCACCGGGACCCGCCTCGCGGCGCTCCGCCGCGAGCTCGTGGCCGCCTCCGTACCGGTCACGCTGCTCGGCTCCGACGTCCCGCTGCGCGACGAGCCGGCCGTCGCGCCGCTGCTCGCCGCGGTCCGTGTGTGCGTCGCGGACGCGGACGACGTCGAGGCCCTCGACCCGTTCACCGCCGCAGCCCTGCTCACGTCCCCGGTCGGCGCACTGGACGTCGTCGCGCTCCGCCGGCTGCGGCGCGCGCTGCGAGCGGAGGAGCTCGAGGGCGGGGGCGGGCGCTCGTCGGACGCGTTGCTCGTCGAGCTGCTGCTGGACCCGGCACGCGCGGCGACGCTGCCGCCCACCGTGCGCCGCGGGCCGGTCGCCGTCGCGCGGGCGCTCGCCGCGGGCCGGGCGGCGGCGGCCGAGCCCGGCGCGACGGCGCAGACCGTGCTGTGGGCGGTGTGGGCGGCGACCGGGCTCGCGGAGCGGTGGCGGGCGGCGGCGCTCGACGGCGGCCCGGCCGGGGCGCGCGCGGACCGCGACCTCGACGCGGTGCTCGCCCTGTTCCGCGCCGCGGAGACCTTCGTCGACCGCATGCCCGGCGCGCCGGCCGAGGCGTTCGTCGAGTACCTCGCGTCGCAGGACCTGCCGGCCGACTCGCTCGCGGCGAGCGCGAGCGGCGCCGATGCCGTTGCGGCGCTGACGCCCGCGGGCGCCGCGGGGCGCGAATGGGACGTCGTCGTGGTCGCGGGCGTGCAGGACGGCGTGTGGCCGGACCTGCGCCTGCGCGACTCGCTGCTCGGGTCGCAGGCGCTCGTCGAGCTCCTCGCGGGCCGCGCGCACGACGCGCACGGCGTCGGGGCCCAGGCGCGCGCCCAGGTGCTCGCCGACGAGCTGCGGGCGTTCGTCGTCGCGACGTCGCGGGCGAGCCGGCGGCTCGTGGTGACGGCGGTCCAGGACGCGGAGGAGGCGCCGTCGGTGTTCTGCGACCTCGTCGTCCCGCCCGCCGCTCCCGAGGGGCCGGACGCAGGCCCGGGCGGCACCGACGGACCCGACGACGGGTCCCCGCGGCCGACGGCGACGGGCGGGCCGGGCGCCGCCGCCCCGGCACTCGGCGCGGACCCCGACGCGCGCCGGACCGTGCGCGTCGGTGCCCCGCTCGACCTGCGCGGGCTCGTCGCCGCCGCGCGCGGCGTGCTCGTCGAGGCGGCGGCTCGCGAGCCCCGCGCGGGCGGGCTCGCCGAGGAGGGCTCGCCGGACGCGCGCGCGGTCGCCGCGGCCACGCTCCTGGCCGACCTGGGCGAGCTCGGTGTCGCGGAGGCGCGGCCCGAGACCTGGTACGGCGTCGCGGGCGTGTCGAGCGCCGCACCCCTGCGCGGCGCGGAGGAGATCGTCACGGTGTCGCCGTCGAAGGTCGAGACCGTCTCGACCTGCCCGCTGCGGTGGTCGCTCGAGGCCGCGGGCGGCACGGCGCCGGACGCGACGCACCAGAGCCTCGGCACGCTCGTGCACTCGATCGCGGAGACCCACCCGTCGGGCTCGCTCGCCGAGCTGCGCGCGGAGCTCGACCGCCGCTGGGCGGAGCTCGCGCTGCCGGAGGGCTGGCCGACGCGCCAGCTCCGCCGTCGCGCGGAGCGCATGATCGAGAAGCTCGCGGCCTACGTGGCGCAGGCGGGCGAGCCGCTCCTCGTCGAGCCGACGTTCGACGTCACCGTCGGACGCGCGTGCCTGCGCGGGACGATCGACCGGGTCGAGGCCGCGGGGGACGGCGAGGTCCGGGTCGTCGACCTCAAGACGGGGCGCCGTACGGCGACCAAGGCGGAGGGCGCGGAGCACCCCCAGCTCGGCGCCTACCAGCTCGCGGTCGAGGCGGGCGCGCTCGACGTGCCCGAGGGGACGCGGAGCGCGGGGGCGCAGCTCGTCTACGTGGGGAGCACGCACGTCGGCCCTGCCGTCGTCCCGCAGCCCGCCCTCGACCCGGCGCCGGACGGCTCGAGCTGGGCGCGCGACCTCGTCGAGGAGGCCGCCGGGACGATGTCGGCGGCGACGTTCACGGCCCGCCAGAACGGGCTGTGCGAGATGTGCCCGGTGCGGCGCGCGTGCCCGGTGCAGCCCGAGGGCAGGAGGGTGGTCGCGTGAGCAGCGAGCTGTTCGAGCTCCCGGAGCCGACGCCGTCGGTCCGGCTGGTCGCCGCCGACGGCGTCGTGGTCGCGCCGCCCGAGGCCGCGGCACCCGCGGTCGAGCCGCCACCCCCGACGCTGTCCGCGACCCGGATCGCGGACCTGCTGGGGCGGCCCCGCCCGACCCCGGAGCAGGTCGAGGTGATCGAGGCACCGCTCGAGCCGACGCTCGTCGTCGCCGGGGCGGGCTCGGGCAAGACGGAGACCATGGCGGCGCGCGTCGTCTGGCTCATCGCGAACGAGCTCGTCGCGCCGGACGCGGTGCTCGGCCTGACCTTCACGCGCAAGGCGGCGGGCGAGCTGTCCGAGCGCGTCCAGGTGCGGCTCGCGCAGCTCGCGCGCGCCCGCGGCGGCGCGTCGTCCGCCCTCTCGCTGCTCGACCGGCCGACGGTCGCCACCTACAACGCGTACGCCGCCTCGCTCGTCGGCGACCACGGCCTGCGCGTGGGCGTCGAGCCCGGCGCGCGGCTCCTCGGCGAGGCGCAGCAGTGGCAGCTCGCGTCCGAGGTCGTGGAGGGGTGGGACGACGACCTCGGCACCGACCGCGCGCTCAGCACGGTCGTCGCGGCCGTCCTCGGCCTGTCCGGCGCGCTCGGCGAGCACCTCCTCGAGCCGGGCGAGGCCCGGGACCGTCTCGCCGACATCGTCGAGCAGCTCGACGCGCTGCCGCTCGGGCCGCGGCAGAAGTCCCGGACCAAGGAGGTCGAGAAGCTCGTCGGCGACGTCGCCGAGCGCGTCCGGCTGCTCGACGTGGTCGCGGAGTACCGGCGTCGCAAGCGCGCCACGGACTCCCTCGACTTCGGCGACCAGGTGGCGCTCGCGGCCCGCCTCGCCCGCGAGGTCCCGGTCGTGGGGGAGACGGAACGGGCGCGGTTCCGCGTCGTCCTTCTCGACGAGTACCAGGACACGTCGCACGCGCAGGTCGAGCTCCTCGCAGGCCTGTTCGGCGGCGGGCACCCGGTGACGGCCGTCGGCGACCCGCACCAGTCGATCTACGGCTGGCGCGGTGCGAGCGCGGGCGGCCTCGCCCGGTTCCCCGAGCGGTTCCCGCGGGCGGCGGGCGACCGGTCGGCCGTGCGCTTCCTGTCGACGTCCTGGCGCAACGACGCCGCCGTGCTCGCCGCAGCGAACGTCACCGCCGGCCCGCTGCGTGGAGCCGGGGGCGCGGGCGCTGGTGACCGCGTCGAGGTGCCGCCGCTCGCGCTGCGGCCCGACGCCGGGACCGGCACGGTGTCCGCGCACGTCGCGGCCACCGCGGAGGAGGAGGCCGCCGCGGTCGCGGAGCTCGTCGCGGCTCGGTGGCGGCCGGCGGGTGCGCCGGGCGGGCGGGTCACCGCCGCGGTCCTGTGCCGCAAGCGCAGCCAGTTCGCGGCGATCGAGGTCGCGCTGCGACGGAGGGGACTGCCCGTGGAGGTCGTCGGCCTCGGCGGTCTGCTCACGACGCCGGAGGTCGTCGACGTCGTCGCGCTCCTCGAGGCGGTGCACGACCCGTCACGCGGCGACGCGCTCGTCCGGCTCCTCACGGGACCTCGGCTCAACCTCGGGTCGGCGGACCTGCACGCCCTGGGGAGCCGCGCCGCGGACCTCGCGCGCCACGAGGGCGCGCTCGGGTCGCGCCGGCGCGCGGCGGCGCCGGCTGGCGACGACGGCACCGACCTCGTGGTCGTGGAAGGCGACGTCGCCGACCACCGCTCGATCGTCGACGCCCTGGACGACCTGCCGGACCCGGGCGAGCCCGCCGCCGACGGCCGCACGCTCACGGCGGCGGGGCACGCTCGCCTCGCGGCGCTGTCGCGCACCCTGCGGGCACTGCGCGGGCTGACCTACCTGTCCCTGCCGGAGCTCGTGGTCGAGGCGGAGCGCGCGCTCGGTCTCGACGTCGAGGCCGTGACGAACGAGGCGCTGCTCGCGTCACGCCGGCTCGTGGACCCCGAGGCCGTGAGCGACCGGGCGCGCGAGCACCTCGACGCCTTCCGCGACGTCGCCGCGACGTTCACCCAGACGGCGGACGTCGTGACCCTCGGCGCGTTCCTCGCGTGGCTCGGGGTCGCCTCGACGCGCGAGAACGGGCTGGACCTGCCCGTGCGCGAGCCGGACCCGGACGCCGTGCAGGTCATCACCGCGCACGCCGCGAAGGGGCTCGAGTGGGACGTCGTCGTCGTCCCCGGGCTCGTCGACGGCGTGTTCCCGACGACGGCGCAGTCGTCCTCGGGAGTGCGCGCAGACAGCGGGTGGCTCACCGACGTGAGCCAGCTCCCGTACCCGCTGCGCGGCGACGCCGCCGACCTGCCGGAGTTCCGGTTCGACCTCGCGTCGGACACCAAGGAGCTCGTGGCGCGGCGCGACGAGTTCCGCGCGGCGAGCGGCGAGCACCAGCTCGCGGAGGAGCGCCGGCTCGCCTACGTCGCGTTCACCCGGGCGCGCCGCGAGCTGTACCTCACGGCGTCGTGGTGGCAGACGGGCTCGCGCCCGCGCGTGCTCTCGCCGTTCCTCCTCGAGCTCGTGGAGTCCGGTGTCGTGGCGGCGGACGGCTGGTCGGCACCGCCCGGACCCGACGACACCAACCCGCTCGAGGACGTCGAGGTGACCGGCGAGTGGCCGGTACCCGACGATGCCCCCGTCGGCTCGGCCCGCGCGGTCCTGCGTCGCACCGCCGCTGCCGTCGAGCGCGCCCGCGAGGCGCGCGCGCGACGTCCCGACGGCGAGACGCGCGGTGGCTCCGATCCCGACCTCGGTGCGGCCGGCCCGACGTCGGCCGCGCCCGCTCCTGTCTCCGCGTCCGACCCCGCGGCCGACGAGGCCGAGAAGGGCCCGGCCGGGCTCACCGCCCCCACGGGCGTCCTCGTCGACGCCGAGGGGCGCGATCTCGTCGCGCTCGCCCGGGTCCTGCTCGCCGAGCGGGCCGAGCGCTCCGGCCGCGAGGTCGCGCTCCCGGCGCATGTGTCGGCGTCGAGCCTGGTCAGGCTCGCGGCCGACCGCGACGAGTACGCGCTGCACCTGCGGCGCCCCGTCCCGGTCGAGCCCACCGTGCACGCCCGCCGGGGCACGCGGTTCCACCTGTGGGCCGAGCGCTACTTCACGACGTCGTCGCTCCTGGACGTCGAGGACCTCCCCGGCGCGGACGACGACGACCTCGACCCGGACGCGGACCTCGAGACCTTGCAGCGGACGTTCCTCTCGTCCGAGTGGGCCACCAGGACCCCCGTCGCCGTCGAGGTCGACGTCGAGACCCCGGTCGGCGACACGGTGCTGCGCTCGCGCATCGACGCGGTGTTCCCCGAGCGGCCGGAGCACGCCGGAGGCGCGCGCGACGCCGTCGTGGTCGTCGACTGGAAGACGGGACGGGCGCCGAAGGACGCCGCCGCGCGCAGCGTGCGCGAGGTGCAGCTCGCGGTCTACCGGCTCGCGTGGTCGCGGTGGACGGGGCTGCCGCTGGAGAAGGTGAATGCCGCGTTCTACTACGTCGCGTCCGACGAGACCGTGCGCCCGCGCCGGCTTCTCGGCGAGGCGGAGATCGAGGCGCTGCTCGCGGGCTGACCCGCGGACCGGACCCGTGCGCGGGCGACCCGGGACCTCTCGCGACGGGGACGCCGAGCCGGGGGTCAGTCGTCGGCGTCCTGCGTGGCCTCGTCGAGGTCGGCCAGCATGTCGAGCGCGTCGGCGACGACGTCGTCGAGCCCGTGCCGCACCCCGTGCAGGAGCCAGCGCGCGAGCGCGAGCTCGCCGACGAGGAGCGCGCGGTCCACGAGGTGCGTGTCGGTGAGCTCGGTGCGGCGCAGCTGGTACGCCTCCATGATCGAGTCGATCGCCTCGGGTGGCGCGGAGACGAGCAGCCACGCGAGGTCGTCCGCGGGGTCGGCGACGCGCGCGCTCGCCCAGTCCGTCACGGCGACGACGCGGCCGCGCGCGACGAGCACCTGCTCCGGGCCGAGGTCCCCGTGCACGACGACCGGCTGGAACCGCCACAGCGACACGTTCTCGAGCGCGGTCTCCCAGCGGCGCAGGAGGGCCGTCGGCACCCTCCCGGTCGCGGCGGCCTCGTCGAGCTCCGCCATCCGACGGGTGCGGTACTCCTCGACGTCGTACCCGGGCAGTCCGGCGTCGTCGACGATCGTGCGGGGCAGCTCGTGGATCGACGCCAGCACGCGGCCGAGGTCGGCGGCGAGCCCGGGCCCGGGGCGCAGCGCGTCGACGTCGAGCGTCGTCCCGTCGAGCGCGGGGTGCACGACCGCGCGCCCACCCTCGGGCAGGAGCGCGGTGCCGCTGATCCGGGGCACCGCGAAGGACAGCACGCCGGTGTCGGCGTAGAGCTGGAGCGAGGTGAGGAGCTCCGCCTCGGCCTCGAGCGCCGCCCCCGCCTGGAGGCTGCGCGGGGCGCGCACGGTCCACCGGGCGCCCTCGGCGTCGGTCACGACGGCGGTGTCGTAGTCGCCCGGGTCCTCGACGGCCAGCGCGCTGCGGGCGTCGAGACCCGGCACGGCGGCGGTCGCGAGCGCGGCGAGGGTCAGCGGTGAGCGAGGCACCCGACCACGGTAGTCGGTCCCCGCCCGCCGCCAGGGGCACCCACGCCGGTCGCGTGGCCTACGGTCGGAGGGTGACCACCCCCGCCCCCCGACCGTCGTCGGGCACGCTTCCCAGGACCACCCTCCGCGACCTCCCGCTGCCGCTCGACGCGCCGGTCCTGGACCGCGCGGCTCACCGCCGCGGCGAGCCCGACCTCGTGGGGAGGCTCCGCGGCGAGGCCACCACCCGCGTCGTCCTCGTCCACCGCGGCCGCCTCGCGCTCGCCGGGCCGAGCCCGGCGGACGGCGTGGCGCTGCTCGACCCGGCGACCCTGGCCGACGTCGGTGCCGCCGCCGACGAGGACCAGCCGCGCTGGCTCTTCCTCGGGGAGGGGGACGGCATCGCGTACGTGGCACTCGTCCTGCCCGACGACGCGGACGCGGAGGAGGTCGACATCGAGGGCGTCGACGCCTCCGACCCGTTCGCGGTGCTCGCGCGCGAGCGGTCGTGGTCGGGGCTGCGCGAGCTCGTCGGCGGGCTCGAGGGGTCGCTGGCGGGGCTCGCGACCGAGGCCGTCGCCCTCGCGGCGTGGCACGCGAACCACACCCGGTGCCCGCGCTGCGGGGGCCGGACGACGGTCGAGAACGGGGGCTGGACGCGGCGCTGCGTCGCGCAGGGCGTGGAGCTGTACCCGCGCACGGACCCGGCGGTCATCATGACGGTCGTGCACGGCCAGGGTGACGACGAGCGGCTGCTGCTCGGCCACGCCGCGCACTGGCCCGAGCGGCGCTTCTCGACGCTCGCCGGGTACGTCGAGCCGGGCGAGTCCCTCGAGAGCGCGGTCCGGCGGGAGGTCGCGGAGGAGGCGGGCGTCGTCGTCGGCGAGGTCGCCTACCGCGGCAGCCAGCCGTGGCCCTTCCCGGCGTCGCTCATGCTCGGGTTCGCCGCGCGGGCGCTGACGACCGAGCTGCACGTCGACGGCGTCGAGCTCACCGACGCACGCTGGTTCACGCGCCCTGAGCTCGCCGCCGCGGTCCGGGCGGGCGACGTGCTGCTCCCGGGCCGCGCGTCCATCGCGCGCTCGCTCGTCGAGGACTGGTTCGGCGACCGCCTCCCCGACGCCTGAGCCCCCCGAGACGTTTGTGGGCATGAGATGGGCCCGGTTCGGGCGTCCGAACCGGGCCCATCTCATGCCCACGACCGGGGGGTCAGACGGCGAGGCGCTGCTTGACCTCGGCGAGCGACGGGTTGGTCGCCGCGGAGCCGTCGGGGAAGACGACGGTCGGGACCGTCTGGTTGCCGCCGTTGACCGACTCCACGAACTCCGCGGTCCCCGGGGTCTCCTCGATGTTCACCTCGGTGTAGCCGATGCCCTCGGAGTCGAGCTGCGTCTTGAGGCGGCGGCAGTACCCGCACCAGCTCGTCGAGTACATGACGATCGAGCCGGCGTCGGGAAGGGTCGGGGCGGTGCTCATCGAGGGCTCTCCAGGTGCGGGTCCGGGCGGCGCGTGCCGCGGGCGATCGGTCGTGACGGTAACACCGGCGGCCGGTGCGCTGTTCCCGCCGGGCTCCCGTGCCGCGCACCTCCCGCGCCGGCTCCGTGCCCGGTCCTGCGGTCTCGGACGCGTCCGGGACCGCAGGCACCCCCGTGTCACCGGCGCCTGAGAGAATCGCGGGTGATGTCCACGCCACCGGTCTCACGTCCGCCGTCCCTGCGTACCGCCGACGAGATCCTCGACGCGCTCGACCCCGACCAGCGCGACGTCGCGGTCGCGCTGCGCGGTCCGGTGTGCGTGCTCGCCGGTGCCGGGACGGGCAAGACGCGCGCGATCACGCACCGCATCGCCTACGGCGTCCGCACCGGCGTGTACGCGCCGACGAGCGTGCTGGCCGTGACGTTCACGGCACGGGCCGCGGGCGAGATGCGCACGCGCCTGCGCGAGCTGGGCGCGACGGGCGTCCAGGCACGCACCTTCCACGCCGCGGCGCTGCGGCAGCTCGGCTACTTCTGGCCCAAGGTGGTCGGCGGGGCGCCGCCGCGCATCCTCGAGCACAAGGCCCCGGTCATCGCCGAGTCCGCGCGCCGCCTCGGGGTCGGCGTCGACCGCGTCGCGGTGCGCGACCTGTCGTCCGAGGTCGAGTGGGCCAAGGTCTCGCTCGTCACCGCCGACGACTACGTCCGGGCGTGCGAGGCGATCGACCGCGAGCCTCCCGCGGGGTACGACCACCAGACGGTCGCGCGCCTCATCACGGCGTACGAGGACGTCAAGACCGAGCGGTCGGTGATCGACTTCGAGGACGTGCTCCTCATGCTGGGGGACATGCTCGCGACGCAGGGCGGGGTCGCGGACGAGGTGCGACGCCAGTACCGGCACTTCGTCGTCGACGAGTACCAGGACGTCTCACCGCTCCAGCAGTTCGTCCTCGACCAGTGGCTCGGGGGACGCGAGGAGCTGTGCGTCGTCGGGGACCCGTCGCAGACGATCTACTCGTTCACGGGCGCGACGCCGCACCACCTCCTCACGTTCTCCCGCACGCACCCGGGCGCACAGGTCATCCGGCTCGTGCGCGACTACCGCTCGACGCCGCAGGTCGTGAACCTCGCGAACCAGCTTCTCGCGCGCGCAGGGCGCGCGGGCGGTGCGCACCAGGCGCTCGAGCTCGTCGCCCAGCGGCCCGCGGGCCCACCGGTCGCGTTCACCGCGTACGACGACGACGAGGCGGAGGCCACCGGCATCGCCCAGCGGATCTCGCGGCTCCTCGCTGCGGGGACGCGCGCGAGCGAGATCGCGGTCCTGTACCGGACCAACGCCCAGTCGGAGGCGTTCGAGTCGGCGCTCGCCGACGCGGGCATCGGGTACCTCGTGCGAGGCGGCGAGCGCTTCTTCCAGCGCAAGGAGGTGCGCGACGCGATCGTGCTCCTGCGCGGCGCCGCCCGGTCTGCAGATCCGGACGTCGCGATGCCGGAGACGGTGCGCGACGTCCTCGCCGCCGCCGGGTGGGCGCCTGAGCCTCCCGCCGCGCGTGGTGCGGCGCGTGAGCGGTGGGAGTCCACGCAGGCGCTCGTCGCGCTCGCCGACGACGTCGCGGCGCTCGCGGAGGCGGCCGAGGGGCCGGCCCCGACGGTCGCGACGTTCGTCGCCGAGCTCGACGAGCGCGCCGCCGCGCAGCACGCACCGACCGTGGAGGGCGTGACGCTGGCGTCGCTGCACGCGGCCAAGGGCCTCGAGTGGGACGCGGTGTTCCTCGCCGGTGTGAGCGAGGGCCTCATGCCGATCTCGCTCGCGGAGACGGACGAGGCGATCGCGGAGGAGCGCCGGCTGCTCTACGTGGGGATCACGCGCGCGCGCGAGCACCTCGAGCTGTCGTTCGCGCGGTCGCGCAACCCGGGTGGTCGTGCGACACGCCGCCGGACCCGCTTCCTCGACGGGCTGTGGCCCGACGAGCCGGGAGCCCAGCGGACGCGTCGTCCGCGCGCCGGGCAGGCGCGGCCGCTGCTGACGGGGGAGTACGACCGCGAGCTGTTCGACAATCTGCGCGAGTGGCGGCGCCAGGTCGCGCAGGAGACCGACAAGCCGGCGTTCACGGTGCTCGTGGACACGACGCTCGCAGCGATCGCGGAGACGCGTCCCACCAGCACGGCCGCGCTGGCCCGCATCGACGGGCTCGGTCCGGCGAAGATCGAGCGGTACGGCGCGACGATCCTGGACATCGTGAGCCGCGCGGAGCGGTGACACGGAGCCGTTCTCGGGCTCCGAGGAGGGTTCGAAAAACTCGTCGAGGAAATTCCCGTAAATAAGTTGTGCGTCCCGCGACGCGCGACATATGGTCGACGAGTCCTGTTGGAGAGGGGCGCGCCGGGAGGCGGGCCTCGAACGGAGAGAGGGGGTGGGAAAGCTGATGAAGAACCAGATCGCCATGGCGAACCTGCTGGATAACGCGTCCGTCTACACGGGCACGCCAGGAGGACTCCGTCCGCGTGCAACCGCGCACCGCGGCGGCACCTTCGTCACCCGCCCCGCTCCCGACTCCGCCTCCAGGACACGTCTGGTCTGACCGACCAGAACCTTCCAGGCCGCGGAGTCCGTCTCGGACCCGTGGCCTTCGTGTTCTCCAGAGCACGTCTGCCGATGAGGATCACCGGTCTGTCCCGTCATTCCCATGACGGGGACCGCTGTCCTCGGGTCCTGTGACGACGACGTTCACACCCACGACAGGACATCACTGGAGGACATCGTGCGGCTCACCGCGCTGCTCGACAACATCACTGCCCAGGGCGGATCCGGCCCCTGGGTCCCCCACCAACCGCTGGCCACGCCCCTCGGCGAGAAGGACTCCGCGGAGTTCGACCGTCTCCTCGCGGGTCTGCTGCCCTGCCGCACCAACGACCCGGAGCTCTGGTTCGCCGAGCGGTCCGCCGAGGTCGAGGAGGCCAAGGCCCTGTGCCGCACATGCCCCCTCGTCGAGGGCTGCCTCGCCGGCGCGATCGAGCGTCGCGAGCCCTGGGGCGTCTGGGGTGGCGAGGTCTTCGTGGACGGCGTCGTCGTCGCGCGCAAGCGCGGCCGCGGCCGTCCGAGCAAGGCCGAGGTGCTCGCCCGCGAGGCCGAGCGCCAGGCGCAGGAGGCCGGTCGCGTCGAGGCCGGGGCGTCAGTCGGCGCCTCGACGGCGGCCTGACATGGTGAGCGACGCCCCGTCCGGGGGCGTGCGCGCCAGCTCGTCGCACCCGCAGCGCGGGTGGCGACCCGTCTCGCGCAGCCGCGGCACCGCATCGGGAGCAGGGATCTCGATGCGGGCCGTGGCTGCGCGGGGCACCAGCCCGTCGAGGGCTGCCAGGACCTGACCGAGCGTGACCGCGGCCGCCGACGCCGCGAGCGACGACTCCTCGACCGCGCGCACGGCACGGGCGCGCAGCTGCCGCGCGAGCTGAGGCCAGCACGGGTCAGCGTCCGCGTGGTGCAGGTCCGCGCACGTCAGGCACGGGTCGAGCCCCGGCCGGACGAACGGTCCGACGACGACGTCGGCCTCACGGACCACGACCGACAGGTGCGCCACTCCCTCTCCCACGATCCTCCCGACCCGTTCCGGGTCCGCCGCGCCGTGCTCGACCACGACCACGACGTCCGGTAGCGGGCCCGGTGGCCCCGCCGCCGCGGCGACGTCGGCCGACACGCGCGCGTCCGTGCCCGAGGTGACGACGACGCCGGGGGCTACCTCCTCGACGAGCCGCCGGACCGCGGCGTCGCGGGGCGCGCCGACGTCGCGCAGCCGGTACGCGCCCACCCCGACGTCCGTGGTGAGGACCGTGCCACGGTCCTCGAGGACGAGCGTGCCCACGCCGGCCGTCGCCAGGTGCACGGCGAGCGAGGCCCCGACCCGCCCCAGCCCGACGACGGCGACGGTCGCCCGGGCGCGGGCCGCGAGCACGCGGTGCCCGGCGCCGTCGGGCCGCAGCGCCGAGAGCACGCCCACGTCCGCCTCGCCGTGGCCCGGAGCGAGCGAGACCGTGCGTCGTCGGCGGGCGGGGACGAGCAGGTGCGCCTCCTCGAGGAGCCGGACGAGCGCGGCCCGGCGACCGGGCGACGGCGACCCGGTCTCGACGCCCTCGCCGCGCCGGGCCGACGGCGCGGCGAGCGAGCGCAGCCACTCCTCCTCGGCGGGCTCGAGCCCGGTGAGCCGGACCGACCAGCGTGGGTCGGTGCCGACCTGCACCTCGCCCGGGGCGCGCCGGAGCAGCGGAGCCTCGGGTCGCAGCACGCGTCGTCGCTGCACGTGTCCTCCGCGGGTCGTGGGACGGCGGCACGGTCGGCCGCCCGCCACGAGCGTGGCACGACGGGGCACTCCGACCCGAGTTGTCCACAGGCAGACCTCGACGACGGTTCGCGGGCGGTTCCTTGACCGGGAGCACAGCTCCCCGCGACGTCCGCTCGACCGGCTGGCGCGGAAATCCCCACCACGCGGCGTGGGGCCCTGCCTTTTCGTGGCCAGAACCACTACGGTCTGAGCGTGGTCCGGGAGACGATCGTGGAGGTTCGGCGCAGCCGCCGACGCAAGAGCACGGTGAGCGCCTACCGCGACGGCGAGCGCACCATCGTGGCGATCCCGGCGCGCTTCACCCGCGCCCAGGAGCGCGAGTGGGTCCAGCGCATGCTCGACCGCCTGGCCGACTCCGAGCGTCGGCGACGCCCCTCCGACGACGAGCTCGAGCGTCGCGCCGTCGAGCTGTCCGAGAAGTACCTCGACGGCCGCGCGCACCCGACGAGCGTGCGCTGGTCCGGGAACCAGGACCGGCGGTGGGGATCGTGCACCCTCATCGACGGGACGATCCGGATCTCGACCCGGGTGCGGGGGATGCCCCCGTGGGTGCTCGACTACGTGCTGCTCCACGAGCTGGCCCACCTGCTCCACGCCGGTCACGGCCCGGGGTTCTGGAAGCTGCTCGAGTCGTACCCGCGGACGGACCGGGCGCGTGGCTTCCTGGAGGGCGTCTCGTTCGCGCGCGACGCGGACCTGGAGCCCGACGGCGACGAGCCCGGCGCCCCCGTGGAGGACGCCGGGCTCGCCGCCGACGCGAGGTCGGAAGGTCCCTGAGCGGCGGGACGCCCGGGCTCAGCGCGCGGTGCCGCCCGCGTCCGTCGGTCCGTCGTCGGTGGCGTCGTCCGTCGTCCCGGTCGGGGGCTCCGTGCTGCCCGACCCCTCGGCGGCGCGGAAGATCTCCTCGAGCGCGCGGTCGACGTCGGCCTCCTCGATGCGGGTCACGGCCCTCCTGCTCTCGTAGCCCGCGGGGTCGTCGAGGTCCGTGGCGTCGGGCAGGAGGTCGGGGTGGTCCCAGACGCCGTCGCGCGCGCTCGCGCCGGACTGCCCGGCGATGAGCGCCCACAGCGCCGCCGCGTCGCGCGAGCGTCGGGGACGCAGCTCCAGGCCGACCAGGGTGGCGAAGGTGTGCTCGGCGGGGCCGCCCGCGGCACGACGGCGGCGCAGCATCTCGCGCAGCGGGACCGCGTGGGGCAGGTGGGGGAGGGCGGCGGTGGCCGTCACCTCGTCCACCCAGCCCTCGACGAGCGCGAGCGTCGTCTCGAGCCGCAGGAGCGTGGCCTGCTGCTCGGGAGTGTTCTGGAGCCCGAAGACGCCGCCGGACAGGGCACGCTGGAGGGCGTCCGTGTCGGTGAGGTCGACGTCCGAGAGCTGCGACTCGAGCGCCGACAGGTCGATGGTGATGCCGCGTGCGTACGCGTCGACGAGGCCGCGCAGGTGGCCGCGCAGCCACGCCACGTGCGTGAAGAGGCGTGCGTGGGCCGCCTCGCGGAGCGCGAGGAACAGGCGGACCTCGTCGGCGGGAGCGTCCAGACCCTCGGCGAACGCCTCGACGTTCGTCGGCAGGAGGACCGTCCCGGGCTGGTCGAGCAGGGGCAGCCCCACGTCGGTGGCACCGAAGACCTCGCGCGACAGCGTGCCCGCCGCCTGGCCCACCTGCATGCCGAAGACGGCCGCGCCGAGGCGACGCATGAGCGCCGCGGGGTCGCCCGGCATCCCGAGCGCGCCGGCGGGGAGCCCGGGCACCTGGCCCGGGAGCGTGAACCCGACGCCGGGCAGCGCCGACGGGTCGTCGCCGAGGCCCTCCGGGAGCTGGTCGCGCAGGACCGTCGCGAGCGCGTCGGCGACGGACGCCGCGACGGGCGCGACGAGCTCGTTCCAGGCCGGGAGCGTGTGCTCGACCCACTCCGAGCGGCTCCAGGCCTGGGCGCGCCCGCCCGAGGGCGGGAGGTCGGTGACGGCGTCGAGCCACAGCTCGGCGACGGACAGCGCCTCGGTCACCGCCCGCTGCTGCGCCGTCGTGACGGAGGGGTCGCCCTCGGCGACCGCGACCTGGCGCGCGACGTCGTGCGAGACGTCCGTGTTCACCGGGCCGTCGCTCGGCGTCGACAGCAGCCGCTGGACCTGCGCGAGGACGTGCTGGAAGAGCTGGGGGTCCGCCGCGCCCCCGGCGGCGAGCGACTGGGGGTCGAGGCCGCGGGCACGGAGCTCGCGCAGCGCCTCGTCCGCGTCGGGTCCGAGCATCGAGCGGAGGAGCTCCTCGAACCGCGGGTCGAAGGGCGTGTCGTCGTCCGGTCCGGGCGTGCGGTCGGGGGGAAGGCTGCTCATGGCGACTCCTCACGGTAGCGTCGGTGATCACCGTAACCACGATCGACCGCCGAGAACGGGGGCTGGGCCATGTCCGAGGGCCGGGTTCGCTCACGGCGCAGCGAGGCGGTCCCCGCCGGGGGACAGCCCCCGGGCGAGCCGGGGGAAGACCCCGTGGTCGGGCCCGTCACGCCTCCGCGCGACCCCGTCGTGGTCGTCGGGGTCGGTCAGGTCGCGGACGCGGTCCGCCGGGGGCTGGGCGCCGCCGAGGCGTCGCCCGTGGACGCGGACGGGTGGCCCGACGGCGCGCGCCGGCTCGTCGTGGTCGCTCCGGCAGGGGAGTTCGGGGCGCCGCGAGCGAAGACCGACGCCGAGCAGCGCGCCCGGCTCGCGCTCCTCGGCCGGCGCGCGGGCGAGGCCGCGGTCGCCGCGGGGATCGAGCACGTCGTCGCGGTGACCACTGCCGCCGTGCACGGCGCGACGCCGGGCCGCGCGGTGATCGAGGACGACGACCCGGTCGCCGTCGACGACGGACCCGGCTTCGCGGGGGACGTGGCCGCGTTCGAGGACGCGCTGCGCGACGCGCTCCACGGGGTGCCGCTCGCGCTCGTGCGGCCGGCGGTCGTCGTCGGTCCCGGGATCGACACGCTCCTCACGCGGCACTTCGAGGCCCCGCGCCTGCTCACGGTCCGCGGCGGGGAGCGCACGTGGCACCTCGTGCACGTCGAGGACGTCGTCGCGGCGGTCGGCGTCGCGCTCGACGGCGGCCTCGTCGGCGGGCTGACGGCCGGTCCGCTGCGCGACGGGCTCCCGGACGCGCTCGACTCCGAGACGGTGGCCGCGGCGGCGGGCCTGCGCACGGTCCAGCTCCCGTCGGCGACGGCGTTCGGCGCGGCCGAGCGGCTGCACCGGGTCGGGGTGCTGCCGTCCCCGGCGAGCGACCTGGCGTTCGTCGTGCACCCGTGGTCGGTCGCGGCCGAGCGCCTGCACGACGCGGGGTGGTCGCCGACGTGGTCGGGCGCCGCGGCGCTGGAGGTGCTGCTCGCGGAGGTCCGCGGCCGGGTGGGCGTCGTGGGGCTGCGGTTCGGCGGTCGTGACGCCGCGGCGCTCGGTGCCGCGGGAGCGGCCGTCGCGGTGCTCGGGACCGCGGCCGTGTGGCGGCAGGCGCGGTCGCGACGCCCCTGACCGCTGGTAGGTCGGGAGCGTCAGCGGCGCGCGGGCGCGGTCGGCAGGGAGATCCCAGCATCCTCGGGGATGATGTCCCGGTGAGCGACGCCCCCTCCTTCGACGCCCTCCTCGCCGAGGACGAGCACGTCCCGCCGCCCGTGACCCGGCGGTCCCTGACGTTCGGCATCTCCCTCCTCGCGACGACGCTGCTCGTCGCGGGCCTCGCGATCCTGCCCGCGCCGTACGCGGTGCGGTCGCCGGGGCCGACGGAGGACACGCTCGGCGAGCAGGACGGCACGCCGCTCATCTCCATCACGGGGGCCGAGACCTTCGACTCGACAGGCGAGCTGCGCCTGACCACCGTCTCCGTCGCGGGGGGCCCCGGCTACCCCGTCAACCTCGCCCAGGTCGTGCAGGGGTGGCTCGACCGGTCGCGCAGCGTGCGCCCCGTCGAGGAGGTCTTCCCGACCGGCCGCACCAAGGAGGAGACGGAGCAGCAGGGCCAGGCCGAGATGATCTCCTCGCAGGAGAACGCCACGGTCGCGGCCCTCACCGAGCTCGGGTACGAGGTCCCGGCCACGCTCACGGTCGAGGCCGCGGTCCCGGACAGCGGGTCGGACGGCGTCGTCGAGCCGGGCGACGTCATCGTCGCGCTCGACGGCGCGCCGGTCCCGACGTACCAGGACCTCATCGACGGCCTCGAGGCGGTCGAACCGGGCGCGGACGTGACCCTGGGCGTCCTGCGGGACGGTGCCGAGACCGACCTCACGGTGACGACGACGGACGGCGGCGACACGGCGCTGCTCGGGGTGTTCATCGACCCGACGTTCGACTTCCCGGTCGACGTGTCGATCCAGATCGAGGACATCGGCGGCCCGAGCGCGGGCACGATGTTCGCGCTCGGCATCGTCGACCAGCTCACGCCCGAGGACGAGGCGAACGGCGTCGTCATCGCGGGGACGGGCACCATGAGCGTCGAGGGCGACGTCGGCCCGATCGGCGGCATCCAGCAGAAGCTGTACGGTGCCCTGCGCGACGGCGCCACGTGGTTCCTCGCGCCGCAGGCCAACTGCCCGGAGGTCGTGGGCAACGTGCCCGAGGGCCTGCACGTCGCCGCGGTCTCGACGCTGGCCGACGCCCGCGCGGCCATGGAGGCGATCGGCGCGGGCGAGGGCGACTCGCTCGCGACGTGCGAGGCGCGCTGACGACGGCCGCTCGCGTCAGTCCTCGAGCGTCGCGCGCAGCGCGGTGACGAGGCCGGGGACGAGGTCGGGTCCGCCCGCGACGTCGCTGGCCGCGTCGTGCGCGCGCGACCGGACGGCGCACCAGGCGGGACCGTCGCGCAGCACGCCGACGGCGAGGCGGACGTCCTGCCGGTCGGGGTGGGACGTGAGGTAGTCGAGCGCCGCGTCAGGGTCGTCGGGCACGCCCTCCTCGGCGGCCGGGGGCAGGACGATCCGCTCGACGACGAGCGCGGCGCCGTCGACCGTCGCGGGCCAGGCGACGCGCGCGAGCCCGTCCTCGAGGTCGCCGTCCACGGCGAAGCCCTCCTGCTCGATCGAGAGGAGGTGGTGCGGGTCCGCCGTGGCCGCCGCGACGACGTCGGGCGGCAGGCGGTCCGCGAGCGTCGGGTCGGCCGCGAGCGCCCCGGCCGTCGCGACGAGCGCGAAGAGCCGCGGCGGGGCGTCCCAGCCGGCGTCCGCCGCGTGCGCCTCGATCTCGTGGACGGCGAGCGCGAGCGCGTGCTGCGGCGTCGGGCCGCCGGGCGCCACCGGGTCGGGGCCGGAGCCGGAGCCGGAGCCGGGTGCGGGAGCGGGGGAGGGAGCGGCGTCGTCAGGCTGGGGCATGCCCCCATGGTCCCCCATCGCGCGCCGGCCGGCGGCGGACGGGCGACGACCTGGTCGTGACGTCCCCCACGAGGCCGCGGGCCGTGGGAACCTTGGGGGAGGACCGGGCGTTGACCCCGGTGCACGCCCGAGCCACGACCGAAGAGGTATACCCACCGTGTCATTCGCCGCAGCGCCCCGCCGGCCGTCCTCCGGGGGGCGGCCCGCCCGGCGCCGGAGCCCGATCGGGATCGCGATCGCCGTCGTCGGCGCCCTCGTGGTCCTCCTGCTCCTGCTCGCCCAGTTCTGGACCGAGGTGCTGTGGTTCCGGCAGCTCGACTTCGCGAACGTCCTGTGGACGCAGTGGGGCGCGCGCATCGCCCTGTTCGTCGGCGGGTTCCTCGTGATGGGCGGGCTCGTCTTCCTGTCGTTCTCGATCGCGTACCGGTCCCGGCCGATCTACGCGCCGTCGACGCCCGAGCAGGCGACGCTCGACCAGTACCGCGAGGCGATCGAGCCGCTGCGCAAGGTCGTCATGATCGTCGCGCCCGCGCTCGTCGGCTTCTTCGCCGGCGCGGCGGCGGCGTCGCAGTGGCAGACCGTCCTGCTGGCGATGAACTCGGTGCCGTTCGGCACGACGGACCCGCAGTGGGGCATCGACCTGTCGTTCTACGTCTTCACGCTGCCCGCCCTGCGGTTCGTCGTGAGCTTCCTCATGGCGGTCGTCATCATCGCGGGCATCGCCGCGGTCGCGACGCACTACCTGTACGGCGGGCTGCGCATCGGCGGCGGCTCCGACGCGGGCCCGCGCACCACGACGGCGGCGCGCGTCCAGCTCTCGGTGACTGCCGCGCTCCTCCTGGTCCTCATCGGGGCCAACTACTGGCTCGACCGGTACTCGATCCTCACCTCGGGCGGCGCGAAGTTCGACGGTGCGTCCTACGCGGACGTGCACGCGGTCATCCCTTCGAAGGCGATCCTCACGCTCGTCGCGCTGTTCGTCGCGGCGCTCTTCGTCGTCACGGCGGTGCGCGGCAACTGGCGCCTGCCCGCGATCGGCGTGGGGCTCATGGTCGTCTCGGCCATCGCCATCGGCGGCATCTACCCGAGCGTCGTGCAGCGCTTCCAGGTCACGCCGAACGCGCAGGACTTCGAGGAGGAGTACATCCAGCGCAACATCGACGCGACGAAGGCCGCGTACGGGATCGACGACGTGCAGACGGAGCAGTACAACGCGAAGACCGAGGCGGAGGCCGGCGCGCTGCGCGAGGACGCCGACACCACCGCGTCGATCCGCCTGCTCGACCCGGAGATCGTC
Organism: Cellulosimicrobium sp. GQ32; assembly: GCF_059758455.1. NCBI lineage: Bacteria > Bacillati > Actinomycetota > Actinomycetes > Micrococcales > Promicromonosporaceae > Cellulosimicrobium > Cellulosimicrobium sp. GQ32. The sequence continues at coordinate 184,094 of NZ_JCAXEP010000003.1, read as the reverse complement.
AGCCCCTCGTTCAGCCAGCTCCAGCAGAACAAGCAGTACTACCAGTTCTCGCCGTCGCTGTCGGTCGACCGGTACACGATCGACGACGAGAGCCGCGACACCGTCATCGCGGTCCGCGAGCTCAACCAGGACGGCCTGGGCGCCGACCAGCGCAACTGGGTCAACGACCACACGGTCTACACGCACGGGTTCGGCGTCGTCGCCGCGTACGGCAACCAGATCGGCCCGGACGGCCGCCCCGCGTTCTACGAGGGCTCGATCCCGTCGACGGGCGCGTTCACCGACGCGGGCGGCTACGAGCCGCGCATCTACTTCTCGCCCGAGGCGCCGCAGTACTCGATCGTCGGCGCGCCCGAGGGCCGTGACCCGTGGGAGCTCGACTACCCCGTCGACGACGAGGGCGGCCAGGTCAACAACACGTTCCCCACGCAGGAGATCGAGGGCGGCCCGAGCGTCGGGTCGTTCATGAACAAGGTGCTCTACGCGCTGAAGTTCGGCTCCGAGCAGATCCTCTTCTCCGACCGTGTCACCGAGGAGTCGCAGATCCTCTACGACCGCAGCCCGCGCGACCGCGTCGCGAAGGTCGCGCCGTACCTGACGCTCGACGGGCGCGTGTACCCGGCGGTCGTGGACGGCCGGGTCAAGTGGATCGTCGACGGCTACACGACCTCGAACGCGTACCCGTACTCGACGTCCGAGTCGCTCGAGGACTCGACGCGGGACTCGCTCGTCGCGGCGAACTCCGTCGAGGCGCTCGCGCCGCAGCAGGTGAACTACATCCGCAACTCGGTCAAGGCGACCGTGGACGCGTACGACGGATCCGTGGACCTGTACGCGTGGGACGCCGAGGACCCGGTGCTCAAGGCGTGGACCCAGGTGTTTCCGAGCTCGGTCCAGCCGATCTCGGAGATCTCCGGCGACCTCATGAGCCACCTGCGCTACCCCGAGGACCTGTTCAAGGTGCAGCGCACGCTGCTCGCGAGCTACCACGTGGACGACGCGAACGAGTTCTTCTCGGGTCAGGACTTCTGGCGCAGCCCGGAGGACCCGACGGCGAGCGGGCAGGTCAAGCCGCTGCAGCCGCCGTACTACCTCACGCTGCAGATGCCGAGCCAGGAGGCGCCGACGTTCTCGCTCATGTCGACGTACATCCCGGGCGGTGGCTCGGACCGCAACATCCTCACCGGGTTCCTCGCGGTCGACGCGGAGCCGGGCAACGAGGCGGGCGTGCGGTCGGAGGACTACGGCACGCTGCGGCTGCTCGAGCTGCCGCGCAACGCGACGGTCCCCGGACCGGGTCAGGTGCAGAACAACTTCAACACCGACCCGACCGCCGCGGACGGCCTCCTCGCGCTGCGTCGTGGTGACTCGACGGTCATCAACGGCAACCTCCTCACGCTCCCGGTGGGCGGCGGCCTGCTGTACGTCCAGCCGGTCTACGTGCAGTCGACGGAGGGCACGCGGTTCCCGCTGCTGCGCAAGGTGCTCGTGTCGTTCGGCGACGAGATCGGCTTCGCGGACACGCTCGACGAGGCGCTGGACCAGGTGTTCGGCGGCGACTCGGGCGCGAACGCGGGCGACGCCGACGGCGGGGTCGAGACCGAGGTCCCGGACCAGCCGGCCGACGGCGAGACCGCCGACCCCGGGACGACGGACCCCGGCACCGAGCCGCCCGCCACCGAGGAGCCGGCGCCGCCGGCCGACGGCGGCACGGTCGACGGCGGCGCCCGCGCCGAGCTCGACCAGGCGCTGCGCCAGGCGCAGCAGGCCATCGAGGACGGCCAGGCGGCGCTCGCGGAGGGCGACTTCGCCGCCTACGGCGAGGCGCAGGACCGGCTCCAGCAGGCGCTCGAGGCGGCGCTGGCGGCCGAGCAGTCGCTCGACACGGAGTCCTCGGCCGGCTGACGGCCGCAGCAGGACGAACGCACGCCACGGACGGGCGGGGACACCAGCAGGTGTCCCCGCCCGTCGGGCGTCCTACCGGAGTTGTCTTTTCGTCCGCCGGGCGGGAGGATCGCTCCTCGTGACTTCTGCAACGGTTTGCAGCAACGCTTTCAGCGCGGCGAGCGAGGCGACGCCGGCCGTCCCCGCCGCGCGCCTGCACCACCCGTCCGGGGCCGAGCTCGTCGTGGCGCTGCGCGGTGCCGCCGTGCTCGCCTGGCGTGCGCCGTGGCGCGGGGCGGACGGGGTCGAGCGCGTCGAGGACCTCGTCGACGGGTACGCGGACGAGGCGGAGGTCGCCGCGCACGACGCCGCGCGGTCCGCGCTCATGGCACCGTTCGTCAACCGTCTCGCGGGCGGGCAGTACGTGTTCGACGGCGTCCGGCACCAGGTGCCGCCCGTCCTGCCGTGGGAGCCCCTCACCATGCACGGGTTCGCCCGCACGCTCGACTGGACGGTCGTCGAGGGCGCGGGGGAGGGCGGTGGCGCCGCGCGCGCCACGGCGGCCGCCGACGGAGAAGGGCGCGAGTCCGTGACGCTCCGGACGGTCGTCCACGCCGACGCGCACGCCGGCTACCCGTTCGCGCTCGTCCTGGAGGTCCGGTACGCCCTCGGCGCGGGCTCCCTCGACGCGACGCTGCGCGCCCGTAACGTCGGGACGTCCGCGGCCCCTGTCTCGCTCGGCTGGCACCCCTACCTCCGGGTCCCCGGGCACGGCACGGTCGACGCGCTGGAGCTCACGGTGCCGGCCCGCCGCGCCGTCGTGACCGACGCCGGGATGCTCCCGCTCGCGGGTGAGGCCGCGTTCGGGGCGATCGACGGCGTCGGGCCGCTGCCGCTCGCCGGCGTGCGGCTCGACCACGCGTTCGGCGACCTGCGCACCGACGCCGACGGCCGCGCGCGGACGCTCGTGCGCGACCCCGCGACGGGGCAGGGGCTCGCCGTGTGGCAGGACCGCGGGCTCGTCCACGTCTACACGGGCGACGGTCTGGCGCGGCGCGAGCGGGCCGCCGTCGCGATCGAGCCCGTGGAGACGCTGACCGACGCGTTCAACCGCGCCGACTGCGCTGCGGACGTGCGGCTCGAGCCCGGGGCCGCGCGCGAGTTCGCGTTCGGGGTCGAGGTCCTGGCGTGACCCACGTCTCGTCCACCCGATTTGGCCTGGTCCGGAACCTCACGTAGAGTAGTGATCACCGACGCGGGGTGGAGCAGCTCGGTAGCTCGCTGGGCTCATAACCCAGAGGTCGCAGGTTCAAATCCTGCCCCCGCTACTCAGAAGGCGAAGGCCCTCGATCTGATGATCGAGGGCCTTCGTCGTGTCCGGGGGCGTCCGCCTCGGTGGCGTCGTCGCGCAGCAACCGTGTCTCCGCTGTGACGCGCCCCACCCGGCCGAGGTGCGGCCGGGGGAAGCCACGGCCCACGGCCCGGCGTTATCGTCAGTGGCCGGCGCCCACCACTCCCGCGGGCGCCCGACACCCGGAAGGTCACCATGCGCCGTCTGCGTCCCCGTCCCGCCCTCCTCACCGCTGTCACGGCGGTCGCCGCGCTCACGCTGACGGCCTGCTCGTCGGGAGGCGCCGGCGACGACACCGCGAGCCCGAGCGGCAGCGCCTCGGGCGACGCCGCGCAGTGCGAGCCCGGCGCGCTCCCGACGCTCACCGACGGCGTGCTGACCGTCGGCGCGGGCGAGGCGTACGCTCCGTGGTACATCGGCGAGCACGACTCGGGCGAGGGCTTCGAGTCGGCGCTGATCTACGCCGTCGCGGACCGCCTCGGCTACGCGGCCGACGACGTGGTGTGGGAGACCGTGACGTTCGAGCAGATCATCAGCCCGGCCGTGAAGCCGTTCGACGTCGCCGCCTACCAGACGTCGATCACCGACGAGCGCAAGCAGGCCGTCGACTTCTCCAGCCCGTACCTCACGACGCGCCAGGGCGTCATCGTCATGGAGGACGGCCCCTACGCGGGTGCGACGACGCTCGCCGAGCTCGACGGCGCGCGCATCGGCGTGACGGCCGCGCAGACGAGCCTCACGCTCGCGGAGGCGGCGTGGGGCGAGGACGCGGACATCTCCCCGTACAACGCGGCGGGCGACGGCATGCAGGCGCTCCAGTCCGGCACGATCGACGCGATGGTCATGGACGTGGACCAGGGCGTCGCGGCCTCGACCGAGTACTTCCCCGACTCCGTCGTCATCGGGACGCTGCCCGACCAGGGCGTCGTCGAGCAGTACGGGCTCGTGCTCGACCTGGACTCCGCGCTGACCGACTGCGTGACGCAGGCCGTCGACGAGCTCGAGGCCGACGGCACGCTCGCCGAGCTCCGCACGACGTGGCTCAAGTCGGACGACATCCCCGTCCTCGAGTGACCCGGCCGTGAGCGTGCCCGACGACGCGCGCCCGCCCGGGCGCAGCGACGAGCCCGACGGAGCCCCGACCACCGCGTGGTCGCCGTCGCCGCTCGCGCTCGACCGCGCGGCGTTCCGGCGTGCGCAGCGTCGCCGCTCGCTGCTGGTCGCGCTCGTGAGCACGGTCCTCGTCGTCGCGGCGGTCGTGCTCGTCGTCGTCAACGCGCCCGGCTGGGAGCGTGCGCGGACCGCGTTCTTCGACCCGGCGATGGCGTGGGAGTCGCTGCCCGCGATCCTCGAGGGGCTGTGGCTCAACCTGCGCGTGTGGGTCGTGGCGGGCGTCGTCGGGACGCTGCTCGGTCTCGGGCTGGCGATCGCGCGCACGAGCCGTATCCCGGCGCTCTTCCCGCTGCGTGCGTTCGCGACCGCGTACGTCGACCTCTTCCGCGGGGTGCCGCTCCTGCTCGTCCTGCTGCTCGTCGGCTTCGGGCTGCCCGCGCTGCGCCTGGAGTGGCTGCCGACGTCGGGCGCCTTCCTCGGAGCGCTCGCGATCGTCCTCACGTACACCGCGTACCTGGCCGAGGTGTTCCGCGCGGGCATCGAGTCGGTGCACCCGTCGCAGGTCGCCGCCGCGCGCTCGCTCGGGCTCACGCGCGCCCAGACGACCCGCCGCGTCGTGCTGCCGCAGGCCGTGCGCAACGTCACCGCCCCGCTCGCGAACAACCTCGTCTCGCTCCAGAAAGACTCGGGTCTCATCTCCGTGCTCGGCGCGGTCGACGCGATCCGCGCCGCGCAGATCGCGACCACGGGGAGCTACAACTTCACGCCGTACGTCGTCGCGGGGATCCTGTTCTTCCTCGTGTCGTTCCCGCTGACCCGCGCGGTCGACGCGTACCAGGCGCGCCGCGGCTGGGGCCGGTCGCTGGCGACCGTGAGCGGGGCGGGGGACATCCGATGAGCGCGTCCGTCGTCCCCTCCGGCGCGACCCCGCGGGCTGCGGGCGCGGACCACCTGCTCTCGCTGCGCGGCGTCCGCAAGACCTTCCCTGCACCCGGCGTCCCGGGTGGGCGGCGGGTCGTGCTCGACGGCATCGACCTCGACGTCGACGCGCACCGGTGCGTCGTCCTCGTCGGGTCGTCCGGCTCGGGCAAGTCCACGCTCCTGCGCGTGGTCAACCTCCTCGACGAGGTCGACGACGGGCAGATCCTGCTCGACGGCGAGGACGTCGCGGACCCACGGCTCGACGCCGACCGGGTCCGCGCCCGCATGGGCATGGTCTTCCAGGCGTACAACCTGTTCCCGCACCTCACCGTGCTCGACAACGTGACGCTCGCGCCGCGCCTCGTCCACCGGCGGGCGCGTGCGGAGGCGGAGGCGGCGGCCGTCGAGATGCTGGGCCGGGTCGGCCTGGGTCACAAGGTGAGGGCGTACCCCGACCAGCTCTCGGGCGGCGAGCAGCAGCGCGCCGCGATCGCGCGCGCCCTCGTCAACGGGCCTGAGCTGCTCCTGCTCGACGAGGTGACATCCGCGCTCGACCCGGAGCTCGTCGGCGAGGTGCTCGACCTGCTCGCCGAGCTGCGTGCCGAGGGCCGCACGATGCTCGTCGCGACGCACGAGATGGGCTTCGCCCGCCGCATCGCCGACGAGGTCTGCTTCCTCCACGAGGGCCGCGTCCACGAGCGCGGCACCCCCGAACAGGTTCTCGGCGACCCGCAGCAAGAGCGCACGCGCACGTTCCTCCGCCGCCTCCACGCCTGACCCCCGTCCCCCGGGACTGCGCCGAACACGACATGAGCGTCGTTCTGAGCCGTTTCGCGGCGCTCAGGTCGTGTTCGACGGCGCGTGGAACCCCCGGAGCGGGCTGGTAGGGTCGCGCGCAGCGTCGCGTGCCGGTGGCGGACCACGTCAGGCATGGAGGCGCCGAACCCGGAAGGGGGAGCCGTGACCTCACGGGCCCTTTCCTCGCTCCTCACCGATGAGTGAGGGCGAGAAGGCCAGGCTCGCGGCCTGGTACGACGAGATGCAGGCGGTGCACGGCCGGCTGCGACGCGCGCTGGAGCTGGTGCGGGACGCCGTGCGCGACGACGATCCGGACCCCAGCGATCCGGTCACCGATCTGCTGGTGTACTGCCGGGGCTTCTGCACTGCCCTGACCCGGCACCACACCGCCGAGGACGCGGTGCTCTTCCCCGAGCTCGAGCGGCGTCACCCCGACCTCGCCGACGTCCTGCGGCGGCTGCGCCAGGACCACGGGATGATCGCGTACCTCGTCGCCGACCTCGAGCGCGCGCTCGACCGGGCGGCGGATCCCGAGGCGTCGCGCGACGCCGTCGGGCGTCACCTGGACGGGGTGGGGGCGATCATGGAGTCGCACTTCCGGTACGAGGAGCGAGCGCTCGCCGGCGTCCTGGCCGCGCTCGATCTCGTGGCGCCGCGCGACGACGTGCTCGGCCCGCTCTGAGGGCACGGTCGGGCGGCACCGCGCGGTGCGGCCCGACGGCCGCCCGACGGCAGCCCGACGGTTGCCGGCGGCATCCGGTCGGGTCGCCATCGACCGCCGCTCAGCCGCGCAGGACGAGCACCACCGTGGCGATGACGGACGCGGACGCGAGGAGCGTGTACGGCCAGACCCACGTCCGCCGCCCGGCGACGCGTAGCACCACGGCCACCGCGAGCGCCGCCAGGGCGAGCACGGGGCCGTCCACGAGCGGAGCCAGGTCGACCGAGACGCGCAGGGTCTCCAGGAGCTGCGGCGGCAGCGGGACGAACGGCTCGCTCTGCCGGGCCGCGCCGTCGGGCACGAGCCACAGCGTGCGCAGCACGGCCAGGACCGCGAGCAGGCGCGGCAGCGCGCGCAGGAACGCGCCCCCGACCCGGGACCGGTCCACGGGTGATGACGCCGCTGACCGTGACGACGCCCCGGCCGTCGGCGCCGCGGGCTGCTGCGGGGGCGCGGGGAACGCGGGGGCGGTCTGCTGCGCGATGGAGGGCTGCGGGGCCGGGGCGCTCGTGACGGCCGCGCCGGTGATCCGCGGCCGAGCCGACCGCGGTGTGGGCCCCAGGTGCTGGACCGGGCTCCGGCGCGGCGGGACGGACGGCGGGACCGGGCGCCCGACCTGGGTGGCGACGAGGTCGGGGGAGTCGAGCACCCGGGTCCCCGCGACGGCCGCGGGCGCAGGCTCCGCGGGGCCCGCCCCCGACGGCGGTCGGCCCAGCGTGGAGACCCGCCGTACGGCTCCCGGCCAGGTACGCCCGCCCGGCGTGCCGCGCGCCGGGACGCCGTCGGGCTCGTCGGTGCGCAGCCGGGCGACGCGGACCACGGGCTCGGGCCGGGCGGGCGTCACGTGCGGCGGGCGACGGTACGCCCGCCACCCGCGCAGGGTGTCCGCGTGCCCGGCCGGCGGGGTGGCGGCCTGCCACTGCATCGCCTGCCAGAGCCAGTCCTTGAGCTCGGCGGGGGTGCGGCCGTCGGCGACGTGCGCCCCGATGCTCGCCACGTGGTCGGCGATGACCTCGGAGGCCGCGCCGTCGAACCCGTCGCCGTGCACCTCGGAGAGCACGCTCATGAGCGTGGCGTCGTACACGAGGGCGTGCCACGGCTCCCGGGCGCGGGTGGTGTCCCGCCCGGCGACCGCGCCGGGGTCTGCCCCGGGGTCCGTGCCGACCGCGACGGCGTCGGCCGGCCGCGCGCCCCGGACGGGAGCCCCGGTCGCGGCGCCCAGTCCGGCGACGGGTCCGAGGGCCCGCTCGGCCGCCGTGGCGCCGTCGGCCACGATCCGGTGCGTGAGGAGCAGGGTGTCGTCGGCGGCCTCCCCGGCGAGCCGTGCGCGCAGCACCGTGACGACGCTCTCGAGCGCGGGGCGGTGGTTCGGCTGGTAGCGGGTCATCGACAGGATCAGGTCCTGCAGGTGGGGGTCGATCTCCGGCAGCTCGGCGGGGGACGGGGCCGGCTCCATCCCGGCCGGCACCCCGACCAGGTCGTCCGGCGCCTCTCGGACGAGATCGTCGGCCTCGAGGTCGCGACCGAGGAAGTTGAGGTCCGCCGGGACGACTCCCGTGGTGGCGAAGATCAGGAGCAGGCCGAGGGCGTACACGTCCGAGCGGGGGTGCACGCGGCGGGCGAACAGCTCCGGCGCCATGTACGCGAGCGTCCCGACCGGCTGCGTGGACGTCGCGGTGTCGAACAGCTTGGCGATGCCGAGGTCGATGAGGACCGCGCGGTCGTCGTCGACCATGATGTTGGCGGGCTTCAGGTCGCGGTGCACGCAGTGCTGCTCCTGCAGCACGAGCAGCGCCTCCGCGACCTGCGAGGCCAGACGGAGCGCCTGCCGCCCGTCCAGCGGGCCCGACGCGCGGACCTGCTCGCGCAGCGTCGTGCCCGGCACGAGCTCCATGGCGAACCAGGGCTGCTCGTCGTCCAGACCCGAGCGCACGAACGCGGGGAAGCCGCGCCCGTCGACGGCCTCCAGCAGCCGCGCCTCCTGCGTGAAGCGCTCGCGGGAGCCCTCCTGCAGGCCCGTGAGCACCTTCACGGCCACCTCCGCGCCGTCCGCGTCCGTCGCGCGGTAGACGTGCGCGAACCCGCCGTGCCCGAGCACCTCGCCCAGGGTGAACGGGCCTCGGCGGTCACCGCTCGCGGGCACCTGACGGACGGGTCGCCGGGGCAGCGGTGCGGGCTTCGGCGGGCTCGGGTGGGTGTCGTCGTCGGTCGCCGCCGGGAGGACGGACTGCTCGGGGCCGGGCATGGGCGCAACGTTACAAGCGCGCACGTCCTGGACGTAGCAGACAAACCCGTTCTGGACTCCGGTCGCCGCGGCGCCGCCACCTGGCAGGCTGGGACGCATGGTCAACCGCCTCGCCGACGCCGTGAGCCCGTACCTGCGGCAGCACGCAGGCAACCCCGTCGACTGGTACCCGTGGGGCGCCGAGGCGTTCGCCGAGGCACGGCGACGTGCCGTGCCGGTCATGGTGTCGGTCGGGTACGCGACGTGCCACTGGTGCCACGTCATGGCGCGCGAGAGCTTCTCCGACCCCGAGATCGGCGCGCGGCTCGCGCGCGGGTTCGTCGCGGTGAAGGTCGACCGTGAGGAGCACCCCGACGTCGACGCGAGCCTGCTCGCCGCCGCGAGCGCGTTCACACCCGACCTCGGCTGGCCGCTCACGGTGTTCACGACGCCGGACGGCGCCCCGTTCTACGCCGGCACGTACTGGCCGCCGGTCCCCGTGGCGGGGCGGCCCGCGTTCCGGGACGTGCTCGACGCCGTCGCCCAGGCCTGGGAGCAACGGCGCGACCAGGTGGTCGACACCGGGGAGACGATCCGCGCGGCGCTGCGCGACGCGGCGGCGGGGCGGCGGACGGGGGTCCCGCGCGCCGCGGCGACGACGGTCGCCGCCCCCGGGGAGCCGGGCGCTCCCGGTGCGACCGACGACGGGCCGGTCGGCCGGCTCGCCGACCATGCGCGGACCGTCGTCGACCGGCTGGAGGCGGCGGAGGACCGCGTGCACGGCGGGTTCGGCGGCGCGCCGAAGTTCCCCGTCGCGCCCACTCTCGAGCTCCTGCTCGACGTCGCCGCGTCGTCGGTCGTGGACCCCGAGGTCGCGCGGCGCGCGCTCGTCCTCGCCGGGCGCACGGTCGACGCCATGTCGGCGAGCCCCCTGCGCGACGTCGACGGCGGGTTCTTCCGCTACGCGACCCGGCCCGACTGGTCGGAGCCGCACTACGAGCGGATGCTCTACGACAACGCCCAGCTCCTCTCCGCCGCGACGACCCTCGCCGTGCTGCGGCGCACCGGGCCGGTGGACGGCCCGCTCCGCACGCCGGCGCCTGCCCCCGGGGACCCGGGCGAGGGCGCCGCGCGGGTCGCGGCCGACGTCGGGCGCTTCCTCCTGCGCGTGCTGCGCCTCGCCGACGGCGCGTTCGCGAGCGCGCAGGACTCGGAGTCCGTCGTCGGCGGCGAGCGTGTCGAGGGCGGCTACTACCTGCTCCCGCCCGCCGAGCGCGCGCACCACGAGCCGCCCCCGCTCGACACCAAGGTGCTCACCGGCTGGAACGGCCTCGCGATCGAGGCTCTGGCGCGTGCCGGCCACCACCTCGGCCTCCCCGACCTCACCGACGCCGCGCGCGCGGCTGCCGACCGGCTGCTGACCACGCACGTGCGGTCCGACGGGACGCTCGTGCGCGCGTCGGAGGGCGGCGTCGCCTCGGACGCCGTCGCCACGCTCGAGGACCACGGCGCCCTCGCGACCGCCCTCCTCGTGCTCGGTGGGCTGACGGGAGAGGCCCGGTACGTGCGCGAGGGCCTGCGGCTCGTCGACGCGACCGTCGGCGCGGACGGCGAGCTGCGGCCCCCGCAGGGCACCGACCCCGTGCTCACCGACCTCGGGCTCGCGGCCGGTGCCGCCACGGACGCGTCGGAGGGCGCCGTGCCGTCGGGCACGACGGCGGCCGCGCGGGCGGCGCTGCTGGCCCACCTGGCGACGGGCGAGCCGCGCTACCGGGACGCCGCCCGCGCGCACGTCGCCGCGTCCCCGACGGCGAGCGAGCACCCGCTCGGCGCGGCCGGGGTGCTCCGCGTCGCCGTCGGGCTCGCCGAGCCGCCCCACCAGCTCGTGCTCGTGGCCGACCCGGACCTGCGCGAGGCGTTCCGGGAGGCCGCGCGCGACTGGTACCACCCGGACGGCCTGCTGCTCGGCGCGACGCCCCGCGACGCCGCCGCGCTCGCGGTCGACGGCGTCGGCCTGCTCGCCGGTCGCGGCCCGGGCGCGTACTTGTGCGCCGACTTCGTGTGCCGGCTCCCGGCGCACGACCCCGAGGCGCTGCGGGCCCAGCTCGACGCGTAGCCCATGCCCGGCCCGGGGGTGCACGGCGCACGCGCCGGTCGCATGATGGAAGAGCGGTGCGGCACGAGGAGGAGCCATGAGGGCATCGGTCGGGGACAGGATCGTGACCGCCTCGGGGGTCGTCGGCGGAGCGGTGCGCGACGGGGTGGTGGTCGAGCTGCGGCACGAGGACGGGTCGCCCCCGTACCTCGTGGAGTGGGCGGACACCGGCGAGCGCACGCTCGTCTACCCGGGGTCGGACAGCTACGTCGAGCACGTGCCGGGGGCGGAGAGAGGCGGTGGGACCGACACGACGAAGGTGTGGCGTGTACAGGTCAGCGTCGTCGAGTCTCAGGGCCGCACGACGGCGGAGGCGGTGCTCGTCGCGGAGACGCCGGAGCACCTGCGGACCGTAGGGCGCGCGCGCCGCGACCCGCACGACCTGGACGTCCCGCTCATCGGCGACGAGATCGCCGTCGGGCGCGCGCTGCGGCGGCTCGCGGACCGGCTGCTCGACGACGCCGAGTCGGACATCGAGTCGTCCACGGGCGTCCCGGCGCACGTGCACCTGTGACGGAGTCTCCCGACGCGCCGGTCGCCCTGCGGGCCGTCGTGCACGGGCGTGTGCAGGGCGTCGGCTTCCGCTGGGCGACGCGCGAGCGGCTCGTCGCGCTGGGGCTCGACGGCGCCGCGACGAACCGTCCCGACGGCACCGTCGAGGTGGTCGCGACCGGGCCGCGGAGCGCGGTCGACCGGCTCGTGGCGTGGTTGCGCGACGGCCCGACGCCGGGGCACGTCACCCGGGTGGACGTCGACCTGGGCGCGGGCCCGGGGGCATGGTCTCCCTGAGTCCCGCCCCCGGCTCAGTCGTCCGCGCGGGCCAGCACGGACTCCCAGTGCCACGGCTCGGGCACGCGCCCGTCGGGCTCGGCGAAGTCGGGATGGGTCCAGCCGTAGGTCTCGGCGTTCTGCTTGAGCCACTCGTACTGCGGCGTGCCGAACGCCTGCACGCCCCCGCCCAGGTCGACGGCGAACCCCAGGCCGTGGTTCGAGCAGCCGGGAGGGGCCGCGATCGGCGACGACGGGTCGTAGAGGCCCGCCTGCTCCTCGTACGTGCGGTAGGAGGAGTTGATCGTCAGGTGCACGCCGAACCGCTCCAGGTAGGCGGCGTCCAGGGCGACGAGCCCGTCGAGCACGTCGGCGCGCACGCGGTCCGACGGCGACCACGGGATCGCGGCCAGGGCGGAGTCGGGCACGCGACCGCCGTCGGGGTCCCACACCTGGTCCGGAGCGGGGCAGGAGACGGCGTCCTGCGCGGTCGACATCTCCTCCGTCGACGTGGCGACGGTCGCCAGTCCTGCCTCCAGGTCGACCACGGCCTGCTCGAGCGCGGCGAGGTCGTCCGCGGACGCACCGCTCCCGGCGCTCTCCGACGTCGTCGCGGCCGCGTCGAGAGCCTCCCGGAGCCGGGCGCGCACCGCCTCGTCGGCGCCCAGGCCCTCCGTGGCGGCGTAGATCTTCTCGCCCTGCTCCTGGACGGGCGCGAGGCTCGTCCGGGCCGCCTCGACCTCGGCACGCGCGTGGTCAAGCATCGAGGCGTGCACGGCCTGCGACGCCTGCTCCAGCGACTCGGTCGTGCCCGTCGTGCCCGTCGTCATCCGGTCGAGGAAGGACGCCCCGAGGAGGGCGCGCGCGTCGTCGACCTCGGCCGAGAGGTCGTCCCGGACGGCGGGGTCGGCGACCTTCCCGTCGGACTCCGCCAGCAGCTCCTCCGCCGCGGCCGTCCGCCCGTCCAGCTCGTCGTAGGTCGACCCTCGGTACCAGACCAGCCCGCCCCCGGCGGCCCCGAGGAGGAGCGCCAGCGTCACGACGACCGCCACCCACACGCCGCGGTGCCGGCGCGTCCCCCGCGCGTGCCGCCGCTCCCGCCCCGTCGGGTATCCCGAGGGTTCGGTGGAGGAAGGGGCGTTCGTGACGGTCACACCGCCAGAACCTACGCCACCCGGCGTACGCCCTCGGACCGTTCACCGGGTGAGCGTGGACACGCTCACCGAAGTATCACGATCCCCGCCGGACCCTCCCCAGATGATGACCCCCGGCGACGGTGCCGGAGGCGAGACGGGGAGGGGCCATGAAGCGGCTGGTGCTGTGCTGCGACGGCACGTGGAACTCGCCGGTGAACGCGAGCGTGTCGAACATCGAGAAGATCGCGCGCTCGGTCCGCACCGGCATCGGACCGGACGGCGTGCAGCAGATGGTGTTCTCCGTCGAGGGCGTCGGGGCGCAGGGCTACCTCGTCGACCGCCTGCTCGGCGGGGCGTTCGGGTACGGGCTGACGCGCAACGTCGTCGCCGGGTACCGCCACCTCGCGCTCAACTACGAGCCCGGCGACGAGGTCTACGTGTTCGGGTTCAGCCGCGGGGCGTACACGGCCCGCAGCGTCGTCGGCATGGTCGCGACCGTCGGGCTGCTCACCCAGGACTCCCTCGCGCGCGACCACCTGGGCGACGCCGAACGGATCTACCGCCTGCGAGACGGTGCCCAGCGGGCGGAGCAGGCGGCCGTCTTCCGCGCCGCGCACTGCCACGACCACGTCCCGGTCGCGTTCCTCGGGGTGTTCGACACCGTCGGCGCGCTCGGGGTCCCCGGCCTCTCGCGCCGGCGCAGCCGGTTCCACGACCTGCGCCTGTCGACCGACGTCGAGTGCGCCCGCCAGGCCCTCGCGATCGACGACCGCCGCATCACGTTCGAGCCGTGCCTCTGGGACGTGCCCGTCTCCATGGCGGCGCGGGTCAAGCAGGTCTGGTTCCCCGGCGGGCACAGCGACGTCGGTGGCGGGGCGCGCGCACGGGCGCTCTCCGACACCGCGCTCCTGTGGATGGTCGGCGAGGCCGTCGCCCGCGGGCTGTCGTTCGACGAGGACCGGCTGTTCGCGCAGCTCCACCACGAGGACGAGCTCGTGTGCCGGTTCCGCCCCGGACTGCTCTTCGGCGCACTCAATCTCCTCAAGCGCATGCACCCGCGCCCGCGCTTCCGCGGCGACCGGCGCGTCCTCGCCGGGGTGCCCACCCCGCCGGACACCGTCGACGCCGTCTACCTCGCCGAGACGGCCGCGTACCTGACCGCGGACCCGGCCTCCGAGTACGCGCGCCACGCCCGGAACGTCACGTGGTGGCGCGAGAGCGCCGGGCCGGGTCTGGAGCACCTCGTCGAGCCGATCCCGGGCGGCGTCCGGGACGACCGGCCGCTGGTCCTCGCGTGAGGGGCCGGCCGGTCGCGCACGGTCGACGACGGTCCGCACGCGGACTCCCCGCGACGCCCGCGCGGGTGCGGGGGACGACGTCGTCCGCTCGCCGGGTGCGACGCGCCGCCCCCGTGCCATGCTGGGCCACGTGAGCGAGCAGACCGCAGCCCCGATCCCGGCCGAGCAGCTCGTCCCCGCCGACGCGCACGTGCTCGGCAACCCGGACGCGCCCGTCACGATCGTCGAGTTCGGCGACCTCGAGTGCCCGTACTGCGCCGCCGCCGCGCCCGTGCTCCGACAGGTCGTCGAGGCGTCGGCAGGCCAGGTACGTCTCGTGTTCCGGCACTTCCCCCTGTTCGAGATCCACCCGCACGCGCTCTCCGCGGCGCTCGCGGTCGAGGCCGCGGCGGCGCAGGGGCGGTTCTGGGAGATGCAGGCAGCGCTGTTCGAGCACCAGGACCAGCTCGGCGAGGCCGGGCTGGCCGACCGCGCCGAGGAGCTCGGCCTCGACGGCGCGTCCGTCGTGGGGGACGCCGCGCAGCAGCACGCCGCGCCCGTGCAGCGCGACTACGCCGACGCCCTCGCCGCAGGAGTCCAGGGCACCCCGACGCTGTTCGTCAACGGCGTCCGCTACCGCGGCCGCGTCACGGCCGACGGCCTCCGCACCGCGATCGACGCCGCCACCGCGCCGAGGGAGAACCCCGGCCACGCGAGGTAGAGCCGTGGTCGCACGAGGTAGAGCCGTGGTCACGCGAGGTAGAGCCGTGGTCACGCGAGGTAGAGCCGTGGTTGCGCCAGGTAGAGCCGTGGTTCTTGTGCTCGACGGCGCGTGGTCGCCCTGGGTGGTCGGGGTGGGTGGTGGTGCCGCGTCGACCATCCGCCGCTCGTTCCTCGCGGCTCCCGCGTTCTCGGTCGGGATCGTCCTGCGTTCGCCAGCTCACTCCGGACGATCCCTCGTTCCAGGCCCGCCACGACGCGGCACCACCACCCACCCCGCCCGGCGTCGTCTCGCCCTGGTCTCCGCTCACCTCGGGCGACTGCCCGCGGTGTCGGTTCACCGAGCATGTTCCCGGTGTCGCCTTCGGTCGCCGCGTGGCACGGTCGCTCCCGGCTCCCGGCTCCCGGCTCCCGGCTCCCGGCTCCCGGCTCCCGGTGCCGTTGCGCGCCGTGGCCGTGGGTCGTGTCACCGTCGCGACGGTGCTGGTGGTAGCGATGTCGCCCCGGATCGTGGCGACATGACGTCGAGCAGGTGGTTGTGGTTCGTCGGGGGGTGTCTGACGAGCCGCGGTCGCCTGTTCGGCTTGCCTGGACGGCCTGGACGGCCTGGACGGCCTGGACGGCCTGGTCGGCCGGGTGGCGGGCCGTGGTGGGTCGACGGCTGAGCGGTGGGGGTGGGCTCGGATGCGAAGGGGCGTCAGAGCGGCGCTCCTCGAACCCACGGCCGAGGGACCAGGGTGACGGCGCCGCAGCCCCGAGCACCGAGGCCACCCGCGCCGCGGACCCGACCACGCGGGCCTGCGGCCCGACCAGGGCTCTACCTCGCGAGACCAGGGCTCTACCTCGCGAGACCAGGGCTTTACCTCGCGAGACCAGGGCTCTACCTCGCCCGACCGGGGCTCTACCTCGCGGGACCGGGGCTCTACCTCGCGGGACCGGGGCTCTACCTCGCGAGACCAGGGCTCTACCTCGCCCGACCAGGGTTCTACCCCGGTGGACCAGGGTTCTACCTCGGCGGGGGCGGGTGCGTGCTCAGGTGGTCGTGGGTGGGCGCCAGGGGAGGGGCGGGAGCTCGGGCGGGGGGCCGTCGGCGCCGGGGGAGCACAGAGGCCAGCGCTCGCCGACGAACCGGAGCGCGAGGGAGCCGAGCACGGCGGCGACGAGCGAGCCCGCGAGGATGCCGATCTTGGCCTGCTCGATGAGCGCCTCGTCGTCGAACGCGAGCTCGGCGATGAAGAGCGAGATGGTGAAGCCGATGCCGGCGAGGATCGCCCCGCCGAGCAGGTGGGAGTAGCGCACCCGACCGGGGAGGTCGCCGAGGCCGAGGCGCAGGGCGAGCGTCGCGGCGCCGAAGATGCCGACGGCGTTGCCCACGACGAGCGCGACGGCGACGCCGATCGTCACGGGCGACGTCGCCGCGGTCCGGAGCGACTCGGCGTCGAGCTGTACGCCCGCGTTGGCGAGGCCGAACACGGGCACGACGACGTACGCGCTCCACGGGTGGAGCACGCGCTGGAGTCGCTCGCTCGTGGGCACCGCCGCGCGCGCGGCGAGCTCGGTGAGGTGCTCGCGCTCCGCCGTCGTCTCCTGGGCGAGGCGCTTGGCGTACTTGGGCACGACCGCGACGTCGACGGGCCGTGAGGAGCGCGACGGGACGAGCAGGCCCACGAGGACTCCGGCGAGAGTCGCGTGGACGCCGGACGCGTAGACCGCGCCCCACAGCGCGATCCCGGCGAGCGCGTACGGGGTGAGCCGCCAGACGCCGAGCCAGCGCAGCGCGAGGATGACGACGACGAGCACGGCGGCGACGAGGAGCCCCGGGAGCCAGAGGTCGTCGGTGTAGAAGAGCGCCATGACGGTGATGGCACCGATGTCGTCCACGACGGCGAGCGTGAGGAGGAAGAGCCGGAGCTGGTCCGGGCAGCGCGGTCCGAACAGGGCGAGGATCCCCACGAGGAACGCCGTGT
Source organism: Cellulosimicrobium sp. GQ32 (assembly GCF_059758455.1). NCBI lineage: Bacteria > Bacillati > Actinomycetota > Actinomycetes > Micrococcales > Promicromonosporaceae > Cellulosimicrobium > Cellulosimicrobium sp. GQ32. The sequence continues at coordinate 167,059 of NZ_JCAXEP010000003.1, read as the reverse complement.
CGGTCGACATGACGATGCCCCACCCGTGCTGCGCGGGGGAGCCGGCGTTGAACGCGACGTAGATGAGGGCGGGGACGGCGAGGCCGCCGAGCGCGCCGAGCGCGGGCACGGCGACGGTCCGCCGGTTGCGGAGCTCGCCGCTCGTCACCTCGCGGTTGATCTCGAGCCCGATGACGAGGAAGAAGACGGCCATCGCGGCGTCGTTGACCCAGTGGTGCAGGTCCATCTCGAACGACCACGGCCCGACGTGCCAGCCCGCCGTCGCGGACCACAGGTCGTCGTAGGCGCCGGACCAGGCGGAGTTCGCCCAGACGAGGGCGACGACGGTCGCGACGAGCAGCAGCACCGCGCCGCCCGCCTCGGTCGCGAGGAACGACCGCAGGGAGGGCGCGACGGGACGCAGCTGGAAGCGCAGCGGCGGGCCCGGCCGGGCGGGGACGCGGACGATCGGGAACGACGACGGCGGAGCGGGCTCGGTCACGGGGCCTCCGGGTGGTCGGGGACGGGCGACGCCCCCGGGCGTCGGACGTGAGAGCGGGGATCTTCGGACCGACCCTGGGTCGGCCCTGCGCTGGGACAACTCTTCCGGGCGGGAGTTCCTTCCGCAACGGGCCGGGTGCGGCGGAGTTCTCCACCGCTCTGTCCACAGTGTGGAAAAGTTCTTCCAAAACTCTTGTGTCCTCGGTCACGCGCTGCTAGCGTCGTGCGTGCCAACGGCGGGCCCGGGCCGAGCGACACGCTCGGTGGTCGACGCGATCGATCCGACACCGGCAGCTACCAACCAGGCGGAAGTGACAACTCGCCTGCAGCGGCCCGCCGGCCGCCTCCTCCCGGGTCACCGACGAGCCGGAAGCCGGAGGCGGAGCACCCGGCGTCGCTGCCCGAACCGTGGAGACTCACCATGGACACTCTTGTCGTGGACGCAGCACACCTGGACCGAGCCGTCGCCCTCGCGGTCGACAGCGTCGCGAACGCCGGAGGGCCCTTCGGCGCCGTGATCGTCACCGCCGACGGGCAGGTGTTCGAGGGCAACAACCGGGTCACGCAGGACAACGACCCCACCGCGCACGCCGAGGTCACCGCGATCCGTCGCGCGTGCGCTGCGCTCGGCACGTTCGACCTCACCGGCGCGACGCTCTACTCGAGCTGCGAGCCGTGCCCCATGTGCCTCGCGTCGGCTCTCTGGGCGCGCGTGCAGACCGTGTACTTCGCCGCCGACCGCCACGACGCCGCGAGCGCCGGGTTCGACGACGCCGAGTTCTACGACTTCTTCGCCGCCGACCCCGCCGACCGGAGCATGCAGGTCGTGCACGAGCGCACGGCCACCGCCACCGCGCCGTTCGACGCCTGGCGCGTCCTCGAGTCCCGGATCGAGTACTGACCGGCCGCCGCGCCGTTCAGCACCGCGATCTCGCACCGAAAGGACACAAGGACGTGACCCTCCTCGGCATGCGGCGGGAGACCGCCGAGAACGACGACGCACGCGGCTCCGGCCGGGCCACCGGCCGGCTCGACCGGTTCTTCAGGATCACCGAGCGTGGCTCGACCACGGGGCGCGAGCTCCGTGGCGGCCTGGTGACCTTCTTCGCGATGGCGTACATCGTCATCCTCAACCCCCTCATCCTGGGCGGGACGAGCGCCGAGAACGCGCCCGTCGACGTCGCCGGCGGGTGGCTCCAGACGGCGCAGGTCGGCGCGATGACCGGCCTCGCCGCCGGTGGCCTGACCATCCTGTTCGGGCTCGTGGCGAACCTCCCGTTCGCGCTCGCGGCCGGGCTGGGCATCAACTCGTTCCTCGCGGTCGCCGTCATCGGCGACGTCACGTGGCCCGAGGCGATGGGACTGGTGCTCGTCAACGGTCTGCTCATCGTGCTGCTCGCCGTGACGGGCGCGCGGTCGGCGATCTTCAACGCCGTCCCGCGCCAGCTCAAGGCCGCGATCACGGTCGGCATCGGCCTGTTCATCGCGTTCATCGGGTTCGTCGACGCCGGGTTCGTCACGCGCACCGCGGGCGGGCCGCCGGTCCAGCTCGGCGACGGCGGGTCGATCACGTCGGTCCCGACCCTCGTGTTCGTCGTCGGCCTGCTGACCATGGGCATCCTCGTGGCGCGCAAGGTCAAGGGCGGTCTGCTCATCGGGCTCGTCGCGACGACCGTCGTCGCGATCGTCGCCGAGTCGGTGCTGCACCTCGGCCCCGCGTCCGACGACAACCCCGGCGGCTGGCACCTCACCGTCCCGACGCTGCCGAGCTCCCTCGTCTCGGTGCCCGACCTCAGCCTGTTCGGGCAGTTCTCGTTCGGTGCGTTCGACCGGATCGGGGCGCTCGCGGCGACGATGCTCGTGTTCACGCTGTTCTTCACGAACTTCTTCGACGCCATGGGCACGATGACGGGGCTCGCCAAGCAGGGCGGCCTCGCCGACGCGGACGGCAACTTCCCGCGCATCAAGTCGGCGCTCGTCGTCGAGGGCGTGGGCGCGGTCGTGGGCGGCGCGACGTCGTCGTCGTCGAACACGGTGTTCGTCGACTCGGCGGCGGGCGTGGGCGAGGGCGCGCGCACGGGCCTCGCGTCGGTCGTCACCGGCGGGCTCTTCCTCGTCGCGATGTTCCTCACGCCGCTCACGGCGGTCGTGCCGATCGAGGTCGCGAGCGCGGTGCTCGTGGTCGTGGGCGCGATGATGATGGGCCAGATCAAGGAGATCGACCTCACCGACTTCACGGTCACGCTGCCGGTGTTCCTCACGATCGTGACGATGCCGCTCACGTACTCGATCGCCAACGGCATCGGGATCGGGTTCGTCACGTGGGTCCTGCTGCGGTTCGCGTGCGGCAAGGCGCGCGACGTCCACCCGCTCCTGTGGGTGGTCGCGGCCGGGTTCGTCGTGTACTTCGTGCGCGGTCCCCTGACCGCGGTCGTGGGAGGCTGAGCCTCGACATCGACCGCACGGCCGACGGGTCGCCCGCTCCTCCGGGTGGCCCGTCGGCGTGCGGGGAACGGGGAGGCGAGGCATGGCCGGGACAGCACGTGTGAGCGTCGACGAGCACCGCGCGGACGTCGCGGCGCTCCTCGCCCCGCTGGTGGAGGCGGCCCGACGGCGCACGCGCACCGAGGACGTCCTCCTCGCCGACGCGCTCGGCCGGGTCCTCGCGGGCGACCTCGTCGCGCCCGTCGCCGTCCCGCTGTTCCGGAACTCCCAGATGGACGGGTACGCGGTGCGGGCCGCGGACGTCGCCGTAGCCGGCGCGGACGCGCCCGTACGCCTCGCGGTCGCGGCCGAGATCCCGGCGGCGCCGGGCGTCCCGCCGCGGCTCGCGCCGGGCACCGCGGCCCGCATCATGACCGGCGCGCCCGTGCCTGAGGGCGCGGACGCCGTCGTCCCCGTCGAGGACACCGTCGCAGGGACCTTCGCGGGCACGCCGCGACCCGACGTCCGCGGTCCCGCGGGGGCCGACCCGCCCGGCCCCGGTGCGAGCCCCGCGGTCGAGATACGAGTGCCGCGGTCGGCGGGCGACTTCGTGCGGGAGGCGGGCTCCGACGTCCGGCCCGGCGACGTGCTCCTCGCGGACGGCACCGTCCTCGCGCCGAACCACCTCGCTGCCGCGGCGGCGTGCGGGGCGGGGAGCGTGCGCGTGGTCGTCCGCCCGCGCGTCGCCGTTCTCTCGACGGGGTCCGAGCTCGTCGGGCCGGGCGAGACGCCGGGGCCGGGGCAGGTCTTCGACGCCAACGCCGACGCGCTGGGGGCGGCTGCCCGGCGCGCGGGCGGCGACGTCGTGCTCACCGCCCGGTGCGGCGACGACGCCGCGCGGTTCGCCGCCGTGCTCGCCGAGGCGACCGCGGTCGCGGACCTCGTCGTGACGTCGGGCGGCGTGTCGCAGGGTGCGTACGAGGTGGTCAAGGACGTGCTCGGTGGCTCCGGCGCCGTCGGCGGACAGGGCGCCGGCCGGGATGTGCGTCAGGAGGTGTCGCCGGGCGTCACGTTCCGGTCGGTCGCGATGCAGCCCGGTGGGCCGCAGGGGTTCGGCACCGTGCACGGGACGCCCGTGCTCACGTTCCCGGGCAACCCGGTGAGCGCCCAGGTGTCGTTCGTGATGTTCCTGCGCGAGCCGCTCGAGCGCGCGGCGGGTCTTCCCGGGGCCGAGCGCGTGCGCACGGCGGTCCTCGCCGAGCCGCTGACCTCGCCCGCCGGGAAGCGTCAGCTCCTGCGCGGTGCGACCGGACCCGGTGGCACGGTGCGCGTCGTCGGGGGAGCGGGCTCGCACCTCGTCGCGTCGATGGCGCGGGCGGACGTGCTCGTGGACGTCCCCGCCGACGTGACACAGTGGGACGCCGGGACCGAGGTGGAGGTGCGAGAGCTGTGAGCGAGACGCAGGGCGGGTCCCCGGGCGTCGCCCCCGGTGAGGTGTTCGAGGACGTGAGCCGCGTGACGACCGACGTGCTCGACGACGCCGTGTCGCGCGCCGTCGAGGACGCGGTGGCGAGCCCGGAGTTCGGCGCCGTCGTGACGTTCCGCGGGGTCGTGCGCGACGTCGACGGCGGCCGCGGAGTGAGCCGGCTCGACTACGAGGCGCACCCCGACGCCACCGCGGTGATCCGGCGGTGCGTGGCCACGGTAGCGGCCGAGACCGGGCTGCGCGTCGCCGCGGTGCACCGGTACGGGAGCCTGGGGATCGGTGACGTGGCGCTCGTCGCGGCGGCGGCGGCGGGTCACCGGCGCGAGGCGTTCGAGGCGTGCTCGCTGCTCGTCGAGCGCATCAAGGCCGAGGTGCCGATCTGGAAGCGCCAGCACTTCGACGACGGCGTCTCGGAATGGGTCGGGCTGTAGCGGCACGCTCTACGGGACTGCGCCGACGAACGACGAGAGGCGAGAAGCGGCCCCCGGTCACGGCCGGGGAGGGGCCACCTTCTCGCCTCTCGTGCGTCGGGCTGCGGGGTCCGCCGTGCGACGACGATGTCGGGCGGGACGCTCCCGGTCTCGCGCTCGTCGCGCGGGCCCGGGGTGGGGCGGTCGGGTCAGCGCGCGGCGGGGCGGTTGTCGAGCAGCATGCCGATGCCGAGGCCGACAGCGGTGCCGAGGACGAGCCCGAACCAGCTCAGCACGACGGTCCCGACGACGGCGCCGATCGCCGCGCCCAGGACGCTCTTGGTCCCGGCCTTCCAGCTGTCGGACCGCTCGTCGGTGCGGTAGATCGGCAGCGCGGAGGTGGTGTTGTCCGGCGTCGTCGTGGGCGCGTCGGAGGTCGCGGGGCGGTTGGTGGGTGCAGGGGAGATCGTCGTCACGGCATCCATGGTAGGAAGGTCCGTCGCGCGTGACCTGGGCAGACGCGTCGTGGTGACCGGCTTCACCCTATGATCTGCGCCACCGTCGCGACGCTCAGCCGCCGATCGCGCCCATGCTGCGCGACGTCGGCGCGAACGCGTCGGCGGCGAGCGTCGGCGCGTCGCTGCCGTGCGCGAGGGGCTTGCGCCACATCGCGCCCTGCCACGCGCGGGCGAGCGCGTCGTCGCGCTCGTCCTCGGCGAGGTCGGCGGAGCGCAGGATCGCGCGCAGGTCGGTCTCGTCGTCGCCGAACAGGCACGAGCGGACCGTGCCCTCGGCCGTGAGGCGCGTGCGGTCGCACGCGCCGCAGAACGAGCGCGTGACGGACGCGATGATCCCGACGGTCTGGGGTCCGCCGTCGACGAGCCACTCCTCGGCGGGTGCGGACGGGTCGTCACGGCCGACCTCGAGCAGGTCGAAGCGGGTGCCGAGCACGGCGAGGAGGTCCGTCGCGGAGACGAGGTCGTCCCGCGTCCAGTGCCCGTCGGCGTCGAGCGGCATCTGCTCGATGAAGCGCAGGTGGCACCCGTGGTCCACCGCCCAGGCGAGCAGGTCGGCCGCGCCCGCCAGCGTCTCGGGCATGAGCACCGCGTTGAGCTTGACCGGCGCGAGCCCGGCGGCGAGCGCGGCGCGGATCCCGGCGAGCACGTCGGGCAGGCGGTCGCGGCGCGTGAGGCGCGCGAAGTCCGCACGGTCGACGGAGTCGAGCGAGATGTTCACGCGGTCGAGGCCGGCGGCGACGAGCTCGTGGACGCGCTTGTCGAGCCCGATCGCGTTGGTCGTCAGCGAGAGCGACACGTCGGGCGCGGCCGCGCGCGCGGCGCGCAGGATGTCCACGAGGTCGCGGCGCATGAGCGGCTCGCCGCCCGTGAACCGGACGTCGGTGATGCCGAGGCGGTCGACGGCGACGCGCACGACGCGGCCGATCTCGTCGGGGGTGAGGAGGTCCTCGCGGGGGATCGCGGGCAGCCCTTCCGCGGGCATGCAGTAGGTGCAGCGCAGCGAGCACCTCTCGGTGATCGAGATGCGCAGGTCGCGCGCCACGCGCCCATAGCGGTCGACGAGTGCGTCGGTCGCAGGACGACCCGGGTCGAGGTCCGGCGGGCCGGCCGCGGGCGCGATCGACCGGAGCCTGGGCATCCCGAGCGAGACCGCGGTCATGGCCCGATCGTAGACGTTCCTGACGCCGGACCCGTGACCAGCGGTTCCGGCCCGTGCTAGCGTGGAGTCCGTCGAATGGAAGTTGACTTCCATTCAGCGGAACACTCGCGGAACAGGTGGCGAGGGTTCCAGGGCGGATTCAAGCCCTGTGTTTCCGGCGCGTCACAGCGGACGCGACCTCGGACACGCAGGGGACTCACCGCAAGGGTTCACTGGAAGGACGCCGGTTCGCCGGCACCCTGGCGGAAGCGAGGCCCACGATGCTCCAGATCGTCGACCAGCTCGCCCCGTGGCTCGGCCCGGGGCGGCCCCCGTTCGCCGTCGCGACGGTGGTCGCGGCGTCCGGCTCCGTGCCGCGACCGGTCGGCACCGCGATGGCCGTGCGCGCCGACGGCGCCGTCCTCGGCAGCCTGTCCGGCGGGTGCGTCGAGGGCGCGGTGCACGCCGCCGCGCTCGACGCGATCGCCTCGGGCGCGAGCCACCGCGAGACGTTCGGCTACAGCGACGACGACGCCTTCGCCGTCGGGCTGAGCTGCGGCGGCACGCTCGACGTCCACGTCCAGCCCGTCTTCCCGGGAGACGACGCCGCCCGCGTGCTCGCCGCGCTGGCGGCACCGTCCGACGGGCGCGGGCCCGTGGCGATCGTGCGACGGATCGACGGCGCGCGACGCACCGCGGTCCTCGTCGACGACCCGGCCGGTGCGGGGGAGCGGGACGTCGCCCGGGCGCTGCGCGACCTGGTCGGTCCGGCCTCCCTCGACGCCGCGGCCGCTCAGGTGGTCGCCGTGCTGCGCGCGGGCGGTACGGCGACGGTCCACGCGGCGCACGGGGCACCGCAGGACGGAGCCGCGTGCGACGAGGCCGAGCCCGTCACGCTGCTCGTCGAGACCCGCCTGCCTGCGCCGCGGTTCCTGGTGTGCGGGGCGAACGACTTCGCGGGCGCGCTCGTGCGGCACGTGCGGCTCCTCGGCTACCGCGTGACCCTCGTCGACGCGCGCGAGGTGTTCGCCGAGCCGCGCCGCTTCCCCGAGGCCGAGGTCGTCGTCGAGTGGCCGGACCGCTACCTCGCCGCGGAGGCCGGGGCGGGTCGCGTCGACGCCCGGACCGCCGTCGCGGTCCTCACGCACGACGCGAAGTTCGACGTGCCCCTCCTGCGCCTCGCGCTCGACCTGCCGCTCGCGTACGTCGGGGCGATGGGCTCGCGCCGCTCGCACGCGCAGCGCGTCGCCGCGCTGCGCGCGGAGGGCGTGTCCGAGGCGGCGCTCGCGCGGCTCCGTTCGCCCATCGGCCTCGACCTCGGGGCGGTGACGCCCGACGAGGTCGCCGTCTCGATCACCGCGGAACTCGTCGCGACCCGGCACGGGCGGGCCGCCGTCGTCCCGCTGAGCGGCACGGACGGGCCGATCCATGCCGACCCGCCGCCTGGCTCGCCTGCCCATCTCCCCGCGGCCGACGCCGCGGCGACCCCCGAGGAGGCCTCCTGATGGACCTGAGCACCGTCACCGACCTCGTCCCGACCGTCGACCCTGGCGAGTGGCGCGAGGGCGACGCCTGGCTCGCGGGCGGCACCGTCCTGTTCTCCTACGGCAGCCAGACGCTGCGGCGCCTGCTCGACGTGACGAGCGCCGGCTGGCCCGCGCTCACGGTCACCGACGACGGTCTCGAGATCGCCGCGACGTGCACGGTCGCCGAGCTGTGGGCGTTCGAGGAGAGCGCCCAGGCCGTGCCCGTGCGCGAGCGCTGGTCCGCGCTCGACCTCGTGCGCCCGTGCTGCGACAGCTTCGTCGCGTCCTTCAAGATCTGGAACACCTCGACGGTCGGCGGCAACGTCTGTACCTCCCTGCCGGCGGGGCCCATGATCTCGCTCACCGCAGCGCTCGACGGCGTCGCGGAGGTCTGGGGACCGGGCGGCACCCGGCGGACCCAGCCGGTCGCGGAGCTCGTCACGGGAGAGCTGGCCAACACGCTCGCGCCGGGCGAGCTCCTGCGTGCGATCCGTCTGCCCGACCACGCGCTGAGGTCGCGCACCGCGTTCCGGCGACTGTCCCTCTCGAACCTCGGGCGCTCGGGCGTGCTGCTGATCGGCCGGGTCGACCCGCCCGACGCCGGGGGAGGCTTCGTCCTGACCGTCACGGCCTCGACGCGCCGGCCCGTGCAGCTGCGGTTCACCGCCGACGCGCCGCCCACGGCTGGCGACCTCGCCGCCGCGCTCGACGCCGCGATCCCGATCGACCTCTACCACGACGACATCCACGGCCTGCCCGACTGGCGTCGGGACATGACCTACCGCCTCGGCGAGGAGATCCGCTCCGAGCTCCTCTCCGGGCTCGCGGACGGCACGGACGGAGACCCCCGATGACCGCGATCGACCCCCGCCCGATCCCGCCCGTCTCGATCGACGGCCGCACCGCGCAGGCCGAGCCGCGCGCGGGCCAGTGCCTGCGCACGTTCCTGCGCGAGCAGGGCGCGCCCGGCGTCAAGAAGGGCTGCGACGGCGGCGACTGCGGCGCGTGCACCGTGCACGTCGACGGCGTCCCGGTGCACTCGTGCGTCTACCCCGCGCGGCGCGCGGCGGGCCACGAGGTGACGACGATCCAGGGGCTCGCGGCGACGTCGTGCCCGGGCGGTGCCGCAGGAGACGAGGCGGCGAGCGCGTGCGACCACGACCCTCACGACCCCCAGGACGCGCTGCACCCGGTACAGCAGCAGTTCCTCGACGCGCAGGGCTTCCAGTGCGGGTTCTGCACCGCCGGGATGATCATGACCGCCGCGACGTTCGACGACGCGCAGCGCGAGAACCTGCCGCGCAACCTCAAGGGCAACCTGTGCCGCTGCACGGGGTACCGCGCGATCGAGGACGCCGTCCTCGGGCGTGGCGACACGACCGGGACCGCGCCGGGCACGGGCGAGCGCGCGCCGTCGGGCGGTGACCATGCCTCCCCCTCGAGGGACCACGCCTCTACCTCGGCGGACCACGCCTCTACGTCGGCGTTCGGGCGGGACGTGCCCGCGCCCGCGGGCCGGGGGATCGTCACCGGGACGGTGCGGTACACGCTCGACGTGGACCCGGCGGACTACCCGGGCCTGCTCCACCTGAAGCTCGTGCGGTCGCCGCACGCGCACGCGCGGGTCGTCGCGATCGACACCTCCGCGGCGCTCGCGGTGCCGGGCGTGCACGCGGTCCTCACGCACGAGGACGCGCCCGCGACCCGGTTCTCGACCGCGCAGCACGAGCTGTTCACCGACGACCCCGACGACACGCGGGTCCTCGACGACGTCGTGCGGCACGTCGGCCAGCGCGTCGCGGCCGTCGTCGCCGAGACGGTCGCCGCCGCCGAGGAAGGCGTGCGCCGGGTCCGCGTCGAGTACGAGGTGCTGCCCGCCGTCGTCGACCCCGAGGAGGCCATGACGCCCGGCACCCCGCTCGTGCACCCCGAGCTCGACGCCGCCGACGCGCGCGTCTCGCGGCCCGAGGCCAACGTCGTCGCCGAGGTCCACTCGGAGCTCGGCGACGTGGAGCGCGGTCTCGCGGAGGCCGACGTCGTGCACGAGGCCACCTACCGCACCCACCGCGTGCAGCACGCGGCCCTCGAGACCCACTGCGCCATCGCGTCGCTCGACGACGACGGCCGTCTCGTCGTGCGTTCGTCCACCCAGGTCCCGTTCCTCGCGCGGCGCCACCTCGCGCGCGTGCTCGACCTCGATCCGGAGCGTGTGCGCGTGCACTGCGAGCGCGTGGGCGGGGGGTTCGGCGGCAAGCAGGAGGTGCTCACCGAGGACGTCGTGGCGCTCGCGACGCTGCGGCTCGGGCGGCCCGTCCAGCTCGAGCTGACCCGCACCGAGCAGTTCGTGGGCACGACGACGCGACACCCGTTCCGCATCCGCGTGCGCGCGGGCGCGCGCCGGGACGGGACGCTCACCGCGCTGCACCTCGACGTGCTCAGCAACACGGGCGCGTACGGCAACCACGGCCCGGGCGTCATGTTCCACGGGTGCGGCGAGTCGCTCGGGGTGTACCGGTGCGAGAACAAGAAGGTCGACGCCCACTGCGTCTACACGAACACGGTGCCCGCGGGAGCGTTCCGCGGGTACGGGCTGTCACAGATGATCTTCGCCGTGGAGTCCGCCGTCGACGAGCTCGCTCAGCAGCTCGGCATGGACCCGCTCGAGCTGCGGCGGCGCAACGTCGTGCTCGACGGCGACCCCATGCTCTCCACGCACCCGACGCCCGAGGAGGACGTGCTCTACGGCAGCTACGGGCTCGACCAGTGCCTCGACCTCGCCGCCGATGCCCTCGCGCGCGGCCGGGCCCGCGACGTCGCCACGTACGGGGCGGGCATGGGGACCGGGCCGGACGCGCTCCCGGACCTCGGCCCCGAGTGGGGTGTCGGCGAGGGCGCCGCGCTCTCCATGATCGACACGGTGCCGCCACGCGGGCACTACTCGCACGCGCGCGTGCGCGTGCGGGCCGACGGCGTCGTCGAGGCCGAGGTGGGGACGGCCGAGTTCGGCAACGGCACCACGACCGTGCACGCCCAGCTCGTCGCGAGCGCGCTCGGCCAGCACGCCGGGGACGTCGTCGTGCGGCAGTCCGACACCGACCTCGTCGAGCACGACACCGGGGCGTTCGGGTCGACCGGGACCGTGGTCGCGGGCAAGGCGTCGCTCGCCGCCGCGCAGGACCTGGCCGAGGCGGTGCTCAAGGTCGCGGCCGGGGTCGCGGGCGCCGCGCCCGGCGACTGCCGGCTCGTGCCCGGCGGCGTCGACTGCGCCGGGACGGTCCTGCCGCTGGCCGACGTCGCGCGCGCCGCCGACGACGCCGGGGTCGCGCTCGTCGCCGAGGGCCGCTGGGGCGGCACCCCGCGCTCGGTCGCGTTCAACGTCCACGGCTTCCGCGTCGCGGTGCACCGCGGGACGGGGGAGATCCGCATCCTCCAGTCCGTCCAGGCCGCCGACGCCGGCGAGGTCGTCAACCCGCGCCAGTGCCGCGGCCAGGTCGAGGGCGGCATAGCGCAGGCGATCGGCGCCGCGCTCTACGAGAACGTGATCGTCGACGACACCGGTCGCGTGACGACCGACATCTTCCGCCAGTACCACCTGCCGACCTTCGCGGACACCCCGCGCAGCGAGGTCTACTTCGCGCGGACGTCGGACACGGTCGGTCCGATGGGCGCGAAGTCCATGAGCGAGAGCCCGTTCAACCCGGTGGCCCCCGCGCTCGCCAACGCGATCCGCGCGGCGACGGGAGTGCGGTTCACCGAGCTCCCGCTCGCCCGAGACCGCGTCTACCTGGGTCTGAAGGCCGCCACCGCCCGCTGAGTGCAGGAGACGGTCGCGCCGATCGGCCTCGGACGCGACGATCTCCTCAGTGAAGGGCGGGGGGCGGGTCGAGGAGGTCGAGATCGGCCTCCGTGTCGAGGTCGCGGCCGTCGCCCGGGTGGTCGACGACGTCGATGAGGTCGGCGTGGGCGCGCAGGAAGTCGCGCGCGCCGTGGTCGCCGTGGGCGCTCGCTGCCGCGGGCGCGGCGAGCGCCGCGTCGAGGACGAGCGGGTGGGCCCAGCGAGGGCGGTCGGCTCGCGCTGGGGCGTCGGGCCCGACGGCGGCGGCCCAGCGGGACGCGGCCACGCGGCCGGCGCGGTGGGCGGCGAGGAGGCGCGCGACGTCGTCGGGCACGACGCCGGGCTGGTCCACGTGCGCGACGACGACGCGGGCGGGAGCGAGGTCGAGGGCGGCGGCGACGCCGACGCGCAGGGACGACGCCATGCCGGACGACCAGCCGGGGTTGTCGACGACGTGGATCCGGGGGCCGTCGAGCCCTGTCACGGAGCGGACGCGCTCGGCCTCGGCGCCGAGGACCACGACGACGGCGTCGCACCCGCCCGCGAGGAGGGCGGCGGTCGTGTGCTCGACGAGCGTGCCGCCGCGGTGGGGGAGCAGCGCCTTGGGCCCGCGCTCGAGCCGCGTCCCGGCCCCGGCCGCGAGGAGGACGGCGACGCTGGGCGTCGCGGGCGCGGTCGTCGGCGGGGTCGGCACCCGGCCAGGATAGGTCGCCGCCGAACCCGGGGACTCTCCCCGGACGGCCGCGTCCGTGGGAAGCGATCCAGGGCTGGGCGGCCCGAGCGGGACTCCGCGACCACCGGTCGGTTTTACCAACCCTTGGGGGTTTCATCGGCGGCCCGCGGTGCCGCTATGCTCGGCGCGCCGGGGCGGGCGCGGCGGGCCGGGTGCCCGCACGCCAGGTCGTCCGCGGCCGTCCCGCACGACGAGCGAAGGAGTCCGGATGAGCTTCATGGACAAGCTGCGCGGCCAGCTGATCGACATCATCGAGTTCCTCGACGAGAGCCGGGACACGATCGTCTGGCGCTTCCCGCGCCAGGGCAACGAGATCAAGAACCAGGCGAAGCTCGTGGTGCGCGAGGGGCAGAGCGCCGTCTTCGTCAGCGAGGGCCGGCTCGCCGACGTGTTCGGGCCGGGCACGTACACGCTCGAGACCCAGAACCTGCCGATCCTGTCGACGATCCAGGGCTGGAAGTACGGGTTCAGCTCACCGTTCAAGGCGGAGGTGTACTTCGTCGCGACGCGCCAGTTCACCGACCTCACGTGGGGCACGCAGAACCCGGTGATCCTGCGCGACCCGGAGCTCGGCGCGGTCCGTATCCGGGCGTTCGGGACGTACGCGCTCCAGGTCGTGGACCCGTCGGCGCTGCTCCGCCAGCTCGTGGGCACCGACCCGCAGTTCCGCACCGACGAGATCGGCGACTACTTCCGCCGCCTCGTGGTCGGCCAGCTCGGCCCGGCGCTCGCGGAGGCCGGCGTCGCGGCGATCGACCTCGCCGCGAACCAGCGCGAGATCGCGACGCGGCTCGCGGGCCAGCTCTCGGAGGACCTCTCGGAGTACGGCATCGCCGTGCCGCGCTTCGTCCTCGAGAACGTCTCCTTCCCGCCCGAGGTCGAGGCGGCGCTCGACAAGCGGACGCAGATGGCCGTCGTCGGGAACCTCGACCAGTACACGAAGTTCCAGGCGGCGAACGCGATCGAGACCGCCGCCGCCAACCCCGGGGGCGCGGGCGACGGGTTGGGGCTCGGCGCCGGCATGGGCCTCGGGGCGGCCATGGGGCAGCAGCTCGCGCAGTCGCTCGGGACGACGGCGGCCCAGCCGACCCCGGCGCCGCCCGCCGGTCCGCCGCCCCTGCCCGCCGCGGAGTCGCCCTGGTACTGGGCGGTCGGCGGCGCGCAGGCCGGTCCCGGCACGACGGCGGACCTCGCCGGACGCGTCCGGTCCGGCGAGGTGACCCGCGAGTCGCTCGTGTGGCAGGAGGGCATGGCCGCGTGGACTGCCGCGGGCGAGGTCCCCGCGCTCGCGCCGCTGTTCGCGGCGACGCCCCCGCCGCTGCCCCCGACCGGCGCCCCGACCGGTCCGGCGGCGGGCTGACGGTGAGCGACACCCAGGGAGAGCTCGTCCGCACGCGCTGCGACGCGTGCGGGTCGCAGCTCGCGTACGCGCCGGGGACGCAGCACCTGCGCTGCGTCGCGTGCGGCGGGACGGTCGCGATCGTGCACGCGCCGGGCGACGCCGTCGACGAGCACTCGTTCGACGCGTGGGCCGCGGCGCAGGGCGGGGTGCGCGCGGGGATCCTCGACGCGCGGCTGCTCACGTGCGACGGGTGCGGCGCGACGACGCAGGGCACGGACCTGTCGGTCGCGTGCCGGTTCTGCGGCGGGCACCTCGTCGCGGCGGCCGAGACGGACGGTCTGGTGCAGCCGGAGGCGGTCGTGCCGTTCGGCGTGGAGCAGGCGCAGGCGCGCGACGCGTTCCGGCGCTGGGTGCGCTCGCGCTGGTTCGCGCCGGGCGAGCTGAAGAAGGTCGGGGACACGGAGTCCCTCCATGGCTCGTACGTGCCGCACTGGACGTTCGACGCGCGCACGTCGTCGGCGTACTCGGGGCAGCGCGGGGACGCCTACTACGTGACCGTCAAGAACGGGGACGAGGAGCGCCAGGAGCGACGCGTGAGCTGGACGCCCGTCTCCGGGCACGTCGCGCGCGACTTCGACGACGTGCTCGTCCCCGCGACGTCCCAGGTGGCCGAGCGTGACCTGTCGAAGCTCGGCCCGTGGCCGCTGTCGCACGCGGTGCCGTTCCGCGCCGAGTACCTCGCGGGGTTCGCGGCGGCCCGGTACGACGTCGAGCCCCGGGCAGGTCTGGACCGCGCGAAGCAGAAGATGGCGCCCGTGATCAGGGACGACGTCGAGCGCGACATCGGGGGCGACGAGCAGCGGGTCGGCTCGATCCGCACCGCCTACGCGGACGTCATGTTCAAGCTCGTGCTGCTCCCGCTGTGGATCGCGACGTACGTGTACGCGGGCAAGCAGTGGCAGGTCATGGTCAACGCCAACACGGGCCAGGTGATCGGGCGGCGCCCCTACAGCGTCGGCAAGATCGTCCTGGCCGTGCTGGCCGGGCTGCTCGTCGTCGCCGCGCTCGTGTTCTGGTACCTGCGCTCGCAGACGTGAGCCTCAGGCGTCCCGGCGCTCGTCGTACGCGCGCTGGGACGCCGCGACCTCCGCGACCGAGCCCTCGAGGACGTCGAGCAGCCCCGTCAGGCTGTCGGCGACGCGGCGCCCGAGGTCGGTGAGGGAGTACTCGACGTGCGGCGGGATGGTCGCACGCACCTCGCGCACGACGATGCCGTCGCGCTCGAGGGACTGGAGGGTCTGGGCGAGCATCTTCTCGCTGACCCCGTCGATGCGGCGCCGCAGCGCGTTGAAGCGCACCGCGCCGTCGCGCAGGCCCGCGACCGTGAGGACGCCCCACCGTCCGGTGACGGCCTCGAGGACGTGTCGCGACGTGCAGCCGCGCTGGAAGACGTCGGCCACCATCGCGTCGGTGGGTCCGGGGTCCTCCACGGGGCGGGCGTCGGTCGTCATCGCCCCAGGATACGGCGCCGTCACGGTCCGCAGCACTGTGAGGAAGGTCGCACGCTCTCTTGGTTGGCACTTTCGAAAAGTAAGCGCATGCTGGGACGGCGCGGCCGCCCGGCCGTGCGTTCGCGCACCGAAGGAGCACTCGCATGTCCATCGCCGTCACCGGAGCCAGCGGCCACCTCGGCCGCCTCGTCGTCGAGTCCCTCCTCGCGCACGGGGCCGACCCGTCCCAGGTCGTCGCCGCCGCGCGCACGACGGCGAAGGTCGCGGACCTCGCCGACCGTGGCGTGCAGGTCCGCGAGGCCGACTACGCACGCCCGGAGACCCTCGTCGCAGCGCTCGCGGGCGTCGACGTGCTCGTGCTCGTCTCGGGCTCCGAGGTCGGCCAGCGCGTCGAGCAGCACCGCAACGTGATCGACGCCGCGCGGGCGGCGGGCGTCGCGCGCGTCGTCTACACGAGCGCGCCGCACGCCACGACCTCGGCGTTGGTCCTCGCGCCCGAGCACAAGGCCACGGAGGAGCTCCTCGCGGCGTCCGGCCTGGCGACCACGATCCTGCGCAACAACTGGTACACCGAGAACTACGTCGGCGACGTGCTGGGCGCCCGGGAGTCCGGCGAGCTCGTGTCGAGCGTGGGCGACGGCCGCGTCGCGAGCGCGAGCCGCGCCGACTACGCCGAGGCCGCCGCGGTCGTGGCGCTCGCCGCGCAGGCGGACGCCGCCGCGCACGCGGGGGCCGTGTACGAGCTGAGCGGCGACGTCGCGTGGACGTTCGACGACCTCGCCGCCGCGGCCTCCGAGGTGCTCGGGCGTCCCGTCACCTACCGGCGCGTGAGCCCCGACGAGCACCGGGCGTTCCTGCTCGGGGCGGGGCTGGACGAGGGCACGGCCGGGTTCGTCGTCGCGCTGGACGCCAACATCCGCGACGGGCTGCTCGCCGAGGCGTCGGGAGAGCTCGCGCGACTGCTGGGCCGTCCGACGACGCCGCTGGTCGACGGGCTGCGCGCCGCCGTCGCGCAGGGCTGAGAGGACGCGACGCGGCCGTCCGGGGGACCGGGCGGCCCGCGTCGCGGCACCCGTCAGGAGGGCGTCAGTGGGACGCCTTCACCACGAGCACCGGGACGGGCGAGTCGAGGAGCACGCGCTGCGTCGTGCTGCCGAGCAGGAACTTGCCCACCGGCGACCGCTTGCGCGCACCCACGACGACGAGGTCGGGCGCCGTGCGCTCCGCCTCGTCGATGATCGCCTCGGCGGGGTCGAGGTGCTCGGGGCGGTAGGAGATCTCGGGACGAGCGACCTCGACAGGGAGCGTGTCGAGCAGGTGCGCGAGAGTCGCGGGGACGCCGGCGTCGGCGTCCTGCGGGGTGAGGACGAGGACCGCGAGGGCGGTCGAGCGGTGGACCGCCTCGGCGACCGCCGCACGGAAGGCGGTCTCGCCCTGCGGGGAGTCGTTGTACGCCACGAGGACGGTCATCGCGCGGGCCCTTCCGTCATTCCGTCGTGCTGCCGTTGAACTCTCTCACACGGCGGGCCCCGTCGCCGGTCGGCGGGTGCCCGCGGCGACCTGCGCGCCGAACCGACCCAGCGCGGCGTCCGGCACGGCGAGCGTCGGGGGCAGCAAGGTCGGGACGACCTCGCGCAGGACCGCCTCGATCTCGCGGCGCCGAGGTGCGCCCAGGCGCTCGGCCGGCGCGGTGACGCTCACGGCGGCCACGGACTGCCCGTCCCGCAGGATCGGCAGGGCGACGCAGCTGATGCCCGGCTCGTTCTCCTCGGTCTCCGTCGCGAACCCGCTCGCCCGCGTCGCCTCGCACGTCGCGCGGAGCGCGGCGGGCGAGACGGGGTGCTCGCCGGGGGCCGCCGCCGCGTACCAGGCGAGCGCGCCGTCGTCGAGCGGCCGGTGGGCGAGCAGCGCGCGCCCGAGCGCCGTGGTGGCCGCGGGGCGGCGACGGCCCACGGCCGACCAGACCCGGACCGCGCGCGCGGGCTCGACCTTGTCGAGGTAGACGATCTCGGTCCCGGCGAGGGCGCCGAGGTGGACGAGCTCATCGGTCTCCCGGCACACCGCGACGAGCACCGGGTGCAGGAGCGCGGGCAGGTTCTCCTCGCCGAGGTAGACGGTCGCGAGCGCGGTCGCCGCCGGTCCGAGCCGGTAGTCGCCCGTCGTGGCGTCCTGCTCGGCGTAGCCGCGGTAGCGCAGCGCCGCGAGCGTGCGGTGCAGCGAGGCCTTGTGCAGCCCGAGCGAGCGTGCGAGGTCACCGAGCGCGACCCCGGCGGGACCGGCCCCGGCGAGCGCCTCGAGCGCGGTCAGCGCTTTGTCCACGCTCCCGAGCGGGCTGCCGCCTGGTCCGTTCGTCGCGTGCTCGTCGCCCTCGGGGGTGCCCGACGGCGTGGCCCCGGCTTCCGCCATCGTCGCTCCTTCGCCTAGAGTGCGTTCCGTAGTGAACAACAGGCGTTCACCATAGCGAAACGGAGCGAGGATGTCATCCCACGGACCCCTGGAGGCGATCGCACGCGCCCGCGTCGTGCCGGTCGTCGTCGTCGACGACGCGGAGCAGGGCGTGCTCGTCGCGAGCGCGCTGCGCGACGGCGGCCTTCCCGTCGCGGAGGTGACCTTCCGCACCGCGGGTGCGCGCGCCGCGATCGAGGCGATCGCGCGCGAGGTGCCGGACGTGCTCGTCGGTGCGGGGACCGTCGTCAACGCGGGCCAGGTCGACGAGGCCGTCGAGGCCGGCGCCCGCTTCCTCGTCTCGCCCGGGCTCTCGGCCGCCGTCGTGCGCCGCGCGCAGGAAGTCGGGGTGCCGGTCCTGCCCGGGGTCGCGACGCCGTCGGACGTCATCGCCGCGCTCGACCTCGGTCTCGACGCCGTGAAGCTCTTCCCGGCGAACGTCGTCGGCGGTCCAGCGGCGGTCAAGGCGCTTTCCCCGCCGTTCCCCGGCCTGCGCTTCGTGCCGACCGGCGGCGTGAGCGCCGCCAACCTCCTGGACTACCTCGCGCTGCCGTCCGTCCTGGCCGCCGGCGGCTCGTGGATGGTCGACGCCGCCCTCGTGCGCGCGGGCGACACCGCCGAGATCACCCGCCGCACGCGCGAGGCCGTCGAGCTCGCCGCGACCGCCCCGTACCCCGCCGAAGGAGCCTGACCCGTGCCGGACACGACCCAGAACCAGCCCCCGCTCGCCGTCCGCCCCGCGGCCGAGTGCGCCTACGACGTCGTCGCGCTCGGTGAGGTCATGCTCCGCCTCGACCCGGGCGAGCGTCGCATCAAGACGGCCCGCAGCTTCGACGCGTGGGAGGGCGGCGGCGAGTACAACGTCGCGCGCGGGCTGCGCCGCGCCTTCGGCCTGCGCGGCGCGGTCGTCACCGCGCTCGCGGACAACGAGGTCGGCCGGCTCGTCGAGGACCTCATGCTCACCGGCGGGCTCGACACGCGCTGGGTGCAGTGGCGCGAGTACGACGGCATCGGCCGCACCGTGCGCAACGGCCTCAACTTCACCGAGCGCGGCTTCGGCGTGCGCGGGGCGGTCGGCGTCTCCGACCGCGGCAACACCGCGATCGCCCAGCTCCGCCCCGAGGACGTCGACTGGGACGACGTGTTCGGCCGCGGCGTGCGCTGGTTCCACACCGGCGGCATCTTCGCTGCGCTGTCCGAGTCGTCCGCCGACGTCGCGGAGGCGGCCATGGCCGCCGCGCGCCGCCACGGCACGATCGTGTCCTACGACCTCAACTACCGCCCCTCGCTGTGGCAGGGCATCGGCGGCGTCGAGCGCGCGCAGGAGGTCAACCGCCGCCTCGCCCGGTACGTCGACGTGATGATCGGCAACGAGGAGGACTTCACCGCCTCGCTCGGCTTCGAGGTGGAGGGCGTCGACGAGAACCTCACCGACCTCGACACCGGGGCCTTCCGCGCGATGATCGCGCGGGCCGCCGAGGAGTACCCCAACTTCCAGGTCGTCGCGACGACGCTGCGCGGCGTGAAGACGGCGACCGTCAACGACTGGGGCGCGATCGCGTGGTCGCGCGTGCAGGGCTTCGCCGAGGCGACGCACCGCCCCGGGCTGGAGATCCTCGACCGCGTGGGCGGCGGCGACTCGTTCGCGTCGGGCCTCGCGTACGGGCTCATGGAGCTCGGCTCGATCCACGAGGCGGTGGAGTACGGGGCCGCGCACGGCGCGCTGGCGATGACGACGCCGGGCGACACCTCTACGGCGTCCCTCGCCGAGGTCCGCAAGCTCGCGTCGGGCGGTAGCGCGCGCGTGCAGCGCTGACCGGGCCGCCTCCCGTCTCCCGCCGTGCCGGGCCGCAGGACCAGGGTTAGTGTGGTCGGGCTGTCGGCGGGAGGCGGGAGGTGCGGCGTGGCTGGTGGGGCCTTCGTGCCCGGGCTGCCACGCCGCGGCGCCGAGGAACCACCCGACCTGGTCCGCGCTCTCGAGCACGCCCGCATCCTCCGCGCGGCGGGGGACCCCGGCGGAGCCGCCCAGGTCCTCGACCGTGCCTTCGCCGCCGAAGGTGTGCGCACGCGGAGCGTCGCCGAGCGCGTGCGGTTCCGCGCCCTGGTGCTGCGTGCCGACCTCGCGCTCGCCCTGCACGACGAGGCCGCGGCGGAGCGGTTCCTCGAAGGGGCCGAGTGGTTCCGGGCCGGGGCCGACTTCCTCCCACGGGTCGCCGACGCGCTCGCCGCCCTCGACGACGAGGTCCACCGCGCCGACGAGCTGCGCGACCGGCTCGCGAACGAGCGCCGTACCGGCTGACGCGGCCGGCCGGGAACCGCGCGTGCGGGAGCCGCGTTGGACTCCGCAGTACCCGAGCGGGCGCGGACCGCGCCCGGCCCATCTCGCGAGGAGGCAGACATGCTGTGCCCCACCGACCAGACCGTGCTCGTCATGACCGAGCGCAAGGGCGTGGAGATCGACTACTGCCCGACGTGCCGCGGGGTGTGGCTCGACCGCGGTGAGCTCGACAAGATCATCGACCGCTCGCTGGAGAGCGAGATCGCCGCCGAGGCCGCCGGCCCGGCCGCTGCCGCACCCACCGCCCCCGCGGCACCGCCCGCCCCCGCGCCGACGTCGTACCCGCCGGCGACCGCCGCGGACTACGGCACGCCCGGCTACGGCGAGCGCCGCGACGACCGCCGGTACGACGACCGCGACCGCTACCGGGGCGACCAGTACGGCGACGACAGGTACCGGGACGACCGCTACCGCGACGACCGCGACCGGCGCCACGACGGGCGCGACGGCTACGACCCCCGCTACCGCAAGCGGAAGAAGAAGGAGTCGTGGCTCGAGGACCTCTTCGACTTCTGACGCACCCCGTGGTCGACTGTCCCGCGTGACCGTCCTCGACTCGTTCTCGCTCGCCGGCCGCACGGCCCTGCTCACCGGCGGGAGCCGCGGGATCGGGCGCGCCGTCGCCCGCGCGCTCGGCGAGGCCGGCGCCCGGGTCGCGCTCACGGCGACGACGGCGCCTGCGGCGGAGGCGGCGGCCGCCGCGCTGCGGGAGGACGGGATCGATGCTCGCGGGTACGTGCTCGACGTGACGGACCGCGCCCAGGTGGACGACGTCGTCGGGCGCGCCGCCGCGGACCTGGGGACGGTCGACCTGCTGGTCAACAACGCGGGGATCTCGATCGGCGGTGCGGCGCTCGAGATCGACGACGACGTGTGGCACCGCACGCTCGCGACCAACCTCGACGGCGTCTGGTACTGCTCGCGCGCGGTCGCGCGGGCCCTGGTCGTCGACGGTCGACCGGGCGCGATCGTCAACGTCGGCTCGATGTCGGCGTCGATCGTCAACCGGCCGCGCTGGCAGCCGGCGTACCTGGCCTCGAAGGCGGCGGTGCACCAGCTCACCAAGGGGCTCGCCGCGGAGTGGGCCC
The DNA here is from genome assembly GCF_059758455.1 of Cellulosimicrobium sp. GQ32. Lineage (NCBI taxonomy): Bacteria > Bacillati > Actinomycetota > Actinomycetes > Micrococcales > Promicromonosporaceae > Cellulosimicrobium > Cellulosimicrobium sp. GQ32. The sequence goes on along the minus strand of NZ_JCAXEP010000003.1, from coordinate 145,785 downwards.
CGCACGGGATCCGCGTCAACGCCGTCGCGCCCGGGTACGTGCGCACCGAGGCGTCGCCCGTCGACCAGCCGGAGTACTACGACGACTGCGTCGCGCCCGCCGCCATGCGCCGGTGGGCCGAGCCGGAGGAGATCGGGCCGCCCGTGGTCTTCCTGGCGAGCGCGGCGTCGAGCTTCATGACCGGCGCGGTGGTGACGGTCGACGGCGGCTACACCCTCTTCTGAGCCGGGCTAGGCTCGGTCCCCGTGCGCGCAGTCCTGAGCCGGTGGGTCGACCCGTTCGTCGGCACGCTGCTCGTCGTGCTCGTGCTCGGCCTGGTCGTGCCGGTGGGGCCCGGCGCGCAGCGCGTGGTCGACACCGTCGCGGACGTCGCGGTCACGCTCCTCTTCCTCGTCTACGGCATGCGCCTGTCGACGCGCGAGGTGTGGGCGGGGCTGCGGAACTGGCGACTCCAGGGGGGCATCCTGGCGGCCACGTACGTCGTGTTCCCGGTGCTCGGGCTCGTCACGGCGTGGGCCATCGAGCCGCTCGTCGGGGCGCCGCTCGCCGCGGGTGTGCTCTACCTGTCCCTGCTCCCGTCGACGGTGCAGTCGTCCGTCGCGTTCACGTCGGTCGCGCGCGGCAACGTCGCCGGGGCGATCTGCGGCGCGACGGTGTCGAACGTCGCAGGGATGGTCATCACCCCGCTGCTCGTGCTGTGGCTCATGACCGGAGCGGACGGGGGCGCCGACGGGCCCACGGGCGGGCTCGGCGGGCTCCGGACCGTGCTGCTCCAGCTCCTGCTGCCGTTCGTCGTCGGGCAGCTCCTCCAGCCCTGGGTCGGCGACCGGGTCCGCGCGCGGCGCTGGCTCACGCTCGGCGTCGACCGCGGCACCATCCTCGTCGTCGTGTTCGGCGCCGTCGCGGCCGCGTCCTCGGCGGGCGTGTGGTCGAGCGTGTCCGGGTGGTCGATCGTCGCGCTGCTCGTCGTGAGCGCGCTCGTCCTCGCCGCGATGCTCGCGCTCACCTGGTGGGGCGGTGCGGCCCTGCGGCTGTCGACCGAGGACCGGATCGCGCTCCTCATGTGCGGGTCCAAGAAGTCGCTCGCCACGGGTCTGCCCATGGCGAGCGTGCTGTTCCCCGTCGCCGTCGCGGGCGTCGTCGCCGTGCCGGTGATCGTGTTCCACCAGCTCCAGCTCGTCGTGTGCGCGGTCCTCGCGCGCCGCCTCGCGCTCCGCGGCTGACGGCCGGCGCCCGCGCGGACCCCGGGTCAGGGCCGCGCGGCGACCTGCTCGCGCACCTGGCGCTTGGCGCGCGTGAGCATGCCGTTCATGCCGCCGATGCGCAGCGGGCTCACGGCCCGCGTGAGGCCGATCGACATGGGGAAGTCGTCCGGCACGTCGAGCACCTCCTGCACGGTCAGACCCGACAGGCCCTGCGCGAGGATCGACGCGAACCCGCGCGTCGTCGGCGCCTCGGCGGGCGCGGTCGCGAAGAAGTGCACGACGCCGTCGTCGTCGACCTCCGCGAAGGCCCGCACGGGCGACTGGCACTCCTCGATCCGCTCCAGCAGACCGGGCGCGCTCGCGTAGCGCTCGGGGAGGTCGGGGAGCTCGTTCGCGAACTCGAGCAGGAGCTGGAGACGCTCGCGCTCGGGCAGCGCGAGGAAGTCCTCGCGGATCTCCGCGAGGGCCGCGGGCAGGGACGAGGCGTCGGACGAGGAGCTCATGGTGTCGATCCTTGCATCGGGGGCGTGCGGCCGGGACCCGGTCCCACCGTGCGGAACGCCCGGCGCGCTCGCCGTATGCCCGGCGGCAGACGCCGACGGCGCGCGGCGGGCCCACGAGGGGCCGGCCGCGCGCCGTCGGGCGTGAGGGACGAGCGGTGCGTCAGTTGAGCGACGCGGGGGCCTCGCCGGCCTCCTCGCCCTTGACGATCGGCACGCGCACGGCGTTGCCCCACTCGGTCCACGAGCCGTCGTAGTTGCGGACCTTGTCGAAGCCGAGCAGGTACGTCAGCGCGAACCACGTGTGGCTCGAGCGCTCGCCGATGCGGCAGTACGTGACGACCTCGTCGTCCGTCGCGAGGCCGAGGCCGCCCTCCTGGTAGATCGCCTCGAGCTGCTCGCGCGACTTGTAGGTGCCGTCCTCGGCGACCGCGGTCGCCCACGGGACGTTGCGCGCCGTCGGGATGTGGCCGCCGCGCAGCACGCCCTCCTCCGGGTAGTCCGGGATGTGCAGGCGCTCGCCCGTGTACTCCTGGGGGGACCGGATGTCGACGAGCGGGCCGTTGCCGATGTGCGCGAGGACGTCCTCCTTGAACGCGCGGATCGTCACGTCGTCGCGCTCGACGACGGGGTACTCGACGGCCTCCGGCGCGGGGACGTCGGTCGTGACCTCGCGGCCCTCCGCGATCCACTTGCCGCGGCCGCCGTCGAGCAGGCGCACGTCCTCGTGACCGAACAGCGTGAACACCCACGCGGCGTACGCGGCCCACCAGTTGTTCTTGTCGCCGTAGACGACGATCGTCGTGTCGCGGCCGATGCCCTTGCCGCCGAGGAGCTGGGCGAAGCCCTTGCCGTCGATGTAGTCGCGCGTGTCGGGGTCGTTGAGGTCGGTGTGCCAGTCGATCTTCACCGCGCCGGGGATGTGACCGGTCTCGTAGAGCAGCACGTCCTCGTCGGACTCGACGACGACGATGCCCGGCTGACCGAGGTGCTCGGCGAGCCAGCCCGTGCTCACGAGGCGGTCGGGGTGGGCATACTGCGTGATCTTCTCGCTGGTGTCGAGCGGTGCGGGCATGGTGTCCTCCGTGCGGCGGGATGAGCTGTGGGTCGTCCGAGGTGGTGGTCCGTCCGAGCGTCAGGCTAGGTCGGCTGTCCGCATCACGGAAGGCCCGTCGCGCATGCTGAGACGGTGTAAACGCAGGCTCTCGACCGGCTCGCACCCGGCTCGTCGTGCGGCGGGGGGAGGTCACGGAACCTGACCTCGCCGACAGCGTCGGTGGCCCGGGAGCGGCTCAGCCGAGCAGCTCGCGCTCCGCCTCGCCGAGCGCGCGGTCGAGCAGGTCGAGGCCGAGGTCGAGCTCCTCCTCGCTCACGGTGAGCGGGGGCGCGATCCGGAATACGCCGCCCATGCCGCGGAGCTGCACGACGTTCATGTGGAGCCCGAGGTCCAGCGCCCGCCGGGTGACCAAGGCGCCGAGGGCGTCGGCGCCCTCCTTGGTCTCGCGGTCGAGCACGAGCTCGATGCCCTGGAGCAGACCCCGCCCGCGGACGTCGCCGATCGTGGTGTGACGGTCCTGGAGGTCGAGCAGCCCGGCCCGCAGGCGGTCGCCGAGCACGCGTACCCGGGCGTCCATCTGCTCGGCCTCGAGAACGTCGAGGACGGTGTTGCCGACCGCTGCGACGAGCGGGTCGGAGACGTGCGTCGTGAAGAACAGGAAGCCGCGCTCGTGCGCGAGCTCCTCGATCTCGGCGCTCGTGACGACGGCGGCGAGCGGCAGGCCGGCGCCGAGCGTCTTGGAGATCGTGAGGATGTCGGGCACCACGGGCTCCTCGCCGTCGCGACCCTCGAACGCGTACCAGGACCCGGTCCGGCACAGCGCCGTCTGCGCCTCGTCGAGGATGAGGAGCATCCCGCGCTCGTGGCACTTGTCGCGCAGCGCCGCGAGGTAGCCGGGCGGCAGCTCGACGATCCCGCCCGAGCTGAGGATCGGCTCGACGATGCACGCTGCGAGGCTCCCCGTGGACTGCACGTCGACGAGGTCGAACGCGAGGTCGAGCTGGCGGCGCCAGTCGTGCGCGCCGTCGGGCGTGAGGTGGTCCGGGCGGTACGCGTTCGGGACGGGGATGACGAGGTTCCCGGGCGCCGTCGGGCCGTAGCCGCGGCGCCCCGCGCTGTACGTCGCCGCGGCCGCGGCGTGCGTCATGCCGTGCCACGACCCGGCGAGCGACACGACCTCGTGCCGACCCGTGACGAGCTTCGCCATCCGGATCGCGGCCTCGTTCGACTCGGCTCCCGTCGTGAGGAGCAGGACCTTCTCGAGCGGGCCGGGCAGCGTGCCCGCGATGCGCCGCGCGAGGTCGACGACGGGGGGCGACAGCATCCCGGAGAAGAGGTGGTCGAGCGTGCCGATCTGGCTGCGGACCGTCTCGACGATCGCCGGGTGGCTGTGCCCGAGGATCGCGCTCATCTGCCCCGACGTGAAGTCGAGGACCCGCCGTCCGCCGACCGTCGTGAGGAAGCTGCCCGACGCGCGCTCGACGATCTCCGGCGTGAACGGCCCGCCGTACCGCACGAGGTGCCGGTCGGCGTCGGCCCAGAACGCCGCGGCGTCCGGGGTCGTCGGGGCGGGGGACGGGAGGACGGCCATCCTCCGAGCGTAGGGACGGAGCCCTGTGCGCGTACAGCACGAGTTCTCGTACAGTCTGTGCAGAGAAACCGCACAAGCGACCGCACGGAACGGAGGAGCGCGTGCTCAACGCCGCCCGGCTCCAGATCCTCGCCCGGCTCGAGAGCCTCGGGACCGTGCGCGCAGTGGGTGCGTCCCTGCACCTGAGCCCGTCCGCGGTGTCCGCGCAGCTCGCGGCGCTCGAGGCCGAGACCGGGTCGCGCCTCGTCGAGCGGACCGGGCGGAGGGTGAGTCTCACGCCCGCGGGGCGCACCCTCGCCCGGCACGCTCGCGTGATCCTCGACCAGATGGCGCTCGCGGAGGCGGAGCTCGCCCAGCCCGACGGGCAGCCCGCCGGGGTCGTGCGCGTCGCGGCGTTCTCGAGCGGCGTCCGGGCCCTCGTGATCCCCCTCGCGCGACGCCTGGCCGTCGAGCACCCCAGGGTGCAGGTCGAGGTCGTCGAGCTCGACCCCCGCGAGAGCGGGCCCGCGCTCCGCCGCGCGGACGTCGACGTCGCGGTGACCGCCGACCTGCTCGACGGCGCGCGGCTCGCCGGGCCCGACGTCGCGACCGTCCCGCTGCTCGAGGACCCGGTCGTCCTCGTCGCACCGAGGAGTGCGTCGGCGGAGGCGTCGGCAGGGAGTGCGGCGGGGGAGGGGCCTGTCGACCTTGCCGCCCTGGCGGGCGCGCGCTGGGCCGCCGACCTGCCGGGCCGGTATCTCTCCACGCTCGTCGAGAGCGCGTGCCGAGACGCCGGGTTCGAGCCGCACGTGGTCGCGCGGTTGCCGAGCTACGAGCTGCTGCTCGCGCACGTCGAGGCGGGGCTGTCGGTCGCGCTGCTGCCGGGCCTCGCCGTCGATCCGCGCTACGACGTCGTCGCGCGCCCCCTGCGCACGCCCCGGACGCGCCCGGTGTACGCCGCCGTGCGACGCGGCGCCCCGCCCACCGCGGCGACGAGCGTCGTCCTCGCGGGGCTGCGTCGCGTCGCGGCGGACGCGACGGCCACGGTCGGGGCGGCGACCGGCCGGCCGCCGCGGTAGCGGGCCGACGGGCGCGCCCTACACTGGGGCCCAGCACCGCACGACGACGTGGGAGGTCCCGTGTCGCGCACCCTCGCACCGCCGCTGCGCTCGGACGCGCACCCGCGTCGCCCTGACGCGCGCCGCGACGCCCGCTCGGTCCGCGCGGCCTACCGGTCGTTCCTCGTCGACGGCGTCCTCCCGCACGGCGTCCACCCGGTCGTCGCCGACTCGTGGCGCCGGTCCGTGCACAGCGGCGTCGACCCCGAGGGCCCGCGCACGGAGTCCGCGCTCGCCCACGACGACCTCGTCGCCTACCGCGACGCCCACCCGCTCGCGGGGGTCATGCCCGTGGTGCGCGAGCTCGTCGTCGACGCCGCGGCGGACGACGGCCTCGCCGTCGCCGTGTCCGACGACGCGGGCCGGCTCCTGTGGGTCGAGGGCAGCCGCGCGCTGCGGGACGCGGTCGAGCGCGTCGGCTTCGTCGAGGGGTCGGTGTGGCGCGAGGAGCGCGTCGGGACCAACGCCCCCGGGACCGCGCTCGCCGCGCGCCGGGCCGTGCAGGTCCTCGGCGCGGAGCACTTCTCGCGGCCCGTCCAGGCGTTCAGCTGCACGGCCGTCCCCATCCACGAGCCCGGGACCGGCCGCGTCCTCGGCGTCCTCGACGTCACCGGCCGGCAGTCGGCCGCCTCGGGCGTCGTGCTCTCGCTCGTGCGCGCCACCGTGCTGAGCCTCGAGCGCGAGCTGGCCGAGCGTGCCGCTGCCGCGACGACGGCGACCGGCCGCGTCGGGACGCCCCCCGCGCCACCGCCCGACGGGCGGCCCGAGCTGTTCGTGCTCGGCACCACCCCGCTGCTCCGGGCGCCCGACGGGCTGGAGCACCGGCTGTCGCTGCGGCACGCCGAGATCCTCGCTCTCCTTGCCGCCCACCCGCGCGGCCTCTCCGCCGACGAGCTCGCCGTGCTCCTGCACCCTGGCGCGCTCTCCGACGTCACCGTGCGCGCGGAGGTCTCGCGCCTGCGCCGCGTCGCCGGACCGCTCCTCGCCGGCTCCCGTCCCTACCGGCTCGCGCGGCCGCTGCGCACGGACGCCGACGTCGTGCGCGACCGGCTCGCGGTCGGCGACGTCCGGGGGGCTGTCGCCGCCTACCGCGCCCCGCTCCTCCCGCGCTCCGGCGCGCCCGCCGTCGAGCACCTGCGCGCCGAGCTCGCGGCGGAGCTCCGCGCGGCCGTCGTGTCGACGGGCGACGCCGACGCCCTCGACGCCTGGACCCGCACCGACGACGGCGCCGAGGACCACGACGCGTGGACGCGCCTCCAGCGCGTCGCCGACCACGGCAGCCCCCTCTGGGTCCGCGCCCGCGCGCACCTCGACCTGCTCGACGACGAGCTCGGCTGACCGCGACAGGCGCTGCAACGGTCCTGCAACCCTCGCGTGCCTAGCGTCGTGCCACGGCGCGACGAGGCGCCGTGCCGCGCACCGCCGTCGGGCACTCCCCGCCCGGAGGCGACCTCCCAGGAGCGCGGCGAGATCGAGCGCTGCGAGCCAGCGCGACGAGGAGGCAGACGATGACGGTCTACGCAGCCCCCGGCACGGACGGGGCCATCGCCGAGTACAAGTCCCGGTACGACCACTGGATCGGCGGCGAGTACGTCGCGCCGTCGGGCGGGCAGTACTTCGAGAACCCCAGCCCGGTCACGGGCCGGACCTTCACGGAGGTCGCGCGCGGCAACGCCGACGACGTCGAGCGCGCGCTCGACGCCGCGCACGGCGCCGCCCGGTCGTGGGGTCGCACGAGCGCGACGGAGCGCGCGAACATCCTCAACAAGATCGCCGACCGCATGGAGGAGAACCTCGAGCGGATCGCCGTCGCCGAGTCGTGGGAGAACGGCAAGCCGGTCCGCGAGACGCTCGCCGCCGACATCCCGCTCGCGATCGACCACTTCCGCTACTTCGCGGGCGCGATCCGCGCGCAGGAGGGGTCGATCTCCGAGATCGACGAGGACACCATCGCGTACCACTTCCACGAGCCGCTCGGCGTCGTCGGCCAGATCATCCCGTGGAACTTCCCGATCCTCATGGCCGTGTGGAAGCTCGCCCCGGCGCTCGCGGCGGGCAACTGCGTCGTGCTCAAGCCCGCCGAGCAGACGCCCGCGTCGATCCTCTTCCTCATGGACGTCATCGGTGACCTGCTGCCGCCCGGGGTGGTCAACGTCGTCAACGGGTTCGGCGTCGAGGCCGGCAAGCCGCTCGCCTCCAGCCCGCGCATCCGCAAGATCGCGTTCACGGGCGAGACGACGACGGGCCGCCTGATCATGCAGTACGCGAGCCAGAACATCATCCCGGTCACGCTCGAGCTCGGCGGCAAGTCGCCGAACATCTTCTTCTCCGACGTCGCCGAAGCGCGCGACGACTTCTACGACAAGGCGCTCGAGGGGTTCACGATGTTCGCTCTCAACCAGGGCGAGGTGTGTACGTGCCCGTCGCGGGCCCTCATCCAGTCGTCGATCTACGACACGTTCCTCGGCGACGCGGTCGCCCGCACCCAGGCCGTCAAGCAGGGCAACCCGCTCGACACCGAGACGATGATCGGCGCGCAGGCGTCCAACGACCAGCTCGAGAAGATCCTGTCGTACATCGAGATCGGCAAGGCCGAGGGCGCCAAGGTGCTCACGGGCGGGACGCGCGCCGAGCTCGGCGGCGACCTCGCCGGCGGGTACTACGTGACGCCCACGATCTTCGAGGGCAAGAACTCGATGCGGATCTTCCAGGAGGAGATCTTCGGTCCCGTCGTCGCGGTCACCGACTTCTCCGACTTCGACGACGCCATGACGATCGCCAACGACACCCTCTACGGGCTCGGGGCCGGCGTCTGGTCGCGGTCGGGGAGCACCGCCTACCGCGCGGGCCGGACCATCGAGGCCGGCCGCGTGTGGACCAACTGCTACCACGCGTACCCCGCGGCCGCGGCGTTCGGCGGGTACAAGGGCTCCGGCGTGGGTCGCGAGAACCACAAGATGATGCTCGACCACTACCAGCAGACGAAGAACCTCCTCGTCTCCTACTCGGCCCAGAAGCTGGGCTTCTTCTAGAGCCCGGCCCCTGTCCGCCGAACACGGGGTTGGTGTCGTTCTCGCCGTCAGAACGACAGCAACCCCGTGTTCGGCGGTGAGCAATCCCGTTCTCGCTCTCTGCTGCAGGAGGTTTCCGTGCCCGACGACGTTCCCTCGCCCCGCGCGGCCAGCTCGGTCCCGGGGCGGGTCGCGCTCACCCACGACGCCGCCGCGCTGCTCGCGCGGTTGCGGCCGGTCCATGGCGAGCTCATGTTCCACCAGTCCGGCGGGTGCTGCGACGGGTCGTCGCCCATGTGCTACCCGCAGGGCGACTTCCTGCTCGGCGACGCCGACGTGCACCTCGGCGACCTCGTCGTCGACGCGCCGGGCCCCGGTACCGACGGCCCCGCCGGGGCGGACGGCGCGGAGGGCGGGTTCGCCGTGCCGGTGTGGATGAGCCGCGCGCAGTTCGAGTACTGGAAGCACACCCACCTGACGATCGACGTCGTCCCCGGCCGCGGCGCCGGGTTCAGCGTCGAGGCGCCCGAGGGCGTGCGGTTCATCATCCGGTCGCGCCTGCTCACCGACGACGAGTGGGCAGCGCTCGACGTGGCCTAGGCTGAACCCACCGACAGGCTCCACGACGGGCCCCGGCGGCCCGCGACCGGAGAGGAGGCGACCCGATGAACGACCTGCTCGTCGTCGCGCGGGACCTCGCCTCCGCGCTCACGCTCCTGCTCGGCACGTCGACCCTCACCGCCACGCTCTTCCTCCTCGGTGCCACGGCCCTCGTCGCGGCGGTGGCTGCGATGACCGCACGCTGGGGCGCACCGCTCGCGCTCGGCGTGGCGGCTCGCCCGGCGGGCCGGCTGCGCGACACGGTCGACGTCGGTCCCGCCGTGACGCAGAGCGACCCGGACGCCCCCGGCAGTGCCCGGCCCCGGGCACCCGGCCGACTCCTCGGCTGATCACCCGGCCGAGGCCCTCCCTCGCATCCCGCGCGCACCGTGTCGCGGTGTGCCCCAGCCTGCCCGGCGCAGGGTGATCGGCGAACGCGTACCCCGCACGTTCGACCGAGGACACCACCATGAACCTGCTCGACCTCCCGCTCGTCTCCACCGTGCTCGACGCCGCCTACCGCGCCCTGATGGCCTTGTCCGCCCTGCTCGAACCCGTCGCCGGAGGTGCCGCGGCCGCGGCGGCCGTCGTCCTGCTGACGCTCGCCGTCCGCGCGCTGCTCGTGCCCGTCGGTGTCTCCCAGGCCAAGGCGGAGCGTGACCGCGCGCGCCTCGCGCCCCGGCTCGCCGAGCTCCAGCGTCGCCACCGGGACGACCCGCAGAAGCTGCAGCGTGCGACCCTCGACCTCTACGCCGAGGAGGGCACGACGCCGTTCGCCGGGTGCCTCCCGATGCTGGCCCAGGCGCCCGTGGTCGGGTTGGTCTACGCGCTGTTCCTCCATGCGGAGATCGCCGGGCACGGCAACGCGCTGCTCGGCCACACCCTGTTCGGCGCACCTCTGGGCTCGAACCTCGTCGGTGCGGTCGGGGTGGGCGCCGTGCCCACCGTCGTCGTGGCGGGGGTGGTCGTGCTCGCGATCGCCCTCGTCGGCGAGCTCTCGCGCCGCGCCTCCCTGCCCGGGGGGCGTCTCGCGCTGCCCCGCACGGCGCGCGGGTCCGACGCCGTGCCGAGCGTCCCCGGCGGGGCGGCGCTCTCCGGTGCCGGCCTGCAGAACGCGCTCGGTGTCCTGCAGTTCGTCACCGCAGTGATCGCGTGCTTCGTGCCGCTGGCCGCCGGGCTGTACCTGCTGGTGACGGTGACGTGGACGCTCGTGCAGCGGCTCGTCCTGCGCCGCCGGTATCCGTTCGAGGCGGTCGCGTAGCGCGACGGCGCGGTGGGCCTGGTCACGGGCCTGCCGCACGTGCGAGGGTGTCGGGTATGACCGATCTGCCCCCGTACCGCGACGACGCGGACGACGTCGAGGTCCCCCTGCTCGGTGGTGACGTGTCGGACGGGATCGTCCGGCGCGGCGACACCGTCCGCCGTCCGCGCGGCCCGCACAGCCCTGCCGTCGAGGCGTACCTGCTGCACCTGGAGCGCGAGGGCTTCGAGCGCGCGCCGCGGTTCCTCGGTGTCGACGACGACGGCCGGGAGGTCGTGACGTTCCTGCCGGGCGAGATGGGCGGGCGCCCGCCGCACGCGTGGGCGACCGACGAGGACGTGCTCGTCCAGCTCGGGGAGTGGCTGCGTGACCTCCACGCGGTGTCGCGCGACGTCGTGCTGCCCGACGGCGTCGCGTGGCCCGAGCGGGTGCAGTTCCCGGAGGTGCCGGACGTGTTCGACGTGCCGGACGTCGTCGGGCACAACGACCTCACCGTCGAGAACGCGTTGTTCGTTCCGGCCGGCGACGACCCGCGGGGTCCGCACCGGCTCGTCGGGGTGATCGACTTCGACCTCGCCGCGCCGACCACGCGGTTGCTCGACGTGGCGACGACGCTGCTCTACTGGGCGCCGGTCGTGCCGCCGGAGACGCGGCCGGAGGTCCTGCGCGACCTGGACGCACCGCGGCGTGCGCGGATCCTCACCGAGGCGTACGGGCTGGACCGGTCGCAGCGGCTCGCGCTGCTCGACGTGCTCGCGCAGCGGTTCGCGCGGAGCTGGTACGCGATGCGGCACGCGGCACACACCCGCGGCGGGGGCTGGCAGCGCATGTGGGACGGCGGGGTCGGGGACCGGATCCGCGAGAACGAGGCCTGGTTCGCCGCGCAGCGCGTGGACTTCGTGCACGCGCTGGGCTGAGCGCGCGGGGGCGGGGCGTTCTCCGCCCCCGCGCGGCGCGCTCAGAGCACGGCGAACCGCACCCGTGCTCCGGGTGCCGGTCAGCTCGCGAGCGGGTCGTCCGCCGTGAGGTACCAGGGCTCGTAGCCCTCGAGCGAGAGCGTCCACAGCCCGGGTGCGCCCGTGGGAACTGCGACGCACACGTTGCCCGACACGGTGTCGTCGGTCCCGACGAGGCCCGTGCCGACGAGGGCGTCCGGCACGGCGCCGCACTGCCCGTCGGCATGGACGCCGTCGTCGCCGACGAAGCCGACGTCGACCGCGCCCCACGCGCTCACCTGCGAGCTGGGGCCGTAGTACGTGGCGGTCACCGGGACGATCCAGTACTCCGTGCCCTCCGGCGGCGCGACGTTGACGTCGCTGTGCGTGAGGATCTCCGCGGTCGCCTCGTACGGCGGGTCGAGGAGGACCTCCCACTCCTCACCGGCGACGGTATAGCCGTCGAAGAACCACGGGTCGGCCCGCGTCCCGGAGCCCTCCCACTCGCCCTCGGACCAGTCCTCGTCCGACCAGTCCTCGGACCACTCGTCCTCGACCGGCTCGGTGTACCAGTCGGCGATACGCCCGCCCGCGTCGCTCGCGACACCGGCCGCGAAGCCGACGCCGCCGCCCACCGCGAGGCACGCGGCACCGACGATCAGCCCGACGGCGGTGCGCGACAGGCCGCGGCGCGCGGCGGGCGGGGGCGGGCCGGGGAGTCCGGCGACGGGGTACGTCGGCCCTGATGGGAGCGGCCCTGGCGGGAGCGGCCCTGGCGGGACGGGACCGTGGCCGATCGGCGCCGGACCGGGCCCGATCGGCGACGGCGGCGAGGCGGACTGCGGGGGAGCGGGGTACCCGGGCGTGGGGACCGGAGGCGAGGTCGCCGGGGGCGCCGTCGGGGCCGGGGCCGTCGGCGCGGCGGGAGTTGCCGACGGCGCGGGGGGCGCTCCCGAGGTCGACTGGCTCGGTGGCGCGAAGGGGTTGCTCATGGCTGCTCCGGGGTCGTGCGGGCGAGCGCCCGGACGACCGTGTCGCCGTGCGTGGCCGGATGCTCCCACATCTCGGCCTGCCAACACCAGGAGTGGGGACGACGGACGCTCGGGGACGCGGACCGCCGTCGAGCACGCACGACCTGCCGACCACGACACCACCCGCCCGCGAGCACGACATGGGGGTCGTTATCCAGCGGATTACGACCCCCATGTCGTGCTCGGCGACGCCGTTACGGCTGGTCGGGCTCCGAGCCCACCAGGAACTGCGAGTAGGCCCCGATGGTGAGGAACGTCGGGAAGTCCTCGGCCAGCGCGACGGCGCGGAACACGTTGGCCGCGTCGTCGATGCGGTTGCCCGGGGTGCGCGGCAGGTCGTCGACGATCTCGGCGAGGAGCGCCTCGACGCGGTCGCGCGTGATCGGCACGCCGTTCTCGGTCCGCGTGCCCGACGCGATCCACTGCCAGACCTGCGAGCGCGAGATCTCGGCGGTCGCGGCGTCCTCCATGAGGTGGTCGATCGCCGCGGCGCCGACGCCGCGCAGCCACGACTCGAGGTACCGCACCCCGACGGAGACGTTGGAGCGCAGGCCCGCCGCGGTCACGGTCGCCCCGGCGCGGCGGGCCGAGCCGATGTCGAGCAGCTCGTGCTGGCCCACCTCGACGTCGTCGCGCAGGCGGGACACCTGGTGCGGCCGGTCGCCCAGGACCGCGTCGAACTCGCCGCGCGCGACCTCGATGAGGTCGGGGTGCGCGACCCACGTCCCGTCGAACCCGTCCGTCGCCTCGCGGCGCTTGTCGGCACGCACCTGCTCGAACGCGCGCTCGGTGACGTCCGGCCGGCGCCGGTCGGGGATGAACGCGCTCATCCCGCCGATCGCGTGCGCGCCGCGCTTGTGGCACGTCGCGACGAGCAGCTCGGTGTACGCGCGCATGAACGGTGCGGTCATGGTGACCTGCGCGCGGTCGGGCAGCACGTAGGAGTCGCCGCGCGTCCGGAACGCCTTGATCACGGAGAACAGGTAGTCCCACCGACCGGCGTTGAGCCCGGCGCAGTGGTCGCGCAGCTCGTGGAGGATCTCCTCCATCTCGAAGGCCGCGGGCAGGGTCTCGATCAGCACGGTCGCGCGGATCGTGCCCAGCGGCAGCCCCAGGTACTCCTGGGCGAGCACGAACACGTCGTTCCACAGCCGCGCCTCGCGGTAGCCCTCGAGCTTGGGCAGGTAGAAGTACGGCCCGCGGCCGCGCGCGACGAGCTCGTGCGCGTTGTGGAACAGGTACAGCCCGAAGTCGACCAGCGACGCCGACGCCGACACGCTCACGCCCGCACGGTCGACGTACCGCATGTGCTTCTCGATGAGGTGCCAGCCGCGGGGGCGGAACACGATCGTCGGCAGGTCGGTGAGCGTCGTCGAGCGCAGGCGGTACTCCTTGCGGTGGTCGCCCGACCCGGTCGTGTGGGTCAGCGTCCCGCGGATCGCGTCGTGCAGCGCGAGCTGCCCCTCGACGACGTTGCGCCACGTCGGGCTGGAGGCGTCCTCGGCATCGGCGAGCCACACCTTGGCGCCGGAGTTGAGCGCGTTGATCGTCATCTTGGGGTCGGTCGGCCCGGTGATCTCGACGCGGCGGTCCTCGAGGCCCGGCGCGCCGGCCGAGCCGGCGACGCGCCACGAAAGGTCGTCGCGCACGGGCCGCGTCGCGGCGCGGAAGTCGGGGTCGATGCCGTCCGCGACGTCCTGCCGACGCTGCTGCCGGTCCATGAGCAGCTCGTGGCGGCGGGCGACGAACCGGTCGTGCAGCAGCGTGAGGAAGTCGAGCGCCTCCGGCGTGAGGATCTCGCGGTAGCGGTCGCCCAGCGTCCCGGTGACGCGCAGCGTGCCGGTGACGCGGAAGGTGCCCGACGGCGTGGGTGCGCCCGGGCGCTCGGCGTGCGGGCCGGAGGTCGGGGGAGAGGTGGTCGTGGTGAGGGTGGTCATGGCGTGCTCCGAAGGTCGATGTCGCGAGGTAGAGCTCTGGTAGGCCGAGGTAGAGCCCTGGTCCACGAGGTAGAGGCGTGGTCATGACCAGGCCTCTACCTCGCGGGACTGCTCCTCTACCTCGCGAGGGGCTTAGTGGAACTGGGCGGTCTCGGTGGACCCGGCGAGCGCGAGGGTGGCGGCGTCGGGGTTGAGAGCCGTGGCGACCCGGTCGAAGTAGCCGGTGCCGACCTCCCGCTGGTGGCGGGTGGCGGTGTAGCCGTCGGCCTCGGAGGCGAACTCGGCCTCCTGGAGCTCGACGTAGGCGGACATCGCGCGCTCGCCGTAGCCGCGCGCGAGCTCGAACATGGAGTGCGAGACGGCGTGGAAGCCGGCCAGCGTGATGAACTGGAACGCGTAGCCCATCGCGGCGAGCTCCTTCTGGAAGCTCGCGATCTGGGCGTCGTCGAGGTGCTTCTTCCAGTTGAACGACGGCGAGCAGTTGTACGCGAGCTTCTTGTCCGGGTACTGCGCGTGGATCGTCTCCGCGAACGTGCGCGCGAGCTCGAGGTCGGGCTCGCCCGTCTCGACCCAGATGAGGTCGGAGTACGGCGCGTACGCGAGGCCGCGCGCGACGACGGCGTCGAGCCCCGGGCGCACCCGGTAGAAGCCCTCCGAGGTGCGCTCGCCCGTGAGGAACGGCTGGTCCCGCTCGTCGACGTCGGACGTCAGCAGGTCCGCGGCGAGCGAGTCCGTGCGGGCGATGATGACCGACGGCACGCCCGCGACGTCAGCCGCGAGGCGCGCGGCGTTGAGGGTGCGGATGTGCTGGCTCGTGGGCACGAGCACCTTGCCGCCGAGGTGGCCGCACTTCTTCTCCGACGCGAGCTGGTCCTCCCAGTGCACGCCCGCCGCGCCCGCGGCGATCATCGAGTGCATGAGCTCGTACGCGTTGAGCGGGCCGCCGAACCCGGCCTCGGCGTCGGCGACGACCGGGGCGAGCCAGTCCCGGCTCGGCGCACCGGACTCCGCCGTCTCGATCTGGTCCGCGCGCAGGAGCGCGTTGTTGATGCGGCGCACGACGGCGGGCACGGAGTTGGCGGGGTAGAGCGACTGGTCGGGGTACGTCTGGCCGGAGAGGTTGGCGTCGGCCGCGACCTGCCACCCGGACAGGTAGATGGCCTTGAGACCGGCACGCACCTGCTGCACGGCCTGGTTGCCGGTGAACGCGCCGAGCGCGGCGACCCACTCCTCGGTGTGGATCTGCTCCCAGAGCTTCTCGGCACCGCGTCGCGCGAGCGTGTGCTCCTCGCGCACCGAGCCGCGCAGCGCGACGACGTCGTCCGCGGTGTAGTCGCGCTGGAGGCCGGCCCAGCGCGGATCGGTCGCCCACTGCTCGGCGATCTCGGCCGCCGTCTGGGTCTGGTCGCCGGGGCGGGAGCCGGGGCGGTCCGGGGTGTGGCCCGCGACGTCCGCCGTCGTCGCGACGGTGCCGAGCGGACGGGCGCCGCCCGCGTACTCGGACGGGGAGCGGCGGCTGACGATGGTGGGCCTGTTCACGGGTGCCTCCTGGTGGTGCGCCGGTCCGCGCAGCGCGGACCGGACGGGCCGGTCGGTGGACCTCGGCGAGGTCCGTGCTTCGACCTTCCTCCCGCTGACAACCCCGTCTCAAGCCAGATCGAGCGAAAGAATTGCACTTCTTCTCTTGTGCGCAAGGAGTGGGGCGTGTCACTCTCAGTCATGGCTATCCCGACGACGCGACCGGCCGGAATTGCGGAACATGCGGAAATCCCGCTCGAGAGCGAGCCCGACGCCCTGACGATCGGCCGCAGGATCCGGCACCTGCGCACCGCGCGCGGCATGACGCTCGACGAGCTCGGCGCCGCGATCGGTCGCGCGCCGTCCCAGGTGTCGCTCCTGGAGAACGGCAAGCGCGAGCCGAAGTTCGCCCAGCTCCAGGCCGTCGCGCGGGCGCTCGGCGCGAGCCTCGACGACCTGCTGTCACCCGAGGCGCCGTCCCGGCGGGACGCGCTCGAGATCGAGCTCGAGCGCGCGCAGCGCGGCCCGCTCTTCGACGCCCTCGGGCTGCGTCCGGTCAGGGTCGGCAAGTCGCTGCCCACGGACGCGCTCGAGACCATCGTCGCCCTGGAGCGCGAGCTCCAGCGGCTGCACACCGAACGCGCCGCGACCCCCGAGGAGGCGCGCCGCGCCAACGCGGAGCTGCGCGCGACGATGCGCGCGCAGGACAACTACTTCCCCGAGCTCGAGGACGCGGCGGCCGAGCTGCTCGACGGCGTCGGGCACGCCGGCGGCCCGCTGCCTCAGCGCGTCGCGGCGGACATCGCGGCGCACCTCGGCTTCACGCTGCACTACGTGGGCGACCTGCCGCACTCGACGCGCTCGGTGCTCGATCTGCGGCACCGCCGCGTCTACCTGCCGAGCAACGGGATGCGCGGGCGGTCCAACGCGACGTCGGCGCTGCTCCAGGCGCTCGCGCCGCACGTGCTCGGCCACGCGGAGCCGCGCGACTACCGCGAGTTCCTGCGCCAGCGCGTCGAGGCCAACTACCTCGCGGCGGCTCTGCTCCTGCCGGAGCGGCACGCGGTCAAGGCGCTCCGGGCCGCGAAGGACGCGCGCGAGATCTCGATCGAGGACCTCCGAGACGCGTTCGCGGTGTCGTACGAGACCGCCGCGCACCGGTTCACGAACCTCGCGACGAAGCACCTCGGCATCCCGGTGCACTTCATGAAGGTCCACGAGTCGGGTGTCATCCACAAGGCCTACGAGAACGACGGCGTGCGCTTCCCCGCCGACCCGCTCGGCGCCGTCGAGGGGCAGTACGTGTGCCGGAGCTGGACCGCGCGCACGGTGTTCGCGGTCGAGGACCGGCTCAGCCCGTTCAGCCAGTACACGGACACCCCGAGCGGCACCTACTGGTGCACGTCGCGCGTGCAGGCGTCGGCCGACGGCGAGTTCTCCGTGAGCGTCGGCGTCCCGTTCGCGCACGTCAAGTGGTTCCTCGGGCGCGACACGACCGAGCGTCTGGTCTCCCGGTGCCCCGACGGCGCCTGCTGCCGCCGCCCGCCGGACGCGCTCTCGGACCGCTGGGCCGGGCAGTCGTGGCCGAGCGCCCGCCCGCACGCGTCGATGCTCGCCGCGATGCCGACCGGCGCGTTCCCCGGCGTCGACACCACGGAGGTGTACGCCTTCCTGGACCGGCACGCGCCCCGGTGAGCCCGGGCCGGGTCAGCCGATCGAGCCGCCCTGCGTCGGCGCGCCCATCGCGGCCTTGAGGCGCGCGGTGTCGGCGGCCGACCAGCCCGCGGGAGCGTGCAGGGCGGCGAACCCGTCGGCGTACTCGAGCTTGTAGACGTGGCCGTGGCCGGGCGGGATGTCCGACGCGGCCGCGACGAACAGGTCGCCCGTGAGCTGCCAGAACGTGACGAACGGGTACCACCGCACGTCACCCAGGACGTCGGGGCCGCGGGGTTCGCGCAGCCAGTCGGGCTCGGACCACAGCGTCTCCGGTCCCCACCAGGTCACGCCGTCGGACGCGTGCTGGAGGTAGACGACGCGCGGCTCGTCCCACCGGGGGCCGGGACCCCAGAGGTCTGCGACCCCGGTCTCGACGGGGCGCCCCCACCGGACCTGCCGGCCGTCGTCGAGCACGGGCGCGTACTCGAGCGACCCGGGGTCGCGCGCGTCGGTGAGCTCGCGCCACAGCGGCGTGAAGCCGGGCGTCCCGGTGAACATCGCGCCGTCGGAACGCGCCTCGACGTCCTGCACGCCGCTGAAGGCGCCCTGCATCCCGAACGACCCGAGCGAGATGCCGAACGCGAGCAGGCGCGGACGGTCGTCCTCGGGCAGCTCCGACCAGCGGTCGTACACCGCCTCGAACAGCGCCTTGCCCGCGGCGGGCGGGGTCGACCGGTCGCCGACGAAGCTGATCCAGCTCGGCAGGTACGAGTACTGCATGCTCGCGATCGCGGTGTCGCCGCCGTGCATGAGCTCGAGCGCCTCGACCATGCCGGGGTCCACCCAGCCCGTCCCGGTCGTGGTGGCGACGACGAGGACGGACCGGTCCCACGCGTCCGTCCGGTCGAGCTCGTCGACGACGCGCGCCGCCGTGGCGTCGAGGTCGCCGTCGGGATCGAGGCCGGCGTAGGCGTGGATCGGCTCGCGCACGTCCGCGGGGTCGACGACGTCGCCCGCCTGGGCGAACGCGGTCAGCTCGTCGAGCGTCGGGCCGGACACGACGAACTTGCGCCCCTCAGCACCGAGCGAGTCCCACGTCTCGGGCGACGCGTCCGACCCGGACCGTTCGGGCTGGGTCGGCGGCGACAGGCGTGGGTCGACGTCGGCGTTCGCGGCCGCGTAGATCGAGTTGAGCGCGCTCATCGCGCCCGACCAGACGACCCCGTTGAACACGAGCACCACGACGACCGCGACGGCCACGCCGCTCACGAACCGCGCAACCGGGGCGGGCACGACCCGGCCGACGAGCCGGGCGACCCAGCGCGCGACGCGGCGCAGCCCGCGCCCGGCCTGGAGCACGAGCAGCGCGACGACGAGCGCGACGAGGAGCGTCACGACCTCACGTCCGGGGACGTCCTCGGACATGCCGAACAGGTGCCGCAGCTCGATCTGGCGGCGGGCGCCCAGGACCAGCGAGAGCGGCACGAGCACGACGGTCGCTCCTGCGAGGACCCACCACGCGACGCGGCTCGCCCGCGCCGTCCATCGGATGCGCAGCCCGACCTTGAGCGCGAACCACTCGACGAACGCCCCCAGGCCGTAGCCGCCGACCGCGCTCACCCCGGAGATCACGGCCTGGTAGTACCAGGCGCGCGGGATGAGCGACGGCGTGAACGACAGGCAGAACCACAGCAGCGCGAGCACCAGCCCGGTCGCCGAGAACCGCCGCAGCCACCGCCCCCACACACCGTGCCTCGCAGGCTTCTCGTCGACGAGATCGGGGGCGCGGGTCTCTGTCACGGTCGGCTGCACGTCGCGAGCGTAGGCGAGGTGCTCCGCGCCGTCCTGTCGAGCCGGTCGAGCGTGGTCACGCCTCCAGCAGCAGCGCCTCTCCCTGGCCGCCGCCGCCGCACAGCCCGACGGCGACGCGCCCGCCACCACGGCGCGCGAGCTCGTGCGCCGCGTGAACCGCGAGGCGGGCACCGGACGCACCGATGGGGTGGCCGAGCGAGATGCCGCCACCGTGCACGTTGACGACGTCCGGCGAGACGCCGAGCACGCGCGTGGACACCGCGACGACGGTCGCGAAGGCCTCGTTGATCTCGACGAGGTCGAGGTCGTCGACGGTCCAGCCGGCGCGGTCGAGCGCCTGCAGGATCGCGCGCGCGGGTTGGGAGTGCAGCGACGTGTCGGGGCCGGCGACCTGCCCCCACGTCCGCACGGTCGCGAGCACGGGCGCACCCGCGGACTCGGCCCGGGCACGCGTCGTGAGCACGAGCGCGGCGGCGCCGTCGGAGATCTGCGACGCGTTGCCCGCGGTGATGGTGCCCTCGGGGTCGAACGCGGGGCGCAGGCGGGCGAGGCCCTCGACGGTCGTGTCGGGCCGCACGCCCTCGTCGTCGCGCACCTCGACCGCCTCGCCCCGGCGCTGCGGGACGCTCACGGGCGCGAGTTCGGCGTCGAACAGGCCGTCCTTCGCCGCGGCCGCAGCGCGCTGGTGCGAGGCCGCCGCGACGACGTCCTGCTCCTCGCGCGAGACGAACACGTCGCCGACGTTGGTGCGCTCGGTCGAGACGCCCATGGACGCGCGGTCGAACGCGTCGGTGAGCCCGTCGCGCGCGACGGCGTCGACGAGCGTCGCGTCGCCGAACGCGAACCCGGCGCGCGATCCGGGCAGCAGGTGCGGCGCGTTGGTCATCGACTCCTGGCCGCCGACGAGCACGACCTCGGCCTCGCCGGAGCGGATCATGCGCGTGCCGTCGATGACGGCGGTGAGCCCCGAGAGGCACACCTTGTTCACCGTCACGGCGGGCACGTCCCAGCCCACGCCGGCGCCCGCGGCGGTCTGGCGCGCGGGGTTCTGCCCCGCCCCGGCCTGGAGCACCTGGCCGAACACGACCGCGTCGACTGCGTCCGCACCGAGGCCCGAGCGCTCGATCGCGGCGCGCGCGGCGACGGCGCCGAGCTCGACCGCGGTCAGCGCGGCGAGCGAGCCCTTGAGCCGCCCCTGCGGGGTGCGGGCTGCGGCGACGATCACGACGTCGTCCGGGCGGGCGGCGGGAGAGACATGGGGGGAGACGGGGGTGGTGGTGCTCACGGCTGGACCTCCAGGGGTGCGGACGGCGGTGTCTGCACGGGCGCCGGGGGTGTGGCGCCCGCTCGTGCGGCGGCGGCGTCGACGTCGGCAACGGCAGTGTCGACCAGCCCGAGCAGGAGCCCGAGGAACACGTCCGGCTCCTCGAGGTGGGGGCTGTGCCCGACGCCGGGCCGCACCTCTTCACGGTACCGCCCGCCCGCGGCGGCGTAGGCGTCGAGGACGGCCCGGGTCTGGGCGACCATCGGCTGCGGCGGGTGCGTCTCGGCCCCCGGCCAGCCGGGGACGGCGCCGAGCGCGCCGAGCTGCGCGAGGTCGAACAGCGACGTGTCCGCGACGATCGCGTCGGCGTCGCCGCGCACCCACAGCACGGGCGCCGTCGCACCGGACGTCGCGAAGCCGGAAAGGTCGCAGAACTTTGCGCTGATCGCGTTGTTCATGCCGCGCCTCCCCGGCGCCACGCCGGGCCAGGTGTCGGAGGTCGTCCGGTCGCCCGGGTAGTTGTCGTCGCCCGTGCGCGTGGAGAGCACGGAGTCGAGCAGGAGCTCCTCCAAGGCACCGAGCGGCTCGCCGAGCGCGGCCGGGTCGGCGACGTAGAACCGGCGCAGCACGTCGCGGGGCGACCCGGCGTCCTCGCTGCGGTCACCCGCGGCGAGCGCCGCGACGAACGCGGGGTTCGCCGTCCCGCCGCCCGAGCCCGCGAAGTCGGGGGAGAGCGGCGTGCCGTCGACGTCGCGCGTGCCGCCGAACCCGTACGGCGACATGGGCGCCTCGAGGAGGATCGCGTCGAACAGGTCGGGCCGGTCGGTCGCGAGCTGGAGCGCGACGCCCGCCCCGGCGGAGTGCGCGACGGCGACGAGCGGGCGCGCGAGGTCGAGCGCGTCGAGGACGGCCGCGACGTCGTCGGCGAACTCCCGCACGCCGCGGGTCGCGTCGACGGGCCGGGGCTCGGCGTCGCCGTACCCGCGCAGGTCGACCGCGACGCCGCGCACGTCGGCGGGCAGCGCGCGCAGCAGCGGGTCGAAGAACGCCGACGACGAGCAGTTGCCGTGCACGAGCAGGACCGTTGCCCGCACGTCGCCGTCGGCCACGACCTCGCGCACGTGCTCGCGACCGCGCGGGGTGGGGACGTCGCGGCGCAGCACCTCGCGCGTCACGACGGCGTCCCCGCGGCCTGCGTGGACGGTCCTGGGCCGGCATCGGCGACGTCGAGCGGGGCGTCGTCGAGCGCGACGACGAGGTCGGGCTCGGTCGCGGCGCGCACGTCGTCGACGCTCACCCCGGGCGCCGTCTCGCGCAGCACGAGGCCGTCGGGCGTCACGTCGATCACGGCGAGGTCGGTGATGATCCGGTGCACGACGCCCCGCCCGGTGAGGGGGAGCGAGCACGAGCGCAGGATCTTGGGCGAGCCGTCGCGCGCCACGTGCTCCATGAGCACGATCACGCGGCCCGCCCCGTGCACCAGGTCCATGGCGCCGCCGGGGCCCTTGACCATCTTGCCGGGGATCATCCAGTTGGCGAGGTCGCCCGTCTCGGAGACCTGCATGCCGCCGAGGATCGCGGCATCGATCTTGCCGCCGCGGATCATGCCGAAGCTCAGCGCGGAGTCGAAGAACGCGGCGCCCGGCAGGACGGTGACGGTCTCCTTGCCGGCGTTGATGAGGTCGGGGTCGACGGCGTCCTCGGTCGGGTACGGCCCGACGCCGAGGATCCCGTTCTCCGACTGGAGCACGAGGTGCTTGTCCGCCGGCACGTAGTTGGGCACGAGCGTCGGCAGGCCGATGCCGAGGTTGACGTACCAGCCGTCCTGGAGCTCGCGCGCGGCGCGCGCGGCCATCTCGTCGCGGGTGAGCGGCACGGCTCAGCCCTCCTTCACGGTCGTCGCGGTGCCCGACGGCGCGGGCGCGGGCTGGTCGGTCGCGGCGGCCGGGCGCACGGTGCGGCGCTCGATGCGCTTGGGCGCGTCGGGGCCCACCTCGACGACGCGGTGCACGAAGACGCCGGGCAGGTGCACCTCGTCGGGGTCGATCTCACCCGGTTCGACGAGCTCCTCGACCTGCGCGACGCACACGCGGCCCGCCATCGCGGCGAGCGGGGAGAAGTTGCGGGCCGAGCGGTGGAACACGAGGTTGCCGTGCCGGTCGCCGCGCAGCGCGTGCACGAGCGCGAAGTCCGTGGTGATCGCGTCCTCGAGCACGAACTCGGCCTCGTCGGCGAACGCGCCGTCGTGACCGCGCGGGCCGACGCCGAACGTGCGCACCTCCTTGGGCGCGCTCGCCTGCGCGACGCCGCCCGCGCCGTCGTACCGCTGGGGGAGGCCGCCCTCGGCGACCTGCGTGCCGACGCCGGTGCGCGTCCAGAACCCGGCGATGCCCGCGCCGCCGGCGCGCAGCTTCTCGGCGAGCGTGCCCTGCGGGGTGAGCTCGAGCTCGAGCTCGCCCGAGAGGAACTGCCGCTCGAACTCCTTGTTCTCCCCGACGTACGAGCTCGTCATCTTGCGGATGCGGCCCGCCCCGAGCAGGACCCCGAGGCCCCAGTCGTCGACGCCGCAGTTGTTGCTCACGACCCACAGGTCGCGCGTGCCCTGGGCGAGCAGCGCCTCGATGAGGGCGATGGGGTTGCCGCACAGGCCGAACCCGCCGACGGCGAGCGACGCGCCGTCGGGCACGTCCGCGACGGCCTCGGCCGCGGACGCGACCACCTTGTCCAGCCCGGTCCCTCGTGGGGACGCGATCGTGGGGCTCATGCCGTGACCTCCTCGTCACTCGCCGGTCCCGGTCCGTCGCTCGTGACGGCGGCCAGGGCCTGCAGGGTCTCGCCCGCGACGGCCTCGACGCCGGGCGGGCTCATGATGATCGTGTAGTGATTGATACCCGCTACGTCGCGGGTGCGCAGCCCCGGCAGCCGCGCGCGCCACGCGGCGAGGTGCTCGGGGGAGTAGAGGGCCTCGGGCTCGTCGAGCAGGCCGCGCGGCGCGCGCAGCAGCACGAGGGGCACGTCGAGGGGGTGGTCGCCCGCGAGCGCGTCCGCGAGCGGCCCGCCCTCGTAGAGCTCGAGCGAGTCGGCGGAGACCGCCGCCCCTGACGACGCCGGACGCAGCGCGGGCGCCTCGCCGACGAGGTCGTAGTCGACGTACCCCGCGACGACGTCGGCCCACGGCTCGTCCCACGCGCTCGCGAACGCGGGGTGCGCGCGCCAGAAGCCGCGGTACTCCTCGTGGTCGGCGAACGTGCGCTCGAGGCGCTCGACGGCCGGGCCGAGCAGGGCGCGCAGGACCTCGTCGTGCGTCGCGTCCGGCGCGAGCCCGGTGGGCGGCGGGAGCGGGAGGCCGCCGTCGACGAGCACGAGCCGGGAGACGCGGCCGGGGTGGCGGTGCGCGAGCACGACGGACACGAACGCGCCCATCGAGTGCCCGAGCGCGACGACGCTCCCGATCCCCAGCGCGTCGAGCACCGCGGCGAGGTCGTCGGCGTGCGCGCCCATGCCGTACGGGCCGGGCAGGGCGTTGCTGCGACCGCGCCCCCGCAGGTCGGGCGCGACGACGCGCACGCCCGGGAGGGCCGCGACGACCGCCGGCCACGCGCGGTGCGACGCGGTGATGCCGTGCACGGCGAGGACGGTCGGGACCGCGTCGTGCGCGGGGGGCGTGCCGCCGTCGGGCCGGGCGCCCGGCCCGGGTGCGTGCGGGCCGACCGGGTCCCACACGCCGACGCGCAGCCGGCCGCCCGCGACGGGCACGTCGAGCGTCGCGTAGGTGTGGGTCGCCGCGGTGACGTCGTGCGACGCGCGCGCGGGGTCCGTCGTCGGGCGGGCGGCCGTGCCCGCGGTCGCTCCCGCGGTCACCGCGCGCTCCAGCCGCCGTCGATCGTCCACGAGGCTCCCGAGACCATCGATGCGTCCGGCCCGGTGAGCCAGCCGACGAGCGACGCGACCTCCTCCGGCTCGACGAGCCGCTTCACCGCGGACTCGGCGAGGAGCACCGTCGCGAGCACCTCGGACTCGGGGATGCCGTGCACGCGTGCCTGGTCCGCGATCTGCTTCTCGACGAGCGGCGTGCGCACGTACCCGGGGTTGACGCACACGCTCGTCACGCCGTGCGGGCCGCCCTCGAGCGCCGTCACCTTGGACAGGCCCTCCAGGCCGTGCTTCGCGGACACGTACGCCGACTTGAACGGCGACGCGACGAGGCCGTGCACGGACGAGACGTTGACGACACGGCCGAACCCGCGCGCGTACATCCCCGGGAGCGCGGCCCGGACCAGCAGGAACGGCGCCTCGAGCATGATCGCGTGCAGCAGGCGGAAGTCGTCGGGGCGGAAGTCCTCGATGGGGCTCACGCGCTGCACGCCCGCGTTGTTGACGAGGACGTCGACGTCGAGCGCGAGGTCGTCGAGCGCACGCGTGTCGGCGAGGTCGACGACCCACGCCTCGCCGCCGAGCTCGTCCGCGAGGCGCTTCGCGCCGTCGGGGTCGACGTCGGCGATCGTGACGTGCGCGCCGCGACCGGCGAGCTCGCGCGCGCACGCCGCACCGATGCCGCTCGCGCCGCCCGTGACGAGCGCGCGGCGCCCGGCGAGCGTGGGGGCGCCGGACCCGGCGGGGATGCCTGCGGGGACGGTGGCGGCGGCGGTCATCGCGCGTCTCCTTCGGTGTCGGTCGTGGTGGCGGGTCCGGTCCCGGCCGGTGGAGCGGCCCGCGGCGCGGCGAGCGCGCGCTCGATGAACTGCATGGTCTGCTCGAACACGTGCGGCGGGACCTCGGCGGCCGCGGTGTCGTACGACGGCGGCTCCGCGCCCTCGTCCCAGCGCCCGCCCCACAGGACCCAGCGCATCCCGACGATCTCGCCGATGCCCATGAGCGCCCACGCGGCGACCTCCGGGTCGACGTCGTGGCCGACCTCGCCGTTCGCGCGCGCCTTGTCGAGGCCGGTCATGTAGCCCTCGACGATGCGCGAGTAGTGCCGGCGCAGCGCTCCGGGCGAGACGAACTCGGCCTGCCGCACGATCCGGTACAGCGCCGGGTGCTCGGCGGTGAAGCGGAAGAACGCCTCGAAGCCCGCACGCTCGGCGGCGAGGCGCGTCGTCGCCTGCGAGCTCGCCTCGATCATCGCGTGCCGCACGCGGCGGTTGAGGTCGTCGACGAGCTCGTCGAACACGTCGATCTTCGACTCGAAGTACAGGTAGAACGTGCCCTGCCCGACGCCCGCCGCCTCGGTGATCTTGACGATCGACGCGTCGTGGTACCCGACCATGGCGAACACCTGCTCGGCCGCGGCGAGGATCTTGGCTCGCGTGCGGTTGCCGCGGGCGGTGCGGGGCTGGGTGCTCATGAGTCCTCCGGGACGGTCACGCGCTCGGCGAGCGAGCGGCGCGACACCTTGTGCAGCGACGTGCGGGGCAGGGACGGGACGAGGTCGAAGCGACGCGGGACCTTGAAGTGCGCGAGCTCGCGGCGGCAGAACGCCTCCAGGTCCTCGGCGTCCGTGGGG
The DNA here is from genome assembly GCF_059758455.1 of Cellulosimicrobium sp. GQ32. Taxonomy (NCBI): domain Bacteria; kingdom Bacillati; phylum Actinomycetota; class Actinomycetes; order Micrococcales; family Promicromonosporaceae; genus Cellulosimicrobium; species Cellulosimicrobium sp. GQ32. Next base: position 119,804 of record NZ_JCAXEP010000003.1, on the reverse strand, counting down.
ACGCCCTGGCGCGGGACGACGAACGCCGCGCCGACCTCGCCCCACCGGTCGTCGGGGACGCCCACGACCGCGACGTCCGCGACGCCGGGGTGGCGTCGGAGCACGGTCTCCACCTCGGACGGCGTGACGTTCTCGCCGCCGACGATGAAGACGTCCTTGATCCGGTCCACCACGCGGTAGTACCCGTCGGCGTCGCGCTCGACGAGGTCCCCGGTGCGCAGCCAGCCGTCGTGCAGGACGGCGGCCGTCGCGGCGTCGTCGCGGAAGTAGCCGGCGAACACCCCGGGACCCCGGACCAGCAGCTCGCCGGACGCCGGTCCGTCGAGGTGCCGGCCAGTCACCGGGTCGGCCACCGCGACCTCGACGTGCGGGTACGGCGTCCCGGCGGACCCGATGCGTTCGCGCGCCTGGTCGTCGGGCAGGCACAGCACGTTGGGCCCGGCCTCGGTGAGCCCGTACCCCTGCGAGAGCGCGACGCCGCGGCGGTGCCACGTGCGCAGCAGCGGCTCCGGCATGGGCGCTCCGCCCACGACGGCGTGCCGCAGCGACGACAGGTCGGCGTCGGCGAAGCCGGGGTGCTCGGCGAGCAGCAGGTAGTTCGTCGGGACGCCCATCATGGTGGTGACGCGGCGCTCGGCGACGAGCTGGAGCACTCGCTCGGGCTCGAACGTGCGCTCCAGGACGACCGTCGCCCCGGTCCACCACGCGAGCAAGGGCTGGATGTTCCAGCCGCCCGCGTGGAACTGTGGCAGCACGCTCAGCACGACGTCGTGGCTCGTGAGCTCGACCGTGCGCGAGAGCGAGAGGTTGGTCCAGAAGCAGTTCGCGTGCGTGAGCAGCGCGCCCTTGGGCGTGCCCTGCGTCCCGGACGTGAAGACGAGCAGGAGCGGGTCGTCGTCGCGCACGACCCGGCGCTCAGGGGCGGGAGCCACTGCGGCCCGGTCTGCGCCACCCGTACCCCGTGCGCCGTCGGTCGGCCGCGGGCGGCGCGACGGCGCGGGGACCCGCGCCTCGACGCCGCTGCGGCCGAGCTCGGTGCGCCGAGGCGGCAGGACGAGCCGGTCCAGGGCGGCGTCGGCCAGCGCGGAGAACTCCTGCTCGACGAGCACGAGCGCGGGGTCGGCCTGCTCGAGCTGGGCCGCGAGCTCGCCGGGCGACAGGCGCCACGAGAGCGGCGCGAGGACGAGCCCCGCCTGCGCGCACGCGAAGAACAGCACGACCTGGTCGGCGCTGTTGCCCGTCACCGTGGCCACGCGGTCCCCGACGCCGTAGCCCGCCTCGCGGAACGCGGCCGCCAGGGTGCTCGCGCGCTCGTGCAGGTCGCGGTAGCGCAGGGTCACGCCCCGGTCGTCGACCGCGACGCGGTCCGGCGTCGCGAGGGCGCGGTCGCGCGTCCAGCGCCCGAGGGTGTGCAGGCCGTCCCCCGCGCCGGGCCGGTGCTGCGTCGTCGTCATGCCACCTCCTCGAGGCGCTCGCGGGCTCCCTCCCGATCCTCCCGCGGGCGGCGGCGCGCGGCGAGGCGCGACGCGGCACCGGCGATCCCGCCGGGCAGGAACATCACGACGAGGATGAAGAGGGTCCCGAGGAGGAACAGCGGCTCGCTGAGCGGCACGCGCAGCACGGCCGGGAGGTCGGCGACGGCCGCGGAGCTCGCGAGCGTCCCGAGGCGCTGGTCGAGGATCGTGTAGAGCACGCCGCCGACGATCGCGCCCCACCGGGACCCGACACCGCCGAGCACGACCATGACGAGCAGCGTGAGCGTGAAGTCGGCGGACGTCGCGCGCGGCACGGCCCCGGACTGGAGCAGCAGGTACGCCATGCCGACGACGGTCGCGAGCGTCGCCGCGAGCACGAACACGAGGAGCTTGACGAGGTAGGGCCGCCCGCCGATGACGCGCACGCGCATCTCGTTCTCGCGCGTCGCCGCCGCGACGTGCCCGGCGCGCGAGCGCTCGACCCACAGCACGACGAGGTAGACGCCGACGAGCACGGCGAGCGCGAGCCAGTAGAGGTTGCGCGTGTTGAGCACGCCCACGAACGCGTCGGGGACGTTCCCGGTCGCGAGCGCGAGGCCCTCCTCGCCGCCCGTGGCCCCACCGGGGTTGCGACGCACGAGCACGTTGCCCGCCTGCGCGAACGCGAGCGTCACCATGGCGAAGGAGATCCCGGTGACGCGCAGCGAGATCGCGCCGACGACGTGCGCGAGGACGATGCCCCCGACGAGCACGAGCGCCGCGGCGGGCAGGAGCGGGATCTCGGTCGTGTCGAGCACGATCGCGAGCCCGTAGACGCCGGCGGCGAAGTAGAGCGCGTGGCCGAAGCTCAGCAGCCCCGCGACGCCGAACAGCAGGTGGTAGCTCAGGGCGAGCGCGCCGATGAGCCAGCACAGCGCCATCATCTGGAGCGCGCCGGGCGTGTAGGTGGGGCCGGGCAGGACGCCCGGGACGTGGATGGCGAGCAGCGGGAGGCACGCGAGCAGCGCGACGAGCGCGACGCCCGCGAGCGTGCGGACGAGCGTGCCCGACGGCGCCCGGCGGGCGGGTCGGTCGGCGCGCGGTGCGTCGTCGGCGGGGGTGGCCGGGGCCGGGGGAGCGGTCTGGGTGGTCATGCGGCTGCCCTCCCGAGGAGGCCGGTGGGACGGACGAGGAGCACGAGCGCGAGCAGCAGCACGACGATGAGGTCGCCGTAGCCGAGGTAGTAGTTCGCGAACTGCTGGAGGACCGCGACGAGCACGGACGCGACCGCGGCCCCGGTCAGCGAGCCCAGCCCGCCGATGACCGTGACGATGAACGCGAAGATGAGCAGCGACCCGCCGAGGTGCGGCGAGACGTAGCCGAAGTACTGCGACGCGAGGACGCCGCCGAGGCCCGCCGCGGCGCCGCCGAGCGCGAACACGAGCGTGAACGCCTTGCGCACGTCGATCCCGAGCGCCGTGACCATGGACCGGCTCTCGACGCCCGCGCGGATGATGAGCCCGTAGCGGGTGCGCTGGAGGAAGAGCACGATCGCGCCGAGCACGAGCGCCGCCGCGGCGATCGCGACGAACCGGTCGTTGGGCACAGGCGCGCCCGCGAGGTCGGTCGTGCCCTTGAGCCACGCAGGCCCGGAGATGAACTCGGGGTCCGAGCCCCACATGCCCTCGAACAGCGCGACCGACGCGAGCGAGAGCCCGACCGTGACGAGCACCTGCTCGATGTGCCGCTCGTAGAGGGGGCGGATCAGCAGCAGCTCGGTGAGCGCCGCGGCGCCCGCCCCGACGACGGCTCCGGCGAGCAGCGAGAGGGCGAACACGCCCCACGAGTCCGCGCCGAGCGAGCGCGCGACGAACCAGCCGCCGAACGCGCCGAGCGTGAGGAACGACCCGTGCGCGAAGTTGAGGACGCCCATGAGCCCGTAGATGAGCGACAGGCCCGACGCGACGAGGAAGTACAGCGCCCCGAGGCCGAGCCCCGTGACGAGGAGGAGGACGATCGTGCTCACCGGGCAGCCGCCCCTTCGTTCTCGTGGTGTGCGTCCCCGGCGTGCACGCCGAGGAGCTGCTGGACGCGGTCGGGGTCGTCGAGGAGCTCGCGCGCCGGGCCGGTGTGCACGACGCGGCCCGCGTCGATGACGACGACGCGCTCGGCGAGCCGCTCGATGACCTCGAGGTTCTGCTCGACGAGCAGGATCGGCACGGTGCGCGCCGCCTCCGCGAGCGCGTCGGACACCTCGCCGACGATCCGGGGCGCGAGGCCCTTGGTCGGCTCGTCGACGAGGAGCAGGCGGTTGGCGTTGAGCAGGGCGCGCGCGAGCGACACCATCTGCTGCTGACCGCCCGAGAGGGTGCCCGCGCGCTGCGCCGCGCGCTGCACGAGGTCCGGGAAGAGCTCCGCGACGAGCTCGCGGCGCGGGTGGGCGTCGCGCTCGGCGAGCCGCAGGTTCTCCGCGACCGTGAGCCCGGCGAAGACCTCGCGGTCCTCGGGCACGTACCCGACGCCTCGGCGCACGATCTTGTCCGTGCGCTCGCCGTCGACGCGCTCGCCCGCGAGCCGCACCTCGCCGCGGCGCTCGATGAGGCCGAGCACGGCCTTGAGGGTCGACGTCTTGCCGACGCCGTTGCGCCCCAGCACCGCCGTGACGCCCGTGGCCGGGACGGAGAACGTCACGTCCTCGACGACCTGCTGTCCCGCGATGCGCGCGGAGAGCCCGCGCACCTCGAGGACGGGCACGTCGCTCGGCGCCCCCGCGTGGGCGGCGTCGTTCCTGCGGCCGCTCATGCTGCCTCTCCTGCCGTGACGCCCAGGTAGGCGCTCTGCACCGTGGGGTCCGCCATGACGGCGTCCGGGGTGTCGCACGCGAGCAGCTCGCCGTGGTGCATGACGGCGACGCGGTCCACGAGCCCGAGGACGACGTCCATGTGGTGCTCGACCATGAGGACCGTGCAGCCGGTCGCGTGCAGGTCGCGGATGACCTCGACGAGGCCCGGCACGTCGGCCGACGACACGCCCGCCATGGGCTCGTCGAGCAGCACGACGCGCGGCTCGGTCGCGAGGAGCACCGCGATCTCGAGCTTGCGCTTGTCGCCGTGGGACAGGTCGCCGGCCGCGACGTCGGCGCGGCGCGTGAGCCCCACCGTCTCCAGGTGCCGGTCCGCCTCCCGCGTCGCGGCATCGCCACGGCGCGGGAAGCGCAGCACCGACAGGGCGCCGCCGAGGCGCCCCTGCGCGGCGAGCCGCACGTTCTCCCGGACGCTCAGGCGCGGGAACAGGCTCGACGTCTGGAACGTGCGGCCCAGCCCGGCGCGGGCGCGCGCGGCCACCGAGGTGGTCGTCACGTCCGCGCCCTCGAGGAGCACCGCCCCGCTCGTCGGGCGGTGGATCCCCGACACCAGGTTGAAGAGCGTCGTCTTGCCCGCGCCGTTCGGCCCGATCACTCCGAGCATCTCGCCCCGCCCGACGGCGAGGCTCACGCCCTGGAGGATGCGCGCCCCGCCGATCTGGAGGCCGAGGTCGCGGACCTCGAGCGCGGGGAGGGTGTGCGGCTCGCCCACGTCAGCCCGCCTCGGCCGGCGCGACGTCCTCGCCCGGCACCTCGGTGACGAGCTCGGGCACCCAGGCGTCGCCGTCGGCGACGAGCTTCACCTGGTACATCGGCTGGATGAGCGCGTGGTCGGACGCGCGGACCGTCGTGGTGCCCTTGGGGCCGTCGAAGCTCCAGCCCTCGAGCGCGTCGACCATGGCGTCGACGTCGTCGCCGCCCTCCTCGATCGCGTGGACGATCATCTGCGCCGCGACGAACCCGTCGGGCGTGAAGAGGTCCGCCTGCTTGCCGGCCTCCTCGACCGACGCGAGCATCGCGGCCTCGACCTCGGTGCCCGCCGCGCCCGGGAAGTAGTGGTTGAGGAAGTCGACCTTGCTCGCCGCCGCGCCGTACGCGCCGTAGGTCGCGACGTCGCCGAGGCCGGTGACGACCGTCGTCGAGTCGAGCACGCCCTGCTGGTCGAGGCCCTGCCACATCGCGCCCGACGTCGCCCCGGCCCACGCGACGAACACGAGGTCGGGCGCGGCGTCGACGATCTGGTGCGCGAACGGCGTGAACTCCGTCGCGTCCTCGGGCACGAGCACGCTCGTCACCTCGGCGCCCTGCGCGCCGAGGACGGCCTCGACCGCAGCGAGGTTGCCCTGGCCGAACGCGTTGTCCTGGGCGAACACGACGACCTTCGCGCCGTCGGGGTCGACGAACGTGCCCGCGGTCGCGACGTCCTGGAGCGACTGGCGGCCCGAGCGGAACGTGTAGTCGTTGATGCCCGTGAGCGCGTCGACCGCGGCCGGGCCGGAGATGTAGAGGACCTTGTTCTGCTCGGCCTGCTCCGCGAGCTTGAGCGCCACGCCGGACACGACCGTGCCGCCGAGGATCTGGTAGCCCTTGCCGATGAGGTCCTTCGCCTGGCCGACCGCCTTGTCGGGGTCGCCGCCGTCGTCGTGGAACGTCACGTTGACCGGGCGGCCGTCGACCTCGCCCGTGCCGTCGGTCGCGTAGTCGAGGCCGGCCTGGAAGCCCTCGTAGTAAGCCTCGCCGTAGGCCGCGAGCGGCCCGGTCTTGGAGTAGATGATGCCGACGTCGACCGGGTCGGCGCTCGTGCTGCTCTCGCCTCCGGTCGTGTCGCCGCCGGTCGCGTCGGTCGGCGCGCACGCGGCGAGCACGAGGCTCGCGGCCGCGAGCGCGGCGACGGCGAGTGCCGGCCGCTGGGACTTCTTCGTCCGCATGACTTCGCCCTTCGTTGGGTGGTCCTGGGGGGAGCGCCACTCAAACATGAGAGGCGATTCAGGTTGCGGGAATCATGGATCGGCCACGGACGCGGTGTCAACCCGCGCCGGTCACGATCCGGCCACGAGGTGCACAAGCGGATGTTGACAGGTGATTCAGGTCACACGTAACGTCCGGTGCGCCCGGGTCCGGCGCGCGACGGTGCGCGCCGCGGCGCGTCCCGCGCCGCTGGCGACCCGACCTCGACGTGGAGGTTCAGATGGTCACGCACTCCCTCAGGCGGCGCGCCCGCCGGTCCGCGGCCGCGCTCGCCCTCGGCACGGCGCTCGCCGTCGTGCTCGCGCCGCTCGTCACGGCCCCCGCGTCCGCGACCGGCTCCTGGTCCCAGCGCTCCGCGGGCGGCATGTCGGTCGAGCTGTACCGGCCGACGACCGAGCCGGCCCTCCCCGGCGGTCGGGCGCTCATGGTCTCGCTGCACGGCTGCGTCCAGACCTCGCAGGTGCTCAAGAACGCGGGCAACTGGGCCGCCACCGCCGACGACCACGGCATGGTCGTCGCGGTCCCCGCCGCGCCGAACGGCGGCGTCCTGCTCGGCTGCTGGGACTACTACGACACGAACCACAGCCGCACGAGCCCCGCGCGGCACGACGACAACCTGCTCGACCTCGTCTCGGCGCTGCTGGCCGACGCCTCGCTCGGCATCGACCCGGACCAGGTGTACATCAGCGGGCTGTCGTCCGGCGGCGGCCAGGCGATGGTCATGGGCTGCCTCGCGCCCGACGTGTTCGCCGGCGTCGGGATCGCGGCCGGTCCGACCGTCGGGACGACGTCGGGCCAGATCGGGAGCGTCGCGACGACCCTCGCCCAGGCGCGCTCGACGTGCCGGACGTTCGCGGGGACGCACGCGCCGGACTTCGGCTCGCAGGTGACGTCCGTCGTGTTCGGCAGCGCCGACACGACCGTCGCGACCGGGTACGGGACGCTCAACGCCCAGGTCATGGCGGACCTCTACGGCGCCGGGACCACGTCGTCGTTCTCGCTCGCCGGGCTCGCGGGGGCGAACACCGCGGGCTCCGGCTCGCTGTGGTCCGACGCCGACGGCCCGCGCGTCTCGCTGATCCGGAACACCGGGCTCGCCCACGCGTGGCCCGCGGGCGGCGGCCCGGGCGGGTCGTACGTCGCGACGAACAGCGTCGACTACCCGGCGTACCTCACCGACTTCCTGTTCGCGAACAACCGCCGGGTCGACCGCGGGCCGGGCACGGGACCGGACCCGGACGTCGTCGCCCCGACGGTCGCGATCACCTCGCCGGCCGCGGGCTCGACCGTGACCGGGACCGTGCGGGTCGGGGTCGCGGCGTCGGACGACCGGGCCGTGGACCGGGTCGAGCTCAGCGTCGACGGCGCCGCGCTCGCGACGCTGCGCACCGCCCCGTACGCCTACGACTGGGACACGACGGCGCTCGGTGCGGGCGCGCACGTCGTCGCGGCACGCGCGGTGGACGCCGCGGGCAACGCGACGACGGCGCAGGTCACCGTCACGGTCCAGGCGCCGAGCGGGCCGTGGTGCGGGACGGCGACGAACGCCCAGCACCAGGCCGCCGGCCGCGCGGTCTCCTACGGCGTGAACCCGTACAACCCGTACTACGCGGTGGGCTCGCTCGCCTACCTCGGCCAGGGCGACGCGACGGTCACGACGCTGCGCGAGACGGCGCCCGGCCGCTACGAGGTAGCACCGACCTGCTGAGCGGAAGCCTCCAGGTGCCGAACCCGGGGATACGGGCGAGCTGGGCCGCTACGTCGCCCACAACCCCGGGTTCGGCGGCCCGGCGACCCCTGGGTCCGAGCGGGTCGCGTCAGTGCTCGAGGCGGTCCTTCGCGTCGCCGATGTGGTCGGTGACGTCGTCCGGCAGGTCGTCGAGGTTCATGTCGTCGGTGCGCGCACGCCGGGCGTCCCAGCGCAGCGCGACCGCGGCGAGGGCGGCGGCGATCGTCGACGCGGCGAGGACGGCGATCTTCGCCGCGTCGGTGTGGGTCGAGTCGGGGAACGACAGCTCCGCGATGAGGAGCGACACGGTGAACCCGATCCCGCCCAGCAGGCCGACCGGCAGCAGGTCGCGCACCCCGATGCCGGGCGCCAGGCGCAACGGGGTGAACCGCGTGACGAGCGCCGTCACCCCGAGCACGCCCACGAGCTTGCCCAGCACCAGGCCGAGGACGATCGCGAGCACGACCGGTTGACCGAGGACGTCACCCCCGCCCCCGACGAACGTCACGCCCGCGGCGAAGAACGCGAACACGGGCAGGGCGATCCCCTGGGAGAAGGGGCGCAGGGCGTGCTCGAACCGGTGCGTGCGCGACTCGGCCTCGCCGTGCATCGCGAGCGCCGGGACGGTGAAGCCGAGCAGGACGCCCGCGATCGTCGCGTGCACGCCGGACTCGTGCACCAGCACCCACGCGACCACCGCGACGGGCACCAGCAGCCACCAGCGCGTGCGCCGGGCCCGCACGAGCGCGGCGAACAGCGCGACCGCGACGAGCGCGAGGCCGAGGAACCCGATGCGCAGGTCCTCGGTGTAGAAGACCGCGATGACGATGATCGCGAGCAGGTCGTCCACGACCGCGAGCGTCAGCAGGAACGTGCGGATCGCGGTGGGCAGCCCGCGCCCGAAGACGGCGAGCACACCGAGCGCGAACGCGATGTCCGTGGCCGTCGGGATCGCCCATCCGTGCAGCGCGCCGTCGTCGCCCGCGAGCAGCACGACCGCCGTGAAGATCACCGCCGGCACGGCCATCCCGCCGACCGCCGCGAGCATCGGCACGCCCGCCTGACGCGGGCTCCGGAGGCTGCCCGCCACGAACTCCTGCTTGAGCTCGACGCCCACGACGAAGAAGAAGATCGCGAGCAGCCCGTCGGCGGCCCAGGTCTCGAGGCTCAGGTCGAGGTGCAGGGGCAGCGGGCCGATCGAGGCGGGCCCGACGACCGTCTCCGAGAGGGTCGTGTACGCGTCCCGCCACGGCGAGTTCGCCCACAGCAGCGCGAGCAGCGCCGCGCCGATGAGCAGCGCCCCGCCGGTGGTCTCCCTGCTCACCCAGCGGCGCAGCCGCGCACGGGGCGACGGCTGGTCGGTCGGCGGGGTGGGGTGGGTGCCGGAGGGCGGGGTGGCGTGGGTCATCGTGCTCCCGGGGTCGCTGTCGAGTCGCACGGCCCGCGGACGCGAGACCGTGGCCGACCAGACTTCCCGGCACACCGCCCTCGATTCTACGGGGCCGTACCCCGCGCGGCCGACGTGCCCGGCTCGCGATCATCCTCCCGGGCGACGCCGCGCGCGGCCAGCGCACGTGAGGATCCATGGGTGCCCGACGCCGTCCCTCGCCCCACGCCCGACCTCACGCCGACAGGGCTCACCGGCTCCGCCCCGGCCCCGGCGCCGTCCCCGGAGGCGTCGACGTCGCCGGAGGCGTCCACCGTCGTCGGGCCGACGGCGCTCGACCGCTGGCTCCTGTGGGGCGGGTCGCCGGTCGTGGGGGCGGTTCTCGCGTTCGGGGTGCTGCACCTCGCGGGCTGGATGGCGGGTCTGCCCTGGGCCCCGTTCCAGGGCCTCGCACGCGCGATCGACGAGCTCCTCGGCGAGCGCGGCGCGCTCGGTATCGGGATCTGCCTCGCCGTCGGGACGCTCGCCGGGCTGGCGTTCGCCGCGCACGCGGTGCGGGACATCGCGCTCGTGACCGTCGACCCCGAGCGCACGACCGTGACCCTGCGCGACGAGCGCACCGAGCTGGACCGGGGCGACGTCACCGCCGTGCTCGTCGACCGCAAGGACCTCGTCGTGCTCGGCCGTCGTGCGGCGGCGACCGCCGACCGGCCGGCGTCGCCCGCGTCACCCGCGGCGCGCGCGTCGACCCCGGCCGCCAGCACCGCGGAGGGTGATCCTGACGACGCCCCGGTCGTCGAGCTCCTGCACGTGCGCACGGAGCTCGCGACCGACCGTCTCGCGAGTGCGTTCCGATCGCACGGCTGGCCGTGGCACGACGACGACCCCTGGGCGGAGGAGTTCCGACGCTGGGTCCCCGGCGACCTCTCGCTGCCGCCGAGCGCCGACGCCGTGCTGCGCGCCCGCGCCGCCATGCTCCGGTCCGACAAGACGTCCGACGCCGCGGACCTGCGGCGCGAGCTCGCCCGCCTCGACGTCGTCGTGCGCGACGTCGACAAGGTCCAGCACTGGCGCCCGGCCACCCCGCCCAGGTTGAACCATGGTCTGCCGAGGTAGAGCCCTGGTCGCGCGAGGTAGAGCCCTGGTCGCGCGAGGTAGAGCCCTGGTCGCGCGAGGTAGAGCCCTGGTCGCGCGAGGTAGAGCCGTGGTTCTTGTGCCCGACGGCGCGTGGTTGCGTGGGGTGGTCGGGGTGGGTGGTGGTGCCGCGTCTACCATCCGCCGCTCGTTCCTCGCGGCTCCCGCCAGGCCCGCCACGACGCGGCACCACCACCCACCCCGCCCTACGTCGTCTCGCCCTGGTCGTCGCTCACCCCGGGCGACCACCCGCCGTGTCGGTCTCGCGAGCCCGGGTCCCGTCGCCGCATCCGGTCTCGGCGCGACACTTCCCGCATCGCCGCATCGCCGCATCGCCGCATCGCCGCATCGCCGCATCGCCGCATCGCCGCACTGCCGCGCCGCCGCGTCGTAGGTCGCGCCACGGCCGCGACCGTCCCGGTCGTCGCGACGTCGCACGAGTCGTCGCGAGGTCGCGCCGCGCAGGTGGTCGGCGCTGGGCCAGGGCGGCTGACGAGCCGTGGTCGCCTGTTCGGCGGGCAAGGACCGGCTGGCCGGCTCGCCGCCGAGCCATGGTGAGACGACGGCCGAGCGGTGGGGGTGGGCTCGGATGCGAAGGGGCGTGAGAGCGGCGCTCCTCGAACCCACGGCCGAAGGGCCGGGACGACGGCGCCGCAGCCCCGAGCACCGAGACCACCGGCGCCGCGGACCCGACCCCGCGAGCTTGAAGCCCGACCGCGCCCACCTCGCCGGACCACGGCTCTACTTCGTCGGACCACGGCTCTACTTCGGCGGACCATGGCTCTACCTCGCGTGACCACGGGTGTAGCTCGGCGGGTCCGGTCAGGCGGGGGTGTCCTCGGCCAGGGTGAGGAGGCGGGTCATGGTGTTCCAGTTGCGGCCTGTCACCGGGGTGCCGGCGGCCTTCGAGAGGACCGCGGTCGTGAGCTTCGAGCGGCCGATGCCGTCAGGGTAGGCGACGTAGAGGACGCCGTTGGCGACGGCCGCGCGCTCGGTCCCGCCGCGGTCGTCGAGCGCGGCGGCGCCGTCCGGGTCGACCGGGGTCTCGCCCACGAGGACGAGGAGCGCGGCGGGCCGCTCCTGCGCGTCGTCGGGGAGGGGGTTGCCGCGCACGATCTTGCGCAGGCGCTCTGTGGTGAGCACGGCGACGGCGGCGTCGACGCCGAAGCGTTCGGCGACGGCGTCGTGCAGGAGACGGGCGACGTCGTCGGGCCCGGACGCGCCGGACGTGCCGGGCGCGAGGACGAGGTTGCCGCTGTTGACGACCGTGCGGGCGTGCGCGAACCCGAGCTCGCCCGCGAGCTCGCGCAGCGCGGTGGACGGAACCTTGCGCCCGCCCACGTTCACGGCGAACAGCAGGGCGACGTAGGCGGTCACGACGACGCCCCCGGTCGTCGGTGGGACCACGGCGCGGCCTCCTCGAGGCGAGCGGCGAGGTCGAGGAGGAGCGCGTCGCCGCCGTGGTCGGCGCCGAGCATGACGCCGACCGGGACGGTGGTGGAGGTCCCGTCGGGGTCGGTCACGCGCACCTCGCCGAGCGGGAGCGAGATCGCGGGGCGGCCCGTGAGGTTCCAGACGCTCGTCCACGGCGTGAACGCGGTCTGGGCCGCGAAGTCGGCGGCCGGGTCGTCGTCGGCCCGTTGGCTCCCGACGAGCGCGGGGGGCTGGGCGAGCGTGGGGGAGAGCACGACGTCGACCCCGCCCCAGGCGGCGGCGACCTCCCGCGTGAGCTGCTGCACGCCGGCGAGGGCCGTGGCGTACGCGAGCCCGCTCACGCCGCGCCCACGCTCGCGCAGCCACCGGGTGAGCGGCACGAGCAGGTGCTCGCGGTCCGGGGGCACCGGGGCCTGGAGCGCGCCGACCGACCACAGCGCGGCGAACGCGTCCCAGCGCTCGGCGCCGAAGGGTGGGGGCAGCTCGACGACGTCGTGCCCGAGCCCGGCGAGGAGCGACGCGGTCGCTCGGGCGGCGTCGACGCACGCCGGGTGCACGGGAGCGTCGGCGGCGATCACGGGGTCGAGCAGGAGCCCGACCCGGAGCCGCCGCCCGCCCGGCGCGGCCGCGAGGCGTGCCGTGAAGGTCTCACCCGGCCACGGCCGGGCGAGCACGTCGAGGAACGCCGCGGCGTCGCGCACCGACCGGGTGAGGACGCCGTGCGTGGCGAGCCCTGCGCCGTCGACCCCGTACGGCCCCGGGCTCACGAGCCCGCGCGACGGCTTGAGCCCGACGAGCCCGCAGGCGCTCGCCGGGATGCGCAGCGACCCACCCCCGTCGCTCCCGTGCGCGACGGGGACGACGCGCGCGGCGACGGCCGCCGCCGCGCCTCCGCTCGACCCGCCCGCGGACCGCGCGAGGTCCCAGGGTGTCCGGGCCGTGGGCCCGACGTCGGGCTCGGTGTAGCAGGGGAGCCCGAGCTCGGGGGTGGTCGTCTTGCCGACCATGACCGTGCCCGCGGCGCGCAGGAGCGTCACGACGCCGTCGTCGTAGGGGGCCGGGACCGGGTCGATCGCTGCTGATCCTGCACGGATCGGCACGCCCTCGACCATCGTGAGGTCCTTGACCGGGCAGGGGACGCCGAGGAACGGGGGGAGCCCGTCCGGACGACCGGGCGGGGCCCCCTCGACCGCGCTCCCCGCGCGCCGCGCCGCGACGAGCGCCGACTCGGCGGCGAGCGCCTGCGTGCGCGCGAGGTCGGCGGCGAGGACGGCGAACGCGCCGACGTCTGCGCCGACGCCCCCGGCGGCGTCGAGAGTGGCGTCGAGCACCTCGGTGGGGGAGGTGCCGCCGGTGCGGAGCGCGCGGGCGAGGGCGGTCGCGTCGAGGTCGAGCAGCTCGGTGACGCTCATGGCTCGTGAACCTACGCGGCGGGCCACGACCGCGCGAACCGTCCGGGGTCGACTCCGCGCCCGGTCGAGGCGTATATTCCAAGCGGAATATTCCACACGGACCTCCCCGTCCGGGCCGCTCGCCCGCACCGTCCGTCGCTCCCGTCCGTGAAACCGTCCCCGGAGACGACCGTGCCCGCACCGCGCCTCAGCCCCACGGCGACCCTCGTGCTCGCCGTGCTGCTCGACCAGCCCATGCACCCGTACGAGATGCTCGTGCGTCTGCGCAAGCGGCGCGACGACCGTCTCGTCCGGCTCAACCCGGGCGCCGTGTACCACGCGGTCGACCGGCTCGAGCGCGACGGCCTGGTCGAGCGCGCGGGCGTCGACCGCGACGGCAACCGGCCCGAGCGCACGGTCTACGCCATCACGGACGCGGGGGTCGCCGCGCACCACGACCGCACGCGCGAGCTCGTGCGGGAGTCGCCGCCCGAGTACCCGGCCTTCCCCGTCGGGCTCGCGCTCCTGCACGACCTCCCGCGCGACGACGCCCTCGCCCTCCTGCGGGAGCGTCGCGCCGCGCTCGCCGCCGCGATCGATGGGGTGCCCGAGCACCTCGACGGCGTCGTGGCGCGCGGGCTGCCTCGCCGCATCCTGCTCGACGCGTCCTTCCAGCTCCACCAGACGGCGGCCGAGATCGCGTGGCTCGACGCGACGATCGCCGACGTCGAGTCGGGCGCGCTGAGCTGGACCGAGGAGCCCGCGGACGCCTTCCGCTTCCCCCGCACTGCCTCACCTCAGGAGACCTCGTGACCACTCCCACCCCGGGCAGCAGCCCGAGCACGGCCCCGGCGCCCGCCGACGCCGGCTCGCGCGTCGTGCCCCTCGTCGACCTCCACGGCCGCAGCGCCTGGAGCATCCTGCCGCCGCTGATCCTCGGTTTCTTCATGATCATGGTCGACACGACGATCGTGAACATCGCCGTCCCTACGCTCCAGACCGAGCTCGACGCGTCGCTCGTCGCGGTGGGCTGGGTGAACAGCGCCTACCTGCTCTCCTACGCGGTGCTGCTCCTGCTCGCCGGGCGCCTCGGCGACCGGTACGGCCCCAAGCCGGTGTTCGTCGTCGGTCTCGCGGTCTTCACGCTGGCGTCGGCCTGGTGCGGGCTCTCGGGCTCCATCGAGATGCTCATCGCCGCGCGCGTGGTCCAGGGGGTCGGCGCGGCGCTCATGACGCCGCAGACCATGGCGATGATCACGCGCGTCTTCCCGCCCCGGCAGCGCGGCGCGGCGATGGGCCTGTGGGGCGCCACCGCCGGGGTCGCGACGATCGCCGGACCGCTGCTCGGCGGCGTGTTCGTCGAGTCGTGGGGCTGGGAGTGGATCTTCTTCGTCAACGTGCCGGTCGGCGTCGTGGCGCTGTGGTTCGCGCTCGTCCGGCTGCCGCGCCTCGCGACGAACAAGCGCTCGTTCGACGTGCTCGGCGTCGTGCTCTCGGTCGTCGGCCTGTTCGCCGTCGTCTTCGGCCTCCAGGAGGGGGAGACGTACGACTGGGGCACCATCACCGGACCGATCACTGTCTGGGGCGTCATCGGTGCGGGGCTGCTCGTGCTCGTGGGCTTCGTCCTGTGGCAGCGCCGCCTCGGCGACGGCGCGCTCCTGCCCCTCCGACTCTTCCGCTCCCGCAACTTCTCGCTCGCGAACGTCGCCGGCATGTCGGTCTCGTTCGCGATGATCGGGATCTTCTTCCCCCTGACGATCTTCCTCCAGTCGATCCTCGGCCTGTCGCCGCTGCACGCCGCCCTCGTCAACCTGCCGGGGTCCCTCGTGTCGGGGATCGTGGCGCCGCTCGCGGGACGCCTGTCCGACCGGGTCCCGGCCAAGTGGGTCGTCGCGACGGGCTTCGGCGTCCTCGCGGTCGCGATCGGCTGGCTCGCCGCGGTCGTGGGCCCCGGGGTGTCGGTCGTGACGATCGTGCTGCCCATGACGCTGTTCGGCATCGGCACCGGGTGCGTGTTCTCGCCGCTCGCCAACCTCGCGACGTCGGGCCTCGACCACCGCACGGCGGGAGCCGGGGCGGGCGCGTTCAACACCACGCGCCAGGTCGGCGGCGTCATCGGCTCCGCGGCGATCGTCGCGACGCTCACCGCGCGTCTGGCCGTCACGCTCCCCGCCGCCGCGCAGGATGCGGCGGCCTCGATCCCCGAGCAGTTCCGCCGGCAGTTCGTCGACGGGTTCGCGAACGCGGGCTCCCTCCAGGGCGGTGCGGGCGGGTCGTTCGACCTCCCGCCGGGGGTGCCCGACGACGTCGCGCGCCAGGTGACCGACGCCGCCACCGCCGCGTTCCACCAGGGGTTCGCGACCGCCGTCGGACAGACGCTCGCGGTCACGGCCGCCGTGCTCGTCCTCGGGTTCGCGTGCGCGGTCGCGATGGCGCCGAAGCACGTCGAGCACTGAACCCCCCAGAGCGGCCTGTGCGGCACGACATCGACCCTCCGAGGGTCGATCTCGGGCGCCCGGGTCGATCCCGTGGAGCACTCGTCCGGGCCGCGGCGTGAACGGAGGGTTAAACCTCGCCCCGGAGGTGTGTCGGGGGTGGTGAGCGGAATCACACGGGCGTAGTTTCGAGGGGATGGACGGCACCACTGCCGTCCTCCGGGAGGCCAGCCGATGGGGTTCACGCTCCGCCCAGGAGGGCCGGCACCGGCGCTGCTGAGCCGTGGCACCCACGGCCCGACGGCCGGTCGCCCGCCTCGCCCAGAGAGAGAACGGCGCCCGCGCGCCGGAGGGGAGCCCTCGTGGTCCATTCCTCACCCACCCCCGGTACCTCACCCACCTTGCAGGACGATGCGAGCGACGACGCGCGCCGTACGTTCGTCGTCGACACCTCCGTCCTGCTGAGCGACCCCCGCGCGATCGGGCGGTTCGCCGAGCACGACGTCGTCCTCCCGGTCGTCGTCATCACCGAGCTGGAGGCCAAGCGCCACCACGCCGAGCTCGGGTACTTCGCCCGCAGCGCGCTGCGCATGCTCGACGACCTGCGCGTCAAGCACGGTCGGCTCGACGCCCCGATCCCCGTCGGCGACGTCGGCGGCACCCTGCGCGTCGAGCTCAACCACACCGACCCGGACGTCCTGCCCGCCGGCTTCCGGCTGGGCGACAACGACACGCGCATCCTGTCCGTCGCCGCGAACCTCGCGGCGGAGGGGCACGACGTGACGGTCGTGTCCAAGGACCTGCCGATGCGGGTCAAGGCGTCGGCGGTCGGGCTGCGCGCGGAGGAGTACCGCCACGAGCTCGCCGTCGACTCGGGCTGGACGGGCATGGGCGAGATCTCCTTCACCGACGCGGAGGCCGCGGCGCTCTGGGAGCACGAGTCCGTCGAGCTGACGAGCCTCGACCCGGAGGTCGTCGAGGCCGCCGGGCCGCTGCACTGCCACACGGGCCTCGTCGTGCACTCGCCGCGCGGCTCGGCCCTCGGCCGGGTCACCGCGGACAAGCACGTCCAGCTCGTGCGCGGCGACCGCGAGCTCTTCGGGCTGCACGGTCGCTCGGCAGAGCAGCGCGTCGCGATCGACCTGCTCCTCGACGAGTCCGTCGGCATCGTGTCGCTCGGCGGCCGGGCAGGGACGGGCAAGTCGGCGCTCGCGCTGTGCGCGGGGCTCGAGGCGGTGATGGAACGCCGCCAGCACCGCAAGGTCATGGTGTTCCGCCCGCTCTACGCGGTGGGCGGCCAGGAGCTCGGGTACCTCCCCGGTTCCGAGGCCGAGAAGATGAACCCGTGGGCGCAGGCGGTCTACGACACGCTCGGCGCGCTCGTCTCGCCGCAGGTGCTGGACGAGGTGATCGACCGCGAGATGCTCGAGGTGCTGCCGCTCACGCACATCCGCGGGCGCTCGCTGCACGACGCGTTCGTCATCGTCGACGAGGCCCAGTCGCTCGAGCGCAACGTGCTGCTCACGGTCCTCTCCCGCATCGGGCAGTCGTCGCGCGTCGTCCTCACGCACGACGTCGCGCAGCGCGACAACCTGCGGGTCGGGCGGCACGACGGCGTCGCCGCGGTGATCGAGGCGCTCAAGGGCCACCCGCTGTTCGCGCACGTCACCCTCACACGCTCCGAGCGCTCGCCCGTCGCGGCGCTCGTCACGGAGATGCTGGAGTCGATCGAGGTCTGACCCGCCGCGAGGTAGAGGCCTGGCGATGACCAGGCCTCTACCTCGCGGTACCCGGCCTCTACCTCGGCGGGCCGGGGACCTTCCTCGTGCGGGGGCGGGAGCGTGGGTGGACGAGGACCACGGCGAGGACGCCGACGACGGCACCCAGGACCGTGTCGAGCGCGCGGTCGAGCGCGAGCGCGGCGGGGGCGGCCGGGTGCGCGAGCGAGGTCATGAGGAGCGCCATGGGCGTGATGGTGAGCATCGCGAGCCCGTAGTGGCGTCCCACGATCGTCTCGGTCACGGTCTGGAGCACCACGACGACCGCGGCCGTCCCCCAGAAACCGAGCGGCGCCGCGAGCAGCGGCCACGCGAGCAGCGCGCCCGCGACGGTGCCGGCCCCGCGCTGGACGGCCCGCACGACGGCGTGGCGCGTCGACTCGCCCTGGAGGACCGCAGTCGAGCCCATGGTCGCCCAGGCCGCGTGCCCGAGGCCGGCGACGGCGGCGACCCCGCCGGCGACGAGCCCGGCGACCCCGACGCGCGCCGTCGCGAGCCGCCACGGGCCACGGGCGCGGGACCGCGCCTGGGCGGTGAGCGAGGCACGGACGGGCGCCGTGGCGTCCTCGCGCGGCACGCCCAGGCCGTCGAGCGCCCGCTCGATCTCGTCGAGCTCGCGGGAGAGCGCGGGGACGGCGCCTCGGGGCAGACGCCACGACGCGTCGTCGGCGAGCACCTCGCGCGCCCGGGCGACTGCGGCGCGCGCGGCGTGCGTGCCGCGTGCGCTCGACGCGGGGTGCCCGGTGGGAGGTCGTGCGTCCGTGGCACGGGTGGGACCCACCTCGCGCCCGACCGAGGAGGCGGCCGCCGCCTCGCGAGCGACCACCTCGACGGCGTCGGCGGCGCGCCGGACGGCGAGGCGTGCGGGCGCCGTCGGCCGCACGAGCGCACCGGCCATGCAGACGAGCCACGCGAGGAGCGCGCCGGACGCGCCGGCGAGCACGCGGGGACCGAGGTCCACGAGCGTGGGGGAGCCGGCGAGTCCGGCTCCGGCGGCGAAGACGACGATCGTCGCGCCCGGCGGGCCGGTCCGGGCGAGGAAGCAGAAAGCGGTCGCGCCCGCGGCGAGCGCCGCGACCGCCGACGTCGTGGCGAGCGCGGGCGCGCCGACGACCGCGAGGAGGGTGAACGCCGCGATCGTGGCGGTCATGAGCGCGCCGACCGTGGCGAGGAGGCTGGCGCGGCGGCGGTAGGGGTCGTACCGGCCGTAGAGCGACGTGAGCGCGCCGAGCGACGCGAACGCCGCGAGGTCGGGTCGGCCGAGCAGGCCTGGGAGGGCGATCGCGAGGGCGACCGCCGCACCGCACCGCAGGGCGGCGGCGAGCGTCGCGTCGGCCGGGCTCGCACGCAGCGCGGCCCGCAGGTGGGCGGGGTCGAGGACGTCCTGGGCCGCGGTGCGCACCGGCGCGAGCGCGGCACGCGCGGGGGCGGGGAGGGGAGTGAGGAGAGGCATGTCCTCTCCAGGCTACCGGTGCTTCAATGATGTTTTACCAGTGAACTACTGTGATGCCCGCCCTATCCTGGGACCGTGGACTACGTGGACCGCGTGCGTGCGGAGTGGGCCGAGCAGCGACCGGACCTCGACACCTCGACCTCCGCCGTCGGGGCGCGGCTGCGCCGCGCTGCCGGTCTCCTCGAAGGCGCGCTCGAACGCTCTGCGGCACGCCACGACGTCTCGCGTGCGGAGTTCGACGTGCTCGCCGCCCTGCGACGCGCCGGGAGACCGCTGCGCGCGGGCGAGGTCACGACGATGACCGGCGCCCCCGGTGCGTCGATCACCAAGCGTCTCGACCGGCTCGAGCGCGCCGGGCTCGTCGAGCGGACCGTCGCCGAGCGGGACCGCCGCGGCGTTCTCGTCGCCCTCACGCAGGACGGCGTCGCGCTCGTCGACGAGGTGTTCCCGCAGCAGCTCGACCGGGAGCGCGCGGCGCTCGCGGACCTCGACGACGCCGAGCGCGCCGAGCTCGCGCGACTGCTGGGCGTCGTCCTGCGCCGCCTCGACCCGGTCGACTACTGACCGTCCGCGGCCGCAGACGCCGAGAGCCGGGCGGGATGCGTGCGCACCCCGCCCGGCCCTCGGGCGCGACGTTCGGTCCGGCGGATCAGGCCTGGGGCGGGCGCGTCATCGACAGC
This sequence comes from Cellulosimicrobium sp. GQ32, assembly GCF_059758455.1. Classification (NCBI taxonomy): domain Bacteria; kingdom Bacillati; phylum Actinomycetota; class Actinomycetes; order Micrococcales; family Promicromonosporaceae; genus Cellulosimicrobium; species Cellulosimicrobium sp. GQ32. The sequence goes on along the minus strand of NZ_JCAXEP010000003.1, from coordinate 100,098 downwards.
ACGTCGAGCGCCTCGTCGAGCTGCGCCTCGGTGACCTCGCCGCGCTCGACGAAGCCGAGGTCGATCACGGCCTGGCGGACGGTGAGGCCCTCCTTGACCGAGTGCTTCGCGACCTTCGCCGCCGCCTCGTAGCCGATCACGCGGTTGAGCGGCGTGACGATCGACGGCGAGGACTCGGCGAGCGCGAGGGCCCGCTCGACGTTGGCGGTGATGCCCGCGACGGTCTTGTCGGCGAGCACGCGCGACGCGTTCGCGAGGAGGCGGATCGACTCGAGCACGCCCTGCGCGATGACGGGGATCTGGACGTTGAGCTCGAACGAGCCCGACGCGCCGGCCCATGCCACGGTCGCGTCGTTGCCGACCACGCGCGCGGCGACCATGAGCACGGCCTCGGGCACGACGGGGTTGACCTTGCCCGGCATGATCGAGCTGCCCGGCTGCAGGTCCGGGATGAAGATCTCGCCGAGGCCCGTGTTCGGGCCCGAGCCCATCCAGCGCAGGTCGTTGCAGATCTTGGTGAGCGACACCGCGATCGTGCGCAGCGCGCCGGAGAGCTCGACCAGACCGTCGCGCGAGGACTGCGCCTCGAAGTGGTCGCGCGCCTCGGTGAGGGGCAGGCCCGTGTCCTCGACGAGCAGCGCGATGACGCGCTGGGGGAACCCGGCGGGCGTGTTGATGCCCGTGCCGACGGCGGTGCCGCCGAGCGGGACCTCCGCGGCGCGGGGGAGCGCCGACTCCAGACGCTCGATGCCGTAGCGGATCGCGGCGGCGTAGCCGCCGAACTCCTGGCCGAGCGTCACGGGCGTGGCGTCCATGAGGTGCGTGCGCCCCGACTTCACGACGGTGGCGAACTCCGCCGACTTCGCCTCGAGCGCCTCGGCGAGGTGGCCCAGCGCGGGCACGAGGTCGCGCACGACCCCGGCCGTCGCGGCGACGTGCACCGACGTGGGGAAGACGTCGTTCGAGGACTGCGACGCGTTGACGTGGTCGTTCGGGTGCACGTCGCGCCCGAGCGAGCGCGTGGCGAGCGTCGCGAGGACCTCGTTCGTGTTCATGTTCGACGACGTCCCGGACCCGGTCTGGTAGACGTCCACCGGGAAGTGCGCGTCGTGCGCGCCCGACGCGACCTCGTCGGCCGCGGCGACGATGGCGGCGGCGACGTCCTCGTCGAGCACGCCGAGCTCGGCGTTCGCCCGGGCCGCGGCCTTCTTCACGCGCGCGAGGGCCTCGATGTGGCCGCGCTCGAGCGGGGTGCCGGAGATCGGGAAGTTCTCCACGGCGCGCTGCGTCTGCGCGCGGTAGAGAGCCTGCGCGGGGACGCGCACCTCACCCATGGTGTCGTGCTCGATGCGGTACTCGGTCGTCGGTGCGGCCTCGCCGGCGGCGGCGCCGGAGGCCTCGGGAGATGCAGTCATGGGGCCATCCTGCCGCACCGCCTGCGGGCGCCCGCAACCCGCGTGACCGAGGTCACGCGGGCCGCGGGGCGGGCTGATCCCGCGCCGCCGTCGGGGCCTCAGGCGTCGGCGAGCGGTGCCTCGCCGACGTCGCCCACGACGTCGACCAGGTGGGCGCGGCCCTCGGCGAAGTCGTACTCGACGCCGACGATCGCGCAGCGCCCCTCCGCGACCGCGGCCGCGAGGCCGGCGGAGTACGAGTGGAGCATGTCGACCGTGTTGCGCACGTGCTCACGGCGCAGCACGGCGGGGTCGAGGTTCTCCAGCGAGCCGTTCCCGGCGCCCGTGATCTTCGCGATCGACGGGATGACCCGGTCGACGACGGCCCGGACGAAACCGTCCGCCTGGGCGCCCGTCGTGAGCGTCTCCACCGCGGCGCCCACGGCGCCGCACGAGTCGTGCCCGAGGACCACGACGAGCGGCGCGGACAGGATCTCCACGCCGTACTCGATCGACCCGAGCACGGTCGTGTCGACGACGTGCCCCGCGGTGCGCACGACGAACATGTCGCCGAGGCCCTGGTCGAAGATGATCTCCGCCGCGACGCGCGAGTCGGAGCACCCGAACAGCACGGTGTGGGGGTGCTGTGCTGCGGAGGTCTCACGCCGTCGGTCCGCACCCTGCGACGGGTGGAGCGGGGCGTCGGCGACGAAGCGGTCGTTGCCGGCTCGCAGCGTCGCCCACGCCTCGGCGGGGGTGAGCGAGCGGACCGGCTGTGCGGGGGCGGGAGAGGTCATGGCTCCCATCATCGCGCAGGTCGGGGCGTGCCCGACGTGCCCGTTCGCATGGCGGGCCGGGCCGGGGAGCGGTATCCATGAGGGGTGACACCCCGGAGACGGGGAAGCCGCGACCGAGGGGAGCTGACGTGCGTCGACGCACCCGAGCGCTCGCCGTCCTGGTCGCCGTGGGGCTCGTGGCGCCGCTCGCCGCGTGCGGCCCGGGCGACGACGGGACGCCGGTGCTCACGTGGTACATCAACCCGGACAACGGCGGCCAGGCCGACATCGCCGCCTCCTGCACGGAGGCCGCCGGGGGTGCGTACCGGATCCAGACCGAGCTCCTGCCGCGCGACGCCGCGTCGCAGCGCGAGCAGCTCGCCCGCCGCCTCGCGGCGAAGGACTCGTCGATCGACATCATGAGCCTCGACCCGGTGTTCATCGCCGAGTTCGCGGAGGCCGACTTCCTCGCCCCGGTGCCCAGCGACGTCGCCGACGCGACCACGCAGGACGTCGTGCAGGGCGCGATCGACGCGTCGACGTGGAAGGACGAGCTGGTCGCCATCCCGTTCTGGGCCAACACCCAGCTCCTCTGGTACCGCAAGTCGGTCGCCGAGGCCGCAGGGCTCGACATGTCGCAACCCGTCACGTGGGACCAGATCATGAAGGCCGCGCAGGACCAGGACAAGCTCCTCGCGGTCCAGGGCGCCAAGGCCGAGTCGTTGACGGTGTGGATCAACGCGCTCGTCGAGGGCGCGGGCGGGCACATCCTCGAGAACCCGGAGGCGCCGGCGGACGAGGTGAAGCTCGGCCTCGACACCGACGCGGGCAAGGCCGCCGCGACCATCATCGGCGAGATCGGCACGTCCGGCGTCGGCGGCCCGGGGCTCCCGAGCGAGGACGAGCCGGCATCCCTGACGAAGTTCCAGGGCGACCGCGGGTCGTTCATGGTCAACTGGCCGTTCGTCTGGTCCTCCACCCAGGGCGCGGTCGACGCGGGGTCGCTCGACCAGTCCTTGCTCGACGACATCGGCTGGGCCCTCTACCCGCAGACCGCCGAAGGCGAGGACGCCCGCCCGCCCTACGGCGGCATCTCGCTCGGCATCGGCGCGTTCGGCAAGCACACCGACCTCGCGTACGAGGCGGCGCAGTGCATCGTCAGCCCGGAGAACCAGGCCGAGTACTTCGTCACCAACGGGAACCCCGCCGCGAGCATCGAGGCCTACGACGACCCCGACGTCCAGAAGGCGTTCCCCATGTACGACGTCATCCGCGACTCGCTCGACCAGGCCGCCCCGCGCCCGCAGACGCCGTTCTACAACGAGGTCTCCACGGGCCTCCAGCAGACGTGGTACCCGCCGGCGTCCGTCGACCCCGACACGACGCCGCAGGAGTCCACCGAGTTCATCACCGCCGTCCTGCGAGGGGAGCGACTCCTGTGAACGCCGGACCTCCTGTCGAGCCCGCACCCCGCGGCCGGCACGCCTCCACGCCCTCGACCACCACCGAGGACGCGCCGACCCGCCGCGAGGACGGGTCCCGTCGTGAGTCCCGGGCGGACTCCCGCGGCGCGCCCGATGCCGCCGCGAAGGCCGCGCGCAGCGACCGCGCCCGCGCCGAGGCGCGCCTCGGGTGGTACCTCGCCGGACCGGCGTTCGTCGTCATGCTCGCCGTGACGCTGTACCCGATCCTCCAGGCGGTCTACGACTCGCTCTTCAACTACAAGCTCACCGCCCCGGACGACCGCGCGTTCGTCGGTCTGAACAACTACGTCGTGATCCTCACGGACTCGGTGTGGTGGCGCGACCTCGGCGTCACGCTCTTCATCACGGTCGTCACCGTGCTCATCGAGCTCGTCCTCGGGTTCGCGCTCGCGCTCGTCATGCACCGCGCGATCAAGCGCCTCCGCGGGCTCCTGCGCACCGCGATCCTCGTGCCGTACGGCATCATCACCGTCGTCTCGGCGTTCGCGTGGTTCTACGCGTTCGACATCACGTCCGGGTACGTCAACCACTGGTTCGACTGGGTGCCTGGCATCGGACCGGACCTCAACTGGTTCGCGCAGCAGGGCACGAGCCTGTTCGTCATCATCGCGTCCGAGGTGTGGAAGACGACGCCGTTCATCTCCCTCCTGCTGCTCGCCGGATTGGCGCAGGTGCCGGGCGACCTCGAGGAGGCTGCCAAGGTCGACGGCGCGACCGCCTGGCAGCGGTTCACGCGAGTCATCGTGCCGAACATGAAGGCCGCGATCATGGTCGCCGTGCTGTTCCGCGCGCTCGACGCCTTCCGCATCTTCGACAACGTCTTCATCATGACGAACGGTGCGAACGGCACCGAGGTGCTGTCCCTGCTCGCCTACCGGACCTCGATCGGTCAGCTCCAGATCGGCATGGGCTCGGCCATCTCGGTACTGCTGTTCCTGTGCGTCGTGCTCATCTGCTTCATCGCGATCAAGCTCTTCAAGGTGGATCTCGCCGGCGCGAGGGGGGAGAAGTGATGGGCAGCGTCCTCAGCACCCGAGCCAAGATCTGGTGGGCCGTCATCACGGTCGTCGTCCTCGTCGGGGCGCTGTTCCCCGTGCTGTCGATCTTCATGACGAGCTTCAAGGGCCCCAGCGACATCAATTCCGGGACGTTCCTGCCGCCGCAGTGGAGCACCGCGAACTACGAGCAGATCCTCGCGAGCGGCGGGTCCGCCCAGGAGCTGTTCCTCTCCGCGCTGCGCAACTCCATCGGCATCTCGCTCATCGCGACCGTCATCGCCGTCGTGCTCGCGACGCTGTGCGCGTACGCGATCGCGCGCCTGAACTTCCCGGGCAAGCGCCTCATCCTCACGACGGCGCTCGGCGTCTCGATCTTCCCGGTCGTCTCGATCGTCACGCCGCTGTTCAACCTGTGGCGCAACATCGGCCTGTACGACACGTGGCTCGGCCTCATCATCCCGTACCTGTCGCTCACGCTCCCGATCTCCATCTGGACGCTCGCGGCGTTCTTCCGGCAGATCCCGTGGGAGCTGGAGCAGGCGGCCCAGGTCGACGGCGCGACCCCCTGGCAGGCGTTCCGCAAGGCCATCGTCCCGCTCGCCGCGCCCGGCGTCTTCACGACGGCGCTCATCGCGTTCTTCATCGCGTGGAACGACTTCGTCTACGGCATCTCGCTCACGTCGACGAGCGCGGCCCGTCCGGTCCCGGCGGCGCTCGCGTTCTTCACCGGCGCGTCGTACTTCGAGGAGCCGACCGGCGCGATCTCCGCGGCGGCCGTCGTCGTGACGATCCCGGTCGTCGTGCTCGTCGTGCTGTTCCAGCGCCAGATCGTCTCGGGTCTGACCCAGGGGGCGGTGAAGGGATGAGCACCACCGATCGCCGCTCGGCCGCCCGGCAGCCGACCCCGCAACCCGCCGCGGCACCGCCGCTTCCCGCCCGCGTCGTCGGGCACCGTGCCGCACGCCGAACCCGAGGAGAGAGCTGATGGCGTCGATCACCCTCAAGGACATCGTCAAGCGCTACGGCGACGGGTTCCTCGCGGTGGACCGCGTGAACCTCGACATCGCCGACGGCGAGTTCGTCATCCTCGTCGGGCCGTCCGGCTCGGGGAAGTCGACGGTCCTGCGCATGATCGTCGGGCTCGAGGACATCACGTCCGGCGAGCTCGACATCGACGGAACGCGCGTCAACGAGAAGGCGCCGCGCGAGCGCGACCTCGCGATGGTGTTCCAGAACTACGCGCTCTACCCCCACCTCACGGTGGCCGAGAACATCGCGTTCCCGCTGCGCCTCGCCAAGGGCAAGCACAGCGAGGAGGAGATCCGCGAGAAGGTCGAGCGCGCGGCCGACATGCTCGACCTGCGCGAGCACCTCGACCGCAAGCCCGCGAACCTCTCCGGCGGCCAGCGCCAGCGCGTCGCGATGGGACGCGCGATCGTGCGCGACGCGAAGGCGTTCCTCTTCGACGAGCCGCTGTCGAACCTCGACGCGAAGCTGCGCGGGCAGACCCGCACCGAGATCGCGCGGCTCCAGCGGCGCCTCGGCACGACGACCGTCTACGTCACGCACGACCAGACCGAGGCCATGACGCTCGGCGACCGCGTCGCCGTGCTCCGGCGCGGCGTGCTCCAGCAGGTCGCGAGCCCGCGCGGGCTCTACGAGCAGCCGGTCAACCTGTTCGTCGCGGGGTTCATCGGCACGCCGCCCATGAACTTCCTGCCGGGCGAGGTGTCGGGCGGGCGGATCACGCTGCCGTTCGGCGAGTTCGACATGCCGGAGAACGTCGCGTCGGTCGTGGGGGACCGCGGACTGGTCATCGTGGGGCTGCGTCCCGAGCACTTCGAGGACGCGCGGCTCGTCGACCCGTCCAAGAAGGACCGGGGCCACACCTTCGAGGTCCAGATCGACGTCACCGAGTGGCTCGGGGCGGAGCTCTACGCCTACGTGCCGTTCGACATGCACGAGTCCGTGAAGGGCCAGCTCGAGGAGCTGGACCGCGAGCTCGACGGCGAGGGCCTGCGCAGCCAGTTCGTCGTCGCCCTCGACTCCGCGTCGCGCGTGCGCGACGGCGACACCACGGAGCTCTGGTTCGACCCGACGAAGATGATGATCTTCGACCCCGAGACGAGCGAGAACCTCACGCGCGACGACGCCGAGGCCGACCGCATCGAGGAGGAGAACGCCGAGGACCGCCGGCGTTCGCTGGAGCGCGCGCAGAAGCAGGAAGCCCAGGTCTGAGGGCGCCCGGCGGCGGGCGCCGCCCGGGCGGCTCGCCCGGGCGGCGCCTGTGTGTCCCCGATGCGCGCCGGCCGCCGATCAGGCGGACGCGAGCTCGGCTCGGCGGGGCGGGTTCGCGCCGGCGCGCGAGACGGTGACGGCGGCGACGGCGGCGCAGCGTTCGAGGAGGGCGGTCAGCGTGGCGGGGTCGATCGCGTGCAGGGCGTCGCGCCGGTCCGCGCCGAGGAGGCCCGCGTCCCAGAGCCCGTCCAGGAGCGCGCCCATGAAGGAGTCGCCCGCCCCGACGGTGTCCACGACGTCCACGCGGGGGGCGGTGACGCGCTGCTCCCCGGCGGCGGTGAGGGCGAGGGCGCCCTCGCCGCCGAACGTCACGACGACGAGCGCGGGGCCGAGCGCCAGCCACCGGTGGGCGAGGTCGACGGGGTCGGTCTCGGGGGCGAGCCAGGCGAGGTCCTCGTCGCTGACCTTGACGACGTCGGCGAGCGTGACGAGCGCCTCGATCCGGGTGCGGGCGTGGGCGGGGTCGCCCATGAGGGCGGGGCGGGCGTTGGGGTCGTAGGTGATCGTGGCGGTGGCGCGGGCGGCGGCGACCAGGGCGCGCACGTCGGACGCTCCGGGCTCCAGGACGGCGGCGATCGAGCCGGTGTGCACGGCGAGAGTGCGGGCGTCCGGGGCGGTGCTGGCGGGGACGCGCCACTCCAGGTCGAAGTCGTAGGTCGCGGCGCCGTGGGCGTCGAGGTGGGCGGTGGCGACGCTCGTCCGGTCGGCGTCGGTGCTGCCGGGGGCGAGGGTCACGGCGGAGTCGTGGAGCCAGGCCCGGATCGCGTCGCCGTGCGCGTCGGTCCCGAGCCAGGTGGCCAGGCGTGCGTCGCGGCCGAGCCGCCCGAGGGTGAGGGCGACGTTGGCCAGGCTCCCGCCGGGGTGCTCGTCGACGCTGCCGTCGGCGCGGTGCACGACGTCGATCAACGCCTCTCCGACGACGAGCACGTGCTCGCCCTGCGCAGGGGCGCCGTCGGTCGCGGGGGCGGCGGGGGAGGTGGTCATCGGTCGTCTCCGGTGGTGTCGTCGGGGGTCTCGTCGGGCTCGTCGTCCGTGCGTCCCTCCGGGGCGCGTGCCGCGTCGAGCCGGGCACGCGCGCCGTCGAGCCACTCCTGGCAGCGCGCGGCCAGCGCCTCGCCGCGCTCCCAGAGCGCGAGCGACGCCTCGAGCGGCTCGCCGCCGGCCTCGAGCCGCGCGACGACCTGCACGAGCTCGTCGCGCGCCTGCTCGTAGGAGAGCGTCGCGACGTCGGGCGTGACAGCGTTGTCAAAGAAAGTCACGGCAGTATTCAACCCCATCTGTGCGTCGTGGTCGGACCGGGCGTCCGGGAGCCGGACACCTCGGGGTGCGGGACGCGCCTCACGACGCGTCCCGAGAAGCGCCGGTCGCGGGCCCGTCGTCGTGCGTGGCGGTGACCGCCGCGTCGAGCGCACCGCGAGCGAGCCGCACGTGGACCACGTCTCCCGCCGCCACGTCGTCGGGGGAGCGGACCACGTGGCCGTCCGTCCGCTGCACGACGGCGTACCCCCGCTCGAGCGTCGATGCCGGCGACAGCGCGCGGACCTGGGCCTCCAACCGGCCCACCTCGCCCGAGGCGCGCACGAGCCGCGTGTCGAGGGCGCGTCGAGCGCGGTCGCGCAGCCCGGCCACGCGCTCGGCGTGGTCGGCGAGCATCGTGTGGGGCGCGGCCAGGACCGGGCGGGACCGGACGCCGTCGAGCAGGGCTTGTTCCCGCGCCACGCGCCCCGCGATCGCCGTCCGCAGGCGCTGACGGCCCTGCGCCACCCGGGCCCGTTCCTCCGCGACGTCCGGGACGACGCGCTTCGCCGCGGCCGTCGGGGTCGACGCGCGGTAGTCCGCCACGAGGTCGAGGAGCGGGCTGTCCGTCTCGTGCCCGATCGCGCTCACGAGCGGGGTCCGGCACGCCGCCGCGACCCGGACGAGGGCCTCGTTCGAGAAGGGCAGCAGGTCCTCCACCGCGCCTCCGCCGCGCGCGACGACGATCACCTCGACGTCCGGGTCGGCGTCGAGCGCCCGGATCGCGTCGCCGACCTGCTGGACGGCGTGCGCGCCCTGGACCGCGACCTCACGGATCTCGAACCGGACCCGGGGCCAGCGGGCGCGGGCGTTGACCACGACGTCGTGCTCCGCCTTGGACTCCCGGCCGCACACCAGCCCGACGACCTTCGGCAGGAACGGCAGCGCCCGCTTGCGGTCGGCGTCGAACAGCCCCTCTGCGGCGAGCACGCGCTTGAGGTGCTCGATGCGTGCGAGAAGGTCGCCGACGCCCACCGGACGGATCTCGCGCGCCTGGAGCTGGAACGTGCCGCGCCGCGTCCAGAAGACCGGCTTGGCGTGCACGACGACGTGGGCGCCCTCCGCGAGCGGCGTCCCGTCGAGCACGCGCGTGGCCGCGGCCACGGGCAGCGACATGTCCAGGTCCGTGTCGCGCAACGTGAGGAAGGCGGTCGACGTGCCCGGTCTCCGGTTGAGCTGGACGATCTGCCCCTCGACCCACACGGGTGCCATCCGCTCCACGTACTGCTCGATCTTGCGGGCGAGGAGCCGCACGGGCCACGGGTGCTCCGCGCTCGTCTCGAGCGCGCGCGCCGGCAGCGGGCCGCGGTCCCCGGGCCGAGGAGACCGCAAGGACGGCGTGCCCGGCCGCGGGACGTCGTCGGGCTGGGGGAGCGAGGTGGTCACGGGACCAGCCTGCCGCACCCCACCCACGCCCACCCGGCGCGCCCACCGCTCGGAGCGGGCGTCGCCGTCGCCGGGCGACCGCTCACGGCGCGAGCAGGTCGACCGTCACGAGCGTGTACCCCTCGGCGCGCAGGTCGTCGATGATGCCGGGCACGGCGTCGACCGTCGTGGTGTGGATGTCGTGCATGAGGACGACGCTGCCCGGCCTGGCGCCCTCGACGGCCCGTCGTCGGGTCTCCGCGGCGTCCTTGGTCTTCCAGTCGAGGGTGTCGAGGTTCCACAGGATCACCTGGAGCCCCGTGCGCGTCGCCACCGACCGGACGCGCTCATCGACGTCGCCGTACGGAGGCCGGAGGAACGTGGGCGTCTCGCCGGACGCCTTCGTGATCGCCTCCTGCGTGCGCTCGAGCTCGGCGCGCACCTCGTCGTCGTCGAGCGTGGTGAGCTGCGGGTGGTCCCACGTGTGGTTCGCGAGCAGGTGGCCCGCGGCGGCGGTGTCCCGCACCACGTCAGGGCGCTTCTCGACGTTGGTCCCGACGAGGAAGAACGTCGCGGTGACGTGCTTCTGCGCGAGCGTCTTCAGCAGGCGCTCGGTGTCCGCGCCCGGCCCGTCGTCGAAGGTCAGCGCGACGCACCGGTCGACCGTGCAGTCCACGCCCTGCGCGCGCCCCAGCTCGCGGCGCTGTTGCAGCGTCAGCGCCAGCCGGTCGCTCCACACCGCCTCGGTGGCGTCGAGCACGGCGTCCCGCTGCGCCACGGTCTCGGCGACGGGGGCACCGCCCGCGCCGGCCTCCAGCGTGCTGCCCGCGGCCGCGAGCGCGGCGTCGAGCGACGTGCGGTGCGCCTCGTCGGAGACGAGCCCCGCCGACTCGGTGAGCACCGGGCGGCCCTCCTCGACGGCGTCCTCGAGCCCGTCGTACACCCACTGCTGCCACGCCGACGCGACGTCCTGCGTCGCCCCGACGACCGCCGCCGTCGCGTCGTCGAGCGCCTCGGGCGACGGCGTGGATTCCGTGACGACCTCGAACCGGCGCTCCGGCAGGGTGCGGGGGAAGAAAGGGTTCGGGCGCGTGAGCGCGTCGACCGTGCGGTCCTCGACCGGGTACTCGACGGGCGCGCCGACGAGCGTCGCGGCCTCCGGCAGCGCCGCCGCCAGCGGGTCGCGCACGGCGGGGTCCTCGACCTGGCCCTCGCTCTGCGCCAGCACGGCGCCACCGACCACCCCCGCCACGGCGAGCGTCGCGAGGCGGGGCAGGTAGGCCGCCTCCGCCTGGGCGCGGGCGGTCACGGCGTCGCGCTCGGCCTGCGCGACGTCGGCGTGGTACCGCTCGACGGACCCGACCCACCGGTCGTGCTCCAGCGACGCCGCGAGGACGAGCGCCCCCGCCACCACGACCGCGACGGCGGGCACGAGCCACGGCCACACGCGGCGCCGTCGCGTCGGCTCGGCGGGATCTGCGGGTCCCCCGGACGCGCGGTGGTCGGACGCGTCAGGGGTCTGGGGGTCGGTCGGGTCGAGGTCGTCGGCCATCACTCGATCCTCCGGGGCGGTCGGAGGTCCGGCGACCCGGAGCGCCGTCCCACCCGGGTGAGATCCGTCTCCCGTCCCGGTGTCCGTGCCCCTCGTGCGGGCGAGTCGCGGAGGGACGGTGGAGCAGCGGCGTCGGTGCTGTGACGAGCGCGGGAGGAGCGCGGGCGCGGCCGGCGGTGACACGCCTCACCGGGGTCGGTGCGCGAGCGCTCGCCTAGACTCGGTGGCGTGAGCGACCTCCCCGCCGGCTCGTCCGCGCACCCGTCCGACCGCCCCGCCGTCCCGTCGGAGGCGGCCCTGCAGAACGCGGCACCCCGCAAGCGCGTCCTGCTGGCCGCGCCGCGCGGCTACTGCGCGGGCGTGGACCGGGCCGTCGTCGCGGTCGAGAAGGCGCTCGAGCACTACGGCGCGCCGGTGTACGTGCGCAAGGAGATCGTGCACAACAAGTTCGTCGTCGAGACGCTGAGCGAGCGCGGCGCGGTGTTCGTCGAGGAGACCGACGAGGTGCCGGAGGGCGCGCGCGTCGTGTTCTCGGCGCACGGCGTCTCGCCCGCGGTCAAGGCCGCCGCGGCGGCGCGCAACCTCGACACGATCGACGCGACGTGCCCGCTCGTGACCAAGGTGCACAAGGAGGCCGTCCGTTTCGCCAAGGACGACTACGACATCCTCCTCATCGGTCACACGGGGCACGAGGAGGTCGAGGGCACGGCGGGCGAGGCGCCCGACCATGTCCAGGTCGTCGACTCGCCCGACCACGTCGACGACGTCGTGGTCCGCGACCCCGACAAGGTCGTGTGGATCTCGCAGACCACGCTCTCCGTCGACGAGACCATGGAGACCGTCCGCCGGCTGCGGGAGAAGTTCCCGACCCTCCAGGACCCGCCGAGCGACGACATCTGCTACGCGACGCAGAACCGCCAGGTCGCGGTGAAGAAGCTCGCGCCGGACGCGGACGTCGTCATCGTCGTCGGCTCGGCGAACTCGTCGAACTCGGTGCGCCTCGTCGAGGTCGCGCTCCAGGCGGGTGCCGGGGCGTCGTACCGGGTCGACCGCGCGAAAGAGATCGACCCGGCCTGGCTCGACGGCGCGACGACCGTCGGGGTGACGTCGGGCGCGTCGGTGCCCGAGATCCTCGTGGACGACGTGATCGCCTTCCTCGCGGAGCGGGGGTTCGGCGAGGTCGAGGAGGTGCGCACCGCGACGGAGGACCTCATGTTCTCGCTGCCTCGCGAGCTGCGCGCGGACCTCAAGTCGTCCGGGTCCGACGGCGGTCGTCCGACCCGCGGGGGCCGCACCTCGCTCTCCGTCCAGCCCGTCTGACGGTCGGGGTCGCCCGCCGCCGCCGGCACCGGGCGGGCGGTCAGGCGCTCGCCCCGCCGGCCGACGGCTCCCGACGGGAGTCCTCACGGTCCTCGGGGCGCTCGTCGATCGCGACCACGGACTCGTTGACGGACGCGAGCAGCTCGGGCGCGCTCACGGCGCTGAGCTGCGGGTTCACCGTCGGCGGCGTCGTGAGGTCGTCGTCCACGACGTGCAGGTCCGCGAACCGGCGCGCGCTGACGAGCACGCGCGTCTCGAGCGAGCCGACCGTCCGGTTGTAGGAGTCCGCGGCGCTCTGGAGCTGGCGTCCGAGCTTGGCCAGGTGCGAGCCCATGACCGCGAGGCGGCCGTGCAGCTCCTTGCCGAGCGTGAGCACCTGCTGCGCGTTCGTGGCCAGGGCGTCCTGTCGCCACGCGTACGCGATGGTCCGCAGCATGGCGACCATGGTCATGGGCGTCGCGATGACGACGTTCTTGGCGACGGCGTGCTCGAGCAGCGACGGGTCCTGCTCGACGGCGGCCGAGAGGAACGACTCCGCCGGGACGAACATGACGACGAACTCGGGCGCGGGCCCGAACTGGTCCCAGTACCGCTTGGCGCCGAGGTCGTCGACGTGCTTGCGCATGTGGCGGGCGTGCGCGGCGAGCCGGTCGGCGCGCACGGCGGGGTCGGTCGCGCCCTGCGCGTCGAGGTAGCCGAGGAACGCGACCTTGGCGTCGACGACGACCTGCTTGCCTCCGGCGAGCCGCACCACCATGTCGGGGCGCAGCGCGCCGTCGTCCGTGGCGACCTGGTCCTGCTCCACGAAGTCGACGTGGGGGAGCATCCCGGCCGCCTCGACCACGCGGCGGAGCTGGAGCTCGCCCCACGCCCCGCGCACCTGCGAGGACCGCAGCGCGGTGACGAGCTGCGAGGTCTCGGCGCGCAGCAGCTCCGACGCGTCGCGGACCCCGCGCACCTGCTCGGCGAGGCTGCCGTGCGCCGCGAGCCGCGCGCGCTCGGCCTCGGCGACCTCGGCCCGCACCTTCTCGAGAGCGCCCGCGAGAGGTTCCACGAGGTGCCGCACGGCCTCCTCGCGGCGCTCGAGCTCGGCCGCGCCCTGCTCCTGGCTGCGGCGCAGGCGCTCCTCCGCCTGGACGAGGAACTGCTCGGTGCCCGCGGCCAGCACCTTGCGCGAGAGCGCCTCGAACTGCGCCTCGAGCCGGCGGTGGTCGCCCTGGACCTCCTCGACGCGGCGCTCGGCCGCCGCCCGCAGCTCGGCGAGCTGCTGCTCGTGCGTCGCCCGCGCGAGGTCGAGGCGCTCGTCAGCGCTGCGCTGCGCCGCGCCGAGCTGGCGCACGAAGCCCTCGCGCTCGGCCTCCAGCCGCTCGGCCAGACCGGCGCCGCGCGCCGCCTCCTGCTGCGCCTGCCCCAGGAGCTGGGTGAGCCGGCGGACCTCCGCCGCGGCGGCGTCGGGCGAGGCGCGCCGCACGGTGAGGACGAGCGCGGCACCGCCGACGAGCCCCAGCACGAGGCCGACCGCGAAGAGCAACCATCCCGAGGTGTCCATGGCGGCACCTTCCCACGGGGGACCGACACGACGGCTCCCGACACGTCGCGCGCGCCCTCGTGGACAGGTCGTGACAAAAGGCACCGGCCGAGGTCGGAGGCCTCGGCTACGTTGGCCGCATGGTCGATCCCACCCCCGTACCACCCGTCGCGCCGGCCAGCGCCCCCGCACCAGGCCTGGCGCACGGCGCCGCACCAGAGCCGCTCCCCGGCACGCCGCCCGGCCTCCCGACGCCGCCCGACCCCGCTGCCGCGCTCTCGCTGCGCGGTCTGTGGAAGCGGTTCGGCGAGAAGATCGCCGTCGCCGGCATCGACCTGGACGTCCCTGCGGGCTCGTTCTACGGGCTCGTCGGGCCCAACGGCGCGGGCAAGACGACGACGCTGTCCATGGCGACCGGGCTGCTGCGCCCCGACGCGGGCTCCGCGCACGTGCACGGCACCGACCTCTGGGCCGACCCCGTCGCGGGGAAGCAGCAGCTCGGCGTCCTGCCCGACGGCGTCCGGCTGTTCGACCGGCTGACCGGCGCGCAGCTCGTCACGTACGCGGGCCTGCTGCGCGGCATGGACCGGGACACCGTGGCCGAGCGCACGGCAGAGCTGCTCGCGGCGCTCGACCTCGCCAAGGACGCGAACACGTTCGTCGTCGACTACTCCGCGGGCATGACCAAGAAGATCGCGCTCGCGACCGCGCTCATCCACGCCCCGCGGACGCTCGTCCTCGACGAGCCGTTCGAGGCCGTCGACCCGGTCTCGGCCGCCAACATCCGCGACATCCTCGCGGGCTACGTGGCGAGCGGTGGGACGGTCGTCGTCTCGTCGCACGTCATGGACCTGGTCCAGCGCATGTGCGACCACGTCGCCGTCGTCGCGGGCGGGCACGTCCTCGCGGCGGGCACGGTCGACGCGGTGCGCGGCGACCAGAGCCTGGAGGACCGTTTCGTCGACCTCGTCGGGGGTCGGCAGAGCACGGAGGGCCTGGCGTGGTTGCGCAGTTCGTAAGGCTCAAGCTCACCCTGATGGGCAACACGTTCCGACGGAGCGTGTGGCAGACCATCGGGTTCCTCGTCGGGGCGCTCTACGGGCTGTTCGTCGTCGGGATGCTGGTCGTCGGGATGGTGGTCCTCGGCACGGACGACCCCGCGCTCGCGGGGTCGATCATGATCCTCGTCGGGGCGCTCGCCGTCCTCGGGTGGTGGGTGATCCCGCTCTTCGCGTTCGGCGTCGACGCCACCCTGGACCCGCAGCGCTTCGTCCTGTTCGGCATCCCGCAGCGCCGGCTCCTCGCCGGGCTCGCCGTCGCGGGCGTCGTGTCGATCCCCGGGATCGTGACGGCGGCGGCCGCGCTCGGTGTCTCCTTCGCCTGGTGGCGCACGCCCCTCGCGGTGCTCGCCGCGCTCGTCGGCGCCGTCCTCGCGGTGGCGCTGTGCGTCGTCGGCTCGCGGGCCGCGACGACGGCGCTGGCCCCGCTGCTCGAGTCGCGCCGCTACCGCGAGGTCGTGACCATCGCCGCGTTCGTGCCGCTCGTCCTCGTCGGCCCGGCCTTCGCGTGGGTCGGCTCGCAGCTCGGCGAAGGACCGGTGGACGGCGACGCGGTGCGGGGCATGGTGTCGCGACTCGCCGAGATCGCGGCCTGGACCCCGTTCGGCGCCCCCTGGGGCCTGGGCGCCGCGGTGCACGACGGCGCGTGGGGCCTCGCGCTCGCGCGGCTCGTCGTCGCGCTGGCCACCCTCGCGCTGGCGTGGGTCGTGTGGGACAAGGCGCTCGCCCGCGCGCTCGTGACCCCGCCCGCGGCGGGTTCCGGGGGACGGGCCAAGGGGCTGGGCTTCTTCTCGCGGTTCCCCGCGACGCCGACCGGGGCGGTCGCGGCGCGCACCGCGACCTACTGGCTCCGCGACCCGCGATACTCGGGGTCGATCGCCGTCGTCCCGCTCATCCCGGTCGTGCTGCTCGTGGTGGGCGGCGGTTCGGGCTCTGAGATCTTCCTCGCGCTCGCGCCGTTCACCGCGTGGATCCTCGGCTTCTCGATCTCGGCCGACATCGCGTACGACCACACGGCGTTCGCGCTGCACGTGTCGACGGGGGTGTCCGGCCGTGCGGACCGGTGGGGCCGCGCCCTCCCGGTGCTCGTCGCCGGGGGTGCGGTGTCGCTCCTGTTCGCGGTGGTCTCCGTCGCCGTGGCGGGACGCTGGGACGCGCTGCCCGCGCTGGTCGGCCTGACCGTCGGCACGCTCCTGGTCGCGACCGGTGTCTCGAGCGCGACGTCGGCGCGGCTGCTGTACCCGGTGCCCAAGCCCGGCGACAGCCCGTTCAAGCAGCCGCAGGGCGCCGCGATGGCGACGCTCGTCGCGCAGTCGGTCGCGATGCTGCTCGTCCTCGCGCTGTCGCTCCCGTTCCTCGTGCCTGGTCTCGTCGCGATCCTGGCCGACGTGCCGGTCGTGGGCTGGGTGACGCTCGTCGTCGGTGTCGCGGTCGGGGTCGTCGTCCTGCTCCTCGGCGTCCGCTGGGGCGCCCGCGCGTACGACCGGCGCGCGCCCGAGCTGCTCCAGAAGGTGATGTCCGCGGCCTGAGCCCCGGGCCGGGGTCCGCGCACCGCGGCCCCGGCCCGTAGACTCGGGCGACGTGGCACTCACTATCGGCATCGTCGGCCTGCCCAACGTCGGCAAGTCCACCCTGTTCAACGCCCTGACGCGCAACCAGGTCCTCGCCGCGAACTACCCGTTCGCGACGATCGACCCGAACGTCGGCGTCGTCTCGCTCCCCGACCCGCGGCTCGACAAGCTGGCCGAGATCTTCGGCAGCCAGCGCATCCTGCCCGCGACCGTGTCGTTCGTCGACATCGCCGGGATCGTCAAGGGCGCGAGCGAGGGGGAGGGGCTCGGCAACAAGTTCCTCGCGAACATCCGCGAGGCCGACGCGATCTGCCAGGTGACGCGCGCGTTCGCCGACCCGGACGTCGTCCGCGTCGAGGGCTCGACGGACGCCGAGGGAGACATCGAGACCATCAGCACCGAGCTGATCCTCGCCGACCTCCAGACGCTCGAGAAGACGGTCCCTCGCCTCGAGAAGGAGGTGAAGATCAAGAAGGGCGACGCAGCGCTCCTCGACGCCGCCCAGAAGGCGCAGGCGATCCTCGAGGCCGGCACGACGCTCTTCCAGGGCGCCGCCGCAGCCGGGCTCGACCTCGCCGACGTCGCGAGCCTCCAGCTCCTCACGGCCAAGCCCTTCATCTACGTCTTCAACACCGACGACGCAGGACTCGCGGACGACGGCATGCAGGACCGCCTGCGCGCGCTCGTCGCGCCGGCCCAGGCGATCTTCCTCGACGCGAAGTTCGAGTCCGAGCTCGTCGAGCTCGAGCCGGACGAGGCGAAGGAGATGCTCGCCGAGTCGGGGCAGGACGAGGCCGGGCTGGACCAGCTCGCGCGCGTCGGGTTCGACACCCTCGGGCTCCAGACCTACCTCACCGCGGGTCCCAAGGAGGCGCGCGCCTGGACCATCCGCAAGGGCTGGACCGCGCCGCAGGCCGCGGGGGTCATCCACACCGACTTCGAGCGTGGCTTCATCAAGGCCGAGGTCGTCTCCTTCGAGGACCTCGTCGCGACGGGGTCCGTCGCGGCCGCGCGCGCCGCGGGCAAGGCGCGCGTCGAGGGCAAGGACTACGTCATGGCCGACGGTGACGTCGTGGAGTTCCGCTTCAACGTCTGAGTCCAGGTCACGGGCCACGGCGCCCGCCGCATCGTGAGATGCGGCGGGCGCCGTCGTGTCGGGGCAGCGGCGTTTCGCGCGTGTTTCGCTGCCGTCGCGAGGTGGAAACGCACCCGTACCGGCCAGTATCAACTCGGTAACGATCGACCGCAGCAACCGGGCAAGGGGGAGAAGCCACGCAACTTGCTGGGTAGCGTTGCCTCAAACCGTGGTGGGCATACCCGTCCACGCGCGCCGACACCAACCGGACGCGCGGGCGACGGGGCGGCCGGGGGGCGAACGACGCCCGTCCGTCCGCGCCCACCATCCCTTGGAGGAGGAACATTGAAGATCAGGCGCACGAGTGCCGCCCTCGCGGTGACGGTCACCGGAGCACTGCTGTTCTCGGCGTGCAGCGGCACGTCGGGTGACGGCGACACCGAGACCGACGACGCGGGTATCAACACCGAGTCGGCCGTCACGGTCGCGTGGGAGGCCCCCCTCAACGAGCTCAACCTCAGCTCGTCGAACGGCAACGCGACGCAGAACGCGATCATCAACTACGTGCTGAACTCCGGCTTCAGCTACTACGACGCCGACCTGAACCTCGTCCAGGACGAGTCGTTCGGTACGTACGAGAAGGTCTCGGACGACCCGCTGACCGTCAAGTACACGTTCGGTGACGACACCAAGTGGTCGGACGGCACGCCGGTCGACGCGACGGAGCTGCTGCTCGACTGGGCCGGCCAGTCCGGCAAGTTCAACACGGTCGAGGCCGAGACGGACCCGGAGACCGGCGAGGTCACGAACCAGGCCGAGGTGGACGCTGGTGTCTACTTCGACGGCTCGGACCCGGGTATCGCCCTGATCTCGCAGAACCCCGAGATCTCCGAGGACAACAAGTCCATCACGGTCGTCTACGACAAGCCGTTCGGTGACTGGGAGCTGAGCTGGACGAACGAGTTCGTCCCCGCCCACGTCGTCGGCCAGAAGGCGCTCGGCATCGAGGACGCGGAGGAGGCCAAGGCCGCCGTCCGCGACGCGATCCTCAACAACGACACCGCCGCGCTGTCGAAGATCTCGAAGTTCTGGAACGAGGGCTTCCAGTTCACCTCGCTCCCCGAGGACCCCTCGCTGTACGTCTCGAACGGTGCCTACACGCTCGAGGACTACAAGGAGAACCAGTACCTCACCCTGAAGGCGAACCCTGACTTCAAGGGCAAGAACAAGGGCTCGGTCGACACCATCACGGTCCGCTACATCGACGACCCGATGGCCCAGGTCCAGGCGCTCGAGAACGGTGAGGTCGACCTCATCGGCCCGCAGGCCTCGGCCGACGTCCGCACCGCGCTCGAGGCGCTCGACGGCGTCGAGACCCACTCGGGCATCGAGGGCACGTACGAGCACGTCGACCTGGTCTTCCAGAACAAGGGTCCGTTCGACCCGCAGACCTACGGCGGCGACGCGGAGAAGGCCAAGGCCGTCCGCCAGGCGTTCCTGCTGACGATCCCGCGCCAGACGATCGTCGACAACCTCATCAAGCCGCTCAACCCGGACGCCGAGGTGCGCAACTCGAACATCCTCATCCCGGGCTCGCCGAACTACGACCAGATGGTCGCCGAGAACGGCTCGGACTTCTACGACCCGTCGAAGGCCGCCGAGAACATCGAGAAGGCGAAGCAGCTGCTCGCCGACGCCGGGGTCGCCACGCCGGTCAAGGTGCGCTTCGCGTACAACAACGAGAACACGCGCCGCGTGAACGAGCTCGCGCTCATCACGGACACCGCGTCGCAGGCCGGCTTCGAGATCGTCGACACGGGCCGTCCGGCCGCCGAGTGGGGCACCCTGCTCGCCACCGGCCAGGACCAGTACGACGCCTCGCTCTTCGGCTGGCAGTCCACGTCGACCGCGGTCACCGAGTCGGACGCGAACTTCCGCTGGACGCCGAACCCCGGCGTCAACAACTACGGCCAGTACAACAACCCGGCCGTCGACGCCGCGCTGGACAAGCTCCAGGTCTCGACCGACCCCGAGGAGCAGTTCCAGCTCCAGCTCGAGGTCGAGAAGAACCTGTGGGCGGACGGCTTCGGTGTGACGATCTTCCAGTTCCCGGCCATCCAGGGCTGGGACGAGAACCTGAAGGGCGTCGAGTCGATCACGATCAGCCCGACGATCTTCCACGGTTTCTGGAACTGGACGTTCGAGGGCTGAGAGTCCTGAACACCGCCTGACGAGGCCCGTCGCCGTCCGCGAGGACGGCGGCGGGCCTGTCCGGACGCAGGAGACCGGGGGTCTCCGACGGCCCGCCGTCGGGACCCCCGGTCCTCGCGTGCTCCCGAACCCCGACGTCCTCACCACGGCGTCCCGTGCCCCTCGGTTCACGATCGCGCGAGACCCGCGCGTAGAATCGACCGGCCCCAGACCCGGGGTCCCTACCGACCAGCGAGGTAAGACCTCCGATGTTCTCCTTCATCTCGCGGCGTGTGCTGGCAGGGTTGGCGACCCTCCTCGTGTCCACGTTCGCGATGTTCCTGCTCGTCGACGCCGCGATCCGGCCGTACATCTTCATGGATCTCGAGTCGAGCACGAAGCCCAACAAGGCGCAGCTCATCGCCCAGCGCACCGCCGAGCTCGACCTCGACACGCCCTCGGTGATCCGCTACTTCAAGTGGCTCGGCAACTTCGTCACCGGTGACCTCGGGACGGCCTGGCAGAGTGGCCAGTCCGTCACGACGCTTCTCCAGGGCGCGGTGATCTCGACCATCCAGCTCGTCGCCGCGGCGACCGTCCTCGCCGTCGTGTTCGGCGTCATGGTCGGCATCGTCAGCGCGCTGCGGCAGTACAGCACGTTCGACTACCTGACGATCTTCGTCTCGTTCGTGCTCTACTCGCTCCCGGCCTTCTGGGTCGCCGTCCTGCTCAAGCAGTGGGGCGCGATCGGCTTCAACGACTTCCTCCGGGACCCGAACCTCTCGATCCTCGTGATCGCCGTGATCGGCGTCGTGATCGGCCTGTTCTGGTCGCTCGCCTTCGGCGGGACGCTCAGGCGCCGGCTCACCGTGTTCGCGATGGGCTTCGCCGCCAGCGCGCTCGCGCTGCTCTACCTCCAGCTCTCCGGGTGGTGGGCCGAGCCGAACCTCGGACCGGTCATCATCATCGTCACGGGCACGGCCCTCGCGTTCGCGATCACCGCCCTCGTGTCCGGGCTGAAGAACCGCCGCGCGCTCTACGCGTCCCTGACCACGGTCCTGGTCGGCGTCGTCATCTACTTCCCCATCCAGTCCGTCCTCAAGCAGGTGGACAACTGGTGGCTCGTGCTCGTCCTGGGGGTCGTCGCCGTCGGCGTGGGCATCGGGATCGGGTACGCGTGGGGCGGCCCGGACAAGGGCGTGTCCGCGCGTGCCTCCGGCATCACGGCGTTCCTCGTGGCGTCGATGATCTTCGTCGACAAGGTCATGGGCGTCTGGCCCGCGTACTTCAACGCGACGGCGATCAACGGCCGGCCCATCCCGACGATCGGCAACAGCACGCCGAACCTCGGCGGGAACTTCTGGGTGCAGGTCCTCGACCAGTACACGCACCTGCTCCTGCCGACCATCGCGCTCGTGCTCATCCAGTTCGCCGGCTACACGCGCTACTCGCGCGCCAGCATGCTCGAGGTGATGAGCCAGGACTACATCCGCACGGCGCGCGCCAAGGGCCTGCCGGAGCGGACCGTCGTCATGCGCCACGGCTTCCGCAACACGCTGATCCCGCTCGCGACGATCGTCCCCATCGACGTCATCACCCTCCTGGGCGGCGCGATCATCACCGAGAAGGTCTTCGCCCGACCAGGCATGGGCCTGCTCTTCCTCAACTCGCTGCAACGAGGCGAGATCGACCCGGTCATGGCGTACCTCGTCATCGTCGCGGCCCTCGCCATCATCGCCAACATCGTGGCTGACCTCATCTACGCAGCCCTCGACCCGCGGATCCGGGTGAACGCATGAGCAACACACCGAACGACGCGTCGCAGAGCGGCGCGACCGAGAACCAGATCGAGCTCCTCGAGGTCGAAGGACTGTCCCAGGGGCAGATCGTCCGACGGCGCTTCTTCCACCACAAGGGCGCGGTCGTCGCGCTCGTCTTCCTCGTGGGCATCGTCGCGCTCGCGATCACGTCCATCGGGATCGGCGGCTGGGACGGGTGGTACGCCTACAAGGCGTCCGGTCAGGGCTCCACGTACCCGCTCGTCAACGGGGGAGCGCCCTCGCCCGAGCACGTCTTCGGTCAGGACGAGGCCGGCCGCGACGTGTTCGCGCGCGTCATGCAGGGCACGCAGACCTCGCTCCTCGTGGTCCTCTCGGTCGGCGTCATCGCGACGGTGGCCGGCGTCCTCTTCGGCGCGCTGTCCGGGTACTACCGCGGTCGCGTCGACTCGTGGCTCATGCGCTTCACGGACCTCGTCATCACGATGCCGGTCATCGTCATCGGCGCGGTGCTCGCGCTCCTGTCGGGCGGCAGCAACGCGCTCATCCTGGGTGCGTTCCTCGGGCTCGTCCTGTGGCCGCCGCTCGCGCGCCTCGTGCGCGGCGAGTTCCTCTCGCTGCGCGAGCGGGAGTTCGTCGACGCCGCCCGCGTCGCGGGCGCGAGCGACCGGCGGATCATCTTCAAGCACATGCTGCCCAACGCGGTGGGCGTGATCATCGTCAACGTCACGCTGCTCATGAGCTCGGCGATCCTGCTCGAGACGGCGCTGAGCTACCTCGGCGTCGGCATCCAGGCGCCGGCGACCTCGCTCGGCAAGCTGATCAGCGACTACCAGGAGGCGTTCGCGACGCGACCGTGGCTGTTCTGGTGGCCGGGTCTGTTCATCGTCGCGATCGCGCTGTGCGTCAACTTCATCGGCGACGGTCTGCGTGACGCGTTCGACCCGCGCCAGAAGCGGATCCCGTCGGAGCGCAAGATGGCGCGCGCTCAGCGCGTCGCGCGTCCCACGGCCGCCGCCGCGCCGGGCGCGACCGGTGAGGCCGGGGCGAGCTGATGACCGCCGTCGTCGCCGCCCGCCCGGGAGGTCGTGGACCTCTCGGGCGGCGCGGCGCGCCGACGAGGTCAGGCGGTGAGCGCCACGACCGTCCCCACGACGAGCGCGCCCAGCACGGCGAGCTGCACGACGTGCCACGTAGTGCGGGCACCGGGAGCCCCCGGCACCGCACGGTCGAGGTGGCCGGCGGCCGCGAGCAGGCCGTGCCGCTGCGTGACGGCCTCGGCGACGGCCTCGGCGTTCGCGCCGGTCACCACGCGCTCGCGGTCCACGGGGTTCCTGCGGGAGCTGCGCAGCCAGCGAGCCGATCCGCTCGACCGGGGTGCCGCCCAGGCGGTCACCGTGCCGCCCTGGTAGCGCACCTCGAGCGAGTACCGGGTCTCGACGCCCTCGTACACGGTCCACGGCACGTGGACCGTGCGGGCGACGTTGCGGACCTCGATCCCGCCGTCGGACACCTCCACGGCGGGACGCCAGAACAGCATCCAGACGAGGTACGTCACGAGCGCGGCGGGGAGCAGAGCCCCCAGGACCGCGACGACGTCCCCCGTCACGGCCGTGACCACGACCAGGGCGACGGCGACGGCGCCCGTCGCCAGCGTGAGGACTCGGCCGTACGTCGAACGGAAGACCAGCGTGGGACCCATGCGCCCATGCTCGCAGAGTCGAGGCGCCACGAGCGCCGGCTCCAGCAGGAAGGACACTGATCAGCGTGGCCATCGAGACGTCTCCCGCGGCCCCGGCCGCGCGCCAGGGCAGCCCCGTGCTGACCGTGCGCAACCTCGGCGTGGACTTCTACGTCGACAAGGCCTGGTACCCCGCGGCCACGGACGTGAGCTACGACCTCCACTCCGGTGAGGTCCTCGCGATCGTCGGCGAGTCCGGCTCGGGCAAGTCCCAGTCGTCGCTCGCGCTGCTGGGCCTGCTCCCGCCGAACGGTCGCGCGCGCGGCTCCGCCAAGCTCGGCGACCGCGAGCTCATCGGCATGTCGCACGGCTCGCTGCGGCACGTCCGCGGCAAGGAGATCTCCATGATCTTCCAGGAGCCGATGACGGCGCTGAACCCCGTGTACACGGTGGGCTTCCAGATCGTCGAGACCATCCGGACGCACTTCAACGTCGGCCCCGCCGACGCGAAGAAGCGCGCGATCGAGCTCCTGCGCCTCGTCGAGATCCCGGAGCCGGAGCGGCGCTTCGACGCGTACCCGCACCAGCTCTCCGGCGGCCAGCGCCAGCGCGCCATGATCGCCCAGGCCCTCGCGTGCGACCCCAAGCTCCTCGTCGCGGACGAGCCGACCACGGCGCTCGACGTCACGGTCCAGGCCGAGATCCTCAAGCTCCTGCGCGACCTGCGGTACCGGGTCGACGCGGCGATCATCCTCATCACGCACGACATGGGCGTGGTGGCGGACATGGCCGACTCGATCATGGTCATGAAGGACGGCCAGGTCGTCGAGCGCGGCACGTCGGCCGAGATCTTCGGCGCGCCGAAGCACCCGTACACGGTGCGTCTCCTCGAGGCGGTGCCGCACCTGGGCTCCGCGCGTGAGGCGACCACGGCGACGGACCGCGTCCCGGCAGCCGGGGCGCAGGAGCGCCCGCTCGTGCTCGACGCGCAGGACATGGTCATCGAGTACCCCGGCCGACGCCGCCAGGCCGCCTTCCGTGCGGTCGACGAGGTGTCGATGCAGATCCGCCAGGGCGAGGTCCTCGGGCTCGTCGGCGAGTCGGGATCGGGCAAGA
The DNA here is from genome assembly GCF_059758455.1 of Cellulosimicrobium sp. GQ32. Classification (NCBI taxonomy): domain Bacteria; kingdom Bacillati; phylum Actinomycetota; class Actinomycetes; order Micrococcales; family Promicromonosporaceae; genus Cellulosimicrobium; species Cellulosimicrobium sp. GQ32. The sequence goes on along the minus strand of NZ_JCAXEP010000003.1, from coordinate 75,618 downwards.
CGACGATCGGTCGTGCGGCCGTCGGCCTCCTCCCGGTCACCGGGGGGTCGCTCGAGATCGTCGGCAGGAACATGGTGGGCGCCACGTCCAAGGACCTCAAGCCGCTGCGCACCGAGGTCGGCATCGTGTTCCAGGACCCGGGGTCGTCGCTCAACCCGCGCCTGCCGATCGGTGAGTCCATCGGTGAGCCGCTCATGCTGCACAAGGGCGTGAAGGGCAAGGAGCTCAGCCGTGAGGTCGAGCGCCTGCTCGACCAGGTCGAGCTGCCGCGCGCGATGCGCAACCGCTACCCGCACGAGCTCTCGGGCGGTCAGCGCCAGCGCGTCGGCATCGCCCGTGCGCTCTCGCTCGAGCCCAAGCTGCTCGTGGCGGACGAGCCGACGTCGGCGCTCGACGTGTCCGTGCAGGCCAAGGTCCTGGACCTCTTCACGGACCTCCAGCGCGAGCACGGCTTCGCGTGCCTCTTCATCTCGCACGACCTCGCGGTCGTCGAGATGCTGTCCGACCGCATCGCCGTGATGCACAAGGGCAAGCTGGTCGAGGTGGGCGCGACGTCGCAGATCGTGCACGCTCCCCAGCACCCGTACACGCAGCGGCTCCTCGCCGCGGTGCCGGTGCCGGACCCGGCGGCGCAGCGCGAGCGCCGTGCCGCGCGCGACGCGCTGCTCGAGGCGGCGGCGCGCGACATCGCGAACGACGAGCTGTCGTCGCTCGTGGACGAGGAGCGCTCGCTCGCGGAGCAGCGCGACGACATCGACCACGAGCGGAGCGCGCCGCCCACCGCGGGCGCCGGGTTCTGACCGCACCCCCGCACCGACGTGCGGGACCGGACGACGCCTCGGGGGCGGCTGCGCACGCAGCCGCCCCCGAGGCGTTCCGGTTGCCGGGGGGACCGCGCGCGACAAGCCTTGAGCCCATGAGCGCGCCGGAGCACGAGACGCCCCCTGAGCCCTCCGACGTGGGCTCTCCCGCCCGCGGAGCCACGGCGGCCGACGACCTCGACAGCCCGCGCACCGGGAGACCCGACCCTCGGGTCTTCTACCCGGCGGCCGGGATCATCCTGCTCTTCGTGCTCGCGACCATCCTCTTCACCGACACGGTGACGGCGCTCATGGACACGCTCCAGCGCGACGTCATCGGCGTCTTCGGCTGGTACTACGTGATCGTCGTGGCGGGGTTCGTCGTCTTCTCGCTGTGGATGGGCCTGAGCCGATTCGGCGACATCGTGCTCGGCAAGGACGAGGACGAGCCCTTGTTCCGGCTCCCCGTGTGGTTCGCGATGCTCTTCGCGACGGGCATGGGGATCGGGCTCGTGTACTGGGGCGTGGCGGAGCCGCTGTCGCACTACGTGAGCCCCAAGCCGGGCGTCGAGGGGAGCGACCCGGCGCTCGCCCAGGCCGCCATGGGGCAGAGCTACCTCCACTGGGGCGTCCACGCGTGGGCGATCTACGTCGTCGCGGGCCTCGCGCTCGCGTACGCGATCCATCGCAAGGGCAGGCCGGTGTCGATCCGCTGGGCGCTCGAGCCGCTGTTCGGCGACCGGGTGAAGGGTCGGCTCGGTGACGTCATCGACGTCGTCGCGATCATCGGCACGGTGTTCGGGGTGGCGACGTCGCTCGGCTTCGGCGTCCTCCAGATCGCCGCCGGCCTCGGGTACCTCGACGTGGTGCAGCCGAGCACGGCCCTAGAGATCGGGCTCATCGCGGCGATCTCCGCGCTCGCGACGATCTCGGTCGTGTCAGGGCTGGGCAAGGGGATCAAGTGGCTGTCCAACGGCAACATGATCCTGGCCGGGGTCGTCCTGGTCCTCGTGCTGGCCCTGGGGCCGACCCTCTTCCTCCTGCGCGAGTGGGTCCAGTCCCTCGGCTACTACGTCCAGAACATCGTCCGGCTGTCGTTCGACACGACCGCTTTCCAGGGCGAGGCCGGGCTCGAGTGGCAGTCGTCGTGGACGATCTTCTACTGGGGCTGGTGGATCTCCTGGGCGCCGTTCGTGGGTGTCTTCATCGCCCGGATCTCGCGTGGGCGCACGGTGCGCGAGTTCGTCCTCGGGACCCTGCTCGTCCCGACGATCGTCACGACCCTGTGGTTCTCGGTCTTCGGCGGGTCGGCCCTCTACCGCGAGCTGACCGAGCCGGGGAGCATGCTCGTCGACGGCGCGGTCGACACCGACACGACGCTGTTCCAGCTCTTCGACGGCCTGCCGCTCGGGAACGTCCTCTCGGTCGTGGGGATCCTGCTGATCGTCGTGTTCTTCGTGACGTCGTCGGACTCCGGATCGCTCGTGGTGGACATGCTCGCGAGCGGGGGCAACCCGAACCCGCCCACGTGGAGCCGCATCTTCTGGGCGGGCGTCTCGGGGCTGCTCGCGATCGCGCTCCTGCTCGCCGGCGGGCTCCAGGCGCTCCAGACCGCGGCGATCCTCATCGCGCTGCCGTTCTCCGTCGTCATGATCGGGATGGCGGTCTCCACCGTCCGCGCCCTGCGTGCGGAGCACGCCGCGATCCTGCGCGCGGAGCGCAGGGCGGCGCGCACGGCGCTGACGGAGCACGTGACGACCCGCGTGTCGGAGAGCATCTCGGAGCAGTGGGAGGAGCTCTACCCGGACCGCCCGGACCGGTGGCGCACGCTGGGTCGGCGCCCGCGCAAGGGCTCGCCGCCGTGACGCCGTCGGCGCCGCGGCGGGATCGGCGCGGAGACCGGGCGCGGCGAGCGCGGCGGGGGAGTGACGCGGGTCATGGTGGCGGGAAGCGCGACCCGGTAGGATAGCCGTGCCCGGGTGACGGCCCGTGCTCCGTGATGCCGCGGCGGGCTGCTCCCGCGCCGTGCGCGCAGAGGTGGCCGGCCGTCGTCGCCCCTCGAACCCCACGAAATGAGAACCGTAGATGTCTGTGCGCTCCGACCTGCGCAACGTGGCGATCGTCGCCCACGTCGACCACGGCAAGACCACGCTCGTCGACGCGATGCTGCGCCAGTCCGGCGCCTTCTCGGCGCACCAGCACGTGGACGACCGCGTCATGGACTCCGGTGACCTCGAGCGCGAGAAGGGCATCACCATCCTCGCGAAGAACACCGCGGTCCGTTACGCCGGCCCGGCCGCCGCCGCGGTGGGGGAGCCCGACGGCATCACGATCAACGTGATCGACACCCCCGGCCACGCCGACTTCGGCGGCGAGGTCGAGCGCGGCCTGTCGATGGTCGACGGCGTCGTCCTGCTCGTCGACGCGAGCGAGGGCCCGCTCCCGCAGACCCGGTTCGTGCTGCGCAAGGCGCTCGCCGCGAAGCTCCCGGTCATCATCGTCGTCAACAAGGTCGACCGTCCGGACTCGCGCATCACCGAGGTCGTCGCCGAGGCCACGGACCTGCTGCTCGGCCTCGCCTCCGACCTCGCGGACGAGGTGCCCGACCTCGACCTCGACGCCATCCTGGACGTCCCCGTCGTCTACGCGTCGGCCAAGGCCGGGCGCGCGTCGCTCGACCAGCCCGTGGACGGCCAGCTCCCCTCGAACGAGGACCTCGAGCCGCTCTTCACGACCATCCTCGAGAAGATCCCCGCGCCGACGTACGACGAGGGCGCGCCGCTCCAGGCGCACGTCACGAACCTCGACGCGTCGCCGTTCCTCGGCCGCCTCGCGCTGCTGCGCATCTTCAACGGCGAGCTCCGCAAGGGCCAGGTCGTCGCGTGGGCCCGGCACGACGGCACGCTCCAGAACGTGAAGATCACCGAGCTCCTCGAGACCAAGGCGCTCGACCGCGTCCCCACGGAGTCGGCCGCGCCCGGCGACATCGTCGCCGTCGCGGGCATCGCGGACATCACGATCGGCGAGACGCTCACCGACCCCGAGGACCCGCGGCCGCTCCCGCTCATCACCGTCGACGACCCGGCGATCTCCATGACCATCGGGATCAACACGTCGCCGCTCGCGGGCAAGGGCGGCAAGGGCCACAAGGTCACGGCGCGCCAGGTCAAGGACCGTCTCGACTCCGAGCTCGTCGGCAACGTCTCGCTGCGCGTGCTCCCGACCGAGCGCCCCGACGCCTGGGAGGTCCAGGGCCGTGGCGAGCTCGCGCTCGCGATCCTCGTCGAGCAGATGCGCCGCGAGGGCTTCGAGCTCACGGTCGGCAAGCCGCAGGTCGTCACGCGCACGATCGACGGCAAGACGCACGAGCCGATGGAGCGCATGACCATCGACGTCCCCGAGGAGTACCTCGGGAACGTCACGCAGCTCCTCGCGCAGCGCAAGGGCCGCATGGAGACCATGTCCAACCACGGCACCGGCTGGATCCGCATGGAGTTCATGGTCCCGGCGCGCGGGCTCATCGGCTTCCGCACGCGCTTCCTCACGGAGACGCGCGGCACGGGCATCGCGGCCTCGATCTCCGAGGGCTACGAGCCGTGGGCAGGGCACATCGAGACCCGCACGACGGGCTCGCTCGTGGCCGACCGCGCCGGCAAGGTGACGCCGTTCGCCATGATCAACCTCCAGGAGCGCGGCTCGTTCTTCGTCGACCCCACCCAGGAGGTCTACGAGGGCATGATCGTCGGCGAGAACTCGCGCAACGAGGACATGGACGTGAACATCACCAAGGAGAAGAAGCTCACGAACATGCGGTCCTCGACGGCCGACAACTTCGAGAACCTCATCCCCCCGCGCCACCTCACGCTCGAGGAGTCGCTCGAGTTCGCGCGCGAGGACGAGTGCGTCGAGGTCACGCCCGAGGTCGTGCGCATCCGCAAGGTGCTGCTCGACCAGACCGAGCGCGCCCGCGCGGTCTCGCGCGCCAAGCGCGCCTGACGTCGCCTCACGGGTGACCGTCCCGTCCTTCCGGCAGGCCGCCGTCGAGCCCGACGGCGGCCTGCTGGCCGTGCACGCCCACCCGGACGACGAGACGCTCGCCACGGGTGCGCTCCTCGCGACGTGGGCGCGCTCCGGGCAGCGCGTCACCGTGGTGACGTGCACCCGCGGCGAGCGGGGCGAGGTGATCGACACGCCCGCGCACCCGACCGGCGTCGGTCACCTCGAGGGCGACGGCCCCGCCCTCGCCGCGCACCGCGAGGGTGAGCTCGCCCGCGCGCTCGCCGCCCTCGGCGTCGCGGACCACGTCTTCCTCGACACGGTCGCGCTCCCCGCGGCGAGCGCGGTGCCCGACGCCGCGGCCCCGCCTCGGTTCGAGGACTCCGGGATGGCCTGGGTCGCGCCGGGCGTCGCGAGCGCCGCGGAGGACCTCCCGCCGCGGGCGTTCGTCGGCGTCGCGCTCGACGAGGCGGCCGCGCGGCTGGCCGCCGTCGTGCGCGACCGCCGTCCTGCCGTCGTCGCGACGTACGAGCCCGGGGGCGGCTACGGGCACCCCGACCACGTGCGTGCGCACGACGTGACCGTCCGGGCGCTGCAGCTGCTCGAGGACGCGGGCGAGCCCGTGCCCGCGCTCTGGCTCACCGTGGCCCCCGAGAGCGCGGTGCGCGCCGCGCGACGAGCCCTGGCCGTGCACCCCGCGGTCCGGGCGCTCCTCGCGGCCGACGCCGACCTCGTCCTGCCCGACCCGGACGACGACCTGCCGCCGGTCGCGCGCCCCGAGGCCTCGCTGCCTCCGCTCGTGACCGTTCCGGTGGCGCCCGTCCTCGACGAGCTTCTTGCCGCGATGCGGGCGCACGCGACGCAGGTCCAGCGCGTGACCGCCGCGGTCGGCGCAGCGGCGTCGGGCGCGGGGGAGGACCCCGTCGGCCTGCTGGGCTGGTACGCGCTCAGCAACGACGTGCTGGCCCCCGTCCCTTCACACGAGTTCTACGCTCCCTCCGGCGGCGCTCTCCCGGGCGACCAGGTCCGGCCCTGGTCCACGCGCTAGCCTGGGGCCCGTGGAGACCGGTATGGGGCGGCTCGTCGGCCGCGGGGTGGCGTGCGCGCTCGTCGGTGTGATCGTCGGGCTCGTCGGTACCGTCGCGCACCGGGCGCACCTGCTCGGCGTCGACCTACCAGGAGACGTCGGGCTGGGCATCGTGCTCGCGCTGCTGACCGTCTTCGCCGCCGGCACCCTCGCCCGCGCCTGGGGCGGCATGGCCGGCCTGCTCGGCTACGGCATCGGGTGGGTCGTCGTGGTCCAGCTGCTCTCGCTCGAGGGCCCCGGCGGTGACGTCCTCGTGCCCAGCGAGCCGGTGGGGTACGTCTGGATCTACGGGGGCCTGCTCGTCGTCGCGGCGGTCGCGTTCCTGCCGCGCTCGTGGTTCAGCGACCGACCCGTTCGGTCGGCGCTCCACGGCCGTCCCACCAGGCACGACGGACCCGAGGACCCCCTCGCGTCCCGCTAGAATTCGCGGTGCGGATCCCCGCACACCCCTCGTCGTCGCGCGCTCGATCGCGCGCCTTTCGTCACGGAGACAGTGGATGGGTCAGCCGACCGACCGAGACGCCGAACTCGACTCCCCGCAGGGCGTTGCGCCCGGTCAGGTGCCCGAGCCCGCTGTGCCCGGTCAGGAGCCCGCTCGGGCGTCGGAGCCGGTGCCCACCGACGAGGCCTGCGCCGAGGTACCCGCGACCGACGACGACGCCGCGGGGGCCGAGGCCGACGCGGTCCGCCCCGACGAGACGGACGAGGACGCGGCGCCGGTCGAGGACGCGGCGCCGAGCGAGAAGGATGAGGCTCCCGTGGTGGCGGAGCCGGACGACGTGCCCGAGGAGCCCGCGGCATCGGTCGGTCAGGACGAGGACTCCGCGGAGCCGGTGACGGCGGCCGACCAGGGCGCGACGGTGGAGACCACTGCCGACCAGGTCGAGGAGCCGCGCGTCGCGACCGAGGAGTCCCCCGGGGACGTCGCCGACGAGGCCTTGCCGGAGCCCGCCGAACCAAGCCCGCCCTCGGCCACGGACGTGCCCGAGGTCGCGGAGCGAGCCGCGGCCGAGACGCCCGCGGCTGACGAGGACGTCGCCGTCGTGGCTGCAGAACCCGAGGGCGACCCGGCCGGCGACGGCGCTCCTGAGGCGACCCCGCCCGCCGACGCGGCGGTGACGGCAGAGGGGCAGGCCGACGTCCCCGGACCGGAACCCGTACCGGCGCCCGAGTCGTCGACGGGGGTGGACGGCGACGGGGCGCCTGCGGCGCAGGACGACGACGAGGACGAGCCGTACGTCCCGCGGGTCTTCGCGTTCGACCCCAGCGTGCCGGCCGTGCTCGTCCCGCCGCCCGCTCCCGAGGCGCAGCCCGCCGCGGCGACGGGCGACCCGGGCGCCGAGCACGCGGCCGCCCCCGCTGCAGAGCAGGACCCTGCGGAGCCGGGCGCCGTCGCCCCCGACAGGGTGGCCGCAGCGGTGCCCGTGGCGCAGGAGCCTGACGTCGAGCAGACGGCGGTCGTGCCGGTGGTGCCCGCGACCGAGGCCGCGCCGGGTGCCGCGGAGCCGGCCCCGCCGACGCCGGCGGACGCCACGCAGGTGATCCCGCCCGTCGACCCGTGGTCGCGCCCGGCCCCTGTCGTCCGGACGTCGGTCCGGCCGACCGCCCCGGTCGGGTCGGAGGCTGCTGGGGACCCGACGGCGACCCCGGCGGTCGCGCCGACGGCAGGCCTGGGGAGCGCGTTCGGCCCGGTCCCGCCCGACGACTCCCGCGAGACCTCGCCCTTCGAGGGCTTCGAGGAGGAGGCTCCGCGCCGCGGCTGGGTGCGCGGCCTGCTCTGGACCGGCGTCGGGGTGCTCGTCCTCGGCGGCCTGTACACCGGCGCGCAGTGGTTCTACTCGGACAAGGTCCCGAGCGGGACGAGCGTCGCCGGCGTGGACGTCGGCGGCCTGACCCGGACGGCGGCGCAGGACACGCTCGAGGCCGAGCTCGGGCCGCGTGCGGCCGAGCCGGTCGCGCTCACGGCGGGCGAGGCGAGCACGACGCTCGACCCGGCGGCCGCGGGCCTGACCTTCGACGCCGCGGCCACCGCCGAGGAGCTCACGGCCTTCTCGATGAGCCCGGCCCGCCTGTGGCAGCACCTCTTCGGCGGTGAGGACGAGGCCCCGGTGGTGGCGGTCGACGACGCGGCGCTCGACGCCCAGGTCGAGGCGCTGCGCGGGAGCCTCGAGATCGCTCCCGTCGACGGCACGGTCCAGTTCGTGGACGGCGCCCCGACGAGCACCCCGGCCGCCGACGGCTCGGCGCTGGTGACGGACGAGGTCCCGGCGGTCATCACGGAGAGCTGGCTCGTCACGGACGGGCCGGTGACGCTCCCGACCGAGCCTGTGGAGCCGGCGATCACGCAGGAGGAGACGGACGCCGGGCTCGCGCAGGCGGAGAAGGTCGTGTCCGCGCCCGTCGTCGTGTCGGTCGGGGGCCAGAACGCCGAGCTCCCGCCGGAGGCCCTCGCCGCCGCCGCGTCGTTCCCGGCGACGGACGGCGTGCTCACGCTCACCTTCGACGGGGCGACGCTCGTGGACTCCGTGGTCGACCGGACGAACGACCTGCTCACCGCCGCGGACGACGCGCACTTCGTCTTCCAGGACGGGGCCCCGGTGATCGAGGGCGGGGAGCCCGGGACGACGATCGACCCGGCAGCCATCGCGGCGGCCGTCACGACGGCGGCGTCCGGCGACGAGCGGACCGCGACGGTCGAGCTCGTCGAGTCGGACCCCGAGCAGTCGGTCGCGGCGCTCGAGGCGCTCGGGATCAAGGAGAAGGTCTCGGAGTTCTCGACCCCGGTGCCGAACGTCCCGGTCCGCACCGCGAACCTGCGCCGCGGCGCGGAGAAGGTGACGGGGACCCTCGTGAAGCCGGGCGAGACGTTCTCGCTCGTCGACACGCTGTCGCCCATCACGCTCGAGGGCGGCTACTTCGCGGCGGGCATCGTCGAGAGCGGGCGGCACACGGAGGGTGTCGGCGGCGGTCTGTCGCAGATGGCGACGACCACGTACAACGCGGGCTTCTTCGCCGGGCTCGAGGACGTCGAGCACCGGCCGCACAGCTACTGGTTCGAGCGTTACCCCGCGGGGCGCGAGGCGACGATCTTCGTCGGGTCGATCGACATGAAGTTCAAGAACGACACCCCGTACGGCGTCCTCATGCAGTCCTGGGTGGGCGGCGGCGAGCTGCACGTCGCGATCTGGAGCACGAAGTACTACGACGTGGAGACGTCGTCGAGCGGCAAGTCGAACGTGGTCCAGCCGACGACGGTCACGCACTCGGGGGCCGACTGCGCTCCCACGCCCGCGGGCAGCCCGGGCTTCTCCATCACGAACTACCGCAAGGTCTACCGCGAGGGAGAGCTCGTCAAGGACGAGTCCTACCGGTGGACGTACAAGCCGGACAACGCGGTCGTCTGCGAGTAGACGCCCCGGTCCACCACACACACGGAGGTCCCATGCTCGGACGGAGCGAACGGGAGTCGGGCGCGCAGGCGCTGCTCGCGGCCACGGCGGCCGGCTGGGTCGAGGGCGACCCCGCCGAGGCGGACGCGCTGCTCGACCTCGGGTCGACGACCGCCACGCTGTCGACCGTCGCGAGCATCGACGGGCTGTCCGCCGTCGTGCACCTGGGGCACCCGGCGCAGCCGTCGCACGAGCTGGAGCGGGCGCTGCTCGCCGCGCCGCCCTCCCTCGTGCTCACAGGGGCGTCGGCCGTCCCGGCGCAATGGGTCTGGGTCGGGCGCTCGGGCGCCGCGCGGGACCTGACGGGGCACGTCGTCGTGGACGAGGCGGGCATGCGCGACCGCCGCCACGTGCTGCGGACGATGGGCGTGAGCCCGTCCCTCGTCCCGACGCGGACGAGCCTGGAGGAGCGCATCGCGCTCGCCGGCCCCGACGGCAGCCTCGTCGTCGAGCGCTCCGTCGCCGCGGGACCGCTCGCCGCGCTCGGGTACGCGGAGCTCGCCGGGAGCGAGGTCCTCGGCGACGGCGCGCCCGTCTGGTACGGCCTCCTGGAGAGCCGGGGCGCCGTGCCGCGGGCCGAGGGCGTCGCCCAGGTCTGGCTCGCGTTCGGGCCGCGGGACGACCACCGCGGCTCGCTCCAGGAGACGCTCGCGCTCGTCGCCCAGGCCGGCATCGACCTCCAGCACCTGCGCAGCCACCGCTCCCAGGCCGGGCCCCACATCTTCTTCTGCGCATTCTCCTGCCCCGACGCGGAGACGCTCGACGGTCTCCTCGCAGGCTTCGCGGAGCGGGGCGTCGCGCACCGCCTGCTGGCAGTCCTGCCCGGGCAGGAGTTCGTGCCCGGGCCGGACGCGCTCGCGCCGCGCTGGGCGTCGGCGCCGGACCCCGTGCGCGCGTGAGCGTCGTCGGCTACCTCGGCCCGGAGGGGTCGTTCACCCACCAGGCGGCCGCCGTGTGGTGCGCCGACCACGCGGACGGCCAGGCCGACCGGTCCACCGGCCTCGCCGCGCGCACGACGGTGGCGGACGTGTTCGCCGGGGTCGCCACCGGAGAGCTCGCGCGCGGCGTCGTCGCGATCGAGAACACGGTCGAGGGCTACGTGGTGCCGTCGCTCGACGCGATCGTCGGGAGCGCGACGGTCGTCGCGGTCGACGAGGTCGTGCTCGACATCTCGTTCGACGCGTTCGTACGGCCCGGCCACGCGGAGCTGACGGAGGTCACCGCCCACCCGCACGGCCTCGCGCAGTGCCAGGAGTTCGTCCGCCGGACGGGCCTCGCCCCGCTCGCTGCGTCGTCGAACGCGGCGGCGTGCCGGGACGCCGGGCCGCACCAGGTCGCGCTCGGGCCGACGATCTGCGGCGAGCTCTACGGGCTGGAGACGTTCGAGCGCGCGGTCGAGGACTTCGCCGGCGCCCGGACGCGCTTCCTCGTGCTCGCCCCGCGGACGGAGGCGTCCGCGACGCTGGAGGACGCGCGCACGCGCGGGGACCGTCCGTGGCGCACCATGCTCGCGGTGACACCGGTCGTCACGGGGCCGGGCGTGCTCGCCCGGATCACCCGGTCGTTCGGCGAGCGCGGCGTCAACCTGTCGAGCCTCATCACGCGACCGCTCAAGGCGGTGGCCGGCACGTACGTGTTCGTCCTGACCGTCGACGGCGCCCCGTGGGACGCGCCGGTCCGCGCCGTGCTCGACGACCTGGTCCGGGCGGGGGACTCGCTCAAGACGCTCGGGGTCGTGCCCGCGCGCGGCGAGCTGGACGAGTCGGTGCACGCCGACGTCGACGTCGCGCACGTCCCGGTGGGCAGCGTGGACGCCTCGTCGGACCCGGCCGCGCTGGCGGCGGGGCTGCTGTGGTGACGGTCGACGCCGCGTCGGCGGCGGGCGCCGGGCTGCGGGTCGGGGTCGTCGGGCTCGGGCTGGTCGGCGGCTCGGTCGCGCGGCTCCTGCACGAGCAGGGCATCGACGTGACCGCCCACGACACGACGGCCACCACGCGCGCCGCGGCCCGCGCCGCGGGCCTCCGGGTCGTCGGCGACGTGGCCGACGTGTGCGCGGCGGAGCCCGACGTCCTCGTGCTCGCGGTCCCGCTGCGGGCGATGCGGGCGGTCGCGACGGAGGTCGCGCGGCACGTGCGCGGCGCGACCGTCGTCACCGACGTCGGGAGCGTGAAGGGCGCGGTGCGCGACGCCGTCCTCTCGGCGGGTCTCGACGCACGCTACGTCGGGGCGCACCCCATGGCCGGCACCGAGCACTCGGGGTTCGAGGCGTCCGACCCGGGGATGCTCGACGGCGCCCGGTGGGCGGTCACGGTCGACGGGGCGACGCGCCGCGAGGCGTTCGTCACGGTGCTGCGGCTCGTGACCGGGCCGCTCGGCGGGACGGTGCACGTCCTCACCGACGACGTCCACGACGAGTCGACGGCGCTCGTCAGCCACGTCCCGCACGTGCTCGCCACCGAGCTCCTCGGCGTCGTCGCGGACGCCCCGGTGCGCGACGTCGCGCGCGGGCTCGCCGCGGGCAGCTTCCGCGACGCGACGCGGGTGGGGCGCACGGACCCGCGGCGGACCGAGGCGATGGTCACCGACAACGCCGCCTGGGTGGCGTCCGCGCTGCGTGTCGTGGTGCGTGACCTCGAGCAGCTCGTCGCGGCGCTCGAGTCGAACGCCCCGGTGGGGGAGTTCTTCGACCGACCCGACCCCGTGCGCGCCCCGGCCGGAGAGCCGGGGACCGGTGAGCGCCTGCGCGTCGTGCTCGACGACGCGGGGGACTGGCGTGGGGCGGTCGCCGCGGCGGGGGCCCGAGGGGCCGTCGTCGTGGCCGTCGAGGACGACGCGGTCGTCGTCGCCTGAGGCGCCGGACCGCCGGGTCAGGCGGGCCGACGTGGTGGGCGCGGGGGGACGGGCTTGCCGGCCACGATCGCGTCGAGCGGGACGACGACCAGAGGCGGGACGGCGTCGTGCACGCCGTGACCCCGGTGCGGCGGGGCGGCGCTCCCGCCCGCGTCCTCGCGCAGCACCAGCTCGGTCGCGGTCGTCCGCACGACGACCCCGATGACGTCCGTGAGGGGCTTGCCCGCGGCGGCCGCCTCGTCGGCGGTGAGGCGACGGCGGACGACCACCCGGGTGCCCGGGGCCCACGCGGTCCAGGGTGCGTCGGGCACTGCAGGCGCTCCTCGGGTCTGTGACGTTCGTCCACGGGCTGGTCAGAGAGGGTCGGGCACCGCCCGACCTGAGCGATACTAGTCCTGCGTCTCCCTGTCGTGACCTCGCCCCTCGCCGGGTCGGGGTCCGGACGAATCCAGAAAGGTACTCGGTCGTGACTTACGTGATCGCTCAGCCGTGCGTGGACGTCAAGGACAAGGCGTGCATCGAGGAGTGTCCTGTCGACTGCATCTACGAGGGCAAGCGGTCGCTGTACATCCACCCCGACGAGTGCGTCGACTGCGGCGCGTGCGAGCCGGTCTGCCCGGTCGAGGCCATCTACTACGAGGACGACGTCCCGACGGAGTGGAGCGACTACTACCGCGCCAACGTCGAGTTCTTCGACGACCTCGGCTCGCCCGGCGGCGCCGCGAAGATGGGTCTCATCGAGAAGGACGACCCGATGATCGCCGCCCTGCCGCCGCAGGCCTGAGCACCCCGCACCGCCGCACGTGGGACTCGCCGACCTCTCCGGTCTCGCCTATCCCTGGGACACGCTGACCCCGTACGCGGAGCGCGCCCGCGCGCACCCGCGCGGCGTCGTCGACCTCTCGATCGGGACTCCCGTCGACCCGACGCCCGCCGTCGTGCGTGACGCGCTCGCCGCGGCGTCCGACGCGCACGGCTACCCGACGACGCACGGGACCCCGGCGCTGCGCGAGGCCGTCTCCGGCTGGTTCGCCCGCCGGCGCGGCGTCCCGGGCCTCGACCCCGACGCCGTCCTGCCGACCGTCGGCAGCAAGGAGCTCGTCGGGCTGCTGCCGTCGCTCCTGCGCCTCGGGCCAGGCGACGTCGTCGTGCACCCGCGCACCGCCTACCCCACGTACGACGTGGGCGCGCGCCTCGCCGGCGCGACGCCGCTCGCGACCGACGACGTCGACGAGTGGGCGGGCAGGGCGGACGTGCGCCTCGTCTGGGTGAACTCCCCGAGCAACCCGACCGGCCGCGTGCTCGACGCCGCCCACCTCGCGCGGGTCGTCGCCGCGGCGCGCGAGATCGGCGCGGTCGTCGCGAGCGACGAGTGCTACGCGGAGCTCGCGTGGGCCGAGCCCTACGCGTCGCAGGGCGTGCCGAGCCTGCTCGACCCGGCCGTCTCGGGCGGGTCGCACGACGGGCTCCTCGTCACCTACTCGCTCTCCAAGCAGTCGAGCATGGCCGGCTACCGGGCCGCGTTCGTCGCCGGCGACCCCGCCCTCGTCGCCGACCTGCTCGCGACGCGCAAGCACCTCGGCATGATCGTGCCCGCGCCCGTCCAGGCGGCGATGGTCGCCGCCCTGTCCGACGACGCGCACGTCGCCGCGCAGCGCGACGTGTACGCGCGCCGGCGCGAGGTGCTCGTCGCGGCGCTCGGCGACGCCGGGCTCCAGGTCGACCACTCCGACGCGGGCCTCTACCTGTGGTCACGACCGGCGGGGGACGACGGCGGCGACTGCTGGCGGACCGTGTCCGACCTCGCCGACCTCGGCATACTGGTGGGGCCCGGGGCGTTCTACGGACCGGAGGGCGCGGGGCACGTGAGGGTCGCGCTCACCGCGACCGACGAGCGCGTCCACGAGGCCGCGGCTCGACTCTCCGGAGCCTGATCTCTGGCGTGACCTGCCTCACAGAGGTGTGGTGTTCTCGTGACGGTTCAGGATTGGTCACGTGCGGGTGAAGCGGGGTACGGTCGACCGCGCGGCAACGGCGCGAGCAGCAGCAGGAAGGGAACCATGACCACCACTCAGCAGGCGAAGGTCCGCCTCCTCGTCGACGACCAGGCGCAGGACCTGCCCGTGGTCGCGGCGACCGACGGCAACGACGGCATCGTCGTGTCCTCCTTGCTCAAGTCGACCGGCCTCGTGACCGTCGACCCGGGCTTCATGAACACGGCGTCGTGCGAGTCGAGCATCACCTACATCGACGGTGACGCCGGCATCCTGCGGTACCGCGGGTACCCCATCGAGCAGCTCGCCGAGCAGTCGAGCTTCCTCGAGGTGGCCTACCTGCTCATCCACGGCGAGCTCCCGGACACCCCGACCCTCGAGGCCTTCGTCGAGCGCGTCAACCGCCACACGCTCGTGCACGAGGACTTCCGGACCTTCATGGGGACGTTCCCGCGGGGCGCCCACCCGATGGCCGTGCTCTCGTCCGCGATCAACGCGCTGTCGACGTTCTACCCCGAGTCGCTCGACCCGTTCGACGACGAGACCGTCGAGCTCGCGACGGTCCTGCTCCTCGCGAAGTCGCGCACCATCACGTCCTACCTGCACCGCCGCCGTGTCGGTGAGCCGCTGCTGTACCCCGACTACTCGCGCGGCTACGTCGACGACTTCCTGCGCATGACGTTCGCGACGCCGTACCAGCAGTATGAGGCCGACCCGGTCGTCGTCGACGCGCTCGACAAGCTGCTCATCCTGCACGCCGACCACGAGCAGAACTGCTCGACGTCGACCGTCCGCGTCGTCGGCTCGTCGCACGCCAACCTCTACGCCTCCGTCGCGGCGGGCGTCAACGCGCTCTCCGGCCCGCTGCACGGCGGCGCCAACGAGTCCGTCCTGACGATGCTCGACAAGATCGCGGGTGCCGAGTACGACGTCGACACCTTCATGAAGAAGGTGAAGAACAAGGAGGACGGCGTCCGCCTCATGGGCTTCGGCCACCGGGTCTACAAGAACTACGACCCGCGCGCGGCCATCGTCAAGAAGTCCGCGGACGCCGTGCTCTCGACCCTCGGCAAGAAGAACCAGCTCCTCGACATCGCCATGGGCCTCGAGGAGATCGCGCTCAACGACGACTACTTCATCGAGCGCAAGCTCTACCCGAACGTCGACTTCTACACGGGCCTCATCTACAAGGCCATGGGCTTCTCGCCCGCGATGTTCACGCCGCTCTTCGCCCTCGGCCGCATGCCCGGCTGGATCGCGCAGTGGCGCGAGATGATGAAGGACCCGCAGACCAAGATCGGCCGCCCGCGCCAGGTCTACGTCGGCGAGACCGAGCGGGACTACGTCCCGGTCTCCGACCGCTGACACCCGCTTCCCGGTCGCCGCGTCGCTCACCCCACGGTGAGCGGCGCGGCTTCCGTCGTTCTGGCACGCGTGCACGACGAGTGCGACGACGGCGGTCGACCGGCGCTCCTCGGGCCGTCGTCAGGACTCGTCGGGGACGGCGACGTGCACGCGAAGGAGGCCGGGGTCGAGCGGGGCGAGCTCCTCCGGGTCGAGCGCGGTCCAGGTCGAGTCGTCGCGGGACCAGCGGCGGTCGCCCACCTCGACGGCGACGACGTTCGTCGCGTTCGCGGTGGCGACGGCCCATTGGGCGACCGCCCACGCGGCGCGGTCCGGACCGCCGTCCTCGCCCGCGGCGAGCAGGCCCGAGGCGTCGACCTGCACGGTGCCCCCGTCCCCGCCGTCGAACGGGGACACCCGCGCCCCGTCGCCGAGGTCGCGGGCGACACGGTCCTGGAACGGCTGCGTCGCCGCGCCCTCGGACGGGACCTCGGTCGCGGCCACGGGCGCGAGGTCGCACGTCAGGGAGGCGGGGGACCAGCCCGTGAGCGCGGACGCCCAGGCGCGGGACCGGGGTTCGTGCTGCGCGTACGCGTCGGGGAACGCGGAGCGCTGGACGGTCTGCGCCGCGACGGTGACCTCCATGGCCTCGTAGCCCTCGACCGTCTCGAGCACGTCGTAGAACGCGTCGGTCGAGTACACGGGGTCCATGATCTGCTCGACGGTGCCCCAGCCCTGGGACGGGCGCTGCTGGAACAGGCCGACGGAGTCGCGGTCGCCGTAGTCGATGTTGACGAGCCGGGACTCCTGGAGCGCGGTCGCGAGGCCGATCGTCGCGGCGCGGGCCGGGAGCCCTCGGCGCACGGCCGTGCCTGCGACGAGCGCCGCGTTGTCCGCCTGGGTGACGGACAGGTACCAGGTGCGGCCGTCGGCGGCCGCGGCGCAGCGCTCGGCGACGGGCGTCTCGTCGTCGAGCCGGTTGAGGGCGACGACGACGCCGCCCACCGCGACCGCGGCCACCGTGAGGAGGGTGACCGCGGCGCGGAGCGGGCGACGCCGGGGGCGCGCACGGCCGACGTCCGGCAGGTCCCGGGGGCGGGGGGCTCGGGTCGTGGTCATGCGGGACGCCGTCGTGCTCGTCGGTGGG
The DNA here is from genome assembly GCF_059758455.1 of Cellulosimicrobium sp. GQ32. NCBI lineage: Bacteria > Bacillati > Actinomycetota > Actinomycetes > Micrococcales > Promicromonosporaceae > Cellulosimicrobium > Cellulosimicrobium sp. GQ32. The sequence goes on along the minus strand of NZ_JCAXEP010000003.1, from coordinate 58,951 downwards.
GGGTCAGTTCGCGTGCAGCGCGGCGTTGAGCTCGACGCCGGCGCCCGTGCGGGACACGGCCTCGACGCCGCCGGTGAGCGAGTTGCGGCGGAACAGGATGCCGGAGCGGCCGGAGAGCTCGCGCGCCTTGACGACGAGGGGCTCGCCCGCGGCGTCGGCCTGGCCGACCACGGTCACCTTGGTCCCCGCGGTGACGTACAGGCCGGACTCGACGACGCAGTCGTCGCCGAGGGGGATGCCGAGGCCTGCGTTGGCGCCGAGGAGCGAGCGCTGCCCGACGGAGATGACCTCGCGGCCACCCCCGGAGAGGGTGCCCATGATCGACGCGCCGCCCCCGACGTCGGAACCGTCGCCGACGACGACGCCCGCGGAGATGCGGCCCTCGACCATCGACGTGCCGAGCGTGCCGGCGTTGAAGTTGACGAATCCCTCGTGCATGACGGTCGTGCCGGGAGCGAGGTGGGCCCCGAGCCGCACCCGGTCGGCGTCGGCGACGCGGACGCCTGAGGGGACGACGTAGTCGACCATGCGCGGGAACTTGTCCACGCCGTACACGGTCACGGTCTGCCCGGTCGCGCGCAGGCGCAGGCGCGTCTCCTCGAAGCCGTCGACCGCGCACGCGCCGTGATTGGTCCAGACGACGTTCGTCAGGACGCCGAAGAGCCCGTCGAGGTTCTGGCCGTGCGGGGGGACGAGGCGGTGGGAGAGCAGGTGGAGGCGCAGGTACGCGTCGGCGGTGTCGGCGGGGGCGGCGTCGAGGTCGATCTCCGTCCGGACCACGACGACGTCCACGCCACGCAGCTCGTCGCGCTCGGCGAGCGCGTCGAGCGAGGCGGGGACGGTCGTGTCCGCCGGGGCGGCGCCGAGCGCCGGGGCGGGGTACCAGACGTCGAGGGTCGTGCCGTCGTCGGTGACGGTCGCCAGGCCGTAGCCCCACGCCGTACGCGGCTCGGACGCGGCCGCCGAGGGGGCGGTCGCGGGGGTCGCAGAAGTCATGCGCCCCACCCTATCCGCCGCCGGTAGGGTGCTGGCGTGACCTCTCCCACCGCTGCCGCCCTGCCCGTGCTCGACCTTCGCGGCGATCTCGTCGCCCTCTTCCGCGCGGTGTGCGACACGCCGTCGGTGAGCGGCGACGAGCGTGCGCTGGCGGACGCGGTCGAGACCGCGCTGCGGGCGTGCCGGCACCTCGAGGTCGTGCGCGACGGCGACACGGTCGTCGCGCGCACGGCGCTCGGCCGGGAGCGGCGCGTCGTGGTCGCGGGCCACCTGGACACGGTGCCGCTCACGGACCCGCCGAACCTGCCCACGCGCGTCGTGGGGGAGGGGGCGCACGCCGAGGTCTGGGGCCGTGGGACGGTCGACATGAAGGGCGGCGTCGCGGTCGCGCTCGCGCTCGCGGCCGAGCTGGACGCCCCGGCGCAGGACGTGACGTGGGTGTTCTACGACAACGAGGAGGTCGCGTCCGACCTCAACGGGCTCGGGCGCCTCGCGCGCAACCGTCCCGACCTGCTCGCGGCCGACTTCGCGGTCCTCGGCGAGCCGACGTCCGCCGGCCTCGAGGGCGGGTGCAACGGCACGCTGCGCGTCGACGTGCGCGTCCCCGGGGTCGCCGCCCACTCCGCGCGCTCCTGGACGGGCGCCAACGCGATCCACGCGGCGCACGAGGTGCTCGACCGCCTGGCGGCGTACGTCCCGCAGCAGATCGAGGTCGACGGTCTGGTCTACCGCGAGGGCATGAACGCGGTCGGCATCTCCGGTGGGATCGCCGGCAACGTCGTGCCGGACGAGTGCGTCGTCACGGTGAACTTCCGGTTCGCGCCGTCGCGCACGGTCGGCGAGGCGGAGCAGCACGTGCGCGAGCTCTTCGCCGGCTTCGAGGTGGTGCTCACCGACGCTGCGCCGGGCGCCCGCCCCGGTCTCGACGACCCGCTCGCGGCGGACTTCGCCGCCGCGGTGCTGGGCGTGACCGGCGGAGCGCCGGCGCCGAAGTACGGCTGGACCGACGTCGCCCGCTTCGCGGAGCTCGGCGTCCCCGCGGTGAACTTCGGCCCCGGGGACCCGTTGCTCGCGCACAAGGACGACGAGCGCTGCCCGGTCGGCGAGCTCGCGCTGTGCCGCGACGCGCTGCGAGCGTGGCTCACGGCCGCCCCCGCGGCATAGGCTCGTGACCATGAGCGACACGGTGCGTGACCAGGGTTCCGACGACGGCCTGCCCCAGGCGGGCACGGGGTACCGGAAGGGGCCGGTGCTGCTGCGCGGGGACCAGATCCCGCGCCAGACGACGGACCAGCGACTCCTCGACACGGGCGGCAGCGCGGACTGGGTCCACTCGGACCCGTGGCGCGTCATGCGGATCCAGAGCGAGTTCGTCGAGGGGTTCGGCGCGCTGGCGGAGGTCGGCCCGGCCGTGTCGGTGTTCGGCTCGGCCCGGACCAAGCCGGACCACCCGGACTACGCGCTCGCCGAGGACGTCGGCCGTCGCCTCGTCGACGAGGGTTTCGCGGTCATCACGGGCGGGGGCCCGGGCATCATGGAGGCGGCCAACAAGGGCGCGTCCGAGGCGGGCGGGCTGTCGATCGGTCTCGGCATCGAGCTCCCGTTCGAGCAGGGCATGAACCGGTACGTGAACCTCGGCGTGAACTTCCGCTACTTCTTCGCCCGCAAGACGATGTTCGTCAAGTACGCGCAGGGCTTCGTCGTCCTGCCCGGCGGGTTCGGCACGTTCGACGAGCTCTTCGAGGCGCTCACGCTCGTCCAGACGCACAAGATCACGGAGTTCCCGGTGGCGCTCGTCGGCACGGACTACTGGAGCGGGCTCCTCGAGTGGGCCCGGACGGCCGTCGCCGGGCGCGGCATGATCAGCGCGCACGACCTGGACCTCGTCCACCTGTGCGACGACCCTGCCGAGGCCGTCGAGTACGTGTGCGACCGCGGTGCCGAGCTGCGCGCCGAGGAGCTCGAGGCGACCGAGGAGCTCGCCCGGGCGCAGGCCGGCGACGCGAGCTGACGGCCCCGGCGCGATGACCCCACCCGGCCCCGCCGCGCCCGGGGAGCCGTCGGGCGGGCACCCCGCCGACGCACCCGAACCGCTGCCTCCCCTCGGGGTCCCACCTCGCGGCACGTCGCTCGTGCTGCGCGGGCGGGTCCTCGAGCGGCCCGCGGTGATGGCGATCGTCAACCGCACCGACGACTCGTTCTACGCGGGCGCGCGCCAGCTCGACGACCGGGAGGCTCTCGCCGCGGTCGAGCGCGCGGTCGTCCAGGGCGCCGAGATCCTCGACGTGGGGGGAGTGCGCGCAGGCGTCGGTCCCGTGGTGACGCCCGACGAGGAGGTCCGTCGCGTCGTGCCGTTCGTGGCTCGGGTGCGCGCGGAGTTCCCCGACCTGCTCGTGAGCGTCGACACGTGGCGGGCGGAGGTGGCGCACGAGGCGGCGCTCGCGGGCGCCGACCTCATCAACGACACGTGGGCGGGCCACGACCCGCGCCTGGTCGAGGTCGCGGGCGAGCACGGTGTCGGGGTCGTGTGCTCGCACACGGGGGGCGCGACACCCCGCACCGACCCGTTCCGCGTCGCCTACCCCGCCCGGCCCGGTGCCGCCGACCCGCGCGACGGCGTCGTCCAGGACGTGGTGGCGACCCTCCGGGCGGCGGCGGAGCGTGCGGTCGCGTGCGGGGTCCCGCGGGCGTCGGTCCTCGTCGACCCCACGCACGACTTCGGCAAGAACACGTGGCACTCCTTGCACCTCCTGCGTCGGACCGAGGTCCTCGCGGGCCTCGGGTTCCCGCTCCTCATGGCCCTGTCCCGCAAGGACTTCGTGGGCGAGACGCTCGACCTGCCGGCCGACGAGCGGCTGGAGGGCACCCTCGCCGCGACGGCCGTCGCCGCGTGGCTCGGCGCGCGCGTCTTCCGCGCGCACGACGTCGCGGCGACCCGGCGCGTCCTGGACCTCGTCGCCGCGGTGCGCGACGAGGCGCCTCCGGCGGCCGCCCTGCGAGGCCTCGCGTGACCACGCGGCGCGCCGCGGCCGGCCCGGGCGAGCGTGCGCGGCTGCGGCGTCCGGCCTCCTGGCCGTGGTGGGCGCAGGTCCTCGCGGTGTACGGCCTTGCGCGCGCGGTGAGCGCGGTGATCCTCCTCGTCGTCGCGAGGTCCCAGGAGGCGAACCCCTGGACGGACGCCGCGCCGTCGTACCTGCCGTACGTCGCGCGCATGTGGGACGCGAGCTGGTACGAGCAGATCTACGCGTCCGGCTACCCCGACACGCTCCCTGTGGGTCCCGACGGCGCCGTCGAGCAGAACGTCTGGGCGTTCTTCCCGCTCTTCCCGGCGCTCGTCCGTGCCCTCGACGCCGTCACCGGTCTGGGGTGGGACGTGCTCGCGCCCACGGTCGCGCTCGTGTGCGGTGCCGGCGCCGTCTTCGTGATCCACCGGCTGGTCGCGACGGCGGGCGCCGCGGCCGTCGAGCGCCGGCCGGGCCTGCCGCTGGCGACCGTCCTGCTCGTGAGCGTCTTCCCGTCCAGCCCCGTCCTCCAGGTCGCGTACACGGAGTCCCTCGCGCTCCTCCTCGTGGCGTCCGCGCTCCTGCTGCTGGCGCGCCTCCGCTACGGGTGGGCCGCGCTCGTCGTCGTCCTCCTCGGCTTCTCTCGCGCCGTCGCGCTGCCGATGGCGGCGGTCGTCCTGTGGCACGGGATCGTGCGCTGGCGGCGCGGCGACCTGCGCGGGCCGGACGCCGCGCGGGTGAGCGGTCTCCTCGCCGTCGCCCTGGCGAGCGGGTTCGTGTGGCCGTGGGCGTGCAGCGTCGTCACGGGCGTGCACCAGGGGTACTTCCGCACGCAGGAGGCGTGGCGCGGGGGAGCGGAGGTCGTGCCGTTCGTCCCGTGGGTCGACGTGTCGCGGTGGCTGATGGGCGACGTCGGCCCGTGGGCCCTCGCGCTCGCGCTGCTCGCGACGGCCGCCCTCGTGCTCAACCCCGTCGCGGCGCGGCTCGGCCCGGAGATGCACGCGTGGTCCGGCGCATACCTCGCCTACCTGGTCGCGGCGATCCAGCCGGGCACGTCGCTCGTGCGGTTCCTGCTGCTCGCCTTCCCGCTCGCGGCCGTGACCGTCGGGTGGACGCGGTCCCGACTGTGGCTGGCCGCCGTGACCGTCGCCGGCGTCGCGGGTCAGGTGTGGTGGGTGTGGTCGCTGTGGCGGCTCGTCCCACCGTCCGGCTGGCCGCCGTGACCCGGACGCCCGGGATGTCGGCACGGGTGAACTAGACTGTCCTCGGGCGTCGTCCGAGGTCGGACGCCCCTCCTCGCGCGTGCGGGGTGGACTCGGGACAACGGAAATGGAGTGCCATCGATGGCTGCGATGAAGCCGCGGACGGGTGACGGGCCGCTGGAGGTCACCAAGGAAGGGCGAGGCATCGTCATGCGGGTCCCGCTCGAGGGTGGCGGACGCCTGGTGGTCGAGCTCAACGCGACCGAGGCCAGCGAGCTGGGTGAGGCGCTCCAGGCCGTGGTGGGCTGATTGCCCGCACGTGAGCGCCGGGCCTCCGGTCTCCCCGGGCTGCCGCGCACGCTGCCCGAGGTGGTCGGTGCCCGGGGCGCTCTGAGCGACGCGGCACTCCTCGACGACGCGCAGGTCGACGCGGTCGTCGTGGCCGTCGCGCCTCCGCGCGAGGCCGAGGACGGGTTGCAGCCGCGTGCCGGCACCGTCGACGCGACGGTGCGCTACGGCGTCGACCTCGCGGAGCTCGCCGAGCGTGCGGGCGGGCGGAGCTTCCGCGGTGCGTCGGGAGAGGTCGTACGCGTCGACCTGCCGCGCGCGCACGCCGGGTCCGCGACGCGGCTCCCGTGGGCGGGCCTGCCCCCGCGGATCCTGCTGCTCGGGGTCGGTGCCGGGACGGCGCAGGACCTCCGGCGCGCCGGTGCGGCCCTCGCCCGTGCGTCGCGCGGCCTGGAGCGCGTCGTCAGCGCGGCCACCGCCGACGCCGGTCCTGACGGGATCCGCGCGTTCGTCGAGGGCTACCTGCTCGCCGCGTACGACCAGCCCCGGCAGAGCGGGTCCGCACCGTCCGCGGCCGAGTCGGCCGCGGAGCAGCTCGTCCTGCTCGCGCCCGAGGACCGACCCGACGTCACGGCGACGATCGAGACCGCGCAGCGCGCCGCGGCGGCGACCTGGCTGGTCCGCGACCTCGCCAACGTCCCCTCCGACATCAAGGACCCGGCCTGGTTCGCCGACCGCGCCGTGGAGCTGGCCGACGCGCTCGGGCTCGACACGACCGTCCGAGGCCCTGCCGAGCTGGGTTCGGAGGGCTTCGGGGCGCTCCTGGCCGTGGGTGCGGGCTCGGCACGACCGCCGCGGCTCGTGACCGTCACCTACGACCCGGCGGACCACGGAGTCCTCCCTGCGGGCGCCGACGTCCGGCACGTCGTCGTCGTCGGCAAGGGCATCACGTACGACACCGGCGGCCTCTCCATCAAGCCGCGCGAGGCGATGGTGCCGATGAAGACCGACATGGCGGGCGCGGCCGTCGCGCTCGCGGTCGTGCTCGGCGCCGCCCGCGCCCGCGCCGACCGCCGGGTGACCGCGGTGCTCCCGCTGGCCGAGAACCACGTGGGCGCCGCTTCCTACCGCCCGGGGGACGTCCTGCGCACCTGGTCGGGCCGGACGGTCGAGGTCGCGAACACCGACGCGGAGGGCCGCCTCGTCCTCGCCGACGCGATCGCGTACGCCGTGGCCGAGCTCGCACCCGACGTGCTCGTCGACGTCGCGACCCTCACCGGCGCGGCGAGCCTCGGCCTGGGGCGCGGGCACGGCGCGCTGTTCGCGACGGACGACGCCGTCGTCGACGCCCTGGAGGAGGCCGCGCTGGTCACCGGCGAGCGCGTGTGGCGCATGCCGCTCGTCGAGGACTACACGGGCGCGCTGCGCTCCGACGTCGCCGACCTCCGGCACGTGCCCGTCGACAGCCCGGGCGGCGGGTCGATCACGGCCGCGCTGTTCCTGCGCGAGTTCGTCGGGGACGTGCCCTGGGCGCACCTCGACGTGGCCGGCCCCGCACGGGCGACCGCCGACCGGCACGAGGTCGTCGCCGGGGCCACGGGGTACGGGGCGCGGCTCCTGCTCGAGGCGCTCGACCGGCTCTGACCGGCGAGTCCCCTCGTCCGCCGGGTCGTCTCAGCGGCGCACGGCGAGCAGCAGGCCGTCGCCGCTCGGGAGCAGGGCGGGCAGCACGCGCTCGTCCGACCGCAGCGACCGGCCGACCTCGCGGACGATCGTCGTCACCTCGTCGCGCCGCGCCGGGTCGGCGACCCGGTCGTGCGACAACGCGCCGTCGACCGCGAGCACGCCGCCCGGGCGCAGCAGGCGCAGGCCCTGCTCGACGTACTCGGGGTAGCTGTGCTTGTCCGCGCCCACGAGCACGAGGTCGTAGGCGCCGTCGGTGAGCCGGGGGAGGACCTCGCTCGCGCGACCCGGGATGGTGCGGGTGCGTGCCGAGGGCACGCCCTCCTCCGCGAAGGCCTCCTTGGCCGCGCGCTGGTGCTCGACCTCGACGTCGATCGTCGTCAGCACGCCGTCGGCCGGCATGCCACGCAGGAGCCAGAGCGACGCCACACCCGTGCCGGTGCCGATCTCGACCACCGCGCGGGCGGCCAGCGATGCGGCGAGCACCTGGAGCACAGCCCCCACGCCCGGGAGCACCGTCGGGCAGCCGAGCTCGGCTGCCCGGTCGCGCGCACGCAGGAGGACCTCGTCCTCGGGGACGAACTCCTCGCTGTACACCCAGCTCGCCGCCTTCGCGCTGCGGTGGGTGCCGACGTCGCTGGTGATCGGTGCCTCCTGGTGGTCCGTCGTCCGCGCGTGCGGCCCGGGGAGGGTTCCCCTGGCGGGTGCGCTGTCTCGGATCGTACCCGTCCCCTCCCACGGCGGCCCGCTCCCGCGCCGCGCGTGTGTGCACACGCCGTGGACGTCGCGCGCACGTCCCGCGGGAGAGGGGGAACACCGGGAGGGAGCCAGGCGTTCTTCTGGGACGATGGACGACGTGGACGACGCACGACCAGGGACGAGCACGCACGGGACGCACGACGGGAGCGCGTGGGTGCCGCCGTCGTGGGACGAGATCGTTCGGGAGCACTCGGCACGCGTCTACCGGCTCGCGTACCGCCTGACCGGGAACCGGCAGGATGCCGAGGACCTCACGCAGGAGACGTTCGTCCGGGTGTTCCGCTCGCTGTCGAGCTACACCCCCGGCACGTTCGAGGGCTGGCTGCACCGCATCACGACGAACCTCTTCCTCGACCAGGTCCGGCGCAAGCAGCGCATCCGGATGGAGGCCATGGGCGACGACGACGGGCAGTACCCGGCCCGTTCCGAGGCCCAGCCGGAGCGCGGCTTCGAGCACGCCAACCTCGACCACGACGTCCAGCGCGCGCTCGACGCGCTCTCGCCCGAGTACCGGGCCGCCGTCGTGCTGTGCGACATCGAGGGCCTGTCCTACGAGGAGATCGCCGTGACGCTGGGGATCAAGCTCGGCACGGTCCGGTCCCGCATCCACCGCGCGCGGTCCCAGCTCCGCGCCGCGCTGCCGCACCGCGACCCCGCGGACCGCCCGGCGTCGGACGACGTCCCGACGCCCGTGGCCGCCCGGGGGGTGGCGTGACGCACCTCGGCTCCCGCCTCTCCGCGCTCGTCGACGGGCAGCTCACGCCCGCCGAGGCGGAGCGTGCCCTCGAGCACGTGGCGTGCTGCCCGCGCTGCGCCGCCGAGCTGTCGGCGGCGCGCGCCGCCCGGCGAGCCCTGAGCAGCGCCGGCCCGGTCGAGCCCGCGCCCGACCTCGCGGCGCGCCTCCTCGCCCTGTCGGCGCAGATCCCCTCGACCGACGGCGACCCGCTCCGCTCGGCGCCCGTGACGAGCGACCCCTGGGCGCAGCCGGTCCCCCTCCCGCGCGGTGCGTGGAGCGGGGAGGTGCGCCGGGGAGCGGTGCGGCGCCGGGTCGTCGGTCTCGTCGTCGGGGGGGTCGGCGTCGCGGCGGTCGGCCTCTTCGCGCTGGGGGAGAGCCCGCTCGTCACTCCGGAGCTCCACCGCAGCGACCCGCTCAGCGTGCTCGCGCAGGCGGCGCCCCGGACCACCGGGGCGCTCGTCGTGGGAGGGGTGCGCACCGCGGACCAGGCCGCGGGTGAGGGTGCCGCTCCCGACGGCACCGCGGCGCTCGCGGCGCTCGACGCCCAGGGCTGGACCTGCCCCACGGCGCTCCCGGAGGGCTTCAGCGTGGTCGACGTCCGGGACGACGCCGCGCGCGGGGTCGTCGAGATCGACCTCGAGGCGCCGGGCGGCGAGGCCGTCGTGCGTGAGCAGTCGGGTCTCCTGGACACCGCCTCGCTCGCGGGCGGGGAGACGTGGGACGTCGACGGCCGCCGGGTGCACGTGCTGTCCGATCAGCCGTGGCACGTGGTCTGGCAGTCCGGCGACACGGTGATCGACGTCGTCGCCGACACCGAGCAGGAGACGGTCGCGGCCCTCGTGGCGGCCTTCCCGGCACGTGACTACGATGCCGGGGTCCCGGCGCGCATCTCCCGGGGCTGGACGACCATGACAGGAGCGCTCGGCACCTCATGACCGACCCCCAGACCGGCCCTCAGACCGGCCCGGAGCACGCCGGGGCGCCCGACCCCGCACGGAACCCGTTCGCGCCCCCGTCCGCGTACCGCAGCGTGCCGCCCGTCCCGCCGTCGACGCCGGTCGGCCCCGGCCCGGTCCCGCCCCCGCCGAGCGCGACCGTCCCGCCGCCGAGCGCGACCGTCCCGCCGCCGAGCGCGACCGTCCCGCCGCCGAGCGCGGTCCCGTCGCCGGTCCCCGCCCCGGCCGCGGCTCCGGCCGGCACGCCGGGGCCCGTGGACCCGTGGCAGACCCTGCGCTCGTTCGGCGAGCCCGAGCCGCCGACGGCGCCGACGCGACCCGGCGGGTCGGTCGACCCGGCGCTCGTCGGGGTCCCGCGGGGCGCTGCCGGCCCGCCGCCCGGGCGCGGGCTGCGTCCCGCCGTGGTGGCAGGCGTCGCCGCGGTCGCCCTCGTGGCAGGCGCCCTCGGCGGTGTCGCGGCCGACCGGCTCCTCGGGCAGGACTCGCCCGGCCCGTACACGTCGGCGCTGCCGCCCGCCAGCGTCGAGCCGGGCGCGGACCGCCCCGCGGGCTCGGTGGCGGACATCGCCGCCACGGTGCTGCCGAGCGTCGTCTCGCTCCAGGTCCGCGGGACCGACGGCGTCGCCACGGGTTCCGGCTTCGTCCTCCGCGAGGACGGGTACATCCTCACGAACAACCACGTGGTCGCGTCGGCCGCCGACGGCGGGGACGTCGTCGTGCTGTTCTCCGACGGGCACGAGAGCCCGGCCGAGCTGGTCGGGCGGACCGTCGACTACGACCTCGCGGTGGTCAAGGTCGAGGACGCGGGGCTCACGCCGCTCGCGCTCGGCGACTCCGACGCCGTCGTCGTCGGGGACCCCGTGGTCGCCGTCGGTGCCCCGCTGGGCCTCAACGGGACCGTCACCACGGGCATCATCAGCGCGCTCAACCGGCCGGTCCAGGCCGGCGCCGCGGCCGAGACCGCGTTCATCAACGCGATCCAGACCGACGCGGCGATCAACCCCGGCAACTCCGGAGGCCCGCTCGTCAACGGGCGCGGCGAGGTCGTGGGCATCAACTCCGCCATCGCCCAGCCGCCGGGCAGCCAGTCGGCGACCGGGAGCATCGGGCTCGGCTTCGCCATACCGTCCAACCAGGCGCGCCGGACCGCGGAGCAGCTCATCGCCGACGGCGTCGCGACGTACCCGGTGATCGGCGTGCTGCTCGACCAGGGGTACCAGGGCGAGGGCGTGCAGGTCTCGACGCAGGCCCAGGCCGGCAACCCCGCGGTGACGCCCGACGGACCAGCCGACGCCGCGGGGATCCGGCCCGGGGACGTGATCCTCTCCATCGACGACCGGCCCGTCACGGAGTCGGACGAGCTCATCGTCGCCATCCGGGCGAAGGCTCCGGGGGACGCCGTGACCCTGCGCGTCCGCTCGGGCGACCGGGAGCGCGACGTGCGCGTCGTCCTCGACGAGGCCACGAGCGAGTAGTCTGTCGGCGTGTTCGGGATCAACGGAGCCGAGTTCGTCGTGCTCCTCGTCGTGGCGGTCGTCGTCATCGGTCCTGAGCGCCTGCCACGCTACGCGGAGCAGCTCGGGTCGTTCGTCCGGTCCGCCCGGGGGTACCTGCGGGACGCCAAGGCCCGTGTGGACGCCGAGATCGGGGACGAGATCGGGGACGTCGACTGGTCGAAGCTCGACCCCCGCCAGTACGACCCGCGCCGGATCGTGCGCGAGGCGCTCCTCGACGACGAGCCCGTGCGCGAGCGGGTCGCCCCGCCCCCGCCGCCGGCCGCCTCGACCGTCCCGCAGGGCGGCCCGGCGCCGTTCGACGACGAGGCCACCTGAGGCGACCGAGGTCGCCCTCGACCTCCCGTGCGACGGGAGGCGATTCGTTCCGGCGCGGCACCACCTGTCAGAATGGGGCAATGTCCATCGAGGCGACGCACACCGGTCCGGCACCGGTCCCGGAGACCGCGCAGGCGACAGGGGACCCGACCAGCACCAAGCCCCGGATCCTCTCAGGCATGCAGCCCACGGAGGACTCGCTCCAGCTCGGGAACTACATCGGTGCCCTGCGCCAGTGGGTCGCTCTCCAGGACTCCTACGACGCGCTGTACTGCGTCGTCGACCTCCACGCCCTGACGGTCAACCCCGACCCGGAGCGTCTGCGCGAGCGCACGCGCCGCACGGCGGCTCAGTACCTCGCCGGCGGTGTCGACCCGGAGCGCTCCGCCCTGTTCGTGCAGTCGCACGTGCCGCAGCACGCGGAGCTCTCCTGGGTGCTGTCCTGCCAGACGGGCTTCGGCGAGGCCGGTCGTATGACCCAGTTCAAGGACAAGTCCGCGAAGCAGGGCGCTGACGGCACGACCGTCGGTCTGTTCACCTACCCCGTCCTCATGGCGGCTGACATCCTGCTGTACGACGCGGCCCTCGTGCCGGTCGGGGAGGACCAGCGCCAGCACCTCGAGCTCACCCGTGACCTCGCGGAGCGCCTCAACGCCCGCTTCGGCGACGGGACCGCCGTCGTGCCCGAGGCCCACATCGTGCGCTCGGTCGCGAAGATCTACGACCTGCAGGAACCGACGGCGAAGATGAGCAAGTCGTCGTCGAACGGCAAGGGCGTCATCTGGCTCCTCGAGGACCCGAAGGTCGCCGCGAAGCGGATCCGGTCCGCCGCGACGGACTCGGACTCCGAGATCCGGTACGACCCGGTCGCCAAGCCCGGCGTGTCCAACCTCCTCACCATCTACTCCGCGCTCACCGGTCGCGACGTCGAGGCGATCGCCGCCGAGTACGACGGCCAGGGATACGGACGGCTCAAGGTCGACCTCGCGGACGTCGTGGTCGACTTCCTCGTGCCGTTCCAGGAGCGTGCCAACACCTACCTCGCGGACCCCGCGGAGCTCGACGCGGTGCTCGCACGGGGCGCCCAGAAGGCGCGTGACATCGCCGCCGGGACGCTCGCACGCATCTACGACCGCGTCGGCCTCCTGCCCGTCGGAGGGCCGACCGCGTGAACCTCCCGGAGCGTGGGCCGGACCAGGTGCGGATCGGCATCGCGATCGAGGTGCCGGAACCGTTCGCGACGCAGCTCCAGGACGCGCGCGCACGGTTCGGCGACCCGCTCGCGCGGTCGATCCCGCCCCACGTCACGCTCCTCGGGCCGACGGTGCTCGACCCGGCCGAGCTCGACTCGGCACGGGCGCACCTCACCGCGGTCGCCGCCACCGCCGCGCCGTTCCGGGTCCACCTGCGTGGCTCCGCCACGTTCCGCCCGATCTCGCCCGTGGTCTTCATCCAGGTGGTCGAGGGCATCGCCGAGTGCGAGCACCTCGAGAGCACCATCCGCACCGGTCCGCTCGCCCAGGACCTCCGGTTCAACTACCACCCGCACGTGACCGTCGCGCACGAGGTGCCGGACGCCGCGCTCGACGCCGCGTTCGACGAGATGGCCACCTACGAGGCGCGGTTCGAGGTCGCCGGGTTCTCCCTCTACGAGCACGGTGACGACGGCGTGTGGCGCCCGGAGCAGGTCTTCCCGTTGACCGCGGATGCCGGGACCGCGACCGCCTCGTAAGGTTCGGGGCGTGACGTCGGCCCCCTCCGCCACCCCGAGCGCCGCCCGGCGCACGAGGGAGCGCGTCGGGGTGCTCGTCGAGTGGTGGAAGGACAGCCGTCCCGGACGCGCGACCTACCGCTACCTCTACGCGCGCGGTGCGCTGCTGTGCGGCGGCATCGCCTACTCGGCCCTGTTCTCCCTCTTCGCGGCGCTGACGATCGGGTACACCGTCTTCATGCAGGTCCTCGGCGGGAGCCAGGAGCTCATGGACGCCGTGTTCGGCGAGATCAACGAGCTCGTCCCCGGCCTCATCGCGGTCGACGGGGAGAAGGGCGTGATCGACCCCGATCTGCTGCTCCTCGACGCCGGGCTCAGCGTCACCAGCATCGTGGCCGGAGTCGTGCTGCTCTTCTCCGTCGTCTCTTTCATGTACCACCTGCGCGGCGCTGTCCGGACCATGTTCGGCGTCAGCGACGTCGGCCAGAGCGCGCTGCTCGCCCGGGCACGCGCCCTGCTCGGCTTCTTCCTGCTCGCGCTGAGCATGCTCGTCTCCGCCGTCGCGAGCATCGCCGTCTCCTCGATCGGCTACCAGGTCCTGGAGGCGCTCGGGCTCTCCGGCGGGCCCGCGATCCTCGTCACGGGCGCCGGCCTCGTGGTGAGCGTCCTGCTCGACGCCCTGGTCGTCGTCGTGGTGGTCACGCTGCTGGCCGGCGTGCGCGTCCGCCGACGCGACCTGCTCGTCGGTGCGTTCACCGCCGCAGTGGCGTTCGGCGGTCTGCGCTACCTCGGGTCGTCGTTCGTCGCGGGCAGCGCCAGCAGGAACGCGCTCCTCGCGTCCTTCGCCGTCCTCGTCACGCTCCTCGTCCTCGTCAACTTCACCGCGCGCATCCTCCTCGCGGTGTGCGCCTGGATGGCGAACCCGCCCCGCCCGCCCGACCCGGAGCCCGACGGACCTCGGCACGCCCGCGACGGCCGCCCCGAGCTCCCGATGGTCGACGGCACCGCCACGACCGACGCGCGGCACGTGCGCGCCGCCCGGCACGCGGCGACCGGCGACGCCGAGCGCTCGGCGGTCGTCATCGCCTCGGTGGAGGAACGACTCCGTGCCGGCCAGGGCTCCGGCAAGCCCTGGAGCCCGATCGTCCGCGGCGTCCGGCGCGCCCGCCTCCCGCGCGGCACGTAGCAGCCGACGTCGGTGCCGGGTGCGCGATCACCGACCGCGGCCACCAGGCACAGCCACTGCGGCGGGAACCCCCCGGCCCGGGCCGTCCCGACCACACCATGCGGAACGTGCCTCGAGCACGACGGAGGGCGCCGACCTGTTGGTCGGCGCCCTCCGTGCGGGACGTGCGAGAGATCAGAAGGCACGCGTGATCATCGCGCGCTTGACCTCCTGGATCGCCTTGGTGACCTCGATGCCGCGGGGGCAGGCCTCGGTGCAGTTGAAGGTCGTGCGGCAGCGCCACACGCCCTCCTTGTCGTTGAGGATCTCCAGGCGCTGCGTGGCGCCCTCGTCGCGGCTGTCGAAGATGAAGCGGTGCGCGTTGACGATGGCAGCGGGGCCGAAGTACTGGCCGTCGGTCCAGAACACCGGGCACGACGACGTGCACGCCGCGCACAGGATGCACTTGGTGGTGTCGTCGAAGCGCTCACGCTGCTCGGCGGACTGGAGGCGCTCCTTGCTGGGCTCGTTCCCGGACGTGATGAGGAACGGCATGATCTCGCGGTAGGACGCGAAGAACGGCTCCATGTCCACGACGAGGTCCTTGACCACGGGCAGGCCCTTGATGGGCTCGACCGTGATGGGCTTGTCCGGGTTGACGTCCTTGAGCAGCGTCTTGCACGCGAGGCGGTTGCGGCCGTTGATGCGCATCGCGTCGGAGCCGCACACGCCGTGCGCGCACGAGCGACGGAACGTGAGCGAGCCGTCGTTCTCCCACTTGATCTTGTGGAGAGCGTCGAGCACGCGGTCGGTGCCGTGGGCCAGGACGGTGAACTCGTCCCAGTACGCGTCCTCGCCGTGCTCCGACTCGGGGAGGTAGCGCCGGATCCGGAGCGTGACCTCGAACGAGGGGATCTCGCCGGCCTTGGCCTCGGGGGCGGGGCTCTCGAGTGTGGCAGTCATCAGTACTTCCGCTCCATGGGCTCGTACCGGGTCTGGGTGACGGGCTTGGAGCCCAGGGCGACCTTGTAGCCGTCGAACGCCTCGACGTGGTCGAAGTAGCCGGCGACGTGACCGTCGGCGACGTCGCTGGCCGACGTGGGGCGGCGGTACGCCATCGTGTGCAGCATGTAGTTGGCGTCGTCCCGGTCCGGGAAGTCCTCGCGGTAGTGGCCGCCGCGCGACTCCTTGCGGTTGATCGCCGCGACGACCGTGACCTCCGCGATGTCGAGCAGGAAGCCGAGCTCGATGGCCTCGAGCAGGTCGGTGTTGAACATCCGGCCCTTGTCCTGGACCGAGACGTTCTTGTACCGCTTCTGCAGGTCGCGGATGTCCGCGAGGGCCTGGTTGAGCGACTCACCGGTGCGGAACACCTGGGCGTTGGCGTCCATGGTCTCCTGGAGCGCCTTGCGGACGTCGGCGACGCGCTCGCCGTCGGGGCGGTTGCGCATCTCCTCGAGCTGCGCGATCACGGCCGCTGCGGGGTTCTCCGGGAGCTCGGTGTACGACGCCGTCGCGGCGTACGCGGCGGCCGTGCGGCCGGCGCGCTTGCCGAAGACGTTGATGTCGAGCAGCGAGTTGGTGCCGAGGCGGTTGGAGCCGTGGACGCTGACGCACGCGACCTCGCCGGCGGCGTACAAGCCCTTGACGACGTTGTGGCTGTCGCGCAGCACCTCGGCGTCGACGTTGGTCGGGATACCGCCCATCGCGTAGTGCGCCGTCGGGTACACGGGCACGGGCTCGGTGTACGGCTCGATGCCCAGGTAGGTCCGTGCGAACTCGGTGATGTCGGGGAGCTTGGCGTCGATGTGCGCGGGCTCGAGGTGCGTGAGGTCGAGCAGGACGTAGTCCTTGTTCGGCCCGGCGCCGCGGCCCTCGCGGACCTCGTTCGCCATCGACCGGGCGACGATGTCGCGCGGTGCGAGGTCCTTGATGGTGGGCGCGTAGCGCTCCATGAACCGCTCGCCGTCGGCGTTGCGGAGGATGCCGCCCTCGCCGCGCGCGGCCTCGGACAGGAGGATGCCGAGGCCGGCGAGACCTGTCGGGTGGAACTGGAAGAACTCCATGTCCTCCAGCGGCAGGCCGCGGCGGTACGCGAGAGCCATGCCGTCGCCCGTGAGCGTGTGCGCGTTGGACGTCGTCTTGAAGATCTTGCCCGCACCGCCGGTGGCGAAGATGATCGCCTTCGCCTGGAAGACGTGGATCTCGCCGGTCGCCAGGTCGTAGGCGACGACGCCGGTCGCGGTGACGGTCTCGCCGTCGGCGATCTCGCCCGCGGCCAGGTCGTGATCGGTGATGAGGTCGAGCACGTAGAACTCGTTGAAGAACTCGACGTCCTGCTTGACGCACTGCTGGTAGAGCGTCTGGAGGATCATGTGGCCGGTGCGGTCCGCGGCGTAGCAGGAGCGGCGCACCGCGGCCTCGCCGTGGTTGCGGGTGTGCCCGCCGAACCGGCGCTGGTCGATGCGGCCCTCGGGGGTGCGGTTGAAGGGCAGGCCCATGCGCTCGAGGTCGAGGACCGCGTCGATGGCCTCCTTGGCCATGATCTCCGCGGCGTCCTGGTCGACGAGGTAGTCGCCGCCCTTGACCGTGTCGAACGTGTGCCACTCCCAGTTGTCCTCCTCCACGTTCGCGAGGGCGGCGCACATGCCGCCCTGCGCGGCGCCCGTGTGCGAGCGCGTGGGGTAGAGCTTGGAGATGACGGCCGTGCGGACCTTGCCGGACGACTCCAGCGCCGCGCGCATCCCGGCGCCGCCTGCGCCGACGATGACGACGTCGTACTGATGGGTTTGCATCGGGGTCGATGCCTCCTGGGAGAGAGCCGGGTGGAGCGAGAAGACGGGGGCGAGTTGCGGGAGGTGCTCAGGCCGTGCAGAACGACGCGAGCAGCTCGGCCGGCGCGTTCGCGGGGCACGGGTCGAACGTGAAGATCACGAGCGTGCCGAGCACCGTGACGATCGTGAACGCGAGGTACAGCGCGAGCTTGAGGACGAGGCGAGTGCCGTCACGCTCGGCGTAGTCGTTGATGATCGTGCGGACGCCGTTGGTGCCGTGGAACATGGCCAGCCACAGCATGAGCAGGTCCCAGATCTGCCAGAACGGCGAGGCCCACTTGCCGGCGACGAAGCCGAAGTCGATCGCGTGCACGCCCTCGCCCACCATGAGGTTGACGAAGAGGTGCCCGAAGATGAGGACGATCAGCACGACGCCGGAGGCGCGCATGAAGATCCAGCTGTACAGCTCGTAGTTGCTGCGCGTGGCCTTGCGACGCTTGTACGGGTCGCGCGGGCTCGCCACCGCCGAGGCCGTGGTCGTGGTCGACATCAGTGCCCCCCTCCGAAGACGTTCATGAGGTGACGAGGCAGGAAGCCCGCCATCGTCACGACGAACAGGCCGACGACGATCCAGAGCATGGTGCGCTGGTACCGCGGGCCCTTGGCCCAGAAGTCGACGAGGATGATGCGGATGCCGTTGAAGGCGTGGAAGACGATGGCCGCGACCAGCCCCGCCTCGCCGAGGCCCATGATCGGCGTCTGGTACGTCCCGATGACGGCGTTGTAGGCCTCGGGCGAGACCCGGACGAGCGCCGTGTCGAGCACGTGGACGAGCAGGAAGAAGAAGATGAGCACGCCGGTCACGCGATGCGCGACCCACGACCACATGCCTTCACGGCCGCGGTAGAGCGTGCCAGCTGGTGCACTGGGCACTTTGGGGGCCTCCTGTGGCGAGATCAGGGGGGAGATGTCACGTCCGGCCGTGGACCGGAACTCCCTCAGTCCGGACCGCGGGACCGTCGTCGGCATCGGTCTCTGGGCTTCCACCATAGTGACATCGGCGTCATGATGCGGACCGCCGGGGGCGGCGGAGCGGCCCTGCGCGGGGGGTTTGTGACTGATCCCACAGCCCGCGGGGGAACTGCGCGCCTCACTATGCTGCCCCTATGGCCTCTTCGCCTCACCCCTCGTCCGCCGCGGCCGCGTCGCCGATCCCCGGGTTCCACGCCGTCGTCCCGGCGGGAGGGGCGGGCACGCGGCTGTGGCCGCTCTCGCGCGCGGGCTCGCCCAAGTTCCTCCTCGATCTCACCGGGTCGGGCCGCTCGCTGCTCCAGGCGACGGTCGACCGGCTCGTGCCGCTCGCGGGAGAGCAGGGCGTGGTCCTCGTCACCGGGGACCGGCACGTCGCCGCGGCACGAACCCAACTTCCCGGGCTCCCGGCCGAGAACGTCCTGGCTGAGCCGTCGCCGCGGGACTCGATGGCGGCGATCGGCCTCGCCGCGGCCGTCCTCGAGCAGCGGCACGGCGACGTCGTCGTCGGGTCGTTCGCCGCGGACCAGGTCATCACGGGCCGCGAAGCGTTCGAGTCGTCGGTCCGCGAGGCGGTGGAGGCGGCGCGCGCGGGCTACGTCGTGACGATCGGCATCGCGGCGTCCCGACCGTCGACGGCGTTCGGGTACGTCCACAGCGGTGCGCCGCTCGGCGTCGCGGGGGCGCCGAGCGCGCAGCACGTGCGCGGCTTCACGGAGAAGCCGGACGCCGCGACCGCCCAGCGCTACCTCGCGTCCGGCGAGTACCGGTGGAACGCGGGCATCTTCATCGTGCGGTCCTCCGTGCTGCTGGGGCACCTCGCCGACCAGCGTCCCGAGCTGCACGACGGCCTGCGTGCGATCGCCGCCGTCTGGGACGGCCCGGACCGCGACCGCGTGCTCGCCGAGCGCTGGCCCGCGCTCGAGCGGATCGCGATCGACCATGCCGTCGCGGAGCCGGTCGCCGCCGTCGGCGGCGTGGCGGTGGTGCCCGGCACGTTCGGCTGGGACGACGTGGGCGACTTCAACTCGCTCGCCGCGCTGCTGCCCTCGGTCGACGGTGCCGGCTCGAAGGTCCTCGGCGACACGGGCCGCGTCGTCCGGCGGGAGAGCGCGGGGTCCGTGGTCGTGCCCGCGAGCGATCGCGTCGTCACGGTGCTCGGCCTGGACGACGTCGTGGTCGTCGACACGCCGGACGCGCTGCTCGTCACCACGCGCGCCCGGGCCCAGCAGGTGAAGTCGATGGTCGAGACGGTCCGCGAGCTCGGGATGGACGAGCTCCTGTGACCGCCGACGTCACCCTCGCCGCCCGTATCGCCGCCGCGGCGGCGCGCCACGTGGACGAGGTCGTCGCGATCCGCCGCGACATCCACGCTCACCCGGAGGTCTCGCGCGCCGAGACGCGGACGACGGCGCTGCTCGCCGACCGGCTGCGGGCCGCGGGGCTCGAGCCGTGGCTCCTGCCCGGCACGGGCCTCGTGTGCGACGTCGGCCCCGAGCCGGGCGACGTGACGGCCACGGGGACGCCCGACGGCGCGCCGTCGCCCGGGCGCGTGGCCCTGCGCGCGGACATCGACGCGCTCCCGCTGCAGGACAGGTGCGACCTCCCGTGGACCTCGACGGTCCCCGGCGTGGCGCACGCCTGCGGCCACGACGTGCACACCGCGGTGGTGCTGGGTGCCGGGCTCGTCCTCGCCGACCTTCACGCGCAGGGCGAGCTGCGGCGCGGCGTGCGGCTCGTGTTCCAGCCCGCGGAGGAGGTCCAGCCCGGCGGGTCGCTCGACGTCCTCGCCGCGGGCGCGATGGACGGCGTCGACGAGATCTACGCGGTGCACTGCGACCCCAAGGTCGACGTGGGCCGCATCGGGACGCGCATCGGTCCGATCACCTCGGCGTCCGACGAGGTCTCCGTGACCATCGCGTCGCCCGGCGGGCACACGTCGCGACCGCACCTCACGGGCGACGTGGTCTACGCGCTGGGCCAGGTCATCACCCAGGTCCCCGCGGTGCTGGGCCGTCGCCTCGACCCGCGCTCGGGCGTGAATCTCACGTGGGGCGCCGTGCACGCGGGGTCCGCGCACAACGCGATCCCGAGCACCGGGACGGTGCGCGGGACGCTGCGCTGCCTCGACGTGCGCGCGTGGGAGTTCGCGGGGCAGGTGCTGCACGACGCCGTCGAGCAGGTCGTCGCGCCCTACGAGGTGGAGGTGACCGTGCACCACACGCGCGGCGTCCCGCCCGTGGAGAACGACGAGCGCTGCACGGGCCTGCTCGAGGCCGCGGCCCGCGACGTCCTCGGCCCGGACTCGATCCTCCTGACCGAGCAGTCGCTCGGCGGCGAGGACTTCGCCTGGTACCTCACGAAGGTCCCGGGCGCGATGGCGCGGCTGGGCACGCGGACCCCCGGTGGGCGCAGCTACGACATCCACCAGGGCGACCTCCAGGTCGACGAGCGTGCGGTGGACGCGGGGATGCGCCTGCTCGCCCGTGTCGCCGCCGGTCAGGACGGGTGAAGCGGTCCCGACCCGTGGACAGGGGTGTGTCACGCCTCAGACGTAAAGTGACGCTTGCATAACGAAGCAGCGGCGTTACCGACAAGTAACGTGCAGGACCCCTCCGGCTGATTAGTGTTCGGTCCTATAGAGGCCGACGGACCGGTCCTCCCGTGCAACGACGCTCGGGAGGGCCCAGGGGTCCTTCCCTGCGCGGCCCTGCTACGAGAACGACAGGAGCTATCAGGTGAAGAGAGCGACTCAGGTCACCGCGCTCGCGGCCGTCGCCGCGCTCGCGCTGGCCGCGTGCGGCGCCGCACCCGAGGACGACGAGACGACCGGCGGCGGCGACAACACCGCGGGCGGCAACTCCGACTTCTCCGCGTGCATGGTGTCCGACGCCGGCGGGTTCGACGACCAGTCCTTCAACCAGGCCGGTTTCGAGGGCCTGGAGCAGGCGAAGACCGAGCTGGGGATCACGGCCACCGAGGTCGAGTCCTCGGCGGACACGGACTACGCGCCGAACATCGACAACCTCGTCCAGCAGGGCTGCAACCTCGTCATCGGCGTCGGGTTCCTCCTCGAGGACCCGATCCAGGCGGCGGCCGAGGCGAACCCCGACACGAACTTCGCGCTCATCGACTCGTCGTTCACCGACGCGGACTTCAACCCGGTCGAGATCGACAACGCCAAGCCGATCCTCTTCAACACGGCCGAGGCCGCGTTCCTCGCGGGCTACCTCGCTGCGGGCATGACCGAGACGGGCACGGTCGCCACGTTCGGCGGCATCCAGATCCCGTCGGTCGCCATCTTCATGGACGGCTTCGTCGACGGCGTCGCGAAGTACAACGAGGACAACGGCACCGAGGTCAAGACCCTCGGCTGGGACAAGGAGGCCCAGACGGGCTCCTTCACCGGTGACTTCGACAACCAGGCCAACGGCCAGAACCTCGCGCAGGGCTTCATCGACCAGGGTGCGGACATCATCATGCCCGTCGCCGGCCCGGTGGGTCTCGGTGCGGCAGCCGCCGCGCAGAGCGGTGGCGCGAAGATCATCTGGGTCGACTCGGACGGCTTCCTCACGACGGAGTACGGCGACATCATCATCACCTCGGTGATGAAGCAGATCGGTCCGGCGGTCTTCGACACGGTGAGCGAGTCGGTCGACGGCAACTTCACCAACGAGCCCTACGTGGGCACGCTCGAGAACGAGGGCGTCGGCCTCGCGCCGTTCCACGACTTCGAGGACAAGGTGCCGGCCGAGCTGCAGGACATGCTCGCCCAGTACCAGGAGCAGATCATCGCGGGGGACCTGGTCGTGGAGTCGACCAACACCCCGTGACGACCTTCTGAGACCGTCGGTCCCGCGGCCCCTGCGGCTGCCGGGACCGGTGGGACGGTGGCCCGGGCGAGCCCGCCCGGGCCACCGTCGTCATGAGGCGACGCACGAGGCGACGGCGCGACGGAAGTACGGTTCGATGGAGTTCCCTGTTCTGAGAGAGGCCGCCCGGTGAAGCTGGAGCTGCGCGGGATCACGAAGGTGTTCGGGTCCCTGGTCGCGAACGACCACATCGACCTGGTGATCGAGCCAGGCGAGATCCACGCCCTGCTGGGCGAGAACGGTGCGGGCAAGAGCACGCTCATGAACGTGCTGTACGGCCTGTACGACCCGGACGACGGCGAGATCCTCGTCGACGACCAGCCGGTCGCGTTCACCGGCCCCGGCGACGCCATGGCAGCAGGGATCGGGATGGTGCACCAGCACTTCATGCTCGTCCCGGTGTTCTCGGTGGCGGAGAACGTCGCGCTCGGGCACGAGCCGGTGAAGGGGGCCGGTCTCATCGACGCCCGGCGCGCGCGCCGGCTGGTCCAGGAGATCTCCGACCGCTTCGGGTTCGAGGTCGACCCGGACGCGATGGTCGAGGACATCCCGGTCGGCGTGCAGCAGCGCGTCGAGATCATCAAGGCGCTCTCGCGCGACGCGCGCGTGCTCATCCTCGACGAGCCGACCGCGGTCCTGACCCCGCAGGAGACCGACGAGCTCATCGCGATCATGCGCCAGCTCAAGGCCGCGGGGACCTCGATCGTCTTCATCACGCACAAGCTGCGCGAGGTCCGCGCCGTGGCGGACCGCATCACGGTCATCCGCCGCGGGAAGGTCGTGGGGACCGCGGACCCGAGCGCGAGCGAGACCGAGCTCGCGTCGCTCATGGTCGGCCGGTCCGTCTCGCTCGGCGTGGAGAAGGCGCCCGCCGAGCCAGGCGACGCGACGTTCCGGGTCACCGACCTCACGGTCATGGACGACCTCGACACCGCGGTCGTCGACCGCGTCAGCCTCGACGTCGCGCGCGGCGAGATCCTCGTCCTCGCGGGCGTCCAGGGCAACGGGCAGACCGAGCTCACCGAGACGATCGTGGGCCTGCGCCGGCCCGTGGCCGGCTCCATCACGCTCGACGGCAAGGAGCTCGTCGGCCGCGGGGTGTCGGACGTCCTCGCCGCCGGTGTCGGGTACGTGCCGGAGGACCGGAGCACGGACGGCATCGTCGGGACGTTCTCCGTCGAGGAGAACCTCGTCCTCGACCTCTTCGACCGTCCCCCCTACTCGCGCGGCGGCGCGCTCAACCGGGCCGCGATCCGCGACAACGCCGAGCAGCGAGTGGTCGAGTTCGACGTCCGCACCCAGACGGTCGAGGTGCCCGCCGGGAACCTCTCGGGCGGCAACCAGCAGAAGGTCGTCCTCGCGCGCGAGATGTCGCGCCCGCTGCGCCTGCTCATCGCGTCGCAGCCGACGCGCGGGCTCGACGTCGGGTCGATCGAGTTCGTCCACAAGCGCGTCGTCGAGGAGCGCGACAACGGCACCCCGGTGATCATCGTCTCGACCGAGCTCGACGAGGTGCTCGCCCTCGCGGACCGGATCGCCGTGATGTATCGCGGACGCATCGTCGGCGTTGTCCCGGGCGACACGGACCGCGACGTGCTGGGTCTCATGATGGCGGGGGTCCCGCTCGACGAGGCCGTCGCGCAGGCGGCCGAGCACCGTACCACCCTCGGCGAGGCCGACATCGAGGCGGGAGACGCGCCGTCGAGCGCCGGGGTCGACGTCGACCTGGCCGACGCCGACGCCCGCGAGGAGGAGATCCAGTGACCCAGCAGGCCATGCCCGACGACGCGGCGGCCGTCCCGCCGACGCCCGCGCCGCCGAGCGACACCACGAAGCCCCGGCCGCCGGCCGGAGCGAGCGTCCTGCGCGAGATGCTCGAGAGCAGCTGGCTCGTCTCGCTGCTCGCGATCGTCGCGGCCCTCGTCCTCGGCGGCGTGCTCATCGCGGCGGCCGACCCGGAGGTCCAGGAGGCCGCGACCTACTTCTTCGCGCGGCCCGCGGACTTCTTCGAGGCCGTCTGGAACGCCGTGTTCGGCGCCTACAGCGCGCTCTTCCAGGGCTCCGTCATCAACTTCCAGGCGCCCGACCTCCAGCGGGCCCTCCGCCCGCTGACCGAGACCATGACGGTCTCGACCCCGCTCATCCTCGCGGGCCTCGGCCTCGGCATCGGGTTCCGCGCGGGCCTGTTCAACATCGGTGCGCAGGGCCAGATCATCCTGGGCGGCATCTTCGCCGGGTTCATCGGTTTCACGTTCTCCCTCCCTCCCGGCCTGCACCTGCTGCTGGCGGTCCTCGGCGCCGCGCTCGGCGGGGCGATCTGGGCGAGCATCGCGGGTGTGCTCAAGGCCCGGACGGGCGCGCACGAGGTGATCGTCACGATCATGCTCAACAACATCGCGGTCTACCTCGTGGCGTACCTGCTCACGACGCCCGCGTTCCAGCGCCCGGGCAGCAGCAACCCGATCAGCCCGCCCATCCCGGGCTCGGCCACGTTCCCGCTGCTGCTCGGCGAGGGCTTCCGCCTGCACCTCGGCTTCGTGCTCGCCCTGCTCGCGGCCGTGGGCGTGTGGTGGCTCATGGAGCGCTCGACGCTCGGCTTCCGCTTCCGCGCGGTCGGCGAGAACCCGCACGCGGCGCGCACCGCGGGCATCTCCGTGGCGTGGGTGACCGTGTGGGTCATGGCCATCGCCGGTGCGCTCGCCGGCCTCGGGGGCGCCGCGCAGGTGCTCGGCACCGAGAAGGTCCTCACCGCGGGCATCGCCGCGAGCTTCGGGTTCGACGCGATCACCGTGGCGCTCCTCGGCCGCTCCCGGCCGCTCGGCACCGTCCTCGCCGGTCTGCTCTTCGGTGCGCTCCGCGCGGGCGGCTTCGCGATGCAGGCACGCACCGGGACGCCGATCGACATCGTGCTCGTCGTGCAGTCCCTCATCGTGCTCTTCATCGCCGCCCCGCCGCTCGTGCGGGCGATCTTCCGCCTGCCCACCCCGGGCGGCCCGACGCGCGCCGAGCGGCACGCCGCGAGACGGCGCGCGAAGGCGGCCACGACCACCCCGACGACGCAGGAGGCCGGAGCATGAGCACCGCGACCACCACCCCGGCGCCGGCCGCCGCGCCGGAGCGCGCGGCCAAGCCGCTCCCGCCGATCAGCTGGAAGGCCCCCGTCGCGTACGCGGTCATCGGGCTGCTGTCGCTCGTCTTCTTCGCCCTGCTCCCCGCCGGGGAGCAGCAGACGACGTTCCGCCTCTCGACGGCGAACGACTTCTTCCAGATCGAGCCGATCACGGTCAGCTCGACGGGAGCGGCCCTGTTCCTGTCGATCCTCGCGCTCCTGCTCGCAGGGCTGTCCTTCTGGGCGGCGCGCGACCGGCGCAAGGTGGGCGTCTGGCTCCCCATCGTGTTCGGCGTCGCCGTGGTCTTCGCCTTCCTGAGCTGGGCGGGGGCGGGCAAGTCCGCGATCCCGCTCACGGGGCTGCTGCAGGGGTCGCTGTTCCTGGCGGTCCCGCTCGTGTTCGGCGCGCTCTCGGGCGTGCTGTGCGAGCGCGTCGGCATCATCAACATCGCGATCGAGGGCCAGCTCCTCGCCGGGGCGTTCCTCGCCGCGGTCGTCGCGTCGCTGACGTCGTCCGCGTACGCCGGCCTCATCGCGGCCCCGATCGCGGGTGCCCTCGTGGGCGTGCTGCTCGTGATCTTCTCGGTGAAGTACTGGGTGAACCAGATCATCGTCGGCGTCGTGCTCAACGTGCTCGTCGTGGGCGTGACGAGCTACCTGTACTCCACGGTGCTCACCGAGGACCCGGGCACGTGGAACACGCGGACCCCGCTCCCCGTGATCGAGATCCCGGTGCTGTCGCAGATCCCCGTCGTGGGGCCGGTGCTCTTCCGCCAGACGTTGCTCGTCTACATCATGTACGTCGTCGTGATCCTGCTCCAGGTCTTCCTCTTCCGGAGCCGGTGGGGCCTGCGCCTGCGCGCGGTCGGCGAGCACCCCAAGGCCGCCGACACCGTGGGCATCAAGGTCAACGCGACCCGCGTGCGCAACACGATCCTCGGCGGGGCGGTCGCAGGCCTCGGCGGCGCGTTCTTCACGGTCGCGGCGGGGCTCGCGTTCGGCAAGGAGATGACGGGCGGCAAGGGCTTCATCGCCCTCGCGGCCATGATCCTCGGGCGGTGGAACCCGGTCGGCGCGCTCGTCGCAGCTCTCCTGTTCGGGTTCTCGGACAACCTCCAGACGGTGCTCGGCATCGTCGGCACGCCGATCCCGAGCCAGATCATGCTCATGACGCCGTACGTCGTGACGATCTTCGCCGTCGCGGGCCTCGTCGGGCGCGTGCGCCCGCCGGCCGCCGAGGGCATCCCCTACGTGAAGTGAGGCCACGGTGCCGATGACAGACCTGCCGCACGTGCACGACGCCGAGCCCCGGCCGGGTGAGGGGACGGACCAGGGGGGGACCGCCGTCGGGCCGTCCGTCGACTGGGACGGCCTGCGCGACGCCGCACGCGAGATCATGACCCGCGCGTACGCCCCCTACTCGGGATTCCCCGTGGGCGCCGCCGCGCTCGTGGACGACGGGCGCGTCGTCGTCGGGTGCAACGTCGAGAACGCCGCGTACGGCGTGACGCTGTGCGCCGAGTGCTCGCTCGTGAGCTCGCTCGTCGGGACCGGCGGGGGTCGCCTCGTGGCGTTCGCGTGCGTCGACCGGCACGGGGCCACGTTGATGCCGTGCGGGCGCTGCCGACAGCTCCTGTGGGAGCACGGAGGCCCCGACCTGCTGGTCGACACCGTGCGTGGTATCAAGACGATGAGGGACGTGCTGCCCGACGCCTTCGGGCCCGAGGATCTGGAGGAGCGGTCGTGACCAGCGACGACGTGACCCCGCAGGGTGGCGGGACCGAGGACCAGGACGCGACGGCGGAGGCGCCCGTCGGGGACGGTGGCGACGCCGGGGGAGCGGACAGCGAGGGGCCGGCTCCCGAGCCGTTCGACGCCGTCGACGTCATCCGGACGAAGCGCGACGGTGCGCGGCTCGACGCGGCCCAGATCGACTGGGTGATCGACGCCTACACGCGCGGCGTCGTGGCCGAGGAGCAGATGGCCGCGCTCGCGATGGCGATCTACCTCAACGGCATGGACCGGACCGAGATCGGCCGCTGGACGCAGGCGATGATCGCCTCGGGCGAGCGGATGGACTTCTCGGGGCTCTCTCGGCCGACCGCGGACAAGCACTCGACCGGGGGCGTGGGGGACAAGATCACGCTCCCGCTCGCGCCGCTCGTCGCGGTGTACGGCGTCGCGGTGCCGCAGCTCTCCGGGCGCGGACTCGGGCACACGGGCGGCACGCTCGACAAGCTCGAGGCGATCCCGGGCTGGCGCGCGTCGCTCACGAACGCGCAGATGATGAACGCGCTCGAGCATGTCGGCGCGGTGATCTGCCAGGCGGGCTCCGGCCTCGCGCCCGCAGACCGGCTCCTGTACGCGCTGCGCGACGTCACGGGAACGGTCGAGTCCATCCCGCTCATCGCGAGCTC
This sequence comes from Cellulosimicrobium sp. GQ32, assembly GCF_059758455.1. Lineage (NCBI taxonomy): Bacteria > Bacillati > Actinomycetota > Actinomycetes > Micrococcales > Promicromonosporaceae > Cellulosimicrobium > Cellulosimicrobium sp. GQ32. The sequence goes on along the minus strand of NZ_JCAXEP010000003.1, from coordinate 31,420 downwards.
GATCATGAGCAAGAAGATCGCGGAAGGCACCGGGGCCCTGGTGCTCGACGTCAAGGTCGGGTCCGGCGCGTTCATGAAGGAGCTGGGCTCGGCGCGCGAGCTCGCGCGGACCATGGTCGACCTCGGGACCGACGCCGGCGTGCGCACGGTCGCGCTGCTCACCGACATGTCGACGCCGCTCGGCCTCACCGCGGGCAACGCGCTCGAGGTGCGCGAGTCCGTCGAGGTGATGAAGGGTGCGGGGCCGCAGGACGTCGTCGACCTCACGGTCGCCCTCGCGCTCGAGATGCTCGCCGGAGCGGGCCGGCCGCAGGACGAGGAGGACGTGCGGCACGCGCTCGTCGGCGGGCGCGCGCTCGACAAGTGGCGCGAGATGATCGCCGAGCAGGGCGGCGACTCGCGGGCCCCGCTGCCGGTGGCGCGCGAGCGGGAGCACGTCGTCGCCGACCGCGACGGCGTGCTCGAGCGGCTCGACGCATACGCCGTCGGGGTCGCCGCGTGGCGCCTGGGCGCGGGCCGTGCGCGCAAGGAGGACCCGGTGCAGGCGGGCGCGGGCGTCGAGCTGTTCGCCAAGCCGGGGGACCCGGTGCGCAAGGGGCAGCACCTCATGACGCTGCACACCGACACGCCCGAGCGCTTCGAGCGGGCCGTGCAGGCGCTCGAGGGGGCGTGGGCGATCGCAGACCCGGGGACCGTCGTCGAGCGCCGGCCCGTCGTCCTGGACCGCGTCGACTGAGCGTGGCATCGGACGAGCCGAGCGCCGACGAGCCGGCGGACACGCGTCGGCCGCGCTCCGTGTACGGGGTCGGCACCGAGCCCGACGCGCGGTTCAGCCTCGCCAACGAGCGCACCGCGCTCGCGTGGGTGCGCACCGGCCTCGGCCTCGTCGCCGGGGGCGTCGCACTGACGTCCTTCGCGACGTTCGCCGACATGCCGGGCGTGCTCGACGTCGTCGCCGGCGTCGCGTGCCTCGTAGGCGCCGGGTTCGCGGGGTACGCGCTGGTCTCCTGGCGCCGCAACGAGCGCGCGCTCCGCCTGCGCCGGCGGCTGCCCGCCCCGAGCGGGCTGCCCGTGCTCGTGGTGGGGGTCGTGGTCCTGGCGCTGCTGCTCGCGGGGTACGCCGTGGGATCGGCGACCGGTCCGTGAGCCTGCCGACCGGGGAGGGGCCCACGCCGGTCCGGGACGAGGGCATGCAGCCGGAGCGCACGGCGCTCGCGTGGCAGCGGACGGTGCTCGGGGTGGTCGTCGGGTCGCTCGTCCTCGCCGCCGCCGGTCTCCGCTCCGGGTCCACGGTGACCGTGTGCGCGGCGGTCGCCGTCGGCGTGCTGGCGCTCGTCCCCGCCGTGCTCCGGCCACCGACCGGCGGGCTGCCCGGGAGCGGCCGTCTGTACTCGTGGTCGTTCCTCGTGCGCGTCGCGAGCCTCGTTGTCGTCCTGGCCCTCGTGGGCGCTGTCTGGGCGCTCGGCCGGGCGCTGGGAGCGGCATGAACGTCCCCGGCGCGCTCGGCGCGCTCCGGGTCACCGACCTCGCGCGGCTCGTGCCCGCCCGGGCGGTGCCGGGACCACCGCCCGCCGCCCTCTACCGGCCCGACGGCGGCACGGAGCACGCGCTCGACCTCGCCCGTCGCGCGGGCCACCCCGTCTCGCGGGTGCGTGCCCTCGCCACGACCCTCGGTGCGCTCGACCCGAGGACCCGGCGTGTCGTCGTCGACCCGCTGGGCCGTGCCGCCCCCGAGGCGTCACGCGACCGCCGGGTCCGACCGCTCGAGCTCGGCGGAGATCCCGCGCGCCAGACCGACGCGACGACGTGCGGCTCGGCGGTGCTCGGGCTGCTCGCCGCTGCCGGCGACCCGGTGCTCGCCCTGTGGCTCGCCACGGGCCTGCGCCCCGGGGACGACCCGCGGCCTGGCGGCCGGTCCTGGTCGGGCGGTGCGGCACGGTTCGGGGAGCTTCAGCAGGCGGTGAAGCGGCGCACCAACCATGCCGCCCTCGGCCCGCTGCCGTGGCCCGCGTCCCTCGGGACGCCGCCGTGGGGCGCCGCGCGGACCGCGCGCTACGCGGACGTGCGCTACGACGAGCGTGTCGTCACGAGCGCCGGAGGTGACAGGAGCCCCGTGGTCCGGGCTGCTCTCGTCGCGGCGGCGCGCGGTGTGCCGGTACCGCTGTTCACGGGCGGCGACCTCGCCCTCGGGTTCGCGACCGCCGTGCCGCGCCACGTCGTGCTGCTCACCGACGCCGACGCGCAGGCGCGGCGCTGCCGGGTCTACGAGCCGTCGTCGGGCACCGTGCACGACCTGGACGCGGTACACCTGCTCGAGGGCGCCCGCTCACCCGCGGTGCGGCATGCGCTCGGAGGCTGGCCGCACGTCTGCTGGGCCCTCCTCCCGGCCGGACGGTAGGGCTGGCGAGCCCCCGCGCGCGGCGCGACGATGGACGTGGCCGCCACGTCCGTGGAACGTGCCGAGTCGTCAGGTGAGGAGTCGCGATGAGCACCGTGCCCGGGAACGACGCGTGGCGGGACGCCGGCCTCGTCGAGCAGGACGACGAGGTCGTGAGCCTGGCCGAGGAGTCGGAGGACGACGGCCCCGGCGTCGACGACGCCGAGCACGAGGGCGACGAGTACCGTCCGCGCACCGCGCGACCGGACCTCGAGGGCGAGGCGAACGAGGCCGACGTCGTCGAGCAGGCGTCCGCCGTGCCGGGCGAGGAGGACGACTACGCCTGACCGGCCGGGCCGGTGCGACCGCTCGGCGCGAGCGCAGGCGTACCGGCCGGTACCGTGAGCGCATGACCACCGAGAACGCCCCCCTGACGGTCGACGTCATCCGCTCGCTGCCCAAGGTCGTGCTGCACGACCACCTCGACGGTGGGCTCCGCCCCGCCACGATCCTCGAGCTCGCCGCCGACGTCGGGCACCAGCTCCCCGCGGGCGACGCCGAGTCGCTCGGCGCCTGGTTCGCCGAGTCCGCAGACTCCGGCTCGCTCGTGCGCTACCTCGAGACGTTCGACCACACCATCGCGGTCATGCAGACCCCCGCGGCGCTGGCCCGCGTGGCGCGCGAGGCGGTGCTCGACCTCGCGCGCGACGGCGTCGTGTACGCCGAGCAGCGCTGGGCGCCCGAGCAGCACCTCCAGCGCGGGCTGACGCTCCAGGAGACCGTCGACGCCGTCCAGTCCGGCATCGAGCAGGGCGTCGCCGAGGCCGCCGCCGAGGGCCGGACCATCCGCGTCGGGCAGCTCGTCACCGCGATGCGCCACGCGGACCGGTGGCAGGAGATCGCCGAGCTCGCCGTCGCGAACCGCGCGAACGGCGTCGTCGGGTTCGACATCGCCGGTGCCGAGGACGGGTTCCCGCCCTCGCGCCACGCGGAGATCTGGCGCTACCTCGCCGACCAGAACTTCCCCGTCACCATCCACGCGGGCGAGGCCGCCGGCCCGGAGTCGATCGCCCAGGCCGTGCACCTCGGGCAGGCGAGCCGCATCGGCCACGGCGTGCGCATCGTCGAGGACATCACGTTCGATCCCGAGTTCCCGCACAGCGCCGAGGGCGAGTCCGGGACGGCCGCGCTCGGCCTCCTCGCGCACTGGGTGCGCGACCACCAGATCCCGCTCGAGCTGTGCCCGTCCTCCAACGTGCAGACCGGGGCGGCCACGTCGATCGCGGCACACCCGATCACGCGCCTCAAGGAGCTCGACTTCGCGGTCACGCTCAACACCGACAACCGGCTCATGTCGCGCACGACCATGACGCAGGAGATGGCGCTGCTCGTCGAGCACGCCGGGTGGACGATCGACGACCTCGCGGACGTGACGATGAACGCCGCGTGGAGCGCGTTCGTCCACCACGACGAGCGCCGCGCGCTCGTCGACGACGTGATCCTCCCGGGCTACCAGGAGGTCCAGGGCGCGCAGCTCTGAGCAGACCGGCGGACCGGCCCGGTGGCCGCACATGACGGTGGTGCCGTGATCGACGCGATCACGGCACCACCGTCGTGCTCGGCGGCGGTCAGACGCCCTTGGGGTGCCAGACCGTCTTGGTCTCGGTGAACGCGAGGATGCGCTGGGGGCGAGGGGCCTCGGTCCAGTCGGGCTCGGCGTCGTCGCCGCGGCGTCCGACGGCGGGGCGCAGGACGCGCTTGACCGAGTCGGCCGCGGCGGCCTCCAGATCGCCCCACACGACGCCCTCGGCGCCGACGGCGCCCGCGAGGTCGATCGCGTTGACGTCGAGGTGCGAGGCGAGCGGGGGAGCGAGCTCCTGGGTGAAGCCCGTGAGGACGTTCACGACGCCGCCCGGGACGTCCGACGTCGCGAGCACCTCGGACAGCGTGACGGCCGGGATCGGGCGCCCCTCGCTCGCGACGACGATCACGGCGTTGCCCGTGACGAGCGGCGGGACGATCGTCGAGACGAGGCCGAGCAGCGACGAGCGCTGCGGGGCGAGCACGACGACGACGCCCGTCGGCTCGGGCGAGGACAGGTTGAAGTACGGTCCGGCGACCGGGTTGGCCGAGCCGGCGACCTGCGCGACCTTGTCCGTCCAGCCCGCGTACCAGACCCAGCGGTCGATCGCCTCGGAGACCGCGACCTCGGCCTGACGCGCCGTGAGCCCCTCGCCCGCGACGACCTCGGCCACGAACTGCTCGCGGCGCCCCTCCAGCATCTCCGCGACGCGGTAGAGCACCTGGCCGCGGTTGTACGCCGTCGCGCCGGCCCACTTGGCCTGCGCCGCGCGGGCCGCGACGACGGCCTCGCGCGCGTCCTTGCGCGAGCCCTGGGCGACGTTCGCGAGGAACCGTCCCTTGGCGTCCGTCACCTCGTACGTGCGGCCCGACTCGCTGCGGGGGAACTTCCCGCCGACGTAGAGCTTGTACGTCTTGCGCACGCCCAGGCGCTCGGGCGCGGTGCGGGTCGCGCTGGTGGGCGCCTTCGTCGTGCGGGCCATCAGTAGGTGCTCCCCTCGATCAGGTAGGGCGCCAGGCCGTGCCGGCCGCCCTCGCGTCCGTAGCCCGACTCCTTGTAGCCGCCGAACGGGCTGGCCGGGTCGAACCGGTTGAAGGTGTTGGACCACACGACGCCCGCGCGGAGCTGGTCGGCCATCCAGAGGATGCGCGACCCCTTCTCGGTCCAGATCCCGGCCGACAGGCCGTACGGGGTGTTGTTCGCCTTGGCCACGGCCTCGGCGGGCGTCCGGAACGTCAGGACGCTCAGCACCGGGCCGAAGATCTCCTCGCGCGCGATGCGGTGCGCGGCCGAGACGCCCGTGAAGAGCGTCGGGGCGAACCAGTACCCCGACGACGGCAGCTCGCAGTCGGGGCTCCAGCGCGTGGCGCCCTCGGCGGTGCCCGCGTCGGTGAGCTCGGTGATGCGCGCGAGCTGCTGCGGCGAGTTGATCGCGCCGACGTCGGTGTTCTTGTCCATCGGGTCGCCGACGCGCAGCGTCCCGAGGCGCGCCTTCAGGCGGTCCACGAGCTCCTCGGCGATCGACTCCTGCACGAGCAGGCGCGACCCGGCGCAGCACACCTGGCCCTGGTTGAAGAAGATGCCGTTGACGATGCCCTCGATCGCCTGGTCGATCGGCGCGTCGTCGAACACGATGTTCGCGGCCTTGCCGCCGAGCTCGAGCGTCGCGTGCTTGCGCGTGCCCGCGATCTCCTGGGCGATGCGCTTGCCGACCGGGGTGGAGCCCGTGAACGCGATCTTGTCGACGTCCGGGTGGTTGACCAGCGCTGAGCCGGTGGCGCGCGCGCCCGTGACGATGTTGACCACGCCGGCCGGCAGCTCGGCCTGGCGGAGGAGGTCCGCGAAGAGGAGCGCGGTGAGCGGCGTCGTCTCGGCGGGCTTGAGCACGACCGTGTTGCCCGTCGCGAGCGCCGGCGCGATCTTCCACGCGAGCATGAGCAGCGGGAAGTTCCACGGGATGACCTGGGCGGCGACGCCGTGCGGGCGCGGGTCGGGGCCGTAGCCTGCGTGCTCGAGCTTGTCCGCCCAGCCCGCGTAGTAGAAGAAGTGCGCGGCCGCCGTCGGGACGTCGACGTCGCGCGACTCGCGGATCGGCTTGCCGTTGTCGAGCGTCTCGAGCACCGCGAACTCGCGCGAGCGCTCGGCGAGCAGGCGCGCGATGCGGAACAGGTACTTGGCGCGCTCACGGCCCGGCATGGGGCCCCACACCTTCTCCTGCGCGCGGCGCGCGGCGCGGACGGCGCGGTCGACGTCCTCCTCGGTCGCCTCCGCGACCTCGGCGAGGACCTCCTCGGTGGCGGGGTTGACGGTCTTGAACGAGCCGGAGTCCGACGCCGGGGTGAACTCGCCGTCGATGAACAGGCCGTACGACGACGCGATGTCGACGACGGCGCGCGACTCCGGGGCCGGCGCGTACTCGAACGGCGAGCCGGCCGTGCTAGCTGTGGTGGTCATGGTGTCCTTCAGTCCGGCTCAGTCGACGGTCACGTAGTCGGGGCCCCAGTAGGTGCCGGTGGCGAGCTTGTTGCGCTGCATGAGCACGTCGTTGAGCAGCGACGACGCCCCGAACCGGAACCAGTCCGGGTCGAGCCAGTCGCCGCCCGCGGTCTCGTTGACCGCGACGAGGTACTTGATCGCGTCCTTCGACGTGCGGATGCCTCCGGCGGGCTTGACCCCGATCGGGACGCCCGTGAGCGCCCGGAAGTCGCGCACGGCCTCGAGCATGACGATCGTCACCGGGAGCGTCGCCGCGGGGGAGACCTTGCCGGTGCTCGTCTTGATGAAGTCGGCGCCCGCGAGCATCGCGAGCCACGAGGCGCGCCGCACGTTGTCGTACGTGGCGAGCTCGCCCGTCTCGAGGATGACCTTGAGGTGCGCATGGTGCCCGTTCGCGCGGCACTCCTCGCGCACGGCGACGATGTCCTCGTAGACCTGGGAGTAGCGCCCCGAGAGGAACGCGCCGCGGTCGATGACCATGTCGATCTCGTCCGCGCCGGCCTCGACGGCGTCACGCGTGTCCGCGAGGCGTACCGCGCGGCTCGCGCGACCCGACGGGAACGCGGTCGAGACGGCGGCGACCTTGACGCCCGTCCCGGCGAGCGCTTCCACGGCGACGGGCACGAGGTCGTTGTACACGCACACGGCGGCGGCCGACGGGCACGACGGGTCCGCGGGCTCGGGGCGCACCGCCTTCGCGGCGAGCGCGCGCACCTTGCCGGGCGTGTCCGCGCCCTCGAGCGTCGTGAGGTCGACCATCCGGATGATCGTGTCGAGCGCCCAGGCCTTGGACGTCGTCTTGATCGAGCGGGTGCCCAGGGCTGCCGCGCGGCCGTCGGCGCCCACCTTGTCCACCCCCGGCAGCCCGTGCAGGTAGCGGCGCCAGGCGGTGTCGTCGAGGAGGGCGGAACCTGTCACGGAGCGCGCGAGATCGGCGATCTCGGCAGCGGACCGGTCGGCCGAACCCGGGGTCGCCGGTGCCGTTCCGGTGCCCGCCCGGCCGGTCTCGGCGACCGACGTCGGTGTCGTTGTGCTCATCGCCCCAGGTTACCCGCCGGTACGCCTCGCGGCGGGCCGCGGGCCTGCTCGTCACCTGACAGCATGGGCTCCGTGACGACGAGCCTCGACCTGTTCCTCCGCGAGACGGTCGACGCACGCACGCGGGCCCGGATCCTTGCGTTCGCGCGCTCCGAGGCCGGCTACCTCGAGGTCCCGGGCGACGTGTACGGCGCCGACCTCTACCGCGAGGACCAGGTCGCGGTCGTCTGGGACGGCCTCCACCCGACGAGGGAGGAGCGCGTCCCGTGGGACGAGTTCATGCGTCGCGTCCTCGAGCTTCCCGAGCGCTGAGCCTCAGAGACCCAGAGCCCGCTGCATGTCCGCCTTCACGCGGTCGAGGCGGTCGCGTGCGGCGGCGCGGGCCGCCGTGAGGTCGTCGTGCGACGCGTCGGGGGCGACGGGGAGCACGACCTCGAGGTAGCACTTCACCTTCGGCTCGGTCCCGCTGGGGCGCACGATGACGCGCGTCCCGTCGGCGGTGAGGATCCGCACGCCGTCGGTGGGCGGCAGGCCGTCCAGCCCGGCGGACAGGTCGGCGACGTCCGCGACGCCTGCGCCCGCGAGCGTGCGCGGGGGAGCGGCGCGCAGGTGCGTCATCGTCTCGCCGATGCGGTCGAGGTCGGTGAACCGCGCGGAGAGCTGGTCGCTCACGTGGAGGCCGTGCTGGCGCGCCAGGTCGTCGAGCGCGTCGACGAGCGAGCGGCCCTCGGCCTTGAGGCGGTTCGCGAGCTGCGCGACGAGCAGCGCGGCGCTGATCCCGTCCTTGTCGCGCACGTGCGCGGGGTCGACGCAGTACCCGAGCGCCTCCTCGTAGCCGAAGACGAGCCCGTCGACCCGCGAGATCCACTTGAAGCCCGTGAGCGTCGTCGCGAAGCCGAGGCCGTGCGCGGCCGCGATCTTCCCGAGCAGCCGCGAGGACACGACCGAGCAGGCGAGCACCCCGCCGGCGGCGCCGGACGCCGCGACGCGCCGCGCGACGTCGTCGCCCAGCAGCGCGCCCACCTCGTCGCCGTGGAGCATGCGCCACCCGTTGGAGCGGGCGGTCTCCGCGCCCTGGTAGGTGCCGACGCGCGGGTCGAACACCGCGACGGCGCAGCGGTCGGCGTCGGGGTCGTTGGCGAGCACGACGTCGGCAGCGGAGTCCTGCGCGACGGCGAGCGCGAGGTCCATCGCGCCCGGCTCCTCCGGGTTGGGGAACGCGACGGACGGGAAGTCGGGGTTCGGGTCGAGCTGCTCCTCGACCGGGACCACGGTCGTGAAGCCCGCGTCCCGCAGCACGTGGGCGACGGTCTCGCCACCCACGCCGTGCAGCGCGGTGGTGACGACCTTGAGCCGGCGGGGGGCGCCGTCGGACAGCGCGAGGACTGAGCGGACGTACGCGTCGACGACGTCGCGGCCCAGGACGGTCCAGCCCTCGCTCGCGCGCGGGACCGACCGCGCCGGCCCGACGGCCGCGATCGCGGTGGCGATGCGCGCGTCGTACGGCGGCACGATCTGGGCGCCCTGCCCGGAGTCGGTGACGACACGCCCGCCGAGATAGACCTTGTACCCGTTGTCGGCGGGTGGGTTGTGGCTCGCGGTCACCATGACGCCCGCGTCCGCGCCGAGGTGGCGCACCGCGAACGCGAGCACCGGCGTCGGCAGGGCGGACGGAAGGACGAGCACGTCGAGCCCGGCCGCCGTGAGCACGGCCGCGCTGTCGACCGCGAAGGCGCGCGAGCGGTGCCGCGCGTCGAAGCCGACGACGACGCGCGGGCGGGCAGCGCCGCCGGCGCCCGCGGGGCCGAGCGTGTCGAGGAGGAACGCCCCGAGACCCGCCGCCGCGCGGATGACGACCGCGCGGTTCATGCGGTGGGGACCGGCGGCCATGCGGCCGCGCAGGCCCGCGGTGCCGAACTCCAGCGGCCCCGAGAACCGGTCCTGGAGCTCGGTGAGGGCCGCGACGCGCACGTCGTGCTGGCGCGGGTCCGGCGAGTCGGCGAGGTCGAGCAGGTGCCGCAGCTCGTCCTGGTCGCCCGTGTCGACGTCGTCGTCGATCCACGCGGCGACGCGCTCGAGGAACGCGCCGCGGTCGGTCCCGGGGTCGAACGTCGGGTCGTCGGCAGGGTCGGTGCGGTAGCCCGCGGTGCGGTCCGTCATGTCACACCAGCTTCGCGATGTCGGCCAGGAGGGCGCTGATCCGCGGTCCCGCGGCCTGGCCGGCCTCGATGACCTCGGCGTGGGAGAGCGGCGTCGGGCTGATCCCGGCGGCGAGGTTCGTCACGAGCGAGACGCCGAGCACCTCGAGGCCGCAGTGGCGGGCCGCGATGGCCTCGAGCGTCGTCGACATGCCGACCAGGTCGGCGCCGAGGATCCCGGCCATGCGCACCTCGGCCGGGGTCTCGTAGTGGGGTCCGGGGAACTGCGCGTACACGCCCTCGGGGAGGGTCGGGTCGACGCGGTGCGCGAGCTCGCGCAGGCGCGGCGAGTAGACGTCGGTGAGGTCGACGAACGTCGGTCCCTCGAGGGGGCTGCGGGCCGTGAGGTTGATGTGGTCGGCGAGCAGCACGGGCGTGCCCGCGCCCCAGTCCTGGTTGAGGCCGCCGCAGCCGTTCGTGAGGATGAGCGTCTCCGCGCCCGTCGCGGCCGCCGTGCGCACGCCGTGCACGACGGCGCGAACGCCCTTGCCCTCGTAGAGGTGCGTGCGCGAGCCGAGCACGAGCGCGTGCCGCACCGAGCCGTCCGCCCGCTCGACCCGGATCGACCTGGTCACCGAGAGGTGGCCCGCGACCGCAGGGGCGGAGAAGCCGGGGATCTCGTGCGTCGGGACCTCCGCGACGACCTCGCCCAGGAGCTCCGCGGCGCCGCCCCACCCCGAGCCGAGCACGAGGGCCATGTCGTGGCCGTCGACCCCCGTGGCCTGTGCGATGTGGTCGGCGGCGGCCCGCGCCACGAGGAACGGGTCGGTCGCGGGATCGTCGAGCGGGGGTGTGCTCGCAGGCGTCGTCGTCATGGTCGCAAGGCTAGTCCGTCCCCGGGCGCGCGACCCGACGAGGGGCGGCGCCGCCGCGCGGCCCTCACCGGCCCCGACGTCTCGCATGCTGACACCGCCGGACGCGACGGCCTGACAGAATGTCCGGCGTGACGCACGCGAGCATCGACCACCAGGCCACCCGCATCGTCGTCCTCGGAGGTGGGCCCGGAGGGTACGAGGCCGCTCTCGTCGCCCGCCGGCTCGGCGCCGACGTGACCGTCGTCGAGCGCCACGGCCTCGGCGGCGCGGCCGTGCTCACCGACGTCGTCCCCTCCAAGACCCTCATCGCGACCGCCGACTGGATGACGATCGCCGAGCGCGCCGCCGAGCTCGGGATCCGCCTGCCCGTCGACACGGCCAAGGCGCAGCACCCCGCGATGCGGCGCCACATCGTCGACCTCGAGGCCGTGAACACCCGCGTCATGGCGCTCGCGGCCGCGCAGTCGGCGGACATCCACGCGCGCCTCGAGCGCGAGGGCGTGCGCGTCGTCATCGGCGCGGGTCGCCTCGACGGCCCGGCGCGCGTCGTCGTCGACGCGCCCGACGGCGCGGACGGGCCCGTCGTGCTCGACGCCGACGTGATCCTCCTCGCGGTCGGCGCGACGCCGCGCGTCCTGCCGACGGCGCAGCCCGACGGCGAGCGCATCCTCACGTGGACCCAGCTCTACAACTTGTCCGAGCTCCCCGAGCGGCTGATCGTCGTGGGGTCGGGCGTCACCGGCGCCGAGTTCGCGGGCGCGTACAACGCGTTGGGCTCGGACGTCGTGCTCGTGTCGAGCCGCGACCGCGTGCTGCCCGGCGAGGACGCCGACGCGGCCGAGCTGCTCGAGGGCGTCTTCCGCTCGCGCGGCATGACGGTCATGTCGCGGTCGCGCGCCGAGTCCGCCGAGCGCACCGAGGACGGCGTGCGCGTCACCCTGTCCGACGGCCGCGTCGTCGAGGGCTCGCACGTCCTCATCGCCGTCGGCGCCATCCCGTCGACGAGCGGCATCGGGCTCGAGGAGGCCGGAGTCCGGCTCACGCCGAGCGGGCACGTCGAGGTGGACAAGGTGTCGCGCACGTCGGTGCGCGGCATCTACGCGGCAGGTGACTGCACCGGCGTCCTGCCGCTCGCGTCGGTCGCGGCGATGCAGGGCCGCGTCGCCATGTCGCACGCGCTCGGCGACGCCGTCGTGCCGATCAAGCTGCGGACGGTCGCGGCGAACATCTTCACCGCGCCCGAGATCGCGACCGTCGGGTACAGCGAGGAGCAGCTCAAGGCGCAGAGCAGCAAGTACGTCACGACGGTCCTGCCGCTCGCGCGCAACCCGCGCGCCAAGATGCTCGGCATGCGCGACGGATTCGTCAAGCTCTTCGCGCACCCCGAGGCGGGCGTCGTGCTCGGCGGCGTCGTCGTCGCGCCGCGCGCGAGCGAGCTCGTCTTCCCCATCACGCTCGCCGTGTCCCACCGGCTCACGGTCGACGACGTCGCGTCGGCCTTCACCGTCTACCCGTCGCTGTCGGGGTCCATCGCCGAGGTCGCGCGCATGCTGCACCACCGCGAGGACTGAGCGCGGCGGCTCCCCTCAGCCGAGCTCCTCAGCCGAGCATGTCGACGAGCCGCCGGGCGCTCGCGGCCGGGTCGTCCGCGCCCGTGAGGAAGGTGCGGTGCGCCAGACCGCGCGTCCCCACGTCGTCGTACCACTCGGCGAGGAAGTCGTGGCCGTCACGGACCCAGTCCGTGCCCTTCGACGCGACCGACCGCGCCCGCAGCACCGTCAGGGCGTGCTCGCGGTCGACGCCGGGCAGGACGAGGACGGTGTGCGGCACGGGCGCGAGCGCCGCACGGACGCGGTCCAGGCACGCCGGTTCCGTGTACGACGCGTGCCCTGCACCCAGCGCGAGCACCGCGCCGGGGTGGTCGGCGACCGCACGCTCGACGGCGTGCGCCCGCGCCGGCTCCCACTCGCGCTCCGCCGCGACCCGGCCGACCACCGCGATGCGCTCGACGAGCCGGTCGACGCTCCACCCGACCTCCGGGTAGTAGCGGTCGGCGACGGCGTCGAGGTCGACGAACGCGACCCCGAGCAGACCGGCCACGAGCTCGCCGAGCGTGGACTTGCCGGTGGCCGCAGGGCCGAGCAGGACGAGGAGCGGCGCGACGGCCCGGCCGTCCGCCCGCTGGCGCGACACCTCAGAGGCGGCCGTCCAGGCGCAGCGTCCCGTCCGCGAACGCGAGCTCGGTGAGCTGGAACCCCGGGAAGGTGTGCTCGAGCACGCCGCCGAGAAGGGCCTGCACGTCGACCGCGACCCGCGCGTCGGGGAGCACGCGCACCGCCTGGGGCGGCAGCCCGTGCGAACGCAGCGCGCCCTGGAGCGGGGCCTCGACGAAGCCGAGCAGCTTGTGCGCGGGCAGTCCGGCGGCGTTGGCCTCGACCGCGAGCACGGCGGTGCCCGCCACGACCGACTCGACGTGCAGCGTGGCCCGCACCACGGGGACCAGCCGGGCGGCGAGCTTGAGTGCCGACGGCGGGTCGGGCACCTCGCGCAGGTCGACGACGACCCGCACGTCGTCGCCCTCGCTCGTCACGGAGCGCACGTAGGGCGGTAGCCCGCCCGTCGCGCGCGCGATCTCGACAGCCTCGGTCACGGTCAGCTCGATGCGCACCCGCCGACCCTAACGCGGCCAGGTGAGAGCCGAGTCGCGCGAGGTAGAGCCGAGTCGCGCGGCCACGGGTCTACCGGACCGCGGGCGTCAGTCGCGCGCGCGGAGCTCGGCGAGCAGCGGACGGTGGTCGGAGGCGGTGACGTCGAGGACCTCGAAGGAGCGGAAGGTCACGACGTCGGAGCCGAAGACCCAGTCGATGCGATGGGCGGGCGCGACCGAGGGCGACGTGAGCGCGTCGGGGTCGCCGGCGGCGTCCTGACCGCTCTCGAGGCCCTGCTCCTCGAGGAAGGTGATCTCGTCCCAGCCGGGCTCGGCGTTGAGGTCTCCCGCGAGGACGTACGCGCCCTCCACGGGCTCGTCGGCGAGGAGCGTCTCGAGCTGGTCCAGGCGGGTCGGGGTGTTCTCCTCGCGGTGCTGGAGGTGCACCGACGTCACGCGCACGGGGACGCCCGCGGCGTCGAGCGTCGCGGAGATCGCGGAGCGCTCCTGCGGCCCGGCGCCGTACGGCAGGGCGTGGCGCACGACGTCGTCGAGGTCGCCGCGCAGCGGGTCCCAGAGGATCGCGTTGCCGAACTGCCGGTCGGCCGCGGGGACGAAGGCGACGCGCATCCCGGTCTCGCGCGCGAGGTAGGTCGCCATGTCCGCACCACCGCCGAGCACCCAGCCGCGAGACACCTCCTGCAGCGTGACGACGTCCGCGCCGGAGTCCTCGACGGTCGCGACCATCTCGTCGAGCCGGACCGACGGGTCGGCGCTCACGCCGTAGTGCAGGTTCCAGTCGAGCACGCGCAGCTCACCGACCGGGTAGTCGGCGACGGCCGACGTCGTCGTCGGTACGTGGACCTGCGTGATCCCGACGAGCGCGAGCACCGCGACCGCCCCGCCGAGTGCGAGAGCGGGGGCACCGAAGGCGTCGTCGGCGGACGTCGTGCCCGAGGCCGCGGTGTCGGTCGTGGACGCCGACGCACCTCGGGTGCGAAGTCCGGTGACGACCGCGGGCACGGCGAGCGCGAGCGCGGCGGCGACGGGGACGAGCGTGTGGGGGACGGGGAGCGGGACGTCGTACTCCAGCTGGTACCCGAGCAGGGGAACGGCGGCCGTGAGCCCGGCGACGCTGGCCGCGCCTGCGAGCCGCAGCCACGTGAGCGGGCGCGCGGCCTTCGTCAGGGCGAGGGCGAGCGTCCGCGCGGCCGCGGGGACCAGCAGCACGAGCAGCGCGAGGAGCGCCCAGCCGCCGACCGTCCCGGGACCGTCGAGGCGTGGCACCGCGAGGAACACCACCGCGACACCCGCGACGAGCACGGCGGGGGACAGCCACGGCGACCCGGGCCGGCTCGACCGGCCCGCCCACGGGACGAACCACGCGGCGAGCACCGCCGCGACGGCCAGGGCGGCGACGGCGAACGGCAGCGCGACGCCCGCCTGGGACGCGGCGAACGCCGGGTTGGCGAGCACCTGCACCGCGAGCGCGACGAACGGGCCGAGCACCCACAGGCCGCGCGCGCCCGGCCACGCGGCGCGGCCCCGCAGCACCCACGCGCACGCGACCGCGGCGCCGGCGACGGCGACCGTCACGACCCACGCCGCGACGTCGGACCGCCAGTAGGCGTCCCACGTGCCGAGGGCGGCGCTCACCGCCCCGGCGAGCAGGGCGCCGAGCACGACGCCGAGCGCGACCAGCGACCCGCGCGCGAGGCGCCCGTCCGGTCGGACTGGCGCAGCCTCGGGCGCGCCGTCGCTGCCGGGTGCGGGGTCGAGGTCCGTGCCGTCTCGGGTCGGAGTCCCGCTCGCGAACGCGGCCACGAGCACGAGCACGCCGATCCCGAGCGCGACGGTCGCGAGCCCGACGCCGTACCGCACGAGTCCGAGGTCCACGCCCGCGGAGATCGCCGCGCCGAGGCCCTGGAGCGCGAGGCGGGCCACGACGAGCGCGGCCACGGCGAGCAGCACGACCCTCCCCGTGAGCTCGAGGCGCGCCGCGATCATCACGACGAGGACGCCGGGGGCGGCGTACGTCGCGAGCGCCGTGAGGGCCACGGTGACGACGCCGGCGGAGAACGCGTGGTCGAGCAGCGGGCCGCTCGACCGGACGAGCTCGACGACGATCGCGGTGACGGTCACGACGAGCAGGAGCGGGACGAGGGTCGCGCGGTCGAACCGGGGAACGGGCCGGGCGGACGGGGGCTGCGCTGCGCTCACGAGGCACGACGCTACCGGGCGGGCGCTGTGATCCGCACCACACGAACGCGCCTTCCGTGCCAGACTGAGGGATCGGCTGCGACGGCGCGCCACCACCTCGGCGCGCGAGGAGGCGAGGACGTGGAGACGACCGCTGGGATCTCCCCGCACGCGCAGGGCGCCACGAGCGCCCCGACCGCGACGGACGGCGGGCAGGGACGCGACGGGCAGTCGCGCATCGGGCACTGGGTCGCGGGTCGCGCGCGGCCCGACGCGGAGCGGTACGGACCGGTCCACGACCCGGCGACGGGCGCGGTCACGGGGCGGGTCGCGCTCGCGTCCGTCGCGGACGTCGACGCCGCGGTCGCCGCGGCGCGGGACGCGTTCCCCCCGTGGCGCGCGACGAGCGTGTCCCGTCGCGTCGAGATCCTGTTCGCGTTCCACCAGCTCCTCGTCGACCACCGCGACGAGGTCGCGGCGGTCGTGAGCGCCGAGCACGGCAAGGTGCTCTCCGACGCCGCGGGCGAGGTCGCCCGCGCGCTCGAGTGCGTCGAGTTCGCGTGCGGGATCGGCCAGCTCCTCAAGGGTGGGTACACCGAGCAGGCGTCGTCGGGCGTGGACGTGCACGAGGTGAAGCAGGCCCTGGGCGTCGTCGCCTGCATCACGCCGTTCAACTTCCCCGCCATGGTGCCGCTGTGGATGATCCCCAACGCGATCGCGTGCGGGAACACGGTCGTGCTCAAGCCGAGCGAGCGCGACCCCTCGGCGTCGCTCGTCGTCGCGCGCCTGCTCCAGGAGGCCGGCGTGCCGGACGGCGTGGTGAACGTCGTGCAGGGCGACCGGGTCGCGGTCGAGCGGCTGCTGGAGCACCCCGACGTCGAGGCCGTGAGCTTCGTCGGCTCGACGCCCGTCGCCCGGCACGTCTACGAGACGGGGACGCGGCACGGCAAGCGCGTCCAGGCGCTCGGCGGGGCGAAGAACCACATGGTCGTGCTGCCCGACGCCGACGTGGACGTCGCGGCCGACGCGGCGGTCTCCGCAGCGTACGGGTCGGCCGGCGAGCGCTGCATGGCGGTCTCCGTGCTCGTCGCCGTCGGCGCGGTGGCCGACCCCCTCGTCGAGGCGATCCGCGAGCGCGTGGCGCGCCTCGTCGTCGGGCCGGGCTCCGACCCCGCGTCGCAGATGGGCCCGCTCATCACG
This sequence comes from Cellulosimicrobium sp. GQ32, assembly GCF_059758455.1. NCBI lineage: Bacteria > Bacillati > Actinomycetota > Actinomycetes > Micrococcales > Promicromonosporaceae > Cellulosimicrobium > Cellulosimicrobium sp. GQ32. The sequence continues at coordinate 14,868 of NZ_JCAXEP010000003.1, read as the reverse complement.
GCCGAGCACCGCGACCGGGTCGCGGCGCGCATCGGGACCGCCGCCGAGGAGGGCGCGGCGCTCGTCGTCGACGGGCGCGAGGCCCCCGACGGTGCGGGGGATCTCGGGGAAGGGTTCTTCCTGCACCCCACGCTCGTCGACCACGTGCGCCCCGAGCACACCGTGTACCGCGAGGAGATCTTCGGGCCCGTGCTGTCGGTCGTGCGCGCGGAGTCCTACGACGAGGCCGTCGGGCTGGTGAACGACAACCCCTACGGCAACGGCGCGGCGATCTTCACGCGCGACGGCGGCGCGGCGCGCGCGTTCGAGGTCGACGCCCGGGCGGGCATGATCGGCGTCAACGTCCCCATCCCCGTGCCGGTCGGCTACTACTCGTTCGGGGGCTGGAAGAGCTCGCTCTTCGGGGACCTGCACGTCTACGGGCCGGAGAGCGTGCAGTTCTACACGCGCACCAAGGTCGTCACGACGCGCTGGCCCGACCCGTCCACGGCGGGCGTCGACCTCGGCTTCCCGCGGACCCGGTGAGTGCCCGATGACGACGGAGGAGCTCGCCCGGCGCACCTCGAGCACGCGCGCCGACGACCGCTACGTCTTCCACTCGTGGTCCGCGCAGGGCGCGATCGACCCGCTGCCCGTGGCGGGCGGGGAGGGCGCGTGGTTCTGGGACGAGGACGGGAACCGCTACCTCGACTTCGCGTCCCAGCTCGTCAACCTCAACCTGGGCCACCAGCACCCGCGGCTCGTCGCCGCGCTCCAGGCGCAGGCGGGCCGGCTCGCCACCGTCGGCCCGACGTTCGCGAACGACGTGCGGGGAGAGCTCGCCCGGCTCATCGCGGAGCGCGCACCAGGGGCCCGGACCGGCGGTGCCTCGACCGGCGCGGCAGGCGACGACCGGCCATGGCGGGTCTTCTTCACCAACGGTGGGGCGGACGCCGTCGAGAACGCCGTGCGGCTCGCGCGCCTGCACACGGGCCGCGCCAAGGTGCTGGCCGCCTACCGCTCGTACCACGGCAACACCACGACGGCGATCTCCCTCACGGGCGACCCGCGACGCTGGCCGAACGAGGTCTCGCCCGACCCGCACGTGCGCCACTTCCTCGGCCCGTACGCCTACCGCTCCGCGTTCGGGGCGCGCGACGACGCGGAGGAGGGTGAGCGCGCGCTCGCCCACCTGCGCGAGGTCGTGCAGCTCGAGGGGCCGGGGACGGTCGCGGCGATCCTGCTCGAGACGATCGTCGGGACCAACGGCGTGCTCATCCCGCCCGACGGCTACCTCGCGGGCGTGCGCGCGCTGTGCGACGAGCACGGCATCCTCCTGGTGACCGACGAGGTCATGGTCGGGTTCGGCCGGGTCGGCGAGTGGTTCGCGGTGGACCGGTGGGGCGTCGTGCCGGACCTCGTGACCTTCGCCAAGGGCGTGAACTCGGGCTACGTGCCGCTGGGCGGCGTCGTCATCTCGGAGCACGTCGCGCGGACGTTCGACGACCGCGTCTTCCCCGGCGGCCTCACCTACTCCGGCCACCCGCTCGCGTGCGCCGTGGGGGTCGAGTCGGTCCGCACGTTCGAGGACGAGCGGATCCTGGAACGGGTCCGGACGCTCGGCGCGGACGTCATCGGGCCGCGGCTGCATGAGATCGCGGACCGGCACCCGAGCGTCGGGGAGGTCCGCGGGCTCGGGTTCTTCTGGGCGGTCGAGCTCGTGCGCGACCGGCAGACGCGCGAGCCGCTCGTCCCCTTCAACGCGAGCGGGCCCGCTGCCGCGCCGATGGCCGCCGTCGTCGCCGCGGTCAAGGAACGCGGCGTGTGGCCGTTCGTCCACTTCAACCGCCTGCACGTCGCGCCGCCGCTCGTCACGTCCGCCGACGACCTCGAGCACGGGCTCGCCGCGATCGACGCCGCCCTCGACGTCGCCGACGAGCACACCGAGGCGGTGCGGGCATGACATGGGCCCGGTTCGCGCCCCCAGACCAGGCCCATTTCATGCCCACAACTGAGGAGGGTTCATGACCACCGTGCGAGCCGCGCTCACCCAGGTCCGCTGGACGGGCGACAAGGAGTCGATGATCGACGTCCACGAGAAGCACCTGCGCGACGCCGCCGACCAGGGCGCGAAGCTCGTGTGCTTCCAGGAGCTGTTCTACGGGCCGTACTTCTGTCAGGTGCAGGACGCCGCGTACTACGCGTACGCCGAGTCCGTCCCCGGGCCCACGGTCGAGCGGTTCTCGGCGCTCGCGGCCGAGCTGGGGACCGTCGTCGTGCTGCCCGTGTACGAGGAGGAGCAGCCCGGCGTGCTCTACAACACCGCGGCGGTGATCGACGCGGACGGACGCTACCTCGGCAAGTACCGCAAGACGCACATCCCGCACGTGCGCGGGTTCTGGGAGAAGTTCTACTTCCGCCCCGGTAACCTGGGCTACCCGGTGTTCGAGACCGCCGTCGGGCGCGTGGGCGTCTACATCTGCTACGACCGGCACTTCCCGGAGGGGTGGCGCGCGCTCGGCCTGAACGGCGCGGAGATCGTGCTCAATCCCAGCGCGACGAGCCGCGGGCTCTCCAACTACCTGTGGAAGCTCGAGCAGCCCGCGGCGGCGGTCGCGAACGAGTACTACGTCGGCGCGATCAACCGTGTGGGCGTCGAGGACCTGGGCGACGACGACTTCTACGGCACGTCGTACTTCGTCGACCCGGAGGGCGCGTTCGTCGGCGACCCCGCCGACGACCACGAGGAGGAGCTCGTCGTGCGCGACCTCGACCTGGACCTCCTGCGCGTCGTGCGCGACCGGTGGCAGTTCTACCGCGACCGCCGGCCCGACGCCTACGACGACCTCACCCGGCCGTGACCTGAGGACCCGAGAGGGGAGCACGCGATGCCGCACACGCTGATCCGGGGAGGGACCGTCGTCGGGCCCACGGGCTCGATGCCCGCGGACGTGCTGGTCGACGGCGAGCAGGTCGCCGCGCTCCTGCGGCCCGGGGACACGAGCCTGGGCGCCGACCTCGCCGCGACCGCCGAGCGCGTGATCGACGCGACCGGCAAGTACGTCATCCCGGGTGCCGTCGACTGCCACACGCACATGGAGCTGCCGTTCGGCGGGACGAACGCGTCGGACACGTTCGAGACCGGGACGCGCGCCGCGGCGTGGGGCGGCACGACGACGATCGTCGACTTCGCCGTCCAGCGCACCGGCGAGCGCGTCCAGGACGGGCTCGCCGCGTGGCACGCGAAGGCGGACGGGCAGTGTGCCATCGACTACGGGTTCCACCAGATCCTCGGGGGCGTCGACGACGACTCGCTCAAGGCCATGGACGAGCTCGTCAGCGAGGGCATCACGAGCTTCAAGCTGTTCATGGCCTACCCGGGAGTGTTCTACAGCGACGACGGGCAGATCCTGCGCGCGATGCGCAAGGCGCGCGACAACGGGTCGGTGATCATGATGCACGCCGAGAACGGCATCGCGATCGACGTCCTCGTGCGGGAGGCGCTCGACCGGGGCGACACCGCCCCGTACTTCCACGGCACGAGCCGACCGTGGGAGACCGAGGAGGAGGCGACGCACCGCGCGATCATGCTCGCGCGCCTGACCGGTGCGCCGCTGTACGTCGTGCACATGTCCGCGAGGCAGGCCGTCGCGACGCTCGCGCAGGCGCGCGACGAGGGGCACAACGTGTTCGGCGAGACGTGCCCGCAGTACCTCTACCTGTCGCTGGAGGAGCATCTCGCCGCGCGCAGCGACGAGTGGGGCGACTTCGAGGGCGCCAAGTGGGTGTGCTCGACGCCGCTGCGCTCGCGCGCGGAGGGCCACCAGGACGAGCTGTGGCGGTACCTGCGCACGGGCGACCTGTCCGTCGTGAGCACCGACCACTGCCCGTTCTGCATGAAGGAGCAGAAGGAGCTCGGGCGCGGCGACTTCTCGAAGATCCCCAACGGGATCGGCGGCGTCGAGCACCGCCTCGACCTGCTCTTCCAGGGCGTCGTCGACGGGCGCATCACGCGTGAGCGCTGGGTCGAGCTGTGCTGCACGACGCCGGCCCGCATGTTCGGGCTCGACGGCCGCAAGGGCGTGCTCGCCCCGGGCGCGGACGCCGACGTCGTCGTCTACGACCCTGCCGGGCGCACGTCGATCGGGTACGGGAAGACGCACCACATGAACATGGACCACTCGGCGTGGGAGGGGTTCGAGGTCGACGGGCACGTGGACGTCGTCATGTCGCGCGGGCGCGTGGTCGTCGAGGACGGCACGTACCACGGCAGTCCCGGCCACGGGCGGTTCCTGCGCCGCGGGCTGTCGGCGTACCTGCGCTGAGCGCGGGTCCGGATCGGAGGCGGGCATGGACCTCGGGGTGGTGCTCCAGAACGACCCGCCCGCGTGGCGGGTCGTGGACCTCGCGCGGCAGGCGGAGACGTACGGCTTCTCGCACGTGTGGACCTTCGACTCGCACCTGCTGTGGGAGGAGCCGTTCGTCGTCTACTCCCAGATCCTCGCCGCGACGCACCGGGTCACGGTCGGCCCCATGGTCACCAACCCCGCGACGCGCGACGTCACCGTCACCGCCTCGCTCTTCGCAACCCTCAACGAGATGTTCGGCAACCGGACGATCTGCGGCATCGGCCGCGGCGACTCCGCGGTGCGCGTCATCAACGGGCGGCCCGTCACGCTCGCCGAGCTCCGCGAGGCGATCGGCGTGATCCGCGGTCTCGCGTCGGGGGAGGCCGTCGAGTATCGCGGCTCGACGCTGCGTCTGCCGTGGAACCCGGACTCTCGGCTGCCCGTGTGGGTCGCGGCGTACGGGCCGAAGGCGCTCGCCCTCACGGGCGAGGTGGGCGACGGCTTCATCCTCCAGCTCGCCGACCCCGACGTCGTCGCGTGGTCCGTCGCCGCGGTGCGCGCCGCGGCCGAGCGCGCGGGTCGCGACCCGGACGCGGTGCGCATCTGCGTCGCCGCGCCCGCGTACGTGACCGACCACGCCCCGTCGGACGGCGAGGCGGGACGTCGTGCGCTCGCGCACGCCTACGACCAGTGCCGCTGGTTCGGGGGGATGGTCGGCAACCACGTCGCGGAGATCGTCGCGCGCTACGGGCCTGGTGGGTCGGAGGCGGGCGCGGGCGTGACGATCCCGCACGCGCTCACCGACTTCGTCGCGGGGCGCCAGGGCTACGACTACAACGAGCACGGACGCGCGGGCAACACCCATACGACGTTCGTCACGGACGAGATCGTCGACCGCTTCTGTCTCGTCGGACCGGCGGAACGGCACGTCGAGCGGCTGCGCGAGCTCGCCGCGCTCGGCGTCGACCAGTTCGCCGTCTACCTCCAGCACGACGCCAAGGACGAGACCCTGCGCGCGTACGGCGAGACGGTCGGCCCCGCCGTGCGCGACCTCGTCCGGGCGCGCGAGTGAGCCGCCGCATACCTGCCCTGCGTCTCCGGTCCCGCGTGATCGCCGGCGTGACCCAGCCCACGTGACCGGTGGGCGGTGGCGGGACCTTCGGCCCTGTCCGGGCGTACCGCCGGATTCCTACGGTCGGGACCGTGGAAAACCCTCGGGGCGTGACGAGCCGGACGCCGTTCCGAGCGCTCCTCGTGCTCCCCGCCGGGGTCGCGCTGCTCACGGGGCTCGCGACCGGGCTCGCCCTGCTCGGGCTCCCGTCGCCGGTCCCTGCCGTGCGGGTCCAGGACGCGCACGGCCTGCTCATGGTGCTCGGGTTCGTCGGTACGCTCGTCACCCTCGAGCGCGCCGTCGCCGTGCGGCGCCCGGTCGCCTACCTCGCACCCGCCGCGCTCGGGCTCGGCGCGCTCGCGCTCCTCTCGCCCGCGCCCGGCGCGGTCGGGCAGGGGCTGCTCGTCGCGGGGACGCTCGGGCTCGTCGCGATCTACGCCGTCGTGTGGCGGCGGCAGCCCGCCGTCGCGACGGCGATCCAGGCCGCAGGGGCCGTGCTGGCTGTCGGCGGAGCCGCGCTCTGGGCGGCGGGCGTCGCGGTCCCGGACCTGCTGCCGTGGCTCGTCGGGTTCGTCGCCTGGACCGTGCTGGGCGAGCGCGTCGAGCTCGCGCGGCTCGAGATCGACGCCCGCACCGAGCGCGGGGTCCTCGCCGGGGCGCTGGTGTACGTCGGCGCGGCGTGCGTCGCCCTGCTCGCGCCCGCACCCGGGTACGCGCTCGCCGGAGCGGCGCTCGCGGCGTCGGCCGTCGCGTTGCTGCGGCAGGACGTCGCGCGCCGCACCGTCCGTGGTCGCGGCCTGCCGCGCTTCGCCGCGGCGGCGATGCTCGCGGGCTACGCGTGGCTCGTCGTCGCGGGCGCGGCCTGGGTGTTCCTCGCGGCGGGGGCCGGTCCTTCCGGGCTCGGCCCGGCGGTGACGCTCCGCTCGGGGACGACGTACGACGCCGTCGTGCACGCCGTGTTCCTCGGGTTCGGGCTGTCGATGATCATGGCCCACGCGCCGCTCATCCTCCCGGCCGTGCTGCGCCGTCCGCTCCCGTACCGCGCCGCGATGTGGCGGCCGCTCGTGCTGCTGCACGTGTCGCTCGCCGTCCGGGTCGCCGGCGACCTCGCGGGCGACGGCCCTGGTGCTGTCGCGGCTGTCCGCGTGGGCGGGGCGGGGAACGTCGTCGCCGTCCTCGGGTTCGTCGGGGTCGCGGTCTGGTCTTCGCTCCGAGGTGTGCGGTCAGCCGCTCGGCCCACCCTGGCGCGCACGTCAGTGGACCAGGGCCCCTCGTCGCGTGATCAGGGTTCTCCCTCGGCAGACCAGGGCTCTACCTCGCGTGACCAGGGCTCTACCTCGGCAGACCAGGGTCCTCCCTCGGCAGCTGCCGCACTCCCGATCGTCTCCGGAAGGTGACCGTGCCCGCCTCGCCCGAGCGACCCTCGCTCCTGTCCGCCCGGCCCGCCGGACCGCTGCCCGGGACGCAGAAGGTCGGGGGCACCGCGCGCAACCTGTGGCTCCACGCGCTCGTCCTCGGCTGGTTCGTGGCCGAGGCAGTGCTCGTCGTCGTGCACCGGTTCGTGCCCGAGGCCGTGTGGCTCATGGTCCACGTCCTCATGCTCGGTGCCGTGAGCACGGCCATCCTCGTGTGGAGCCAGCACTTCGCCGACACGATGCTGCGCCGCCAGGCACCGGGCGGACGCCCGCTGCACGTCGCGCGGCTCGCCGCGCACACGGTCGGTGCGCTGCTCGTCGTCGCGGGGCTGCTGACCGACGTGTGGTCCCTCGTGGTCGCGGGCGGGGTGCTCGTGGGCGCGGGGGCGGTGACGCACGCGACGGTGCTCGCGCTCCAGGGCCGCGGTGCGCTGCCGTCGCGCTTCGGCCGGCTCGTCCGGTACTACGTCGTCGCCGCCGCGTGCCTGCCGGTCGGCGTGACGCTCGGCGTCCTCATGGCCCGCGGCGGCGCGGGGACGGAGGCGTACGGCCGCCTCTACGTGGCGCACGTGACGCTCAACGTCCTCGGGTGGGTCGGTCTCACCGTGCTCGGCACGCTCGTGCTGCTGTGGCCGACCGTGCTGCGCACGCGCATCGAGCCCGACGCCGACGTCGCGGCCCGCCGCGCGCTGCCGGTCCTCACCGCCGGGTTCCTGCTCGTCGTCGCGGCGTGCGCGGTCGGCTGGCGGCCCCTCGTCGCGGCCGGGGCGGCCGTCGTGCTGGGCGGTGTCGTGCTGGTCGGGCGGCACCTCGCGGCGCAGGGTCGGTCCGCGCAGCGCGGCGCCTGGGGGTTCGCCGCGTGGAGCCTCGCCGCGTCCGTGGCGTGGTTCGCCGGGAGCGTGGCCGCGTTCGGGGCGGGCGTCGCGACGGCGCCGTCGTGGGCCGCGGCGCAGGACGCGATCGGCGGGCTGCTGCTCCCGTTCGTCGTCGGGTTCGCCGCGCAGGTGCTCCTCGGCGCGCTCACGTACCTCGTCCCCGTCGTGCTCGGCGGGGGTCCGGCACGACGCCGCCGCACCGAGGCCGTCGTCGGGGCGGGTGGCGCGTACCGGGTGCTCGTCGCGAACGGCGGCCTCGCGCTGTACCTCCTGCCGCTGCCGTCGTGGGTGCGGGTCGGCCTTTCGCTCGTCGTCTTCGCGACCTTCCTCGCCTTCCTCGTGCTGGCGCTGCGCGCCGTGGTCGTCTCGCGGGGCGACACGGTCACGCGGGGCGACACGGTCACGCGGGGCGACGCGGTCTCGGGGGGTGGCGCGTCCGAGTCGACGGCGGCCCCGTCTCCGGCACAGCCATCCGACCCCGGTGCGGCGAGCGTCATGACGGGCGCTCCGCCGTCGGGCACGCGCCGCGGCGACGCCGATCGCGCCGTCACCGCACGCCGGGACGCGCAGGCGCGCCGGCCCCTCGCGGGCGCGGTGACGGCCGCCGTCGCGACGCTGGCGCTCGCGGTCGTGGGCGGCGTCGCTGCGGACCCGGTCGCGGCGGGCGTCGGGTCGGGCGTGGTGGGGGGTGGCGCCGTCGCCGGGACCGGAGGGGCCGGCGTGCCGGTCGCGGCGACCGGCCGCACGACGACCGTGCAGGTCGAGGCCGCCGACATGCGGTTCGTCCCGGACACGATCACCGTGCCCGCGGGCGACCGGCTCGTCGTCGAGCTGACCAACACCGACGACGACGTGCACGACCTGGTCCTCGAGGACGGCACGACGTCGGGCCGCGTCGCACCGGGGGAGACCGCCACGGTCGACGTCGGCGTCGTGAGCGGTCCGCTCGACGGTTGGTGCTCCGTCGCCGGGCACCGGCTCATGGGCATGACGCTCACGATCGACGTCGAGGGCACCGGCGGCTCGGACGGCTCCGGCGAGACGGACACGGCGGACGACGGTGGCCGCGACGAGCACGATGCGCACGGCGGGCACGCGAGCACGGGTTCGGGCGGGGCCCACTCGCTGGCCGCGTCCGACGTCGACCTCATGACGCACCCGGGCGACGGGTTCACCGCGCGCGACGCGACCCTCGCACCGGCCGAGATCGATCCCGCGGGCGAGCCCGTCGTGCACCGGCGCACCCTCACCGTGACGGAGGAGGTGCAGGAGGTGGCGCCCGGCGTCGAGCAGACGGCGTGGACCTTCGGCGGGACCGCGCCCGGGCCCGTGCTGCGGGGGAAGATCGGCGACGTCTTCGAGATCACGCTCGTCAACGACGGCACGATCGGGCACTCCGTCGACTTCCACGCGGGCGCGCTCGCGCCCGACGAGCCGATGCGGACCATCGCGCCGGGGGAGTCGCTCGTCTACCGCTTCACGGCGACCCGCGCCGGGATCTGGATGTACCACTGCTCGACCATGCCCATGTCGCTGCACATCGCGAACGGCATGTTCGGCGCGGTGGTCGTCGACCCGCCGGACCTCGCACCCGTGGACCGCGAGTACGTCGTCGTCCAGTCCGAGCTCTACCTCGGCGCGCAGGGCGCGTCCGCCGACGACGCGAAGGTCGCGGCCGCCGAGCCCGACCTGCTCGCGTTCAACGGCTACGCGAACCAGTACCGCTACGACCCGCTCGAGGCGCGGGTCGGCGAGCGCGTCCGCGTGTGGGTGCTCGACGCCGGGCCGAACCGCCCGAGCGCGTTCCACGTCGTCGGCGGCCAGTTCGACACCGTCTACCACGAGGGCGCGTACTCGCTCCCGGCCGGGAGCTCCGGCGGGAGCCAGGCGCTCGGCCTGCTGCCCGCGCAGGGCGGCTTCGTCGAGCTCGCGTTCCCCGAGTCCGGGACCTACCCGTTCGTCACGCACGCCATGTCCGACGCCGAGCGCGGCGCGTCGGGCGCGTTCGCCGTGACGCCCTGACCGTCTCACCCGCCGGCGTGGTCGTCCGTGCCGGCGGACCGCAGACCCAGCACCCCACCCGGCGCTCGCGCCACGACCAGGAGGACCACCATGGCAGCAGAACCGATCGAGATCACCGAGCCCCCGCAGCACGGGGCTGTGCACGGCGAAGGATCTGAGGAGGGGCACACCTGCGGGTGCGCGCACGACGAGGCCGAGATCGTCCTCGACGTCCGCACGATCCCGCACGCCGTGCGACACGGCGTCGTCTTCGGGGCGCTCGAGGCGCTCGCGCCCGGGGACGGGCTCGTCCTCGTCGCGCCGCACGACCCGCTCCCGCTGCTCGCACAGCTCGAGGGGCGCGAGCCCGGCGCGTTCGACCGCGAGTACCTGTCGCGCGAGGCGACCGCGGTGAGCATCCGCCTCACGCGCCGGCCGGTACCCGCGCAGGGCTGAGGAGCCCGGGCCGGCCCGACCGGCTCGGCGCGCGAGGACGCCCGGCGGCACGGAGATGGCCGCCGGGCGTCGTTGTGCGCACGTGCGTTTCGCACCATCCTCGGCTCAAGAAACGTCCGAACTTGAATGATGTCCTGCCAAATTACGCGCTATCGACGCACCGTCGCCGCGCGCTTGACCATCTCGCGATGCTCGCCAGCATCGCGGTGAAGACCATTCTCAAGCGCCCGGTTCACCCACGCCTCCTTTTGCAGCGAGATCGTCTTGTCAAAGGACTCCATCTCACCGGTGCGCACGATGTGAACACCACGCGCATCCAGGCGTTCGAGGAATCGGATTGCGGCAGCTGAGGGCTTGCCGGGAGAAAGCACCGCAGTGCCCGATTTCTTAGCTGTCTCGCGGATGTTGCTATCTGTAATGTCTTGCTTGATCAAGTTAAAGTCATTCAAATCCTCGGCATCCCAGACCTCACCGAGGGCCTCAAGGACTCCCTTGATCTTCACGGGCTCATCCAGGAGGAGATCGAAGTCGGCTATTACGCTCACCGAAACGTGGAGTTTTGCTAGCGCGCGGACACGCGATTCGATTCCTGACTTGCCAGCCGAAGGAATGAATAGGGTCTCGTTTGCTGAGCGGTGGATCTCGGACGACTCTAAAAGGTCGTCCAGCACGGCTCCATAGAAACGGCAGTCGGCGTCAGATTCGCATGCAATAACCTTACGATAAAATAACCCAGAAAGCACGCTTGAATAGCGAAGAACGGCGCTGTTCCAGATCCACTTGACATCGTCGGTGTTAACCTGGGAAAGGCGATTTCCGGCGCCTTCACGTGCAATGCGAACGAATCGCAGCGGCGCTTTGCTCTCGAGCAGTCCAACGACAAAGTCGCGGTCGTGGGTGACTACAATAACTTGGCGATCTCTAGCGCTTGACTCCCTCCCGACAATTCGACCGAGTGCTCGAGCCTGCGGTGGATGGAGATATGTTTCGGGCTCATCAAGAAGCAGCACCTGAGCACCCCCCAGCAATAAGGTGGCCACGGGTCCCACGAACGACTGCATCCCGTTACCCTGTAGCGCAAGTTTCGGCAGCCTGCGCATGGCTTCCGTATAGGCTTCGGTAAACCGCCCGTCCTCCACGAGTGACTTATCCACGGTGCCGAGTCGAAGTCCGTAGAATCCGGTTGCCTGGTCGTACACGAGAGGCTCTCCGAAAACTTCATTAAACACGGATGAAATCTCCGCCTCAGCCTTGTCATGGCTCCGGTGGATAATTGCCATGAATGTTGCGTCAGTGTCGCCCCCGCCTTCCATGGAGTGGAAGGACCCGCTGAGGCTTCCCATTCCCACGCTCGAGTCGTTGAGGAAGAACGGTGCCACGTCCGGCTGTAACCGCTCGGTGCTGATCCCCTGGAAGAAGGTCGTCGACGTTACCGGAATGCCGCCACCTCTCGGGGCGTACTTAACGACACCCTGATAGTCCGGCCCGTGTGCGCCTGAATGCTCTTCGAGCCATGCCACGAGATTCGGATCTGAATCGGGAGCCCATGTGCGGGCATGAAAGGCGGCGAATTTCTCTACTCCGAGTTGATTGATGAGAGGTTCGCGTGTTTCGACTGAGTTCAGAACCATTTGCTGATCGTCATCAACAGCAACCAGGAAGCGCCGGATCTCACGGAGTAGCTTCGACTTCCCTACGTTGTTTGGTCCGACTATGCAGGTGATGCCGGCGTCGTCAAGGTCTACGACGTCTCCGAGATTTGATGTCAGTCTGGCAATTCGAAACTTGAGGTCCACGTCATGATCATCTCCTACGGCTACGGATTTCGCTAGGCCATCGAAGCGATCTTGTGTTTGGCCGCAATGGGATGTCGACCCTTGGGAACCCGTTCACGTACTCGTCGGCGTGGCCCCTCCAGCGGATTGCGCCGTCGAGGCTGGAGCAGGGCTAGGGTGCGCTCGGGGGCTCCCAGCCGCGGCGCGGGGCGCGCGACGATGTCGCGACGGCGCGGCGCCGGTAGACGACGTAGGGGCGCGTGAGGTAGCCGAGCGGCGCGGAGAACACGTGCACGAGGCGCGTGAACGGCCACAGCGCGAACAGGGCCAGGCCGCACAGGACGTGGAGCTGGAACGCGAGCGGGACGTCGGCCATGAGGGACGGGTCCGGCTGGAACGTGAGCAGCGAGCGGAACCACGGCGAGATCGAGCCGCGGTAGTCGTAGCCGCCGCCGAAGATCTGGTGCTGGACCGTCGCGAGGGTGCCGAACCCGATCGCGGCGCCGAGCACGACGTACATGAGCTTGTCCGTGCGCGTGGTCACGCGGAAGACCGCGCCGGAGAGCCTCCGGCGCAGGACGAGGATCACGAGCCCGACCACCGTGAGCACGGCCGCGAACGTCCCGGCGATCGTCGCGACGAGGTGGTAGGCGTGCTCGTCCACGCCGACGGCCTCGAGCCACGGGCGCGGCACGAGGATGCCGACGACGTGGCCGCCGATGACCATGAGGATGCCGACGTGGAAGAGCGGCGAGCCGAGGCGGAGCCAGCGGCTCTCGTAGAGCTGCGACGAGCGCGTGGTCCAGCCGAACTGGTCGTAGCGGTACCGCCACACGTGGCCGACGACGAACACGGCCGCCACCGCGTACGGGACGGCGACCCACAGCAGGACGTCGAGCGGGCTCATCGTCGGGTCTCCTCGGTCAGGCTCGGGATCGTGGCGAACGGGGTGAGGTGGGACAGGTCGCTCAGGCCGACGAGCTCGGTGGGCGGCCCCGCCGCGACCAGGTCGCGGAAGCGCGCGGCGGTCTCCGACTGCAGCGCTGGCAGCGTCGCGACGAGCGCCGCGACGACGTGCGCGTACGGGCTGCGGACGGTCTCGAGCGCGGCGCGCAGGACCTCGATGCCGTCGCGGTGCGCGTCGAGCACCATGCCGGCGATCTCGCCGTCCGTGCGCGCGGAGAGCTCGAGCACCGTGGGCAGGTGGTCCGGCAGCTCGGAGCCGTCGGTCTCCCACCCGGCGGCGCGGAACGCCTCGACGAACGTGACGAGCGCGGCGCCGCGCTTCCGGGTGTCCCCGGCCGCGTAGTACGACAGGTAGAGCGAGCACCGGCGCTTGAGGTCGAACGTCGTGACGTAGGCGGCCTGGAGCTCGCGGAGGGGCACGGACGCCGTGGCGTCGAGGAACGCGCGCAGGGGCCGCCGCACGTCCGGTGGCAGCCCGGCGACGACGTCCTCGACGTCCGCGCGATGGGCGGCGGTCTCCGCGGTGGGGTAGTCGAGCAGGAGCGAGATCACGGTGTGCGCGGCGCGACGCTGGTCGTCCGGCAGGGGACCGGGCGACGCCGCGCTCGTCGAGGACGCCGGCCTGGACCGGGCCGCGCGTCTCATGCCGCACCCCCCGAGGGCTCGGGGCCGCCTGCCGGTCGCGACGGCGGGAAGAGCCCGCCCGGGGTCCCGTCGCCGTTCCAGTCGAGCAGGTTGACCCGGCCCGACGTGGACGGCGTGTACGGGCTCGTAGCGCGCTCCTGCGCGCCGACCGCGTGGAACGACTCGCCCGTCGTCGGTCCCGCGCCACCCATCCCCGGCCCGCCGTCGTAGTCCAGCGAGCAGGAGAGCTCGTCGAGCTCGCGGGCGATCTCGGTGTGGGCGGTGGGGATGACGTACCGGTCTTCGTACTTCGCGATGGCCAGGAGGCGGTACATCTCCTGGACCTGTTGCCCGGTCATGCCGACCGCGGCCGCGGTGCGTTCGTCGGGTTCGCGGCCGAGGTTGAGGTCGCGCATGTAGGAGCGCATGGCGGCCAGGCGGCGCAGGACGCGTTCGACGGGGGCGGTGTCGCCGGCGGTGAACAGGCCGGCGAGGTACTCGAGGGGGATGCGCAGCTGGGAGATCGCGGCGAACAGGGTGCGTCCGTCCTCGCCGTCGTTGCCGGAGGCGGCGACGACGTCGACGACGGGGGACAGGGGTGGGATGTACCAGACCATGGGCAGGGTGCGGTACTCCGGGTGCAGGGGCAGGGCGACCTCGTACTTGGTGATGAGGTCCCAGATGGGGGAGCGTTGGGCGGCGGTGATCCAGTCCTCGGGGATGCCTTCCGCGCGTGCGGCGGCGATGACCTGGGGGTCGTTCGGGTCGAGGAAGACGGCGCGCTGGGAGGCGAGGAGGTCGTGCTCGTCCGCCACGGACGCGGCTTCGGTGACCTTGTCCGCGTCGTAGAGGACGAGGCCGAGGTAGCGCAGGCGTCCGACGCAGGTCTCGGAGCACACGGTGGGCAGGCCGACCTCGATGCGCGGGTAGCAGAGCGTGCACTTCTCGGCCTTGCCGGTCTTGTGGTTGAAGTAGACCTTCTTGTAGGGGCACCCGGTGACGCACATGCGCCAACCCCTGCACTGGTCCTGGTCCACGAGGACGATGCCGTCCTCGGCCCGCTTGTACATGGCCCCTGAGGGGCAGGACGCGACGCAGGCGGGGTTGAGGCAGTGCTCGCAGATGCGGGGCAGGTAGAACATGAACGTCTTGTCGAGCTCGGTCGCGACGTGCTCGGACATGTGCGCCAGGATCGGGTCCTGGTCCATGGTGGCGGTGGAGCCGGCGAGGTCGTCGTCCCAGTTCGCCGACCAGGAGATGTTCATGTCCTTGCCCGTCAGCAGAGACTTGGGGCGGGCGACGGGGGTGTGCTGCCCT
>NZ_JCAXEP010000029.1:0-962 GCF_059758455.1 Cellulosimicrobium sp. GQ32 | reverse complement strand
CGTCGTCCACCGCCACCGGGGCCTGGTTGGTCTCGGCGGGCCGGGCGATGCCGACCTGGACCGTGCCGACGGCGGTGGCGCCGCGGGCGTCCAGCACGGAGTAGGTGAACGTGTCGTGCCCGGCGGCGTTCTTGGACGCCGCGTACTCGATCTGGCCGTCCACGACGCGGGCGGTGCCCTGGGCGGCGGGGGTCGCGATGCCGGTGACCTGGACGGAGTCGCCGTCGGGGTCGATCCCGTCGAGCGGGACCGCGATGCGCACGCTGGACCCGGACAGCACGCGGGCCTCGATCTCGCGCGGCTGCGGGGGCGCGTTGTCCTCGCCGTCGCGGATGCGGATCGTGACCTGGGCGGAGTCCTCCTGCCCGTTGACGTCGCGCACCCGGTAGATCGCGTACGCGGTCCCGGCCTCGGGGCCGGCCTTGAACCGCAGCGTGTCCTCCGAGACGAACGCCTCGCCCAGGGCGGGGTCCACGTCCTGCTCGAGCTCGGGCTGCAAGAACAGCTCCAGCCCGTCGGGGTGGGTGTCGTTCTTCAGCACCGGGATCGTCACCACGTCCCCGGCATGCACCGTGACCTCGTCCGCCGCCGCCTGCGGCGGCTGCAACCGCGTCGGTGCCGGCACCGGGATGACCCGCACCTGGCCCGTCGTGGTCTCGGTCCCGTTGGAGGCCGTGTACTCCACCGTCACCGGACCGTTCAGGCCCCGGATCTCGGTCACCCGCAGCATCTGGTGCGCCAGGATCGCGACCGACACGCCGGCGTCGGCCGGGACGCGCACGGACTGGACGACGAGGACGCCGCCGGCGGGGTCGGTGTCGTTGGCCAGCACGTCGACCAGGGTCGACCCGCCCGCCGGGAGCAGGGCGGTGTCGGTCACCACGATCGGGGCGCCCTCGGCCTCCGACGGCGGCAGGACGTCCACCCGCACCAGACCGGTGGTCGCGTCGGGGCCGTCCGTC
>NZ_JCAXEP010000028.1:0-1359 GCF_059758455.1 Cellulosimicrobium sp. GQ32 | reverse complement strand
GACTAGGGCGTGTCTCCCAACTCTGAGGTGAGGCGAGCGGCAGACTCGCGGCCGTGAGTCGGTTCCAGGTCCTGACGGACGAACAGTGGGAGCGGATCGAGCCGTTGCTGCCGTCGAACGCGGGCAAGGTCGGTCGCCCGTTCGGTGACCACCGCACCGTGGTTGAGGGCATTGCTTACCGGTATCGGACGGGGATCCCGTGGCGGGACCTGCCGCGCGAGGTGTTCGGGCCGTGGCAGACGGTGTGGAAGCGTCACAAGAAGTTCACCGACGACGGCACTTGGGACCGCATCCTCGCCCACCTGATGGCCGAAGCGGACGCCGCCGGGCAGATCGACTGGACCGTGTCGGTGGACTCGACGATCAATCGTGCTCACCAGCACGCGACGAACACGACCCGTCCGGAGCAGGACACAGGGGGCGACGTCGAATCACAAGAACCGCCGCAACGGCGTCGTCCCCAGTGAACCTGCAGGTCACGGCATCGGTCGGTCTCGTGGCGGGCTGACGAGCAAGATCCACCACGCCGTCGACGGGCGTGGGCGCCCACTCGCCGTTGTCGTGACGCCCGGCCAGTCTCACGATGGCCGAGCGCTGGGAGTCGTGCTCGCGGACATCTGGGTGCCACGCCGCGGCGCGGGCCGCCCGAGAACGACGCCCGATGTAGTGCTCGGGGACAAGGCGTACTCCTCGCGCGGAAACCGCGCGATGCTGCGCCGGCGCGGGATCAAGGTCGTGATCCCCGAACCGTCGGACCAGCAAGCTAACCGGAAGCGGCGCGGCGCGAAGGGTGGCCGCCCGCCGAAGCTCGACCGGGAGACCTACGTGCGGCGCAACGTCG
This sequence comes from Cellulosimicrobium sp. GQ32, assembly GCF_059758455.1. Classification (NCBI taxonomy): domain Bacteria; kingdom Bacillati; phylum Actinomycetota; class Actinomycetes; order Micrococcales; family Promicromonosporaceae; genus Cellulosimicrobium; species Cellulosimicrobium sp. GQ32. The sequence continues at coordinate 518 of NZ_JCAXEP010000028.1, read as the reverse complement.
TCGAGCGGTCCTTCAACCTGCTCAAGCAGTGGCGCGGCCTGGCCACTCGCTACGACAAGCACGCCGTCGTCTACCGCGCTGGCGCCGTCCTGGCCGCGATCGTCACCTGGCTGCGGACGGGCTCTCACTTGCCAGCGACTCGACGCCGGGTCTGATCGGCTTCCTCTCTGGTGACGCCCATCCGGGCTTGGAACTCCCACTCCTCGATCGCGTCCGGGCCGTGGAGGACCTCGTTCAACGCGTTGAGGACGGCCCTTCGATCGTCGGCGCTCAAGACGTACTGGTCGCGCGCCAGCCACTCGTCGGCGGGACCATCCCAGCCCTCTGGCGGGACCCGGTAGCACCCCCTCTCGATGCAGGTCGCGCACGCCCACGCGTCCTCCGAGATCAAGCCGAGCCAACGCGAGCGGACTACCGACTCCTCAGAAAGCGGCCCATAGCACCAATCGCAGAAGTCCTGTGGCTTTGGGCTTGGCATGCTCGCAACCTACATGCGCGATGCGCGCGGTTGGGAGACA
>NZ_JCAXEP010000027.1:0-1832 GCF_059758455.1 Cellulosimicrobium sp. GQ32 | reverse complement strand
GTGCTGGTGGTGGGCGTTGTTCATTTACGGAGAGTTTGATCCTGGCTCAGGACGAACGCTGGCGGCGTGCTTAACACATGCAAGTCGAACGATGATGCCCAGCTTGCTGGGTGGATTAGTGGCGAACGGGTGAGTAACACGTGAGTAACCTGCCCTTGACTTCGGGATAACTCCGGGAAACCGGGGCTAATACCGGATATGAGCTACCTTCGCATGGGGGTGGTTGGAAAGTTTTTCGGTCAGGGATGGGCTCGCGGCCTATCAGCTTGTTGGTGGGGTGATGGCCTACCAAGGCGACGACGGGTAGCCGGCCTGAGAGGGCGACCGGCCACACTGGGACTGAGACACGGCCCAGACTCCTACGGGAGGCAGCAGTGGGGAATATTGCACAATGGGCGAAAGCCTGATGCAGCGACGCCGCGTGAGGGATGAAGGCCTTCGGGTTGTAAACCTCTTTCAGCAGGGAAGAAGCGCAAGTGACGGTACCTGCAGAAGAAGCGCCGGCTAACTACGTGCCAGCAGCCGCGGTAATACGTAGGGCGCAAGCGTTGTCCGGAATTATTGGGCGTAAAGAGCTCGTAGGCGGTCTGTCGCGTCTGGTGTGAAAACTCGAGGCTCAACCTCGAGCTTGCATCGGGTACGGGCAGACTAGAGTGCGGTAGGGGAGACTGGAATTCCTGGTGTAGCGGTGGAATGCGCAGATATCAGGAGGAACACCGATGGCGAAGGCAGGTCTCTGGGCCGCAACTGACGCTGAGGAGCGAAAGCATGGGGAGCGAACAGGATTAGATACCCTGGTAGTCCATGCCGTAAACGTTGGGCACTAGGTGTGGGGCTCATTCCACGAGTTCCGTGCCGCAGCAAACGCATTAAGTGCCCCGCCTGGGGAGTACGGCCGCAAGGCTAAAACTCAAAGGAATTGACGGGGGCCCGCACAAGCGGCGGAGCATGCGGATTAATTCGATGCAACGCGAAGAACCTTACCAAGGCTTGACATGCACGGGAAGCCACCAGAGATGGTGGTCTCTTTGGACACTCGTGCACAGGTGGTGCATGGTTGTCGTCAGCTCGTGTCGTGAGATGTTGGGTTAAGTCCCGCAACGAGCGCAACCCTCGTCCCATGTTGCCAGCGGGTTATGCCGGGGACTCATGGGAGACTGCCGGGGTCAACTCGGAGGAAGGTGGGGATGACGTCAAATCATCATGCCCCTTATGTCTTGGGCTTCACGCATGCTACAATGGCCGGTACAAAGGGCTGCGATACCGTAAGGTGGAGCGAATCCCAAAAAGCCGGTCTCAGTTCGGATTGGGGTCTGCAACTCGACCCCATGAAGTCGGAGTCGCTAGTAATCGCAGATCAGCAACGCTGCGGTGAATACGTTCCCGGGCCTTGTACACACCGCCCGTCAAGTCACGAAAGTCGGTAACACCCGAAGCCCATGGCCCAACCGTTCGCGGGGGGAGTGGTCGAAGGTGGGACTGGCGATTGGGACTAAGTCGTAACAAGGTAGCCGTACCGGAAGGTGCGGCTGGATCACCTCCTTTCTAAGGAGCTACCAACGGCTCGTTCGCCGGCCTGTGGTCGGAGCGGGTTTGTTCAGGTGCCACGCCATCGCCGTACGTGTGGTGGGTGGTTGCTCATGGGTGGAACATTGACGAAAGAGTCTTCTGGTCTTGCTGGTGTCAGTACCTGCCGGCCTTGCCTGGTCCTTCGGGGCCTGGTGGGGTGGTGGTGGAACATCACGGGTGAGGGTGGGGGGCTTGTCGAGCACACTGTTGGGTCCTCAGGTCACCGGCCACCGGTTGGTGGGGTGCCTGGTACGGGCCGGTCT
>NZ_JCAXEP010000026.1:0-2255 GCF_059758455.1 Cellulosimicrobium sp. GQ32 | reverse complement strand
CTCGCCTGCGAGCTCGAGCGCAATCCGCCGCGCGTGTCAACGGCGGACTGGAACTGACCCCCTAACGACGGATTGGGATTGACCCCTCGGTCGTCGTTTCGTCCTACTTGTCGCGGTCCTTGGCGAGGAGTTCGCGGCGGGCTCGGGTGCGGTAGGACTCGCCGGCGAGGGTGAGGACCTCGGCGTGGTGCACGAGCCGGTCGATCATCGCGGCGGCGACGACTTCGTCGCCGAAGACCTCGCCCCAGCGCCCGAACGGCAGGTTGCTGGTGACGAGGATGGAGCCGGTCTCGTAGCGGGACGCGACGAGCTGGAAGAACAGGTTCGCTGCGTCGGTGTCGAAGGGGATGTAGCCGACCTCGTCGACGATGATCAGTTTGTAGCGGCGGATCTTCTTCAGCTCGGCTTCCAGGTGGCCGGCGTGGTGGGCGCGGGCGAGGCGGTCGATCCAGTTCGTCGCGGTGTCGAACAGGACGGAGTGCCCGGACTGTGCGGCCTTGATCCCGAGCCCGATCGCGAGGTGGGTCTTGCCCAGGCCGGGCGGGCCGAGGAGGATCACGTTCTCCGCCTTGGGGACGAAGGTCGCGGTGGCCAGGTGCGCGAGGACGTCCTTGCGCAGGCTGGGTAGGTGGTCGAGGTTGAAGTCCTCGAGGGTCTTGACCTGCGGGAAGTGCGCGGTGCGGATCCGCATCGTGGTGCCGGCGGACTCGCGGTCGGCGACTTGTCGTTCTAGGACGGCGGCGAGGTACTCCTCGTGCGACCAGTTCGCCTGGCGTGCCTGGTCGGCCAAGGTCTCCCAGGTACGGGCGATCGTGGGGGTCTTCAGCACGCGGGCCAGGTAGGCGAGCTTGGAGCCGAGCCCGTCCGGAGCCGGTCTGGGTTTCGTGGTGGTGGTCATCTACTTCCCTTCAGCAGTTGCTGTCTCCTGGACCGTCCCGGGGTTGGGGCGGGGGTCGAAGTCCACGCCGAACAGGGCGTCGTAGTCCGGCAGGGCACGGATCGCCACGACGTGCCCGTCAGCGTGCGAGCGGGTCGAGCGCTGTTGTTGGTGGCGGCGAGCAGCGAGGTCCTGGCGCAGCATGCGTGCGGTGGCCTGGTGCTCGGGGTCGGTGATCGTGCGCGCGTGGCCCCAGTCGCGGGCGTGGTCGGCTACGACCTGTCCAGCGCAGGAGGCCACGACTCTCGTGGGGGTGGCCAGGACGTCGATGAACCGGCCGATGCAGCGCGGGTCCACGGAGTAGTCGTTGGAGTCGATGCGCACGTAGTAGTCGCGCCCGAGCCGGACTCGGTGCGTGAGCCCGATCGCGGGTGCCATCGGCGGCAGGGCCACCATCGCGGCTCGGTCCGCCGCCCACCGCGCCGTCGGTGTGGTCGACCCGATCGCGCGCAGCACCCGCGTGTTCGCCCGCTCCACCAGCCAGTCGCTCATCTGGTCGTTGAAGTCGAACGGCGAGGTGAACACCCGCCCCGGCAGGAACGAGGTCTCGAAGAACCCGTTACGCCGCTCGACCAGGCCCTTGAACTCCGGATCCCGCGGAGGCGCCAGGCGGATGCGCACCCCGATCGTGCCGGCGAACGCCGCCGCCTCACTCGTGAGCCTGCCCGTGCCGCCGATCGCAGCCTCCCGGTCCCAGACCAAGATGCGCGGGCAGGCACCCCACCCGGCAACGATCTCCCACATCCCGGCCAGGATGTCCCCGGCCCTCCGGCTGGGAATCATGACCGCGTCCGTCACCCGCGAGTACCCGCACGTCATCGCCAGCACCGGCAAGATCCTCTCGTCGCCGCGGCCGACGGGGATCGGCTGCGGCGGGAACCACAGATCGCACTGGGCGACCTCGCCCGGGTCGTAGGAGACCCGGTCAGTCGGATCCGGCGGCACGAACAACGGGCGCAGCTCACGGACCCGGTCCTTGAGGATCGTGAGCGAACGCGTCCACCCGATCCGCTCCGCAATCACCGTCGCCGGCATCCGCGGGAACTCCGCGAGCAGCGCCCTGATCTGCGGTTCTACCTCGTCCACCACCGACCCGCGCGGCCCGCGCTCACGCGACGGCGGCGCCTCGGCCCGCAACGCCGAACGGACCGTGTTGCGCGCCAACCCCGTCCGACGCGCGATCTCCTTGATCGCAACACCCTCGGCCCGATGCAGCCGACGGATCTCAGCCCAGCCTTCCAATGTGATCACCCCTCCAGCCTCGGAGGGGTCAGTCCCAATCCGTCGCTACGGGGTCAGTCTCAGCGCGTCGTCGACA
>NZ_JCAXEP010000025.1:0-3066 GCF_059758455.1 Cellulosimicrobium sp. GQ32 | reverse complement strand
CGACAACACCAAGTTCGCCGACGAGTGGCTCGCGCCGCACCCCGGCACCGACGGCGCCCTCGCCCAGGCCATGGGGCACGTCATCCTCAGTGAGTTCCACGTGCGCGACCGCGCGCCCCGGTTCCTCGACTACATGGCGCGATACACGGACGCGCCGTACCTCGTGACGCTCGAGCGCCGCGGGGACGCGTACGTGCCGGGGCGCTTCCTCACGGCGGACCGGCTCGCCGGCACGCCCGCCGCCGACCAGGCCGGCACCGCGAACGCGGCGTCGAAGACGGTGATCCTGTCCCGCGCGGGCGACGTCGTCGTCCCCAACGGGTCGCTCGGACACCGCTACGGCGACCCCGGGCGGTGGAACCTCGACCTCGAGGGCGTCGAGCCCGCGCTGTCGGTCGCGGACCTGACGGGCGGCACGTCGGACGCACCGGTCGCCGTCGACCTCCCGCGCTTCGACCTCGCCCCCGAGGAGGGCGCCGAGCACCAGGGCGGCGCGGGCTCGGTGCGGCGCGGCGTGCCGACGCACCGCGTGGGCGAGCACCTCGTGACGACGGTCTACGACCTGCTGCTCGCGCAGTACGGCGTGGACCGCCCCGACCTCGGCCTGCCCGGCGAGTGGCCGACGGGCTACGACGACCCCACGACGCCGGGCACCCCGGCATGGCAGGAGGAGATCACCGGCGTCCCCGCCGTCGCCGCGGCGCGCATCGGGCGCGAGTTCGCGCAGAACGCCCTCGACTCCGACGGCCGGTCGATGATCATCATGGGCGCGGGCACCAACCACTGGTTCCACTCCGACACGATCTACCGCACGTTCCTCGCCCTCGTGACCATGACCGGCTGCCAGGGCGTCAACGGTGGCGGGTGGGCGCACTACGTGGGGCAGGAGAAGGTCCGCCCGATCACGGGCTTCCAGCAGTACGCCAACGCGCTCGACTGGGTCCGCCCTCCGCGCCTCATGATCAGCACGGCGTTCTGGTACCTCGCGACGGACCAGTGGCGCTACGACGGCCTGCCCGCGGACGCGCTCGCGTCCTCGCTCGCCACCGGGAGGTTCTCGGGCCGCACGACGGCGGACACGCTGGTGGAGTCCGTCCGTCGCGGCTGGACGCCGAACTACCCGACGTTCGACCGCAACCCTCTCGACCTGGTGGACGAGGCGGAGGCGGCGGGCAAGGACCCGGTGCGCCACGTCGTCGACCAGCTCTCCTGCGGCGAGCTCGACTACGCGTGCGCCGACCCCGACGACCCGGCGAACTTCCCGCGCGTCCTCACCGTCTGGCGCGCGAACCTGCTCGGGTCGTCGGGCAAGGGCAACGAGTACTTCCTCAAGCACCTGCTCGGGACCGACGCCGCGGTGCGCGCCCCCGAGTCCGGGCCGGACCGCCGACCGCGGGACATCGCGTGGCACGACGAGGCGCCCCGGGGGAAGCTCGACCTGCTCGTCACCGCCGACTTCCGGATGACGTCGACGACGCTGTTCTCCGACGTCGTCCTTCCGGCCGCGACCTGGTACGAGAAGCACGACCTGTCGTCGACCGACATGCACCCGTTCGTGCACTCGTTCAACCCCGCGATCAGCCCCCCGTGGCAGACGCGCACCGACTTCGACATCTTCCACACGATCGCCCGGCGCATCTCGGAGATGTCGGTGACGCACCTGGGCGTGCGCAAGGACGTCGTGGCCGTCCCCCTCGCGCACGACACGCCCGACGCCATGGCCACGCCCCACGGCGAGGTCCTGCCGCAGGGCGAGCTCGTGCCCGGGGTCACCATGTCCAAGCTCGTCGTCGTCGAGCGCGACTACCCGGCGTTCGCCGACCGGCTCGCCGCGCTCGGCCCGCTCACCCAGAAGGCGGGCATGGTCACCAAGGGCGTCGCGTTCGACCCGACGCCGGAGGTCGAGCGGCTCGCCGTCGCGAACGGCGTCGTCCCCGACGGACCGACGGCGGGGCGCCCGCGCCTGGACCGGGACACCCACGTGTGCGAGATGATCCTCGCGCTGTCGGGGACGACGAACGGCCGGCTCGCGGTGCAGGGGTTCAAGGACCTGGAGCGTCACACCGGGCAGCGCCTGGCCGACCTCGCGCGGGACGAGCAGGGCAAGCGCATCACGTTCCCGGACGTGCAGTCGCGCCCGACGGCGGTCATCACCTCTCCCGAGTGGTCCGGCTCCGAGCACGGGGGACGGCGCTACAGCGCGTTCGTCATCAACGTGGAGCGGCTCAAGCCCTGGCACACCCTCACCGGCCGTCAGCACTTCTTCCTCGACCACGACTGGATGACCGAGCTCGGCGAGCAGCTCCCCGTCTACCGGCCGCCGCTCGACATGCACCGCCTGTTCGGCGACTCGCGCGTCGGCGACACGTCCCCCACGGGGGCGCAGGGGTCGGAGGGCTACGCGGAGGTCGCGGTGCGGTACCTGACCCCGCACTCGAAGTGGTCGATCCACTCCGAGTACCAGGACAACCTCTTCATGCTGTCGCTCTCGCGCGGTGGCCCGACGATCTGGATGAGCCCGCAGGACGCGGAGAAGATCGGCGTCGCGGACAACGAGTGGATCGAGTCCTACAACCGCAACGGGGTCGTGGTCGCGCGGGCCGTCGTCTCGCACCGCATGCCCGAGGGGACGGTCTTCATGTACCACGCGAAGGACCGGACCGTGGACGTGCCGCGGTCGGAGACGTCCGGGCTGCGGGGTGGCATCCACAACTCCCTGACCCGCGTGCTGCTCAAGCCCACCCACCTCATCGGCGGCTACGCGCAGCTCTCGTACGGCTTCAACTACATCGGCCCGACGGGCAACCAGCGTGACGAGGTCACGGTGATCCGTCGTCGTTCTCAGGAGGTGACCTACTGATGAAGGTCATGGCGCAGATGTCGATGGTGATGAACCTGGACAAGTGCATCGGGTGTCACACGTGCTCGGTCACGTGCAAGCAGGCCTGGACCAACCGCACGGGCGTGGAGTACGTGTGGTTCAACAACGTCGAGACCCGCCCCGGCCTGGGCTACCCCCGCACCTACCAGGACCAGGAACGCTGGCAGGGCGGCTGGGTCCGCACC
>NZ_JCAXEP010000024.1:0-3365 GCF_059758455.1 Cellulosimicrobium sp. GQ32 | reverse complement strand
CGTGCGGACCCAGCCGCCCTGCCAGCGGTCCTGGTCCTGGTAGGTGCGGGGGTACCCGAGCCCGGGGCGGGTCTCGACGTTGTTGAACCACACGTACTCCACGCCCGTGCGGTTGGTCCAGGCCTGCTTGCACGTGACCGAGCACGTGTGGCACCCGATGCACTTGTCCAGGTTCATCACCATCGACATCTGCGCCATCACCCGCACGACGCCACCCCCTCCCACGCCGACGACAGCCTGCCCGCCGCCGGGCCCCGCGCTGTTCCGGTCCGGGTCACGAGTGTCACGAGCGTCACGAGTACCGCACCTCCTGGCTGCGTCGGCGGATGACGGTCATCTCGTCGCGCTGGTTCCCCGTGGGGCCGAGGTAGTTGAACGCGTAGGAGAGCTGGGCGTACCCGCCCGCGAGGTGCGTCGGCTTGAGCAGGATGCGCGTGAGCGAGTTGTGGATGCCGCCGCGCAGCCCCGACGTCTCGGCGAGCGGGACGTCGATCGTGCGGTCCGTCGCGTGGTGCATGTAGACAGTGCCCTCGGGCATGCGGTGCGACACCACCGCTCGCGCGACCACGACACCGTTGCGGTTGTACGCCTCGATCCACTCGTTGTCCTCGACGCCGATCTTGGCGGCGTCGGCGGGCGACATCCAGACGTTCGGACCGCCACGGGACAACGACAGCATGAAGAGGTTGTCCTGGTACTCCGAGTGGATCGACCACTTGTTGTGCGGCGTCAGGTACCGCACCGCGACCTCCGCGTGGCCCGCGGAGCCCGGATAGCCGGACGGGGACGTGTCGCCCACCACCGGCGAGTCGCCGAAGAGGCGGTGCATGTCCAGCGGGGGTCGGAAGATCGGCATGTGCTCGCCGAGCTCGATCATCCAGTCGTGGTCGAGGTAGAGGTGCTGGCGCCCGGTCAGGGTGTGCCAGGGCTTGAGCCGCTCCACGTTGACGACGAACGCCGAGTACCGGCGGCCCCCGTGCTCGGAGCCGGACCACTCGGGAGAGGTGATGACCGGCGTCGGGCGCGACTGCACGTCCGGGAACGTCACGCGCTTGCCCTGCTCGTCCAGCGCGAGGTCCGCGAGCCGGGTGCCCGTGCGCTGCTCGACGTGCTCGAACCCCTGCACCGCGAGCCGGCCGTTCGTCGTCCCCGACAGCGCGAGGATCATCTCGCACGCGTGCGTGTCCCGGTCCAGGCGCGGGCGCCCGGCCGCCGGACCGTCCTGGACGAGGCCGTTGCGACGTCCGAGGTCGGCGACCTCGGGCGCGGGCGAGAAGTGGACGCCCTTGGTCACCATGCCCGCCTTCTCGGTGAGCGGCCCGAGCGAGGCCATGCGCGCGGCGAACGCCGGGTAGTCGCGCTCGACGACCACGAGCTTCGGCATCGTCACGCCGGGCACGAGCTCGCGCTCCGTCACGGGGAGCCCCGAGTCGGGGAGCGCTCCGTGCGGGACGGCCATCTCGTCCGGGGTGTCGTGCGCGAGCGGCGCGGCGACGAGGTCCTCGCGGACCCCGAGGTGCGTCACCGCGAGCTCGGACACCTTCCCCGCGAGCGTGTGGAAGATGTCGAAGTCCGTGCGCGTCTGCCACGGCGGGTTGATCGCCGGGTTGAACGAGTGCACGAACGGGTGCATGTCCGTGGACGACAGGTCGTGCTTCTCGTACCAGGTCGCCGCCGGCAGCACGACGTCGGAGAACAGCGTCGTGGACGTCATGCGGAAGTCGAGCGTGACGAGCAGGTCGAGCTTGCCCTGCGGTGCCTCGTCCCGCCACGTCATCGACCGCGGCCGACGCTCGGGGCTCGACTCCGCCGCGTTGACCGCGGCGTCCGTGCCGAGCAGGTGCTTGAGGAAATACTCGTTGCCCTTGCCGGACGACCCGAGGATGTTCGCTCGCCACACCGTCACGACGCGCGGGAAGTTCGCCGGGGCGTCCGGGTCCTCGCACGCGAACCGCAGGTTCCCGGCCTTGAGCTCGTCGACCACGTGCTGCGCGGGCTCCTTGCCCGCCGCGCGCGCCTCGTCCACGAGGTCGAGCGGGTTGCGGTCGAACGTCGGGTAGCTCGGCATCCAGCCGCGCTGCGCGGACTCGACGAGCGTGTCGGCCGTCGTGCGTCCGGAGAACTGGCCCTGCGCGAGCGGCGACGCGAGCGCGTCCGCGGGCAGGCCGTCGTAGCGCCACTGGTCCGTCGCGAGGTACCAGAACGCGGTGCCGATCATCTGCCGCGGCGGTCGCGACCAGTCCAGGCCGCCCGCGTACTGCGCCCACCCGGTCACCGGGCGGCACTTCTCCTGGCCCACGTAGTGCGCCCACCCGCCGCCGTTCACGCCCTGGCAGCCGGTGAGCGTCGTCAGGGCGAGCATCGCGCGGTAGATCGTGTCGGAGTGGAACCAGTGGTTGGTGCCCGCGCCCATGATGATCATCGAGCGCCCGCCCGAGTCCAGCGCGTTCTGCGCGAACTCGCGCCCGATCCGCTCGGCCGCCGCGGCGGGCACCCCGGTGAAGCGCTCCTGCCACGCGGGCGTCGCGGGCGACGCGTCGTCGTCGTAGCCCGCGGGCCACTCGCCGGGCAGCCCCAGCTCCGGGCGGTTCACGCCGTACTGCGCGAGCAGCAGGTCCAGCACCGTCGTGACGAGCCGCCCGCCGACCCGCCGGGCCGGGACCCCGCGCACGACGACGCCCGCGCCGCCCAGGTGCGCGCCGGCCTCGTCGCCCGGCGCCGGGTCGAGGTCGAACCGCGGCAGCGCGACGGCGACCGTCTCGTAGGTGAGATCTGCCGAGGTAGAGCCCTGGTACCGCGAGGTAGAGCCCCGGTCCGCCGAGGTAGAGCCTTGGTTCGGCGAGGTAGAGGCCGGGTCGGACGACGGGCGCTCGGGGACGGTGTCGCGGGTGGGGGCGGCCTGCGGGGCGCCCCAGAAGACGCCGTGGGGGTCGGCGACGGAGAGCAGCGGGTCGATGTCGCCGAGATCGAGGTTCCACCGGCCCGCGTCGGCCTCGCCGTAGCGGTGGCCGAGGCTGCCGTTCGGGACGCGCGGGGTGCCGTCGGCGTCGAGCACGACCGTCTTGAAGCGGGCGTTCGAGGAGGCGGCGTCGTCGTCGCCGGGGCGACCGACGCCGTCGGGCAGGTCCGCCGCGGTCAGGAACTTCCCGGGCACGTACGCCGCGCCCGACCCCGAGCCGTCGCCGTGCTCGTCGAGGACCACGAGGTTCGGGAGGTCGGTGAACCGCGCCGCGTACTCCGCGAACTGCGGGGTGCGGCGCTGCGCGTAGTGCTCGGTGAGGATGACGTGGCCCATGGCCTGGGCGAGGGCGCCGTCGGTGCCGGGGTGCGGCGCGAGCCACTCGTCGGCGAACTTGGTGTTGTCC
>NZ_JCAXEP010000023.1:0-3407 GCF_059758455.1 Cellulosimicrobium sp. GQ32 | reverse complement strand
TGGGTGTGGTTCTTGGTTCTCTGCAGTTTTGTTGTTTTTGTTGAAGTTTTTAAGGGCACAGGGTGGATGCCTTGGCACTAGGAGCCGAAGAAGGACGTGGTAGCCTGCGATAAGCCTCGGGGAGCTGGCAAACGAGCTGTGATCCGAGGGTTTCCGAATGGGGGAACCCCGCACGAGTCATGTCGTGCGACCTGCACCTGAATATATAGGGTGTGTGGAGGGAACGTCGGGAAGTGAAACATCTCAGTACCGACAGGAAGAGATATTCCGTGAGTAGTGGCGAGCGAAAGCGGATGAGGCCAAACCGGGCGCGTGTTAAAGCTGTCAGGCGTTGCGTGTTCGGGGTTGTGGGACCCTTCTGGTGGATCTGACAGTCCGCCGGGGAGTCAGAAAGTCGTGTCATAGTCGAACCGCATTGAAAGGCGGACCACAGACGGTGCGAGTCCGGTAGACGAAATGGTGCGGCCTCCCGAAGGGGATCCCAAGTAGCACGGGGCCCGAGAAATCTCGTGTGAATCTGGCAAGACCACTTGCTAAGCCTAAATACTACCTAGTGACCGATAGCGGACCAGTACCGTGAGGGAAAGGTGAAAAGTACCCCGGGAGGGGAGTGAAATAGTACCTGAAACCGTGTGCCTACAATCCGTTGGAGCCTCCTTGGTTGGGGTGACAGCGTGCCTTTTGAAGAATGAGCCTGCGAGTTAGTGCTCAGTGGCGAGGTTAACCCGTGTGGGGAAGCCGTAGCGAAAGCGAGTCCGAACAGGGCGCCCATAGTCGCTGGGTCTAGACCCGAAGCGAAGTGATCTAGCCATGGGCAGGTTGAAGCGCGGGTAAGACCGCGTGGAGGACCGAACCCACCAGGGTTGAAAACCTGGGGGATGACCTGTGGTTAGGGGTGAAAGGCCAATCAAACTTCGTGATAGCTGGTTCTCCCCGAAATGCATTTAGGTGCAGCGTCACGTGTTTCTTGCCGGAGGTAGAGCTACTGGATGGCCGATGGGCCCTACAAGGTTACTGACGTCAGCCAAACTCCGAATGCCGGTAAGTGGAAGCGTGGCAGTGAGACTGCGGGGGATAAGCTCCGTAGTCGAGAGGGAAACAGCCCAGACCACCGGCTAAGGCCCCTAAGCGTGTGCTAAGTGGGAAAGGATGTGGAGTTGCACAGACAACCAGGAGGTTGGCTTAGAAGCAGCCACCCTTGAAAGAGTGCGTAATAGCTCACTGGTCAAGTGATTCCGCGCCGACAATGTAGCGGGGCTCAAGTACACCGCCGAAGCCGTGGCATCTGCGCTCAACTCAGGCCTTCGTGGTCCAGAGGCGCAGGTGGGTAGGGGAGCGTCGTGTGGGCAGTGAAGCCGCGGGGGAACCCAGTGGTGGAGCCCACACGAGTGAGAATGCAGGCATGAGTAGCGAAAGACGGGTGAGAAACCCGTCCGCCGAATGACCAAGGGTTCCAGGGCCAGGTTAATCCGCCCTGGGTAAGTCGGGACCTAAGGCGAGGCCGACAGGCGTAGTCGATGGACAAGGAGTTGATATTCTCCTACCGGCGAAGAACCGCCCATACCGAGCCCGGTGATGCTCACCGCCCAAACCTGTCCACCGGCCCTTCGGGGCCACCGGACAGGGGCGCGCGGGACCCGAACCGGTAGTAGGTAAGCGTATTAACAGGGGTGACGCAGGAAGGTAGCCCGGCGTGGCGATGGTAGACCACGTCCAAGGCCGTAGGCCGTCTGGTAGGCAAATCCGCCAGGCACGAGGCTGAGAGCTGACGGTGAGCGCACAAGCGCGAACTGGGTGATCCTATGCTGCCAAGAAAAGCCTCGGCGCGAGGTTCTAGCCGCCCGTACCCCAAACCGACTCAGGTGGTCAGGTAGAGAATACTAAGGCGATCGAGAGAATCGTGGTTAAGGAACTCGGCAAAATGCCCCCGTAACTTCGGGAGAAGGGGGGCCCGAAGCGTGAACACCCTCGCGGTGGGAGCGTGGACGGCCGCAGAGACCAGGGAGAAGCGACTGTTTACTAAAAACACAGGTCCGTGCGAAGTCGCAAGACGATGTATACGGACTGACGCCTGCCCGGTGCTGGAAGGTTAAGAGGACGGGTCAACCCTTCGGGGTGAAGCTCAGAATTTAAGCCCCAGTAAACGGCGGTGGTAACTATAACCATCCTAAGGTAGCGAAATTCCTTGTCGGGTAAGTTCCGACCTGCACGAATGGCGTAACGACTTCTCCGCTGTCTCAACCGCGAACTCGGCGAAATTGCACTACGAGTAAAGATGCTCGTTACGCGCAGCAGGACGGAAAGACCCCGGGACCTTTACTATAGCTTGGTATTGGTGTTCGGTGCGGCTTGTGTAGGATAGGTGGGAGACTGTGAAGCCCGTACGCCAGTGCGGGTGGAGTCAACGTTGAAATACCACTCTGGCCGCTTCGGATGTCTAACCTCGGTCCGTGATCCGGACCAGGGACAGTGCCTGGTGGGTAGTTTAACTGGGGCGGTTGCCTCCTAAAATGTAACGGAGGCGCTCAAAGGTTCCCTCAGCCTGGTTGGCAATCAGGTGTCGAGTGCAAGTGCACAAGGGAGCTTGACTGTGAGACTGACAGGTCGAGCAGGGACGAAAGTCGGAACTAGTGATCCGGCGGTGGCTTGTGGAAGCGCCGTCGCTCAACGGATAAAAGGTACCCCGGGGATAACAGGCTGATCTTGCCCAAGAGTCCATATCGACGGCATGGTTTGGCACCTCGATGTCGGCTCGTCGCATCCTGGGGCTGGAGTAGGTCCCAAGGGTTGGGCTGTTCGCCCATTAAAGCGGTACGCGAGCTGGGTTTAGAACGTCGTGAGACAGTTCGGTCCCTATCCGCTGCGCGCGCAGGAAACTTGAGAAGGGCTGTCCCTAGTACGAGAGGACCGGGACGGACGAACCTCTGGTGTGCCAGTTGTTCCGCCAGGAGCACCGCTGGTTGGCTACGTTCGGAAGGGATAACCGCTGAAAGCATCTAAGCGGGAAGCCTGCTTCAAGATGAGGTTTCCATACCCTACGGGGTGAGAGGCACCCAGCAGAACACTGGGTCGATAGGCCGGACGTGGAAGCGGGGACGAAAGACCCGTGCAGCTGACCGGTACTAATCAGCCGACAACTTCAACACCAAACACTCTTTGCTACGCGTCCACTGTGCGGTTCCCGAACCACCAACACCACACCCCACACAGGGGTACCCAGTGTTGGACAGGTTCACAGAGTTACGGCGGTCACAGCGAAGGGGAAACGCCCGGTCCCATACCGAACCCGGAAGCTAAGCCCTTCAGCGCCGATGGTACTGCCCTGGAGACGGGGTGGGAGAGTAGGACGCCGCCGGACAACCCTTCACCGAAGGCCCACCCCACACGGGGTGGGCCTTCGGCATTTC
>NZ_JCAXEP010000022.1:0-3818 GCF_059758455.1 Cellulosimicrobium sp. GQ32 | reverse complement strand
CGTGACGAAGAGGTGGCGCGCTACGTCGTCGGGGAGGTCCAGGACGGTGTCGGCTCCGTCGCCCGAGACCGTGACGACGCCGTCGTTCACCGCGACGACGAGGGTCTGACGCGGGAAGACGCCCGCCTCGGCGAAGCGCGCGAGGAGCTCCACGTCGACCTGGACCGGCTCGGCGATGCGCTGGAGGAGGACGCGCACCTCGTCCCCGGCGGTCGCGCCGTGCGCGGCGAGGTGCACCGGGAGGGAGACGACGCCGTCGAGGTACACGACCTCGGGCAGGTCCTCGCCCAGCTCGCGCAGGCCCGGGATCGGGTTGCCGTAGGGGTCGTGCGCGGGGTGGTCGAGGAGCGCGACGAGGCGCTGCTCGACGAGGTCGCTCATGACGTGCTCCCAGCGGCAGGCCTCGGTGTGCACCTGCTCCCAGTCGAGCTTGATGACGTCCGTGAGGAGCCGCTCGGCGAGGCGGTGCTTGCGCATGACGCGCACCGCCGTCTGCTGCCCGAGCGTCGTGAGCTCGAGCTGGCGGTCGCCGCCGACGACGACGAGCCCGTCGCGCTCCATGCGCGCCACGGTCTGCGAGACGGTCGGCCCTGAGTGCCCGAGGCGCTCGGCGATCCGCGCGCGCAGCGGGGGGATCCCCTCCTCCTGCAGCTCGTAGATCGACTTCAGGTACATCTCGGTGGTGTCGATCAGGTCGGTCACTCGGCCTCCCGCGGCAGGTACGCACTCTTCTCTGGAACCGTTCCAGTCTAGCGCTCTCTCGTCGACACGATGATGTGTCTCTTGCCTATACTGTGCGTCACACACTATGGTGTGAGGCATGACCGATCCCGAGATCTTCGCCGGGCACAGCCAGGAGGTGCGTCGCGGCTCCGTCGTCGTCGCGAGCCTGCTGCTGCTGCGCACGCCCGGCTACGGCTACGGGCTCCTCGAGGCGCTCGCCGCGGCGGGCGTCCCCGTCGACGCCAACACGCTCTACCCGCTCCTGCGCCGGCTCGAGAAGCAGGGCCTCCTCGTGAGCGAGTGGAACACCGACGAGGCGCGGCCGCGCAAGTTCTACCGCACCTCCCCCGCGGGCGAGCGCTTCGCCCGCGACCTGCTCGACGAGTGGCTCGCGATCGCACGGAGCCTCCGGACCATCGACTCCCAGGAAGGCACGTCATGACGCTCACCGACCGCTACGTCGCCGCCACGCTGCGCCGCGTCCCCGCCGACCAGCACGCCGACCTCGAGCAGGAGCTCCGCGCGTCCGTCGCCGACGCCGTCGAGGCCAAGGTCGAGGCCGGCACCGACCCGGCCCGGGCCGAGACCGACGTCCTCAACGACCTCGGCGACCCCGACCGCCTCGCGGCCGACCTCGCCGGTCGCCCGCTGTACCTCATCGGCCCGACGCTCTACCTCGACTGGCTGCGTCTGCTCAAGGTGCTGCTCTGGGTCGCCCTCATCCCCGGGGCGATCGTGCTCATCACGGACCTCGTCGACGGCGGCCCCGTCGGGTCGGCCATCTGGAGCGGCATCTGGACGACCGCCTCGGTCGCCCTCCAGATCGCGTTCTGGACGACGCTCGTCTTCGCCCTGCTGGAGCGCTACGGCTCCCCGCAGAGCCAGGACGAGCTCACCGGCCCCTGGACGGTCGACCGCCTGCCGACCGAGCGCGCTCCCCGCGAGGTCACGCTCGTCGACACGGTCGTGTCGGTCGGCCTGCTCGTCCTGGTCGCCGCCGTGCTGCTCCTCCAGAACGTCGCGACGTACCGCGGGCCTGACGGCACCGCGGTGCCGGTGCTGCACCCCGACCTGTGGCCGGTCTGGACCGGCGTGCTCGTCGCGCTCGTCGCGGCCGAGATCGCCCTCACGATCCTCGTGTACGCACGCGGCCGGTGGACCGTCGGCCTCGCCGCCGTCAACACGGTCATCGGGGCCCTGTTCGCCGGGGTGGTCGTGTGGCTCGCGAGCGCGGACCGCCTCGTGAACCCGGCGTTCCTCGAGGTCACGGGCGGCGACTCGCTCACCTGGCTCTCGAACGGGATCATCGCGGCGACCGTCGTCATCGCGGCCTGGGACGTCATCGACGTCTGGGTCAAGACCGTGCGCGGTCGCCGCGCCTAGGCTGACCCGGTGACCAACCGCCGCCTCGACCGCGTCCGACGCGCGGTCGAGGCGGCGGCCGCGCGTGACGGGTTCGCGCTCGACGCGGACCAGTCCGCGCTCCTCGACCGGCTGGTGCGGCTCGGCGACGAGCTCGCCGGGGCGCGACGGCGGCCCGTCCGCGGGCTGTACGTGTGGGGTCCCGCGGGGCGCGGGAAGTCGTGGCTCGCGGGGGCGTTCGTCGCGGCGCTCGCGAGCGAGCTGCCCGAGAGGTCGATCCGGCGGGTGCACGTGTACGCCCTGTTCCGCGAGCTGCACGCGGCGATCCACGCCCAACGGGTGAGCGCCCTCACCGGGCCGCGCCCCGTCGTCGGGCAGGGTGGCCCGACGCGCGGGTGGCGTACCCGGGCGACCGCGCCGGTCGCGGAGCCGACGCCGCCCGGGCCGCCCGAGGAGTCGCCGGAGCCCCGCCCAGGCGCCGTCGACGCCGCGATCGACGACCTCCTGCGCGGGACGACGCTGCTCTCCCTCGACGAGCTCCACCTCCACGACACCGGCGACGCGACCCTGCTCACCCGGCTCCTGCGCCGCGCGTTCGCGTCGGGCGTCGTCGTGCTCGCGACGTCCAACTACGAGCCGGGCACGCTGCTGCCGAACCCGCTGTGGCACCACGTCGCCGAGCCGGGGATCGCGCTCCTGCGGGCGCACCTCGACGTCGTCGAGCTCGCCGGGCCGACCGACTACCGGACGCTCGGCGGTCGCGGGCGCGGAGGGTTCGCAGCGGGCGCGTGGCTCCGCCCCGGCACGACGGCGCAGCTCGCCGACCGCGGGCTCGTCGCCCCCGCCCGGGGGGCGCGGGCGGTCGTCCGCACCGGGACGCGGTCGTTCGAGGTGACCTCCGCACGGGTCGAGGGCGAGGGCCGCGAGGGCGAGCTGTGGGCGACGTTCGACGACCTGGCGGGCCGCCCGACGTCGACCCTCGAGTACCTCGACTGGGCCGCACGGTTCCGCCGCTGGGTCATGACCGACGTCCCGCTCCTCACCGACGTGGACCGCGAGGCGCAGCAGCGGTTCATCGCTGTCGTGGACGTGCTCGTCGACGCCGACGTCGAGCTCGTCGTCACGTCGTGCCACGCCCTCGACACCTTCCGCACGACGATGCCGGACCGGCCCGACGCCTTCCGGACGGCCAGCCGGCTCCAGCTCCTGGCCGAGGCCGTGGACGGTCCTCGCCCGTCCGCGGGCACCCTGCGCGGCTGAACCCGGCACGCCCGGACCCGGCGGAGCGGCCCGGCGTGTCGTGGGCGGCGGCTACGATCGGCCGCAACCGACTGGACTGGAGGCACCCGGTGGCACGCACCGACGGCACCGACGACACGCGCGGGCAGCGCGGTCCCCGCGCGGCGGACGCCCTCACGTGCTCGTTCTGCGGCAAGTCCCAGCGCCAGGTGAAGCGGCTCATCGCCGGCCCTGCGGGCGTCTTCATCTGCGACGAGTGCGTGGCGCTGTGCCTCGAGATGGTCGAGGAGGACCGCGAGGCCGAGAGCGCGTCGCAGGACGTCGTGACCGGCGACGGCCCCCTCCCGACGCCGCACGAGATCTTCGCGCACCTGACCCGCTACGTGGTGGGGCAGGACGGCGCCAAGCGCGCCCTGGCCGTCGCAGTGCACAACCACTACAAGCGCGTCCGCGCCGCCGCTGCCGCCGAGGAGGCCGGCGACGCCCCCGCGACC
>NZ_JCAXEP010000021.1:0-9114 GCF_059758455.1 Cellulosimicrobium sp. GQ32 | reverse complement strand
CAACAGCGGTCTGGTCACCTTGGGTGGCGGGGTGGGTGGTGGTGCCGCGTCTACCATCCGCCGCTCGTTCCTCGCGGCTCCCGCCAGGCCCGACCACGACGCGGCACCACCACCCACCCCGCCCGGCGTCATCTCGCCCTGGTCGTCGCGCACCCCGGGCGACCGTCCGCGGTGTCGGTCCAGCCGGGGGTCGCCGCCTGCGCCTCCTGGGCGACCGGACCGTCGGCGGTCGGCGACGCTGCAACGCAGGGCGAGAGGACGTCGTCGGACCAGGCCTCTACCTCGGCCGACCAGGCTCTACCTCGGCGGGTTACCCCTCCGCGACAGGTTGGGCGGCGGTCTTCTCGGCCGTCTCGGCCTTCTCGGCCTCGGCCTGGGCAGCGGCCTCCTGCTTGGCCGCCCTCTTCGCCGCGCGCTTCTCGCCGCGGCGCTCGGCGAGCGTGTACAGCACCGGCACGACGACGAGCGTGAGCAGCGTCGAGCTGAGCAGGCCGCCGATGACGACGAGCGCGAGCGGCTGGGAGATGAACGCCCCGCCGCCGGTGATGCCGATCGCCATCGGGGTGAGCGCGAAGATCGTCGCCGCGGCCGTCATGACGATGGGGCGCAGGCGCTTGCGCGCCCCTTCCATGACGGCGTCGTCGAGCGACCGGCCGCGCTCGCGGTACTGGTTGATGAGGTCGATGAGCACGATCGCGTTCGACACCACGATCCCGACGAGCATGAGCAGGCCGATGAGGGCCGGTACGCCGAGCGGCGTCGCGGTGGCGAGCAGCAGGAGCAGCGCACCCGTCGCGGCGAACGGGATCGACACGAGCAGGATGAACGGCTGCAGGAGGCTGCGGAACGTCGCGACCATGACGAGGTAGACGATGAGGATCGCGACGAGCAGCGCGAGCCCGAGGTCGGCGAACGCGTCGGCCTGGTCGGACGCGACGCCCCCGATCTCGACCGTCGCGCCGCCCTCGAGCTCGAGCCCGTCGATCGCGGTCGTGAGCTCGGTCGTGAGGGCGCCGAGGTCCTGCCCCGCGGGCGTGACGGAGATCGTCGCGCTGCGCTCGCCGTCGACGCGCGTGATCGAGGTGGGGACCTCGACCTCGGCGACCTCGGCGACCTGCGTCAGCGGCACGGGCCCCGCCGCGGTAGGCAGCACGACCTGTTCGAGCTCCGCGACCGTCGCCGGGGCCTCGCCCGCGAGGACGCGGACCTGGACCGGTCCGTCGCCGAGGTTCACCGTGCCGATCGGCGCGGGCGACATGACCCCCGCGACCGTCCCGGCCACCTGCGTCTCGGTGAGCCCGACGGCGGCCGCGGCCTCGCGGTCGACGGTCACCTGGACCGTGGACTGCGCCGAGGCGAGGTTGTTGGTGACCTGCGCGGCGCCGTCGGCATCCTCGGCGAGCTCCTGGACGTCGGCCGCGGCAGCGGCGAGCGTCTCGGTGTCGGGGGCCCGCACGACGAGGTCGACCGTCGAGCTGCCGAACGCGGCGTCCGCGCCGGCGACCTCGATGCCCTCGCTCGCCTCCCCGCCCAGCCCGGAGACGGCGTCGCGCACGTCCTCCTGGGCCACGACGGCGTCGGCGTCCGCGTCGAGCGTGACGGCGAACGTCGCCGTCGGGGACCCGCCGCCGCCGAAGAACGCGGCCTCCGGCCCGCCCGCCGTGCCGACCGTCGTCTGCACGGTCGCGACGCCGTCGACGTCGAGGAGGGCCTGCTCGACGTCGCGCGCCGCCGCGTCCTGCGCCTCGAGCGACGTGCCGGGCGCGAACGACTCGGTGACGGTGAGCGTGTCCTGGCCCGTGTCGCCGAGGAAGTTGGTCTCGAGCCGCGGCACGAGCGCGAGCGTCCCGGCGAGGATCGCGACGGACACGCCGAGCGTGATGACCGGGTGCCGCAGCGCCGCCCGCAGCGTCGGGACGTACCCGCGCTGCCACAGCCCGCGACGCTCCTTGGCCTCCGCCGCGGCGCGGGCGCGCTCCCCCGCGAGGCGCGCGGCCTCGGGGTCGGCCGGGACGGGCGGGGACTTGATGAACCAGTACGCGAGGACCGGGACGATCGTCAGCGCGACGAAGAGCGACGCGAGCATCGCGATCGCCACGGTGAGCGCGAAGGGCCGGAAGAGCTCGCCGACCATGCCGCCCACGAGCGCGATCGGCAGGAACACGGCGACGGTCGCCACGGTCGACGCGGTGATCGCGCCCGCGACCTCCTTGACGGCGCCGATGATGGCGCCCACCTTCTCCTCGCCGTACGACAGGTGCCGCTTGATGTTCTCGATGACGACGATCGAGTCGTCGACCACGCGTCCGATCGCGACCGTCATGGCACCGAGCGTGAGGATGTTCAGCGTGTAGCCCGTGGCGTTCATGACGATGAACGTCACGAACAGCGACAGCGGGATGGACACCGCCGACACGAGCGTCGAGCGCAGCGAGGCGAGGAAGAGCAGGATCACGACGACCGCGAAGAGGAGGCCGAGGAGCCCCTCGGTCGCCAGACCCTCGATGGACTCCTCGATGAACGGCGCCTGGTCGAACACGATCTCGACGCGCACGTCCTGGGCCTCGAGCACGCCGGAGAGGTCGTCGACCGCGTCCTGGACGGCGTGCGACACCTCGACGGTGTTGCCCGCGGGCGTCTTGGTGATCGCGACCGCGAGCGCGTTCTCGCCGTCGAGGCGCGAGTACGACGTCGCGGGCTCGGGGCCCGCGGTCACGGTCGCGACGTCACCGAGCGCCACGGGCGTCGTACCGGGTGCGGCGGTCGGGGACACGAGCGGCAGCGCGGCGAGGTCGTCGACGGTCGTGACGGCCGTGCCGACCTGCACGCTGAGGGTCCGGTCGCCGTCGGAGACGGTCCCCGCCGGGATCACGACGCCGTTGTCCTGGAGGATCGTGGAGACCTGCGCGGGGCTGAGCCCGACGGCGGCGAGCGCGGCCGGGTCGAGGTCGATCGTCACCTGCTGGTCGGCGATGCCGCTCACCGCGACGCTGCGTACGCCCTCGACGTCCTCGAGCGCGGGGACGACGCTCGACGTGACGGTGTCGGCGAGCGCCGCGTCGTCGGAGCCGCCCGACACGGCGAGCTGGATCACGGGCAGGTCGTCGACGGAGCCGGTCACGACCTGCGGCTCGACGTCCTCGGGGAGCTGGGACTGCAGCCGCGTGATCGCGGTCTGGAGCTGGGAGGCCGCGGCGTCCATATCGGTGCCGTACGCGAACTGCACGGTCGTCACGGACATGCCGGTCGACGACGTCGACGTGACGTCCTCGACGCCCTTGACGGCGCGCGCGGCCGTCTCGACGGGGACGGTCACCTGCTGCTCGACGATCGCCGGGGCGGAGCCCGGGTAGACGCCGACGACGGCGGCGGTCGGGATCTGCAGGCTCGGGATGAGCTCCTGCTTGAGCGATCCCATGCTGATGACGCCGAAGATCGCGATCGCGACCGTGGCGAGCGCGACGAGCGCGCGGTTGGCCAGCGACAGCCGGGCGAGACGGGACACGGAGCCTCCAAGGGTTCCAGGTCGGGTGGGAGACGACGTCGGCGTCGCGATTTCGTTAGCGTAACGCGAAGCATCTCGGGATGGTTCCCGCTGCCACCGATAGAGTCTGCGCCGTGACCCATCCCGCCGACGACGAGCGCGCGGCGCTCGCGCGGCGTCTCGAGGACGCGCAGCGCCGCCTCGCCGACCTGCTCCTCGCGCAGCGGCTCGAGCCCTTGCTGCGCACGACCCTGACGGTCCCCCAGCTCCGCGCGCTCGCCGTGCTCCAGCTCGACGGCGAGACGAGCTCGCACCGGCTGGCCGAGGTGCTCGGGATCTCCCCCGCGACGCTCTCCGGCATCGTGGACCGGCTGGAGGCCGCGGGGATGGCCGCGCGCCGCCCCGACCCGCAGGACGGCCGGGTGCGCCTCGTCGCCGCAACGCCGCGCGGCGCCGCGGCCGTGCGCCGGATCGCGGCGCAGGAGGACGAACCCCTCACGGACCTGCTCGACCGGCTCGACGTCGCGGACCTGCGCGCGCTCACGGTCGGGATCGAGGCCCTCACCCAGGTCGCGGAGGCGTCGGCCGCGGGCACCTCGACCGACGCCTCGACCGCCCCGGAGGACTGAGGGCCCCGAGCCGCACGCCGGGACCCTCCCCTTCGCCGTCGCCGGTGGCTCAGACCTCGCCGAGCGCCTCCTCGGGCGTCCCCTCGACGGCCCGCGCCCGGCGGTTCCAGCGCGACCACAGCACGCGCTCGCCGAGCTCGCCCGCCATGCGGTGCCCGAACGCCACGAAGACGACGACGCCGAGCACGAGGATCCCCGCCCCCAGCCAGAACGGGGCCGTCGCGGAGACCGGGTGCAGCAGGCCCGCGATGACGGGAGCAGGAGCGGCGAAGCCCCAGCGCACGAGGTTGAAGGCCCCGGTCGTGACGCGCCGGTCCGGGTCGCCGAGCGCGAGCGACAGGTCGGTGAGGTTCGCGTTCGCGATGCCCATGAAGACGCCGGCACCCACGAGCACGACGACGGACCACGCCGTCCCGAGGTCGAGCGCCAGCAGGACCAGCGCGACCAGGACCCCGACGATCGCGACGCCGAGGGTCTGGACGGCGCCCACGCGGTGGGCGAGCCGGTGACCGACGACGAGGATGCCGACCGCGAGCCCCACGCCCCAGGCGGTGAAGACGAGGCCGAGCGGCACGACGTCGAGCCCGAGGAAGACGGGCGTGTACCCGAGCACGATGAAGAAGCAGAAGTTGTACGCGGCCGTCACGGCGGCGAGCGCGAGGAAGCCGGGCTTGCGGAAGAGGCGGAACACCTGGCCGAGCCGCAGGGGCGCGGGCTTCTCGGCAGGGTCCTTGAGGCGCGTCACGGACACGAGCAGCGCGACGAGCATGAACACGCCGCAGACGAAGAACGGGACCCGCCACGAGATGCCGCCCAGCAGACCGCCGAGCAGGGGCCCGACCGCGAAGCCCAGCCCGACGCACGTCTCGAAGAGCTCGACGACCCACTCACGGTCGTTCGCGAGCGAGACGAGCAGGACCATCGCGGTCGCGAAGAACATCGCGTTGCCCAGACCCCACAGCCCGCGCAGCGCGGCGAGCTGTCCGATGGTCGTGCTCAGCGCCGCGAGCACCGCGGCTACGGCGACGAGGCTCACGCCCGTGGCGAGGATCTTCTTGTACCCGAAGCGCCCGGTGGCCATGACGGCGGGGATCATGCCGAGCGCCATGACGGCGATGTACGCCGTGAAGAGGAGCTCGATCTGCCACGTCGAGGCGCCGATCTCCTCGCCGATGACGGGCAGGATCGGGTCGACGACGGCGATGCCGGCGATCGCGAAGAACGCCGTGAGGGCGGTCGCGTAGATGGCGGTGCGGTTCGGTTCGTTGCGCGTGGAGGCCACTGCGTTCGCACTTCCTGGTCGGGGGGAGAGGGCCGCCCCGCCGGAGCGGGCTGGACGGCAGCATTTATCTGTATCTGACAGGTAAGTATCTGTAGAATACACCTATGACGGTTGCCGAGGGAAACGATCGAGTACCCCGACCGATGCCCGGCGGCGCGAGCGCGCGCGACGACGCGGCCGCCCACGACGTGCTCGGCGCGATCGAGCTGGAGGTCGCGCAGCTGCTGCGCCGCGCCGAGCGCACGCGCGCCTCCGGGGCGGCGGGCACGTCGCGCCGCAGCGGGACCCTCGACCGCTCCGGCTACCTCCTGCTCCACACGCTCGGGACGCACGGTCCGCTCCACGTCAACGCGCTCGCGGAGCGGCTCGGCCTCGATGCGTCGACGGTCACCCGCCAGGTCGTCGCGCTCGAACGGGCCGGGCACGTCCGCCGCGCCCGCGACGCCCACGACGGCCGCGCGGTCGTCGTCGAGCCGACGGCCGAGGGCCTCGACGAGCTCGCCACGCACCGCGTCGCACGGACCGAGCTGTACGCCGACGTGCTGGGTGACTGGTCCCGGCTCGACCGCGCGCTGCTCGCCGAGCTGCTGGGTCGCCTCAACAGCGACCTCGACGCGTACCGGCGGCGACGCGACGCGTCATGACGACCACCCGAGGGCCCGCGCGGGAGCGCGGGTTCACGGCGAGGGGAGCGCCCACCGGATCAGCCGGGTGACCGTGGCGCCGGCGGGCCGCGCCCACCGCGCCGGCAGGCCGCGCACCCGCGGCATCCCGGCGCGCGCCCACGCCGGCAAGGACTCCCGTGCCGCCAGTGCCAGCCCGGCGTACGCCGGGCGCGCGGGCCACGGGAGCGGAGGCTCGACCAGCAGGAACCGCGCGGCGTCGAGCGCAGCCGGCGTGAGCGAGAGCGCCGGCCGGTACCGCTCGACCGCCGCGTCCAGCTCTCGGCGCGTCAGGGGCACGTCCACGACCCCCAGCGCGCGCCCGACGACGGCGGCCTGGGCGACGTACTCGTCGCAGCCCTGCGCGTCGAGCGGGTCCCGGCCGAAGGACTGGTGGGCGACGAGGAAGCTCTGGGTCTCGGCGACGTGGACCCAGCGCAGCAGCTCGGGGTCGCTCGCGCGGTAGGGACGCCCGTCGGCCGCGCGGCCGCGGACGCGCTCGTGGACCGCGCGGACCGCCGCGACCGCCCGCTCCGCGTCGTCGGCCGTGCCGAAGGTCGTCACGGCGATGAAGGTCGACGTGCGCTGGAGCCGGCCCCACGGGTCGCCCCGGTATCCCGAATGCGCGGCGACACCGGCCATGGCCAGGGGGTGCAGGCTCTGGAGCAGCAGGGCGCGCAGGCCCCCGACGAACATCGACGCGTCCCCGTGCACGCGCTGGACCGGAGAACCCCGCTCGAACCAGCGCGGGCCGGGCGTCTCGTGGATGCGCGCCCTGGTGGCGGTCGCATCGGGACCCGCGACCCGGAGGAAGATCGCGCGCTCCGCCGCACCGCGAGCCCGCTCCACGACGTGCGTCATGGCGTCGATGCTCGCACCCCCTCCCTCACCTCGCGCGCGCGCCGCGGACACCCTCAGCAGTCCAAAGACTTCGCTGCAAAGAAACTCTTGCAAACATGTCTTTGGATCGGTAGCCTCGTCACATGAGCACCGACGGCGACACCACAGCCCCGAGCGCCGAGCGCCACCCGGCGCTCGGCCCGGCACAGCTCAAGGCGCTCGCGCACCCGCTGCGGGTCCAGATCCTCGACCTGCTCTCCACGCACGGTGCGCTCACGGCGAGTCGACTCGCCGACCTCGTCGGCGAGTCCAGCGGGTCGACGAGCTACCACCTGCGCCAGCTCGCCCGGCACGGCTTCGTCCGCGAGGTCGCCGGTCGCGGCACGGCCCGGGAGCGGTGGTGGGAACGCCCGCCGGGCGGGTTCACCGTGAGCATGCCCGACGACGAGACCGAGGACACCGCGGCCACGCTCGCCGGCGCGATGGTGAGCCGAGAGTTCGAGAACGCCCGCGCCCGCAAGATCCAGGCGTTCCTGGAGCGTTCCTCCGAGCTGCCGACCCGGTGGCTCGACGGCGCGCGCCTCACCACCGCCAGCATGTGGCTCACCGCCGAGCAGATGGTCGAGGTCGCGGACGCCTGGGACGCGCTCGACGCGACGCTGCACCGCTTCCAGGGTCAGGAGCAGACGCCCGGCGCACGGCCCGTGCAGATCCACTTCAACGTCTTCCCCACGATCGACGGCAAGGAGAACCCCTCATGAGCGCGTACTCCCCCACCCTGCCCCGCACCGTCGAGCCGCGCGGCGCCGACCGGCTGCTCGTCGTCGTCGGCTCGGCACTGAGCGACCTCGGCCGCCGTCGCGCCGCGGCCCGCGCGCAGGCGCGACGCGACCGCACGGCTGTCGCCCCCGGGACGCCGTCGGCGCCCCCGGCCGACCGGCTCCACGCGGCCACCGAGCTCACCCTCGACCGCGCCGCGGTGTCGCGAGCGTCCCTTCTGCCCTGATCGCCCGGAGATTCCACCCGCGTGGGGACTCCTCCCCATATCGAGGGCCCGGCCCGCTCGGTTACCCTCGACGGGGCGTTCTGTGGGCACTGACGCGCGTCTCCTCCTCCTCTCGCCGTCCCGGCTCGGCAGGATGACGCGGTCCCGTGTGCCCCGACCAGGAACTTAGGGAGCATTGGTGGGCCTTCTCTCGAGCATCCGCGAGCATCGTCGTACCGTCGCGTCGGTGAGCACCGTGTCGGTGTTCTCCACGGCGCTGGTGGGGATGGCGCTGTTCTACGAGGGCGAGGCCACGGCGGACGTGGACCTGAACGACTCGGGCGTGTGGGTGACGAAGTCGTCGGCCGGGTTGCTGGGGCGGTTCAACTACGAGTCGCAGGCGATGGACGGGACGTTGAACGCGGGCAGCGCGTCGTTCGACGTGCAGCAGGACGCGGGCCGGGTGCTGCTGGACGACGCCGGGACGAGCACCGCGTCCCCGGTGAGCGTCGCGCACCTCAAGCTGGACGGGCAGATCCGTCTCCCGGCGGGGGCACAGGTGGTCTCGGGGGGTGCGACGACGGCGATCCTCGACGGCGAGGAGGGCAAGTTGTGGGTGCTCCCGTTCGACGGGGCGACCTCGTTCGACGCGGAGAAGCTGGACCCCGTGGTCGAGGTCGGCGGTGAGGGCGCGCTGACCGTGTCGCAGGACGGCACGGTGTTCGCCGCGATCCCGTCGACGGGGACGTTGTGGACGGTGGCGACGACGTCCAAGGGCACCGTGGACGGCGAGGCGTCGTCCACCGCGCTCCCGGTGAGCAAGGGTGCCGAGGTCGAGGTGACCGCCGTGGGCGACGAGCCCGTGGTGCTCGACCGGTCCGCGTCGCACCTGATCCTGCCGGGCGGGAAGAGCGTGGCGGTCGAGGGCGGGGGTGACGCCCGCCTCCAGCAGCCGTCGCAGTCCTCCGACGTCGTCGCGGTCGCCACGACGGACGCGCTCGTCGCGCAGCCGCTCAAGGGCGGCGACGCGCAGCGCCGCGCCGCGCAGGGCGTGCCGGCGGCCCCCGTGCAGCTCGGTGCGTGCACCTACGGCGCGTGGGCCTCGACCGGCCAGGTGATCCGCGACTGCGACGGGACGGGACGCGACGTCGACGAGCGGCTCGAGGGCCTGGACCCGCAGACCCGGCTCGAGTACCGGGTGAACCGGCAGGTGATCGTGCTGAACGACCTGT
>NZ_JCAXEP010000020.1:0-22927 GCF_059758455.1 Cellulosimicrobium sp. GQ32 | reverse complement strand
GCGCGAGTCGGGGAGCACGGCCAGGTCGATCGGCTCGCCGGTGTCCTTGCTGAGCAGGATCTTCTCGTAGTTGTTCCAGTCGAGGGCGGCCTCCGCGGCCGCGGGTGCCTCGGCACCCTCCTCGTGCCCCGGGTGGGCGGACGCCCCTCCGATCGTCAGCGGTACCAGCATCACGGCTGAGACCGCCGCAGCGGCGTAGCGGGACCACCTTCGGTGGCCTGGGGAAAATCTGTGCACAACGTCCTCCTTGACGCACTAGGGGAGCCGAGCAGCCTGCACCGTGAAGGCGAGGCACAGGGTCTCTGGCCGCGCTCCTCCGTGGCTCGCGCCGGTCGGCGCCTGCGAGCGCTCGACGCTGAGGCTGCACGTGCGACCGATCGGGGATGCCCGTGTCAGCCGACGAAACCCGACCGTACCTTCGGGATCTACTTTTGTCGACGTCTAGTCGAAAGATGCATGTCGTGGATCTCTGTTACGCGTGCTTGCTATGCACAAGTAGTGAGTCGTTCGCCGACCAGTCGCCCAGGGACAAGTGCGCGGCGCGCCGCAACGCCCGACGGCGGTGGCGGTGGCGGACGCAGCGTCGTCCGGACTAGACCCAGGGGTCGGTGATCTCGCGCAGGCGCGCGAGCTGGCGCCGCAGGGAGGCCATGCCGCGGACCCCGAGGTGCGCGGTCCACTCCGCCTCGACCCGCGCCAGCTCCGCCGCGGCGACGCGCGACGCCGCCTCGCCCTTGGCAGTCACGCGCACGAGGCGGGCTCGACGGTCCGCGGGGTCGGGGACGCGCTCGACGTATCCGGCGGCCTCGAGCTGGTCGACGAGGAACCCCGCGGTCTGCTTGGTGATCTCCGCCGCCTCGGCGAGCTCCGTGAGGCGCGTGCCGTGTGGCCCGACCCGCTGGAACACGCGGAGCTGCGCGGGCGTCGCGTCGTCGAACCCCGCCCCCCGGACCGCGGTGTAGACCCGCAGCTCGAGCGCGCGGTACGGGATGAACAGGAGCAGCCCGGTGTTGAGCTCGTCCTGCTCGCTCACGTACGCCTCCGTGGGTGGCCGAGGGTTGCTATCGTCAGTCCGGCTGACTAAAGTAGTCAGATCATCGTATCAGTTCTGGAGGCGCTCCGATGAGTGCACCCGACTACTGGATGACGGAGGAGGACGTGTGGGCGGCCGTCGCGACCGCTCGGGCCTCCTTCGTGGACCTCGTCGCCGGTCTCGACCCCGCCGACTGGGAGCGCCCCAGCCTGTGCACGGGATGGCGGGTCCACGACGTCGCCGCGCACCTCACCCTCGCCCCCGCCTCCTCGCGCGCGGCTCTGGCGCGCGGGCTCGGG
Source organism: Cellulosimicrobium sp. GQ32 (assembly GCF_059758455.1). Taxonomy (NCBI): domain Bacteria; kingdom Bacillati; phylum Actinomycetota; class Actinomycetes; order Micrococcales; family Promicromonosporaceae; genus Cellulosimicrobium; species Cellulosimicrobium sp. GQ32. The sequence goes on along the minus strand of NZ_JCAXEP010000020.1, from coordinate 21,595 downwards.
CGGGCGCTCGTCCGCGGCCGCGCGAGCTTCGACGGGATGATGGACCTCCTCACGCGCGAGGCCGGGGCACGCCCGCGCGAGGAGGTGCTCGCCTTGCTGCACGCGGGCGTCGCGTCGCGTCACCTCGCCCCGGGGACCTCGTCGCGCGTCGCCCTCGTCGACTCGCTCGTCCACGCCCAGGACGTCGCCGTCGCGCTCGGGATCGACCTCCCCGCACCGCCGCTCGCGTCCCGCGAGGCCGCCGAGCGCGTGTGGGCGGTGTCGTTCCCCTTCCGCGCCCGGCGGCGGCTCGCCGGGTTCCGCCTCGTCGCCGCCGACGTGCCGTGGCAGCGCGGCGAGGGCCAGCAGGTGACCGGCTCCATGACCGCCCTGCTCCTGCTGCTCACCGGGCGACCCGCGGCCCTCGCCCACCTGGACGGTGACGGCGCCCGCCGCCTCGCCCGCTCGTTCGCGCCGCACGACCGGGAGGAGCTCCCATGAGCACGCCCGCCCAGGTCCTCGCCGTCGCCGCCGGCCTGCTCCACGTCGGTGTCGGGGTCGTCGAGGCCTTCTTCTTCCACCGACCCTGGGCCCAGCAGTTCCTGCTGCGCAAGCGCTTCTCGCCGCCCGAGGTCGCGTTGTGGGCGTTCAACGTCGCCTTCTACAACATGTTCCTCGGCGCCGGGACGGTGCTCGGGGTCGTGCTCGCCACGAACGGCCTCGTGGACGAGGGTCGGACCCTCGTCCTGTACACCGCGGGCTTCATGACCCTCGGCGGCGTCGTGCTGTGGATCTCCGACCACCGCCTGTGGACCGGGACCCTCGGCCAGTCCGGGTTCGGGCTCGCGACCCTCCTCGCGACGCTCGCGTCCTGACGGTTCCCGTCACCCGGCGCGTTGCTACGGTCGGAGGGTGAGCAGCGCCGCGCAGCCCCTGTCCCACGACCCGTCCTGGCCCCGGGCGGGCGGCTGGCCCCCGCTCGGCGGGGACGCCGACGTCGATGTCGCGATCCTCGGGGTCCCGGCCTGGCGCACGTCGCTCTCCCCCACCGGCGCGCACGCGACGCCCGCCGCCGTGCGCGACGCGCTGCGCCGGTTCAGTCCCGCGCTCGCTCCCGACCGTCCCCTGCCCGACGGCGGGCCCTCCGCCCGCGTGCGGCCCGCGGCCGCGACGGGGCCGGGCGGGACGAGGGCTGTCGCGAGCGAGCGAGGAGCGTCGTCGGGCGGTGCCGGGCCTGTCGACCTCGCGCGCCTCGCGTTCGCAGACCTCGGCGACGTCGACGAGCCGGACGGCGCGGAGGGCGAGGCGCGGACGCGCGCGGCGGTCGGCGCCGCCCTGGAGCGCGCGCGCCTGCTCGTCGCGGTCGGCGGCGACAACTCCGTGACCGTCGCGACGGCGCTCGGCGCATGGGGCGACGACCTCGGCACCGCGGGCCTGGTCACGCTCGACGCCCACCACGACCTGCGCGACGGCGTGTCGAACGGGTCGCCCGTGCGACGGCTGGTCGAGGCAGGGCTCGACCCGAGGCGGGTCGTGCAGGTCGGGATCGCGGACTTCGCCAACTCCGCCGAGTACGCGCGACGCGCGGTGGAGCTGGGGATCACGGTCGTGCACGTCGACGAGCTGCGCCGCCGCGGCCCGGAGGACGTGATGCGGGCGGCGCTCGCGATCGCCGGCGCCGCGGGCGGGCCGGTGCACCTCGACGTGGACGTCGACGTGTGCGACCGGTCCGTCGCCCCGGGCTGCCCCGCGAGCGTCCCCGGCGGCATCGCCGCGTGGGAGCTGCGCGCCCTCGTCCGGGCCGCGGCGGTCGACGAGCGTCTCCGCTCTGCCGACGTCGTCGAGGTCGACGCCACCGCCGACGCCCCCGACGGTCGAACCGTCCGCCTGGCGGCGCTCTGCGTCCTCGAGCTCGCCGCGGGCCTCGCCCTGCGTGCGCCGGCCCCGAGCCCGGCGCAGACCTAGCCAACCCTCGACCGAGCGGGCGGTCCCGGTCGGTCGAACGGGCGGTCGTGGCGCGCCCCGCGGTCGGGACGCGCCCGGGTCGCCTGTTCGGCGGGTGGTCATCTCGAGGGGAGGAGGACGGCGTCCTTCCAGACCGCCGCGACGAGCGGGACGCCCGGGCGGTAGGCGAGGTGGGTGCGGCTCGGGGCGTCGAGCAGCACGACGTCGGCTCGCGCGCCCGGGGCGAGGTGCCCGACGTCGGCGCGTCGCAGCGCGAGGGCGCCGCCCGCGGTCGCGGACCAGACGGCCTCGGCGACGGTCATGCGCATCTCACGGACCGCGAGGGCGACGCACAGCGGCATCGACGACGTGTAGCTCGACCCGGGGTTGCAGTCGCTCGCGAGCGCGACGACGGCGCCCGCGTCGAGGAGGCGTCGCGCGTCGGGGTACGGCTGGCGCGTGGAGAACTCCACGCCGGGGAGCAGGGTCGCCACGGTCCCGGCGACCGCCCCCGCGCCCGACGTCGCCCCGGTCCCGGGCGCCGTGCCCGCGGCGGCCCCCGACCACGAGCCCGCGAGCGCCGCGACGTCGTCGTCGGTGAGGTAGGTGCAGTGGTCGACGGCGGCGGCGCCGAGCTCGACGGCGAGGCGCACGCCCTCCCCCGGGCCGAGCTGGTTGGCGTGCACGCGCACGCCGAGACCCGCTGCGGTGCCGGCGTCGAGGACGCGGCGCGCCTGCTCGGGCGTGAACGCGCCGGTCTCGCAGAACACGTCGACCCACCGCGCGTGGGGCGCGCACGCGGCGAGCATGTCGCCGCACACGAGGTCGACGTACGCGTCGGCGCGTCCGGCGAACTCCGCGGGCACGACGTGCGCCCCGAGGAACGTCACCTCCGGCGTCACCTCGCGCGCGAGCCGCACGGACCGCTCCTCGTCGGCGACCGTGAGCCCGTAGCCGCTCTTCACCTCGACCGTGGTCGTGCCCTGCCGGGCCGCCTCGTCGAGGTGCCGCGCGAGGCCTGCCCGCAGGACGTCGTCGGGCGCCGCGCGCGTCGCCGCGACGGTGGAGCGGATGCCGCCCGCCTCGTACGGGCGGCCCGCCATGCGCGCCTCGAACTCGGCGGCGCGGTCGCCCGCGAACACGAGATGCGTGTGCGAGTCGACGAACCCAGGGATCACCGCGCGTCCGCCCACGTCGACCGTGGCGTCCGGCGCGCGACCGTCGAGCGCGCGCCCGACGGCGTCCCGCGCCTCGCGGGCCGGCCCGGCCCAGGCGACCCGGCCGCCGTCGAGCAGCACGACGGCGTCCGTCACCAGCCCGGTCGGGTCCCCTTCACGCGCACCGGGACCGCCGGGCACGTTGGTCGTCAGCTCGCGGATCCCGGTGAGCAGCGTCGACCCGCCTGCCGACCCCGGCCCCGACCCCGGCCCCGACGGCGCCGAACCCGGGGTTTCGGGCGAGCCGGCCGCGGAAGCCACCCGTATCCCCGGGTTCGGCACCGGGGGGTGGGCCATCAGGACTCCCGCGTCGGGACGCGGAGGCCGTTCCGCTCGGCCGTGGACACCGCGTCGTCGTAGCCCGCGTCGACGTGGCGCAGCACGCCGAGGCCCGGGTCGTTCGAGAGCACGCGCGCGAGCTTGGCCGCGGCGAGCGGCGTGCCGTCCGCGACGGACACCTGGCCCGCGTGGATCGAGCGACCCATGCCGACGCCGCCGCCGTGGTGGATCGAGACCCACGTCGCGCCCGACGACGCGGCGGTCAGCGCGTTGAGCAGGGGCCAGTCGGCGATCGCGTCGGAGCCGTCGGCCATGGCCTCCGTCTCGCGGTACGGGGACGCGACCGACCCGGCGTCGAGGTGGTCGCGACCGATGACGACGGGCGCGCTCACCGCGCCCGACGCGACGAGGTCGTTGAACGCCAGCCCCGCGCGGTCGCGCTCGCCGTGCCCGAGCCAGCAGATGCGGGCGGGCAGGCCCTGGAACGCGACCCGCTCCTGGGCGGCGCGGACCCAGCGGTGGAGGTGGTCGTCGTCGAACAGGTCGAGCACGGCGGCATCGGTCGCGGCGATGTCGCGCGGGTCGCCGGACAGCGCGGCCCACCGGAACGGCCCTTTGCCCTGCGCGAAGAGGGGCCTGATGTACGCGGGCACGAACCCCGGGAAGTCGAACGCGCGGCCGTACCCGCCGCGGCGCGCCTCGTCGCGGATCGAGTTGCCGTAGTCGAACACCTCGGCGCCCGCGTCGAGGAACCCGACCATGCCCTCGACGTGCCGGGCCATGGACTCGCGCGCGCGGTCGGTGAGCTCGTCGGGCTTCGCGGCGGCGTAGTCGGCCCAGTCCGCGAGGTCCACCCCGACCGGCAGGTAGGACAGCGGGTCGTGCGCCGACGTCTGGTCCGTGACGACGTCGACCTCGACCCCGCGCCGCAGCAGCTCCGGCACGACGGTCGCACTGTTCCCCTCGACGCCCACCGACAGCGCCCGGCGCTCGCGCCGGGCGTCCTCGACCAGGCGGACCGCGGCGTCGAGGTCGTCGGCGACGGCGTCGAGGTACCGCTCGCGGACGCGGCGGTCGAGGCGCGACCGGTCGACGTCGACCACGAGGCACGCGCCGCCGTTGAGCGTCACCGCGAGCGGCTGCGCACCGCCCATGCCGCCGCACCCGCCGGTGAGGGTCAGCGTCCCGGCGAGGGTGCCCCCGAACCGCTTGGCCGCGACGGCCCCGAGCGTCTCGTACGTGCCCTGGAGGATGCCCTGCGCGCCGATGTAGATCCACGACCCGGCCGTCATCTGGCCGTACATCGTCAGGCCCATCGCCTCGAGCCGCCGGAACTCGGGCCAGGTCGCCCAGTCGCCCACGAGGTTCGAGTTCGCGAGCAGCACGCGCGGCGCCCACTCGTGCGTCCGGAGCACCCCGACGGGCTTGCCCGACTGCACGAGGAGCGTCTCGTCGTCCGCCAGCGTCGTGAGCGTCCGGACGATCGCGTGGTAGCTCGGCCAGTCACGCGCCGCCCGGCCCGTCCCGCCGTAGACGACGAGGTCGTCGGGCCGCTCCGCGACCTCGGGGTCGAGGTTGTTCATGAGCATCCGCAGCGGTGCCTCGGTCTGCCACGACCGCGCGGTGAGGGTCGTGCCGCGCGGCGCGCGGACGGGGACGGGGGTGCCGAGCTCGTGGACCATCTGTCTCGCTCCGTTCGGTTCTGGTGGGGTCTCAGGCCAGGTGCCCGACGGCGGCACTCGCCGCCGCGGTCACCGCACCGGTCGCCACGAGGCGGGTCACGGCCTCGATGTCCGGCGAGAGGTAGCGGTCCGGTCCGGGGCCGTCGACGACGGTCCGCACGAGGTCGCGCACCGCCCCGGTCCCCCGCGCCGGGGCCGGCTCCGAGCGCGTCGAGCCGTCAGCCATGGCGGGGTCCAGGGACCTGTGGGGGGCCGGCAGGTCGGGGGCGCAGCGCAGGTCGAGGGCGCGCGTGGCCGTGAGCAGCTCGATCGCGAGGACGCGGCCGAGGCCGTCGACGGCGCGGCGGAGCTTGCGCGCCCCGGCCCAGCCCATGGACACGTGGTCCTCCTGCATCGCGGACGAGGGGATGGAGTCGACGCTCGACGGCACCGCGAGCCGCTTGAGCTCCGAGACGATCCCCGCCGCGGTGTACTGCGCGATCATCAGCCCGGAGTCGACGCCCGGGTCGTCGGCGAGGAACGGCGGCAGGCCCTCGTTGCGGGCCTTGTCGAGGAACCGGTCGGTGCGACGCTCGCTCATGCTCGCGACGTCGGCCGCGGCGATCGCGAGGAAGTCGAGCACGTACGCGACCGGAGCGCCGTGGAAGTTCCCGTTCGACTCGACGCGCCCGTCCACCGTGACGACCGGGTTGTCGATCGCCGCCGCGAGCTCGCGGCGCGCGACGGTGGCCGCGTGCTCGATCGTGTCGCGCGCGGCGCCGTGGACCTGGGGCGCACAGCGCAGCGAGTACGCGTCCTGGACGCGCGTGCACTCCGGGCGTCCCTCGGCGTCGAGCGTGCGGTGGCTCGCCACGACGGGCGAGCCGTCGAGCAGGGCGCGCAGGTTCGCGGCCGACGCCGCCTGGCCGGGGTGCGGGCGCATCGCCACGAGGTCGGCCGCGAACGGCGCGTCCGAGCCGAGCAGCGCCTCGACGCTCGCCGCCGCCGCGACGTCGGCCGTCGTGAGCAGGGACCGCAGGTCGTGCAGCGCGAGCGCGAGCATGCCGAGCATGCCGTCCGTGCCGTTGATGAGCGCGAGGCCCTCCTTCTCGCGCAGCGCGAGCGGCGCGATCCCCGCGGCGGCGAGCGCGTCGGCGGCGGGCACGAGCGCGCCGGTCGCGTCGCGGACCTCGCCCTCGCCGAGCGCGGCGAGCGCCACGTGCGCGAGCGGTGCCAGGTCGCCCGAGCAGCCGAGGGAGCCGAACTCGCGCACCACGGGCGTGATCCCGGCGTCGAGCATCGCGGCGTACGTCTGCGCGACGGCGGGGCGCGCGCCGGTCCGTCCGGTCGCCAGGGTCGCGAGCCGCAGGAGCTGGAGCGCCCGCACGACCTCCCGCTCGACCTCGGGCCCCGATCCCGCGGCGTGGGAACGCACGAGGCTGAGCTGGAGCTGCGCGCGCCGCTCGACGGGGATGTGGCGCCGCGCGAGCGCGCCGAACCCGGTCGAGACGCCGTAGTGCGGGCGGTCGTCGTCCGCGAGCCCCTCGACGACGGCCCGGCTCGCGGCCATCGCCTCGACCGCCGCGTCGGCGAGCCGGACGCGCGCGCCGTGCCGCGCGACGTCGACCACGTCGTCGATCGTCAGCGGGCCGTCGCCCACGACGACCGCGCGCGCGGCGCGGGCCTGGTCGGAGACGGCCGGGGAGTGCGTCGTCGCTGCCATGCCCCCAGGACACACCGCAGTCCGCCGTGTCGGGAGCCCGAGCGGATCGGTTCCGTCTGGGATCCCAGACTGTGGCGGGCACGGGGGCTCACCAAGAGGCGTGCCGGGACACCCGAGGTACCGGCGCGTGCCCTCCCGCGTCGAACGCCGGTCAGCTCAGTCGCGCACGCCAGTCGTCCGGGAGCCCCATGTCGCTCAGAGACACGACGTCGTCGGCGGAGAATTCCTCGAGCAACCTGACGAGCCGGGACGACCAGTCGTCTCCGGGCGCGACTGTTGCGAGGAGGTGTCGGATGATCGCCAAGGCGGGGTAGAGGCGTGCTTGGTCGCGGGGGTCGAGTCCAGCGATGTGTGCCAGATCAGGTATCCCGGCGAGAGCACTGGCTCGCACCTGGTCCGTGAAGTTCCGGTTCCAGAGGCGGGCGTGGTGAGCGCAGGTGTTCCGGGTGAAGTTCAGGACGCGCAACCAGTTCGCCAGCGCCTCCCCGTTCCCGGCGCCGCTCTCGTCCGTGACGGAGCGCTTCCTGGCGATCACGTCACGAGTCGGCCGCCGCGTGTGCTCGTAGAGGATCGACATCATCCCGAAGTCGGTGACCTCGACGGCCACCCAGATGGTCAGATCGCCGTCGTACTTGTCCTTGAAGTGCGCGACGAAGTCCTCCTTCGACCGCGCTTGGAGCTGTGCGAGCTTGCGCAGCCACTCGTCGTGCGCAGACTCCTGCTGCCGCCTCCGGGGGCGGGGCCTGCTGAAACGCCCGTCGAACGCCCGCGGATCCCTGTGGACGTAGGGGTCGCGCGCTCCGAGCGTGTAGGCGAGCTCGACCCGGAGGGCGATCTCGATTCGCTCGATCGCGTCCATGACCAGGAGCTTGAGGCGCCTGTCGAAGTCGTAGAGCGCGACGACCTGGTCCAACCGGGTTCCCGGGACCACCTCGCTGGCTCGAACCGGCCGTCCCCGAGCTGCGCTCTCTGCGGAGTCGATGCGGCGATAGGGATACCAATACCCGCTGAGCCGGTAGTACCCGACGTGCTCCACCGCGTGCAGTGCTCGAGCTCGGTCCACCAGAAGACCACGTTGCTCAAGCAGGTCGACCTGCTGCTCGAGCGTCAGATATGGCTTGGAGTAGGTGACCACGCGCCCCCCTGACGCAATGAAAACCAGCCCGTGACCGACGAAGTCGGGCAGAGGGGCTGGCCGTGTTGATGACAACTTACATCAGGGAGCCGACATTCCCGACGGGCAGCTCGTCGAGCACGGGGTTGCTGTCGTGATGGGCGCGTTCACGACAGCAACCTCGTGCTCGGCGCGTCAGGCCTTCACGTAGGCCGCGAGGTGCTCGCCCGTGAGGGTGGAGCGGGCCGCGACGAGGTCGGCCGGGGTGCCCTCGAAGACGACGCGACCGCCGTCGTGCCCGGCGCCGGGGCCGAGGTCGATGATCCAGTCCGCGTGCGCCATGACCGCCTGGTGGTGCTCGATGACGATGACGGACTTGCCCGCGTCGACGATCCGGTCGAGCAGCCCGAGGAGGTTCTGCACGTCGGCGAGGTGGAGACCGGTCGTCGGCTCGTCGAGCACGATCACGCCGCCCTTGTCGCCGAGGTGGGTCGCGAGCTTGAGGCGCTGGCGCTCGCCGCCGGACAGCGTGGTGAGCGGCTGGCCGAGGCTCACGTACCCGAGGCCGACGTCGTCGAGCCGCTCGAGGATCGCCTTCGCCGCGGGCACCTTGGCCTCACCGGACGAGAAGAACTCGCGCGCCTTGGCGACCGGGAGGTCGAGCACGTCGGCGATGTTCAGCCCGCCGAGCGTGTAGTCGAGCACCGCGGCCTGGAACCGGCGGCCCCCGCAGTCCTCGCACGGCGTCGAGACGGTCTCCATGAAGCCGAGCTCGGTGTAGATGACGCCCGCGCCCTTGCACTCGGGGCACGCGCCCTCGGAGTTCGCGCTGAACAAGGCCGGCTTGACGCCGTTGGCCTTGGCGAACGCCTTGCGGATGGGCTCCAGCAGCCCGGTGTACGTCGCGGGGTTGCTGCGGCGCGACCCCCGCACCGCGCCCTGGTCGATCGTCACGACGTCCTCGCGCCGCGAGACCGAGCCCTCGATGAGGGAGCTCTTTCCCGACCCGGCCACGCCCGTCACGACGACGAGCACGCCGAGCGGGATGTCGACGTCGACGTCCTGGAGGTTGTGCGCGTCGGCGCCGCGGACCTCCAGCGCCCCCGACGACGTCCGCACCGCGTCCTTGAGCGTCGCCCGGTCGTCGAGGTGGCGACCGGTCACGGTGTCGCTCGCCCGGAGCCCGTCGACCGTGCCCTCGAACGTCACGTGCCCGCCGGCCGTGCCCGCGCCCGGGCCGAGGTCGACGACGTGGTCCGCGATGACGATCGTCTCCGGCTTGTGCTCGACGACGAGGACGGTGTTCCCCTTGTCGCGCAGCTGGAGCAGGAGGCCGTTCATGCGGTCGATGTCGTGCGGGTGCAGACCGATGGTCGGCTCGTCGAAGACGTAGGTGACGTCCGTGAGCGACGACCCGAGGTGGCGCAGCATCTTGATGCGCTGCGACTCGCCGCCCGACAGCGTGCCCGACGGCCGGTCGAGGCTGAGGTAGCCCAGCCCGAGCTCGACGAACGACGCGAGGTTGTCGCCGAGCGCGTTCACGACCGGCGCCATGTTCGGGTCGTCAAGATCCCGGATCCACGCGGCGAGGTCGGTGATCTGCATCGCGCACAGGTCGGCGATGTTCACGCCGCGGATCTTCGACGAGCGCGCCGACTCGGACAGGCGCGTGCCACCGCAGTCGGGGCACGGCGCGAACGTCGCGGCGCGCTCGACGAACGCGCGGACGTGCGGCTGGAGCGAGTCGACGTCCTTGGAGAACATCGACTTCTGGATCTTGGGGATCAGGCCCTCGTAGGTGACGTTGATCCCCATCGCCTTGATCTTGGTGGGCTCCTTGTAGAGGAAGTCCTGCATCTGCTGCTCGGTGAACTCGCGGATGGGCCGGTCGCCCGGGAAGAACCCCGACTCGGCGAACCCGCGCACCATCCACCCGTCGGCGGTGTACCCCGGGACCTTGATCGCGCCGTCGAGCAGGGACTTCGAGTCGTCGAAGATCTCGGTGAGGTCGAGGTCCGAGACCGCGCCGCGCCCCTCGCACCGCGGGCACATGCCGCCGTGGTAGATCGCGTTGCGGACGATCGTCTTCTCGCCGGTGGCCGACGTCATGATGCCGCTCGCCTTGCGCGCGGGGATGTTGAAGGAGAACGCCGTGGGCGGCCCCACCTGCGGCTCGCCGAACCGGCTGAACAGCACCCGGAGGATCGCGTTGGCGTCGGTCACCGTGCCGACGGTGGACCGCGGGTTGGCGCCCAGGCGCTCCTGGTCCACGACGATCGCGGTGGTGAGCCCCTCGAGGACGTCGACGTCGGGGCGGTCGAGCGTGGGCATGAAGCCCTGGAGGAACGCCGGGTACGTCTCGTTGATGAGGCGCTGCGACTCCGCCGCGACCGTGTCGAACACGAGCGAGCTCTTGCCAGACCCCGAGACGCCCGTGAACACCGTGAGGCGCCGCTTGGGGATCTCGACGCTCACGTCCTGGAGGTTGTTCGCCCGCGCCCCCTGGACTCGGATGACGTCGTGCGCGTCCGGGTCCTGGGGCACCGAGGTCTGGGTTCCCGTCGTCGTTGCCGTGCTCATCGTGTCTCCTCGTCGTCGAGCCTCGTCGCGCCTCCACCGGCGACCCGGTCCACCGGCCGGTCGACGGCGTCGACCATCCGACCTCGGCAGTCGAAAGTCTGCCCGAGAGCCGGTCGGTCCGGCGCGTGGATTCTGCTGCGCCGCGCGGCAGACCCGGTGACAGGACCGGCCGCGCGGGCGGAACTCACCGCGGCGTGAGCCGCACGAGCGGGTACTGCCGCTCGGCCTTGCTCTGGTACCTCGCGATGCGCGGCTGCGCCGTCGCGACGCGCTGCCAGGCGCGCTCCCGGTCCGCGCCGTCGAGCTCCTGAGGCGTCGCCGGGACGGGGGCGCGCCCCGGCAGCTCGATCGCGACGTCGTCGGGGTGCGCCGCGAGGTTGGCGTGCCAGTCCGGGTTGCGGCTGCCGCCTCCCGAGGCGACGACGAGGACGGCGTCGCCCTCGTCCGGCAGCCACATGAGCGGCGTCTCGCGCGGCGCGCCGCTGCGGCGGCCGACCGTGTGCAGCACGAGGACGTCCATCCCCATGAACGTCGCCTTGCCGCCACGGACCTTGCGCACGAGGCGCGCGTTCGAGCGGCGCTGCATCCAGCGCGAGAACCGTCCCGGCGTGCCCGGGGTGCGGCCCGCGTCGTTCGTCGTCCGTCCTTCGGTGCTCATCGTCCTGCTCCTCCTGCGTCGGTCCAGCCGTGCCTGCGTGGCCGCGTCGGTCGCGGCCCGCCCGTCCGGGCCGTCGTCCCCGCCCTGGTCACCGGCGACGACGGCGGTCCTCAGCGCTCGTCCAGCACCTCGCCGTCGAGCGCCTCGTGGTCGGTGGTGAGGCCGAGCGTCGCCCCGACGAGCGGGACGTCGCGCGCGGCCTGCGCCGCCGTCTGCATCGCGGCGGCCGAGTCCCACCGCCAGATGTCGAGGTACGTCCCGTCCTCGAGCCGGACGAGCGTGGCCGCGGTGAACGCGGGGTTCGCCGCGCGCAGCCCCTGGATCAGCGCGCTGCGCTGCTCGAGCATCTGGGCCAGCCGGCCCGTCTCCACCGTGTACCGGTGCGTCCTGACGACGGCCATGGTCGTCTCCTCCCGATCCTGCCCGACGCCTCTCGCCGTGCCCTTCCAGGCTCGGCCCGGGCGGTCGCGCGAACAACGGCCGATCCCGCAACGGTGGTTGCGTCCGGGGTTAACGAACGCGACGATCGTCGGGTGGAGCTGCGTGACATCGAGATCTTCCTGACGCTCGCCGAGGAGCTGCACTTCGGGCGCACGGCGGAGCGCCTGCACGTGTCGGCGCCCCGGGTGAGCCAGGCGATCGCCAAGCAGGAGCGCCGGATCGGCGCGCCCCTGTTCGAGCGCACCAGCCGGCGCGTCACGCTCACGCCCCTCGGGGAGCAGCTCCGGGCCGACCTCGAGGCCGGGTACCGCCGGATCCTCGAGGGCGTCGAGTCCGCCGCGAGCACCGCACGGGCCGCGCGCGAGACCCTGACGTTCGGCGTCATGGGACCCCTGTGGCAGGAGCTCGCCCCCGTCACGGCGCTGTTCCGCGCCCGCAACCCGCACGTCGACCTGCGCATGCGCGAGGTCCGCATCGACGAGCCCTTCCGCCTCCTGCGCGACGGCGAGGTCGACGTCGCGCTCCTGTGGCTGCCCGTCGAGGAGAAGGACCTCGCGGTCGGCCCGGTGACCTTCACCGAACCGATCGTGCTCGCCGTCGGGAGGACGCACCCGCTGGCCACGCGCTCGTCGGTGTCCGTGGCGGAGCTGGCCGACGAGAACGTCCTGCCCTCCGGGCTGCCGGTCCCCGACTACTGGGAGGACGCCGTCAGCCCCGTCCCCCGCAGCGAGCCCGATCGCGGCGGCACCGCGCCGACGCGCGAGGAGGTGCTGTGGCGCGTCATGTCCGGCGACGGCGTCGCCGTCGCGTGCGCCCAGGGCATCCGCTATCTCGAGCGTTCGGACGTCGCCTACGTACCGCTCGACGAGCGGCCGGTGCTGCGCTGGGGGCTCGTCCGGCGCGCCGGGCCGATCCCCCCGCTCGTCGCCGAGTTCTCCCAGGTCGCGGCCGAGCTCGGGCCGCTCGCTCTCACGCTCGACCTCGAGGCCGCGGGGTCGAGCGGCCGGGTCTGACGACCTCAGCGGCGCTGCTGGATGCGGATCTCGTTGCCCGCCGGGTCGCGGAACGCGCAGTCGCGCACGCCGTAGGGCTGGTCGATCGGCTCCTGCACGACCTCCGCCCCCGCCGCCTCGATCCGCGCGAACGTCTCGTCGACGTCCGCCGTCGCGAGGTTCACGCCGAAGTAGGCGCCCTTGGCCACGATCTCCAGGAGCGCGCGCTTGTCGTCGTCGCTGAGGCCCGGCGTCGCGGCCGGCGGGTGCAGCACGATCGCGGTGTCCGGCTGGTCGGCCGGGCCCACGGTGATCCACCGCATCCCCTCGTAGCCGACGTCGTTGCGGATCTCGAAGCCGAGGACGTCGCGGTAGAAGGCCAGCGAGGCGTCGGGGTCGGTCTGGGGCAGGAAGCTGGAGTTGATGGTGAGGTTCATGGGAACGACGCTAGGACCGTCGTCCCGCCGGCGCTTCTCGATTCCTGACCGGTCGCGTGACGCGGCGCGCGACGCACGCCGGCATCCCGTCGAGGCGCTCCGCACCGGGGTCGGTCCCGATGCCGCGTGAGACGGCCGCCGCGGCCGTCCGGGACTCCGCGAGGGCGGGGGACGCGGCGTCGGACTCCGCCGCGCGACGTCGGTACACGCTCGGCGGTACGCCCACGAGCTCCGTGAACCGCGTGCTGAACGTCCCGAGCGACGAGCACCCGACCGCGAAGCACACGTCCGTGACGCTCAGGTCGCCGCGCCGCAGCAGCGCCTTCGCGCGCTCGATGCGCCGCGTCATGAGGTACGCGTACACCGACTCCCCGTACGCGGCCTTGAACTCGCGGCTCAGGTGCCCGGCCGACACGTGCACGCCGGCCGCGAGCGCCGCGACGTCGAGCGGCTGCGCGTACTCGCGGTCGATCCGGTCCCGCACGCGCCGCAGCCGCGCGAGGTCGCGCAGGCGCTGGTCGTCCGGCAGGGTCGTCACGCCTCGATCGTGCCACGCGCCTACCGTGGTCTCCATGCCGAGCGACGTCCCCGCCGCGCGCCAAGCCGTCCGCGTGCTCACGTACCTCGCCGCGCAGGCCGGCCCGTCGCCCGCGGCCGCCGTCGCGCAGGGCCTCGGGCTCCCCCGCTCGACCGTCTACCACCTGCTGTCCGTCCTCGTGGACGAGGGCTTCGTGACGCACCTGCCCGAAGAGCACCGGTACGGGCTGGGGACGGCGTCGCTCGCGCTCGGGTCCGCGTACGCGCGCCAGGCGCCGCTCGCCCGCCTCGCGCGGCCCGTCGTCGCGCGCCTCGTCGAGTCGACCGGCGAGAGCGCGCACCTCGCCGTCCTCAACGGTCGCGAGGTCCTCTACCTCGTCGAGCAGCGCGCACCGCGCCGCCCCACGCTCGTGACCGACGTCGACGTCCGCCTCCCCGCCCACCTCACCGCGAGCGGTCGCGCCGTCCTCTCCGGCCTGCCCGCAGCCCAGGTCCGCGCCCTGTTCCCGAACGCCGCCGCGTTCGCCGACCGCACGGGCGTCGGGCCGCAGTCCCTCGGCGCGCTGCGCGAGGTCCTGCGCGGCGTCCGACGGCGCGGCTGGGCGGAGGAGGACGGCGAGGTCACGCCCGGTCTCGCGTCCGTCGCGCACGCGGCGGTGGACCACACCGGCCTCCCCGTCGCCGGCATCGCCCTCACCTTCTGGGCCGACGACGCCCCGCCCGCCCGTCGCGCCGAGCTCGCCGCCGCCGTCGGCCGCGCGGCCACCGAGGTGAGCCGCCGTCTCGGCGCGAGGGAGAACCCCACCCCGCCGAGGGAGAATCCTGGTCCGCCGAGGGAGAATCCTGGTCCGCCGAGGTAGAGCCCTGGTCCGCCGAGGTAGAGCCCTGGTCCGCCGGAGTAGAGCCCTGGTCCGCCGAAGTCGACCCCTGGTCGCGCGAGGTCTGTGGCCGACGACGCGTGGTCGGGTTGGGTGGGCGGCGTGGGTGGTGGTGCCGCGTCTACCATCCGCCGCTCGTTCCTCGCGGCTCCCGCCAGGCCCGCCACGACGCGGCACCACCACCCACCCCGCCCGGCTCTGCCTCGCCCTGGTCGTCGCTCGCCCGGGCTGACCGCCGTCGGGCACGACCACGGCACTACCCCGCGCGACCAGGGCTCTACTCCGGCGGACCACGGCTCTACCTCGCGCGATCGGGGTGCTCCTCGGCGGGCGGGGCCGTTGCGTCCATCGGGCGTGCGGACTAGATTTTTCGGTATGCCGAACTTCGTGTCCCGGGTTGCCGGAAGAACCGCCAGTCGGGTCGTCGCGCTGGCGACGGTGACCGCGCTCGCTCTCGCCGGGTGCTCCGCCGGGACCGACGCGGGCGGTGGGGCCGCCGTCGACGACGGCCGGCCAGTCGTGCTCACGACGTTCACCGTGCTCGCGGACATGGCGCAGAACGTCGCGGGCGACCACCTGCGCGTCGAGTCGATCACCAAGGTCGGCGCGGAGATCCACGGTTACGAGCCGACGCCGGGCGACCTCCGCAGGGCGGCGGACGCAGACCTGATCCTCGACAACGGCATGGGGCTCGAGGCGTGGTTCGGGCGGTTCGTCGACGGGCTGGACGTGCCGCACGTCGTCGTGAGCGAGGGCGTCGACCCGATCGCGCTCGGCGACGACACCGCCGAGGAGTACCAGGGCAAGGACAACCCGCACGCGTGGATGTCGCCCGTGAACGGTCAGCTGTACGTGCAGAACATGGCCGACGCGTTCGCCGAGCTCGACCCCGCGCACGCCGACGCCTACGCGGCGAACGCCGCGGCGTACTCGGCCGAGCTCGCGGCCGTCCATGGCGAGCTGACCGACGCGCTCGACGCGCTCCCCGAGGGCCACCGCGCGCTCGTCTCGTGCGAGGGCGCGTTCTCCTACCTCGCGCGCGACGCGGGCCTCGCCGAGCAGTACCTGTGGGCGGTGAACGCGGAGCAGCAGGCGACGCCACGGTCGGTGGTCGGCGCGATCGAGTTCGTCGAGGAGCACGACGTCCCGGCGGTGTTCTGCGAGTCCACGGTCTCGGACAAGGCGATGCGCCAGGTCGCGCTGGAGTCCGGGGCGGCGTTCGGCGGCACGCTCTACGTCGACTCGCTCTCGGAGCCCGGCGGCCCCGTGCCGACCTATCTCGACCTCCTGCGGCACGACACGCAGACCATCGTCGCGGGCCTCACCGGGACCACGGCGGGGGGCGACGCGTGAGCGCGGGCGCGCGGACGCCGTCGGGCACGCCCGCGATCGACGTGCGCGACCTCACCGTCCACTACGGCGACGTCCTCGCGCTCGACGGCGCGACCCTCGCCCTGGGGTCGGCGGGCGGGCCGGGCACCGTGTGCGGGCTCGTGGGCATGAACGGGTCGGGCAAGTCGACGCTGTTCAAGGCGGTCATGGGCATGGTCCGGCCGGACCGCGGCACCGTGCTGGTCGACGGCGCACCCCCGGCCCGCGCCCGGCGCGCCCAGGCCGTGGGGTACGTGCCGCAGAGCGAGGACGTGGACTGGGCGTTCCCGCTGAGCGTGCGCGACGTCGTCATGACCGGCCGCTACGGCTACCAGGGGTTCACCCGACGCACGCGGCCGGCCGACCGCGAGGCGGTCGCGCACGCGCTCGAGCGCGTCGAGCTCACCGACCTCGCGGACCGGCAGATCGGTGCGCTCTCGGGTGGGCAGCGCAAGCGCGCGTTCGTCGCCCGGGGGCTCGCGCAGGGCGCGACGATCCTCCTGCTCGACGAGCCGTTCGCCGGCATCGACAAGCGCACGGAGGCCACGATCACCGCGCTGCTGCGCGAGCTCGCGGCCGACGGCGCGACCGTCCTCGTCTCGACCCACGACCTGCACGCGCTGCCCGAGCTCGCGGACGAGGCCGTGCTGCTCCAGCAGCGCGTCCTGCTGCACTCGACGCCCGCGGAGGTCCTGCGGCCCGAGAACCTCGCGCTCGCGTTCGGCGTGGAGGTGGCCCCGTGACCGACGTCCTCGCCGTGCTCGTCGAACGGCTCACCGAGCCCCTGTCGTTCGAGTTCCTGCGGACCGCGCTCGCGGTCACGGTCACCGCGGGGATCGTGTGCGGCGTGCTGTCGTGCTGGCTCGTGCTCGTCGGGTGGTCGCTCATGGGCGACGCCGTCTCGCACGCGGTGCTGCCCGGCGTCGTGCTCGCATACGTCGCGGGGGCGCCGTTCGCGCTCGGCGCGCTCGTGTTCGGGCTGCTCGCCGTCCTGCTCATCGGCGCGGTCCGGGACACGAGCCGCGTGAAGGAGGACGCGGCCATCGGCGTCGTGTTCACGACGCTCTTCGCGCTCGGCCTCGTCCTCATCTCGGTGACGCCGAGCCAGACCGACCTCAACCACATCCTGTTCGGCAACCTCCTCGGGGTGTCGCGCGCCGACCTGCTCCAGGTGCTGGCCCTCGGCGCGGTGACGCTCGCCGTCGTCGTGCTCAAGCGGCGCGACCTCACGCTCTACGCGTTCGACCCCACGCACGCGCACGCGATCGGGCTGTCGCCGCGGCGGCTCGGCGCACTGCTGCTCGGCCTGCTCGCGCTGACCGTCGTCGTCGCGCTCCAGGCGGTCGGGGTCGTGCTGGTGGTCGCGCTGCTCATCACGCCCGGCGCGACGGCCTACCTGCTCACCGACCGGTTCTCGCGCATGCTGTGGATCGCGCCGCTCGTCGCGGCGGTGTGCGGGGTCGTCGGCATCTACGTGAGCTACTACCTCGACACCGCGTCGGGCGGCACGGTCGTCGTGGCGCTGGGGGTCGCGTTCGCGCTCGCCTACCTGTTCAGCCCGCGCCACGGCCTGATCGGGACCCGCGTGGTCACCGCACGACGCCGCCGCCTCGCCCGGGTCTGACGTCGCTCTGCCGGATGCGCCCGTTCCGGACGACGGGCGACGTGTCGCCCGCGTGCGCTGTGTGCGAAATCTCCATGAATTCGCCCACGATTCCCTGGCTCTTCTCAGGTTCGACCGGGAGACTGGGTGCCATGTCAGCGAGGACGAGCGAGCCCACGACGCCGCAGCGCACGCGCACGTCTGCCCGGTTCGCCGCGGCGAGCCTGCTCGCGCTGTCCATGATGCTCCCGATGTGCTCGACGGCGAGCGCCGCCGAGGTCCAGCAGCTCATCGCCGACGCGCAGGTCCAGACGGAGACCATCGGGAACGACCTCGACCGCGTGCACGCCCAGCTCCCCGCCCTGCACCCCGTGCTCCGCAACGACGTGCTCGACGCCGTCGAGTCGGTCGAGGCCGCGACGGACGAGGCCCGCTCCGCGCTCGAGCGCGCGACCGACGACGACGAGGCGGCCGACGGTCGCGCCGCCGTCGCGCTCGCCGACGCGCAGGTCGCGCTCGACGCGGCGTCCGCCCAGCTCCGCCACGTGACGAACCTCGCGCACGACGCGGGCGAGGGCGTCGCCGTCGCGCTGGAGCGCCTGCAGGCCCACATCGACGTGCTCCGCGGCGAGACGAGCCGCGCCGGGGTCTGACCCCGCGCCTCGCGAGGCGGCCGCCGCCGCGCGGCCCGTCACGAGGCTTCCTACGATGGCGGGATGCCGCGCATCACCGGGATCGTCAAGCCGCACGAGGCGATCCCCGGGGTCGCCCGCCTCGACCGCGCGGTGAACCGCTGGACGAACCGCCGCGCGCTGGGGGCCGCCGCCGACACCGCGCTCTCCCGGCTCTCGACGTGGGCCGACCACAGCGTGCTGTGGGCCGGGGCCGCGGTCGGGATCGCCGCCACCGGGCGCCGCGGGCGCGACGCCGCCCTGCGCGGCTACGGCTCGCTGCTCGTGTCGAGCGTCCTCGCGAACGTCGTCGGCAAGACCGTGTTCGGGGGCGTGCGCCCGTCGCTCGACGGCCTTCCCCTGTGGCGCCGCGTGGCGGACCCGCCGACGTCGCCCTCGTTCCCGTCGGGCCACTCGGCGTCGGCCGCCGCGTTCGTCACGGGCGTCGCGATCGAGTGGCCGACGGTCGGGCTGGCGCTCACGCCGCTCGCCGGGCTCATCCTGTACTCGCGCCTGCACACGGGCTCGCACTGGTTCTCGGACGTCGCCGCGGGCGCGGCGCTGGGCGTCGGGGTCGCGCTCGCGGGTCGCGTGCTCGTCCCCGGCCGTGCCGAGCAACGCCCCGACGTCCCGGCGGGGCCGCCCGCGGACGTCCCCGCGCTCGACGACGGGGTGGGCCTCTTCGTCGTCGTCAACCCGGCCGCGGGGTCGGGCCGACTGCTCAAGGAGGACCCGCTCGTCGCGCTGCGCGAGGGCCTGCCGCGAGCCGCGGTGCACGTGCTGAGCGAGGACGACGACCTGCGCCGCCTGTTCGACGACGCCGCCGCGGACGGCGCCCGCGCCCTCGGCATCAGCGGTGGCGACGGCACCGTCTCCACGGCCGCAGCGGCGGCCCGCGCGCACGACCTGCCGCTCGCCGTCTTCCCCGGCGGCACGCTCAACCACTTCGCGCGGGCGGCCGACCTCACGTCCATGGGCGCGACGGTCGCGGCCGTCCGTACCGGCTCGGGCGTGACGATCGACGTCGCAGACCTCGAGGTCGACGGGGCCGACGGCCCGCCACGGACGGTGCTCAACACCTTCTCGGCGGGCGTCTACCCCGAGCTCGTCACGGAGCGCGAGAAGCACGAGCACCGCCTCGGCAAGTGGCCGGCGGCGGTGCTCGCCGCGGCTCGGGTGCTGCGGCGCGCGCACCGGGTGCGGATGGCGGTGGACGGGCACGAGGGTGAGTACTGGTCGCTGTTCGCCGGCGTGAACCGCTACTACCCCCAGAGCCTCGCCCCGGTCGAGCGACGCCGGCTGGACGACGGCGTGCTCGACGTCCGCACGGCGCGCGCGGAGCGGCGCGCGAGCCGGCTGCGCACGTTCCTCGAGGTCGCGGCGGGCGACACGGGGACCTGCCTCGCGCGCCGGGTGCCCGGCGTGCGGCGGCACCTCGTCGTCGACGCGACGGCGGTCCCGACGCTCGAGCTGCGGTTCCCCGCCCAGGGAGCGGTGGTCGGCCCGGACGAGCCCTCCGCGCCCGACGGCGGGGCCTCGCCCGAGGCCGCCGGACCGCTACCCGTGGTGCTGGCGCACGACGGCGAGACTCTCGCGCTCGACGGCGGCGGCGCGGTCACCGTCCGTCTCACGATGCGGCCCGGCGCGGTGCGGATCTACGCGCCACGCGACCCGACTGCGGGCTAGGACGTCGCTTCTCTCCCTTTTGTCGTGCTTTCACCGACATCGGGGAGAACTCCCCCTGTTCAGACACACTCGACATGGCCCACAATGAGCCCCGCACGCGCGCGGACGACCCGTCCGCGCCGCCACAGGACCCGGCCACGTCGGCCCACCCAGAAAGCAGAAGAACATGGCCCAGCAGTACCCCGCCGCCCCGCAGGCCCCCGCCGGCTACGCCGCCCCCATCGAGGACCCGGGCAAGACCCTGGGCATCGTGGGCTTCGTGCTCGCGTTCGTCTTCGCCATCGCGGGCATCGTCGTCAGCGCGATCGCGCGCAAGAAGAGCAAGGAGGCGGGCTTCGACAACCAGCTCGCCAAGTGGGGCCTCATCCTCAGCATCATCTTCACGGTGCTCGGCGCCATCGGGACGATCATCTACATCGTCGCGATCGCCGCGCTCGTCGCGAACGGTGCCGTGACCTCGACGTACTGACGTCGCAGCGCCTCCTGCCGGCGCCTCGTCCGACGGCCGTCGTCCCTCCCGGGGCGGCGGCCGTCGTCGTGACCCGTGCGCCCCACGGGCTGCTCCGGGCCGTCCACCCGGCACGCCCGCCGGGTCGCGGAAGATCCCACGGCCGGGCACGGTTGAGACGGCGCACGACCGCGCCGCCGGTGAGAGCACCAGTCCGCCGACGGTCGACCGACCGCAGGAGCACACGATGACCGACACGACTCCCTCCACCCCCGCCGGGCCGGAGCGCACCACCTCCGGGCCGCCGTCGGACCCCACGACGGTCGAGCTGGGCCTCGACACGTTCGGCGACGTGACCGCAGGCCCGGACGGTGCGCTGCTCAGCGGGGCGCGCACGATCCGCGACGTCGTCGAGGAGGCGGTGCTCGCGGACCAGGTCGGGGTCGACTTCTTCGGCGTCGGCGAGCACCACCGCGCGGACTTCGCCATCAGCGCGCCCGAGGTCGTGCTCGCCGGGATCGCGACGCGGACGTCGCGCATCCGCCTCGGCTCCGCGGTGACCGTGCTCAGCTCCGACGACCCGGTGCGCGTCTTCGAGCGGTTCTCCACGCTCGACGCGCTGTCCGGCGGGCGGGCGGAGGTCATCCTCGGGCGCGGGTCGTTCATCGAGTCGTTCCCGCTGTTCGGGTACGACCTCGCGGACTACGAGGTGCTGTTCGAGGAGAAGCTCGACCTGTTCGTCCGCCTCCTGGACGAGGGTCCGGTCACGTGGTCGGGCACGACGCGCGCGGGCCTGGCCGACCAGGAGGTCTGGCCCAAGACCGAGAGCGGTCGGCTCCGCACATGGGTCGGCGTGGGCGGCTCGCCCGAGTCGGTCGTGCGGACCGCGCGGCACGGGCTGGGCCTCATGCTCGCGATCATCGGCGGCGAGCCCGAGCGGTTCCGCCCCTACGTGGACCTCTACCACCGCGCGGTCGAGGAGCTCGGCAACCCGGTGCTGCCGGTCGGCGTCCACTCGCCCGGCCACGTCGCCGACACGGACGAGCAGGCGCAGGAGGAGGTCTACGAGCACTTCGCGGCGATGAACAACCGCATCGGGCGCGAGCGCGGCTGGCCCGCCTACCACCGCGGGCGCTTCGCCCACGACGTGCGCGACGGGTCGCTCTACGTCGGCTCGCCCGAGACGGTCGCGCGCAAGATCGCCCGGACGGTGCGACTCCTCGGGGCCGGCCGGTTCGACCTCAAGTACTCGACCGGCACGCTGCCGCACGAGACGATGCTCCGCAGCATCGAGCTCTACGGCACACAGGTCATCCCCCGCGTCCGCGAGCTCCTCGCGGAGTCCTGAGCCCCACCCGCGCCCCCGCCCGCCCCCG